>NZ_JRPL02000002.1 GCF_000765905.2 Helicobacter trogontum | reverse complement strand
TATTGAAACACAAAAGAAATTTGAAGAAAAACTCCCAGAATTTGCTATGGAATTTGAACGATCTGTAAAAAAAGGGCTTGATGCAAGAGGGAGAAGGTAATATAGGAATGTTTAATATTTGTGGGATTAGATTTAGGGTTAAGTTTATCAGCTAAAGGGGGATTATGATTCGGTTAATATGCATATGTCTATTTTTAGTTGGCTGTGCGACAAACACTGCAAACATAACAAGAGAATCTAAAAATTCGTTTGTGAAAAACCCTGATTTAAAATGGACTAGGGTGCAAGCCCAAATACTTGATGATACGCAAAAAGCACAAAAGGTAAATTTACTTGGTAAATGCTATTATCTTGAGGATAATAAGGTATGTGAGACCATATTGGCACAATTTAATAAAGAGTGCAATGCGGGTGTTGGATTAAGCTGCGGTATGCTAGTAGTTGCAAGTAAAGATGCACGTGGTGTTTCAAGAGATCCAGAGAAGACGCTTTTATATATGCGGCATGGCTGCTATTTTCATGATGAGCTAAGCTGTATGTATATGCGGCAATATTATCTCAACAACAATCAACTAGAAGAAGCAGATAGGATTTTGCAACATATACAAGGACAATGCGATAAAGGTGGTATTTTTGAGTGTTTCTTGCTCTCGCTTGTGTATGAAAATAATGATCTTTTTGAAAAACAACGAGAACACATTTTAAACTATCGCAAGAGAGCGTGTGATAAAGAGTTTGCGATCGCATGTGCTTATATGGATTCCAAAACTCTTAGTAAGCAAGACTACGAATACTATCAAGGGTTAGCATGTGAATTAGGTATGCTGGCAGCATGTGATGCAAGAAGAGAATCAATTGAGCTTAATTCACGTATGCAACATGGGCGACTCTATCGTATATGGTAAATTGCACATTCAATCAATCCTAGATTCTGATATATATTAAATACCAAGCAAATATATGCCAATGCAAAGCCATGACTAAATCTTGTGATGTTTATTTAATATAAGCAATCATGTAAAAAGTAGCAAGATGTCACTAATTTTAACCGCAGAGCGAATAATGACCTCTATAGAAACTCTAAACTTTTTTGCTATAATGAAAAATGAAAATAGTTTAATTTGAAAGAAAAATATGCGGGGTATATCTTTATTTCTCTTATATCTTTATTGTTTTGCAACTTATCTTTTTGCTCAAAACACTTTAATACAAGATTCTAAAATAGCACAAAAACAAATCTTACTGCAAGAAATAAATACGCTTACAAGCATACAAGCCATACCAACAAATACGAGAAAAAACACACTTCAATGTATTCTAACAACAAAAGAAAGAGATTCCATACAATTGACTTATCCAGAGACACTATATGAATATTATAATGCTTTACTTGAAACAAATCGCAGAGACATAGACATATCAAAACTCACACAAGATTTGCTCATAGAATCTATTAGACATGGAAATACACCTTCAAAACTACTTGCTATGCAGTTATATTTCAGCAAACAATGTGAGAGATGTGAGAGAGTAAGGGATTTTAGTGTTTTTGATTACTATCGTGATAAAAAATCTCATATGCAAACACTGCTTGTGAGCGAAGGTGGAAGTTTTGAAACCTCTTATGCTTTGCTTGGAGAGGCATTTTTATGTCATGCATTAGAAACAAAAGATGAGAGCGATTTCTTAATGGCTTATAGTAATTTGATGATGGCAGGACTTCACACAAGAGCAGTTAATATTTTATTGCAAGGATTAGAATCTACAAAGAGCGATATACTTTATTCAACGTTGCAATTCTTAACCTCATTTGATAGCGTAATTGCAAAACATGAGATAACCACGAATTTCCTTAGAGTTTTACGCATAAAAGGGCAACATAGCTTTGCAAATATTATAAAGTTGCCATATTTTAAAGATTTTGAAGTGCTTGAATATGGCATTGAAAGTAATGCGATTTTGCAAACCCTACTTATAAGAGACATGGAAATGGGTAGGATTCTATCTGTATTCGATCGATTTGCTACAAAGCAGACACAAAAAGAGTTTTGGGATAAAGAAAAACATTATTCCACGCTTATACATACAGGAAACATGCATATTTTGCAGAATGCTACAACAAAAGACCTAAAAGCATATCTAAGGATTCTAAAACTTAAAAAGCGTATAAAAGAAGTGGGCAACTATCCTTTTGCAACGACTTATCATTAAAAGATACAATTAAATGTCTAAAGAAAGATAGCACAGAAGTTTTAATGATATAAAGATGAGACTTTTAAAGAAAGCAACATTCTATAAAGATTTTAAAACATCAAATATAGCTAATAATCGGGATAAAACAAGAAGTAGCTAGGTTCTAAGCATAATTGATCGCAATTTTATGAAGTGATTTTGCTTTTTGTATCAATTTGTTAGAAAGTATTATCTTGATATTTTTAGCAATTATCAATTAGGTTTCTGTCGCTTATTGTGTTTTGCTTATCAAGACTTCTTTATCACAACATTTTGCAAAAAATCAAAAAAATAATTAGTGTTGTTTTGATAGAACTTGTTGTTCTATGAGTTATGACTGCTTAAACCCTTTATGCTATCATGTCTTACTTAACTTATCATGCTAACAAGGATTCAAATGTCCAAATTTACTAATCTCGATATAGATTTTGATAAAGAGATAGCCCCTCTTTTAAAGGAGGTTAAAAAAGCCACTAGTAGCTACACAAGAGAAATTGTAAGGTTTGTAATTGCAAGTGCATTGATTGTTTTGGTGAGTTATTTACTCATTCTTTATCAGGGCTTATCGCAAAAAACGATAATATATGCTTGTTTGCCTATTGCCTTCTTCGCACTCATGACATTCATACACAAACAAAAAAACAACGAGAATATCCTTAAAGCCCATAATTTAGATGTAATTTTAGAAAAGCTAAATTACACTTGGGGGGTTAGCGTTATAGATGATGAGTTGATACAAGATTCTAAGCTTTTTCCAAAATATGATTATAGTGAGAGTGATGATGAGTTTATAGGCTTTGAAGAGGGATTTTTTATCGCTGTTTCGGAGCTAACCCTAACCTCTCACACATCTGTGAATGCTGGGGATAGATACATTGATTTTAGTGGGTTAGTATTGCTTTATATCTTTGAAGAAATACAAATAGAAGCAGAAATTTTACTAAAACCCAAAAAGTTGCTAAAATTATTCACCACCCCCAAAGGCTTTGAAAAACTAGAAACTAAATTGAATGTATTAAATAAAGATTTTGAATTTTACACAAACGATATGCAAAAAGCAGAGGAATTCTTAACGCCTAAACTGTTGGAAAAACTCGCGAAGGTGCAAGAATATTTTAGTTTTTCTGATGTTTCCTGCTGTATTAAGGGAAACTATTGTTTAGTAGCTCTCCATACAGAACAAGATTACTTTAAACTAACGAGCTTTGAGCTCGAAGAGTTTAAAAATGATTTTAATATACTTTTAAAAGAATTGCAAAATATTAGAGACTTTGGCAAGGAGTTGAAAGAGGGGTTTAAACCTCAATTGCAATAAAATTGCAAACCTTTGAAGAAAGCATTACCTACATCCCCAACCTTTTAAGGTTTAGCTAAACTTAACACAATAGATGAAGTGTGAATATATAGTGTCATGTGATGACTTACATAAAGCCATTTATAGTTAAATAAAGTTTATTTTTGTTGTTCCAAATGATCTGGTATTGTTATTGAAAAATCTGCTGCATTAATGATTTTATATTCCTTGCAACCAGGCTCCATACCCAAATCACACGCTTTTTTAAAGAATTCCTTTGCTTTCAGCCTATCGGCTTTCACACCTATACCATCTTTATATGAAATTGCAAGATTATAGCAGGATTGCTCTTCATCATTGACACATGCTTCAAAAAAGATTCTATTTGCCTTTTGAATATCATTTGCCACACCCAGCCCATTTACATAAAGCATAGCAAGATTATAGCAACTTGCCATAAAACCTTTATCACAACTTCGTTTATACATATTATATGCTTGTGTATAGCTTTCTAGTTTCTCATAATTTAATGCAGCCTCAAAACAAGCCTCAAGGATATTGGCATAACAGGATTTTTTGAGATAGGTTATTGCATATTGATGCAAATTGGCATTCATATAAATATGTGCAATTAAAATACAACCTCCCTCTTCATTGCATTCCTCCACACTTGGCAATCCATCTTCAATAAGTATCACACAAGATTCTTCTGCTCCATCTAAGCACGCATATATAAGCTCTTTTTCATTAAGATCAACTTGTGTTGCATTTACAGAATCATAGAGCAAAAACATGAAAAAGAAAAATGGTATAAAAAAACTACGCAACATAACACCACACAATCAAATTTATAACCACTATTATATAATCAAATAAATTAAAACATGTAATATCTTATTTGTTGAATAGTATATTTCATCATTACCAATTGATATCACTACGATATTTTTTAGTGAATATTAGATTCACGCAAGACATTCTTTTATTTTATTGTCGCATGGTTTATCTTTGAATTAAATAAAAACTAAAAAACTTCTTAGTAAAAACACTTGACTTCTTATTGTTTTTTTTATACACCACGACTGAAAGTTGCAAGTTTTACTCTTTCTAGGGGTTTGGGGGGGGTCATTATATGAGTGTGTATTCGAAGTCTAACATGGAGGCAATTCTACTTAAGCATGATGTGTTACTCATTGATGGGTATTCGCTTTCTAAGGCATTCTTTGATAAGGAGTATGATTCGTTTCTAGAACCAATTTTGAAGAAACTCAAAAAGCAGATCTCTTTACCATACAGCATATTTGATAAGTTAAGGCAAAATTCTAGACTCAACAAAAAATATTTTGGAATACAAAGGTATATTGTAGTCACACACGACTATAAAACTATAGTTGAGGTTATACAAAAAAATCAGGATAAAAAAGTTTTAGTGATAGTTGGTAGCCGCATTACAGGCAATCAAGTTGTAAAACATAGGCAAACAGCAATATTTTTTGACAAGAGTGGCTTTAGCACATTCGATAAAAATAGAGCTAAGTCACAAACCCATAGAGTGCAGATAAGAAACCTTAGTGTAGGTAAAATGAAAATAAATGCAGACATCCCAATTCTTAATGAAAGAGCATACTACAAACACAAAAATAAATCAATCAGTGTAACACTTGTAAAACAATTAGCAGAAGGCGGTGAGGGAATAGTATATGAAACAGATTCTAATAATTTAGTAGCAAAGATTTATAAAACTGATGAAAAAGACAAAAAGGAGTTAAAAGCCCCAGCTTACACGCAAAAAAAACTGAAGAAATTTGAAACAATAAAGCTTGATCCAGATTGTAGGCAACATGTATATTTACCGCTACATACACTATATAACAGCCAAAATGAATGTATTGGATTCCTGATGAATAAAGCAGATGATAGCAAACCAATACAATATATTTTAGGAGGTAGCAAAGAGAGAAAGAAACACTATCCAAATTATAGATATAAAGACTTAATTGAAATGTGTATCAAATTTTTAAAACTAAGTATAAAGCTGCATAAAGAGGGCATTATTATTGGGGATATCAATACAAATAATGTACTTTTTGATACAAAAAATAATATATCCTTTATAGATTGCGATAGTTTTCAAATTGATAATTTTCCTTGTCCCGTAACGACAGAGGCATTTTTACTCCCAGCTCATAGGGGCAAGGATATGAAGAAATTTATGCGAAGTTTAGCGGATGAATATTACGCAATTGCAGTATTTTTATTTCTACTCACACATTTCGGCAGATATCCCTATGACTGCAAGGGTAGCCGTAGTAGAGACGAATGTCAGGGGGACATGACATTTCCTTATATTGTTGGCGGTAATAGCAAAAAAGCTCCGGATATGGGACAAAAGTACTGGGAAAAACTCAATAAAACGCTGCAGGAATGCTTTTATCAAACTTTTCAAAAAGGTGGAAAATATGCAAATGAGAAAAAATTTTTAAAACCAAAAAAGTGGCTACAACATTTTGAAAAATTTCATAAAAGTTTATAGTCATTTGTATATAAAATGTTAAACTTTGGGCTTATTGATGAATGCAGAGCTATAAAATCTAGTCAATGTCTCGTTGAGCATAGCAAAAGATCTTAAATTGTCATAGTTCTTAGAAATTTATAAGTCCAAATTTTAGCAGTTTAAACTGCGATATTTTATTCAAGGGGATAGCATGAGCGATTTAAATGATGAAATAATAGAAGATGAGTTAGCAGACAATCCTACAAAAAGAGTACCTGTGTGTTTATGCCTTGACACAAGTGGTTCCATGGATGGTAGTCCCATCATGCAACTAAATGAAGGAGTAAAGCTGTTTTATAAGGCGATAAATGATGATGTTGTAGCAAAGCAGTCCGCTGATGTGTGTATTGTTACATTTGGATTTAACGGCGTACAATGCAATCAAGAATTTCAAAGCATAGCAGAAGAGATACCGCCTAGTTTCTCTGCAGGTGGCAATACCCCTATGGGGAGTGCTGTTGCTAGAGCTTTAGATTTATTAGAGGATAGAAAAAGGCAATATCAGGACAACGGAGTTGAGTATTTTCAACCATGGCTTGTTTTAATCACAGATGGAGCACCAACAGATGCCTACATAGATGCAGCGCAAAGAACAAGTGATTTAGTCAATAATAAAAAACTTACTGTATTTGCAATTGGCGTAGATGGATGTAATTTAGAAGTATTAAATCATTTTTCACCAAAACGAAAGCCTATGAAGCTAAATGGATTGAATTTTAAAGAGTTTTTTCAATGGTTGTCACAAAGTGTGGCAATCACTTCGCATTCAAAAATAGACGAAAAAATCAGCTTACCCGATACCAGTGGTTGGGGAACATTATAGGGTAAAAGTTATATGTGATAGATTAAAGGAGAGTATGTGTCAAATTTTATCTCTATTTGTTATGAAACACCAGGAAGAAGCCATGAAAGTACGGATACACCATGTCAAGATAAGGCGTACAATCTTATAGATTCTCATATCGGTATTATAGCTTTGTGTGATGGTGCAGGAAGCGCAAGACTCTCACATTATGGAGCAGAAAAAACAAGCGGGGTTGTAGCAAATCTCATTAAAAAAAATTTTGATAAATATTTTGCTGAACCTGAACCGAGTGTAGTGGCAAAAGAGATTCTAGAATCTATCAATAGTGAGCTTATAACGGAAAGCAAAACTAGAACAGATGAGCTAAAAAATAAGGCGTATAACGAGATTCAAAAATTTTTAAAAAAGTGTCATGATGAATTAAATAGTGTACATTGCAATATTGACTTTGATTATAAGACAGAATTAGAGGATAAAATAAAATTATTGGATCATGATATAAAAGAGCTAGACAATACAAAAGAGAAAAGTAGGGAGGATCATAAATCCCATCTTACTGGTTTTCATTTTGCACTAGATGAATATTGGCAAAATTATGAAGAAAGAATAAATACCTCAAGGGGCTTCTACATTGAAATTTTAAAGAAGCGGCATAAGAATTTTTTGAAAAAGTGCTTTAAAACGATAGAACGAATGATAAAACGTTGGTGGGAAAAAGATGACAGAAAAGATGTTAAGCACATGGAATCTTTTTGCAAATCTATGCAAGACTCTTTATTGAAAGAAAGCAAAGAATTACAGGGAATTCTAGATAAAATAGAACACCATATAAATAATATAAAAACGGATAAAAAGGAAAAAATTGCAAACATAATAGAAGATTTAAAGCAAATAGGCAGAGAAATTCTAAGCACATTAAAAAAGGTATACAAAAATATAAGTAGGGATGCAAAAGAGCTGCAAGGAAAGTTAAAAAAGGAAAAAGATGAGCTTGAAATACAGCATGGGGAACTACACAGCCATATTTTAAAGACGAAAAAGAAGTTTAAATCTATCATTATGGAATTTATACAATGCTATGAAAAAGCCATACAAAGAGAGCAAGAGTTGCTAGCTTTAGCGATAAAGGATAAAAAACAATTAAAGAACACAATACAATCACATATAAAAGAGCATGATAGCTTGAAACAAAAATTAAACAAAGCTAAAACAGCTTTCAACAATAAAAAAGAAGATACAAAAAAGCACTTAGAACAACTTAAAAAATATACTAGGGAAACATTCTACAAAAATAGTGATATAGAGAGCATAGAATCTAATGAGCTGCAAGAGGCACTAGATTCGCTAGAACATACTAGAAAAGAGTGCTTAGACTTTATAACAAACAAGCTAAATAAGCAAAATAAAGATATGGAGAAAATTATAAAAATCGATATGAAATCTTGTTTAGAAGGTATGAAAGAAGAGATTATAAATAGCGTTTGTGAACCAAAAGACTTAACTTCCACCCTGCTTTTTGCCGCGATTAAAGGTAACCAATGCCTTACAGGACATTTAGGTGATGGTGCTATCGGTGGACTTTATGGAGATAAACTTCAATGCATTTCAAATCCAGATAATGGCGAACATGCAAATGAAACATACTTCGTAACAACAGAATATGCAGAAAAAGTATTAAAAATATCAAAAGGGAATATACACGAAAAAAATATTACCGCCTTTGTACTGATGTCAGATGGCAGCACAGAGGGACTTTATAGTAAAAAGGATAAGAAGTTTATAGAAGCTCTGCAAAAACACATTTTAGCAATCAGAGAAGGACAAGATAAAGACAAAAAGCAAAAAGATATAGAAACTCTCATAGAAAAAGTAAAAAATGAAAAAAGCTATGATGATTGTAGTATTGCGGTATTGGTGAAAGTCTAAAATTTATTCCACTATTACCTTATAATGAAGTATAATCACATTGAAATCAGATACTCTATGCACTTTTTAATAAGATATTACATATTGATGCCAGTTGCAACATAGGGTTATGGGTATTTTAATAATTATGCTTAAGATATTAATCACTGATTTATCTCATTTGCACCCAACAATAGATAAATGCAGAAAGTATTAAAGTTAATGAAAAATAGTCGATCTAACCGTGAGTGTTTTGTTGCATGACACATATATGCAAAGTGACACAAATTGTTATTAAAGGATCAAAAATGACAAAAAGAATAATGGGTTCAGTTGTTTTAGCAGGACTTCTAGCAAGTGCAGCACAAGCGGTTGAAGTAACTCCATTTGGTAAGCTTGGTGTGATGGGTAACTTTGGCTTTGGCGATGCAAACACATTGGTGGGTCAAAGTCTCACTGGATATGTAGGTGTTGTGGGACAAGCGGGTGTCGATTTTAACTTTAGTGGATTTAAACTTGGTCTTGGTGTTATGGCTGGTTATGCACCACTTACAATTGGTGCTGGTGGTAGTTTCACAAATAACGCGTTTGTTGGTCATGGCGGCAAACTTTTTGCAAATCCATATGTAGATCTCTCAGATCTTTACATAGGCTATCAGGGTTCAGGGCTAGATTTTGCATTAGGTCGATATAATGCAAGTCAGATTCTAACAACAGCAGAGTGGATTGGCGGACACAATCAAGGTTTTGCTCTTGCATATCAATCTCAATATTTTGGGATCTGGGGAACATGGGTTAATGACTGGTTGCGAGATGGGTATAATGCTAGCGCTAGTTTAAAATCTGGTGCTGAAGGACGCTATGGTATGGATATTTCTGGTTTTGGTAAATATCCATCAAGCTGGAATAACTTTGGATTTAATAATGAGTTATTCGCACTTGGTTTGGATTTCAAATTTGGTGAGCATGTAAGTCTTAGTCCTTATGCACAATATTGGTCAAGAGTAGGCAACAACGATGTATTGCAGGCTGGTGCGCGTGCCATTTTTGATTTTAATCTTGGTGCTGTAAAATCTACTACCACGCTTCGTGGTTTATGGTCACATCTCTTTGCAAGTGGCATAAATGGTTTTATGTGGCAAGTTGATGAGGAGCTACTTTTCATCGATATGATTAAACTTGGTGGTGGTTACATGAGTATTGGTAATGTTGGCTTAAATGGCACAACTCTTGTTGATAGAACAAGATTTTATGGACAATACCTCTTTCCTATGGCTGGATACAATGGCACTGGACTTGCTAATCGTAGCTACCTAAACGCAGGTGTAAATACATGGTATGTATTTACAGGATTAAAGTTTGGCGAAAAACTTGATTTTGATGTGCTTTATGCTGGTGGTGATTACAAAGAGTTTTCTGCTATCATCAACTATAATATCCTAAGTAGTGGCAATCTTGTATGGTCTGTTGGTGGTGGTTTTGTAAGTAATGGCTTTGGTAATGCCAACTCTGGTTTAGTTTTTACAAAGCTTAAATTCTAAAAACACAATTATCTATAGATTCTGTGGCTTTAGTTGCAACTCATCATATACTCAAAATAACCTAATCTGTTATGTTGAGAAAAAGCAAACAATGAAACTAAAGCACGAAGTCTATGTCTAACAATTTAAACCACTTGTCCCAATATATTCATTGGCAAGTGGTAACCATATGTATAAAAAGATAATTGCATTATTTTCATTAAGCTTTTAATAACATAAAGATTCTATAATTCTTACCTATTTTTTCACAAAATACATATAAATCTTACATAACCATAAGGAAGCATTTTATGCAAACAAAGACGAACAATCCAAAGCTTTATATAGAAACATTGGGCTGTGCGATGAATGTGCGTGATAGCGATCATATTATTGCAGAACTGCAAGATAAAGAAGGGTATAGCCTAACTGCAAATATACAAGAAGCAGATCTTATACTTATCAATACTTGTTCTGTTAGGGAGAAACCAGAGCAAAAACTCTTTAGTGAAATTGGGCAATTTGCAAAACACAAAAAAGATGGAGCAAAGATTGGTGTGTGCGGCTGCACTGCGAGTGCTATGGGACATGAAATCATCAAAAAGTCTCCACATGTAGATTTTGTTTTGGGTGCTAGAAATATTTCTAAAATCACAAGTATTATACACAAACCAAAAGCAGTAGAAGTTGATACGAGCTATGATGACAGCACATATGTATTTTCAGATTCCAAACAAAATGGATTTAAGGCATTATTAAACATTTCTATTGGTTGCGATAAAAAATGTGCATATTGTATTGTGCCTTTTACGCGTGGAAAAGAGATATCCATACCATTTAATCTACTTTATAAGGAAGCACAAAAGCTAGTTGCAAATGGTGTGAAAGAGATTTTATTGTTAGGACAAAATGTAAATAATTACGGGGTAAGGTTTAGTACACCGCATGAAAAGATTGATTTTACTATGCTATTACAAGAATTGAGTAAAATAGAGGGCTTAGAGCGTATCCGCTTTACAAGTCCGCACCCTCTACATATGAATGATGTTTTTTTGGATGAATTTGCTTCCAATCCAAAGATTTGCAAAAGTATACATATACCACTACAAAGTGGATCAAATAAGATTCTAAAATCAATGAAGCGAGGTTACACGCAAGAATGGTATCTAGATCGCATCGCATACCTAAAGAAGAAGATCCCACATGTAGGTATTAGCACAGATATTATTGTGGGCTTCCCAGGAGAAGATGATGATGATTTTCAAGAAACAATGAAAGTGTTAGAATCAGTGCGTTTTGATACATTATATAGCTTTATCTATTCACCACGCCCAAATACTTTATCGCATTCATGGGGTGATAAAGATAGTGTGCCTAAAGAAATAGCAAAAGAGAGACTAGCAATATTGCAGCAAAGACATAGAGAAATTCTACAAGAGAACAGCCAAAAAGAGCTAGGAAAGATTCATAAAGTGCTCATAGATTCTAATAAAAAATCACTAAATGAAACTTTTAGTGAAGGTAGAAGCGATACAAATAGAGTAATTAGAATCGAAGATGAGTTTATTGATATGGGTGCGATTGTAGATGTAGAAATTACAAAAGTTTCAGGTAGCACACTTTTTGGAAGAAGCTTACCAAACAATATCTTGTGAGCGTCATCATGTCTTTTTTTGATAAGTTTCTTACAAGAGAACGACAGCAAAAACTCAAACGTAGATACATGCATAAGATTATGCTATTTGTATCAAAAAGCATCAATATAACTTGTCGCAATAGATTCCATATTACTGATTATGTAAAAGACAATAACTTTATAGCATGTTTATGGCATGGTAATTTCTTAATGATGCCCTATCTTTATGCAAAGGCCAGGGAGATTCCAAATATGTGTCTTATTACTGCCGCACATAATGATGGTGCAATGGTGGAGCAATACTTTCAACAATTTGGATTAGAATCAATACGCGGTAGCACAGGCACTCATAAAGGTGGCACAAAAGCCTTAATACAAGCAGTTAGAGCCTTAAAAGAAGGAAAAGATGTGGCTGTTACTCCAGATGGTCCAAAAGGTCCATATAAAAGTATTGCGAGTGGGATTTTGCTTATGGCTATGCGTAGCGGTGTTGGAATCTGTGGTTGCAAAGTAAAACCTAGTGCATATTGGGAACTAAAAACATGGGATAAATTTTGCATTCCAAAACCTTTTAGTCGCATTGACTATTATATACATAAACCATTGTTTTTACCAACAGATATAGAAATTGATGAAGCAAGACAAATACTACAAGAATATATGAATGAGGTAGATTCTCTACAATAACCTAAATTGAGTTCTCCACGCAGTTATACTCAAATATCTATTGAAGGCTATTTTTGGGAACATTAACAATGTGCATTAAAGTTTATTGTATTGCATTTGATGTTTATACACATAAAATATCCTTAAGCACACTCTAAGATTTAAGTTTTAAACAACTTTATAGGACTTTGATATGAAGGGCGTATAAAAATCTTTCATTATATTGCCTATACATAACAGATATTAAACATTGTTGAAATCTTATAAGTGCAATTAAAGCTTATATCGTATCTAATATTGGCATAACTGGCCAAGATTAATCCCACTGATTAATATTTAAAAAACCCAAACATTATAGGAATTCCTCATGTTAAATATAGTTTTACACACTCAACACATATAATAGTAAAAACTAGACGCAACATCCAACTAAACCTAATATAATATATGAAGATAACCCATATAAAAAAGTAGTTTAGAAATACATTATAATAAATACTTGCATGAGATTTATCATTGTCATCTTTATGAAGCTATGTTGTAAGAAGATGGGTAGTTCATATCACTATAAAACCTCATCGCCCTGCATAAACACTAGGATTTTGCTTGTATTGTATATCCAATTACGAATAATAATCTTGCCATACACTCTTCAATTCATTTGTAACTCTTTAGCCTACTCAACTTGGAGTGTAAAATAAAAAGATTCAACAAGGACTTAACATTGATCAACTATCCCTAAAATCATTGAGATCATTTTACACATCATATAGCAACTATAAAATATGTGGAATTAAAATACCACCTGCTTAGCCCACTAATTTGCATATGCTATTCACGCTTGTGCATATTTCAAACGTACAGGTATATTATGCTGTGCTAAAAAATGTTTTAAAGATTCTATTTCCACCTCTTTATAGTGAAAAATACTCGCTGCGAGTGCGGCATCAACACCTATCTTAAACGCCTCCAAAATATGCTCCATAGAACCTGCTCCACCACTAGCAATAAGTGGCAAATCACAACACTCCATAGCAATTTTTAACTTTTCTATATCAAAACCAGCCTTTGTGCCATCAGTATCCATGCTCGTTAATAAAATCTCACCTGCCCCTCTTCGCTCCACTTCCTGTAACCATACCTGCATATCCAACCCACTATCATGTCGTCCGCCATGCGTAAAGACACCAATACTTCCATCCTCTCTCTTTTTCACATCAATTGCAATCACAATACATTGTGAGCCAAATTTTTCTGCACCCTCATTTATAAAATCTGGATTCTTAATAGCTGATGAATTAAGGCTAACTTTATCACAACCTGCATCCAAGAGGTTACTAATATCTTCAAGTGTGCTAATACCGCCCCCAATAGTAAGCGGAATAAATACTTCTCTAGCAATAGATTCTATAACTTTTAGTGTTGCCTTGCGTCCCTCAAAAGAAGCATTAATGTCTAAAAACACAAGCTCATCTGCACCACAATCATTGTATCGCTTTGCCACCTCAAGTGGATCCCCAGCATCTTTTAATTCCACAAAATTTACACCCTTAACAACTCTTCCATCTTTAATGTCAAGACAAGGAATAATCCTTTTTGCTAAATTTGTCATTATATCCCCTTTACTTCATATTGAAAAATCGTTATAATTTCAATGAAAGAATAATATTATAACGCGATTAAGTCATAAGTTTAGCTAATTATTTACAAGATAAAGATAGTCACATAGTAGAAATAAGTTTAAAGCTGTAGTCTTTAACCAACATGATTGACATAAGTAAAACGCAATAAATGGGAGACATTAATGCAAGATACTCCAAAATCTTACATTACAAAATCTTTTGCCCTACCTCATGCTTTAGGGTTCAATGCAAAGTCCATGCACCATAAGCAAGAATTAGGCACAAACACTCAACTACAACAAACACGAAAGCATGCAGCAAAAAAACATATCAAAATGCAAAACAATGAACCACAATTTCATCACAAGAAAAGTTTGGGGCAGCACTTTTTGCATGATTCTGTAATACTTGATAGAATCTTCCAATCCATTCCCTCTGACATTGTAAAACAAATTGATAACAATGTGCAGTTAATTGAAGTAGGGATTGGCTTGGGCGATTTAACCAAAAGACTTTTGAGCAAGTATAGCCTTTTGGCGTATGAGATCGATTATGCTTTAATTGCACAGGCACAAAAAAACTATCATACAGAGATAGAAACAAAGCGATTACAGCTCGTGCAAGCCGATGCACTTAAAGTGCAGCATAGTGATGGGTACTTGCTTAATAGTGATTATTTTTTGGTTTCAAATCTCCCTTATTATATTGCAACTGCAATTATACTGAAAGCCTTAAAAGACACGCATTGTAAGGGATTTCTTGTGATGACACAAAAAGAGGTGGCACAGAAATTTTGTGCAAAACAAAAGGAGAGTGCATATTGCAGTCTCAGCATCTTAGCACAATCTTTTGGCGATGTGTCCTATCTTTTTTCTGTACCAAAAGAAGCATTTAACCCACCACCAAAAGTAGAATCAGCTGTATTTTGTTTTAAACGTGGTGAGTGTTGTTATACACAAGACTTAGAAACTTTATTGCATTTTGCATTTCTTGCACCGCGTAAGAAGCTTTTTACAAACCTTATGCAATGGGACAAGATTGAAAATAAGGCAATGCTTACCCAGATTTTTCAAGCAGTGCAATTAGATAATGATGTAAGAGCACATGAAATAGGCTTACAGACATATTGCGACATGTTGCGTATATGTAATGCTATAAAAAAGGATAAATAATGAATGATACACAAGAATATACACAAAATAGTAGTGAGGGACAACAGGAGCATATAACAAATAATCAACAAAAAAAACGCGTAAAGTTGCCGCATACAGATACACAAAAAAGCGAAAAGCATAATATACATACGCGAAAACCACGCTCCAATAAAAACCCAATGCAAACAACAGAAGATTTCAATACGCGTTCTGCAAATGAGCATAAAAAGCGTAATTTCAAACCACAATTTAAAAGCGAATATACAAAAGATGCAAATGCAATAGAAAATAGAAAGTGGGTTGGTGAAAATAAACATGCGGCACGTCAAAGAAAAGAAAGACATGAAGATGAAAAGCATGAAGATGGTACGCGTAAAATCAAAGCACCAACTGAAAAAGGGAATCTTTCATTTCATAAAGATTTAAAAAAGGGAGTTGAGGTAAATACAAAGATTCAAAAAGGTTCCTTAAACCCTCACCACAAACTTAACCTCAACACAAATGCAAAAGTTCGCATCACTCCACTTGGTGGACTTGGGGAGATTGGCGGTAATATGACAGTGATTGAAACTGAAAAAAGTGCAATTATTATTGATATTGGTATGAGTTTTCCTGATGATAGTATGCCAGGAGTTGATATCTTGATCCCAGATTTTCACTATATCCAAAGTATTAAGAATAAAATTGCAGCAGTTGTGATTACACATGCACATGAAGATCATATTGGTGCAGTCCCATATTTTTACAAACAATTTCAATTTCCACTTTATGGCACACCATTAGCATTAGGACTTGTTGGCAATAAATTTGAAGAACATGGCTTAAAGCAATATAAATCACTATTTCACATTGTAGAGAAAAGAAGTCCTGTGCGTATTGGGGATTTTGAGATCGAGTGGATTCATATCACGCATAGCATTATTGATAGCTCTGCATTAGCCATTCGCACAGAAGCGGGTGTCATTATGCATACTGGTGATTTTAAAATCGATCACACACCTATTGATAATTTGCCTACAGATTTGCACAGATTAGCACACTATGGTGAAGAGGGCGTTATGCTGCTTCTAAGTGATTCTACAAATTCTCATAAAAGTGGCGTAACCCCAAGTGAGGCAAGTGTAGGACCAACTTTTGATAACCTCTTTAAAAATGCAACTGGAAGGGTTATTATGAGCACGTTTAGTTCAAATATCCATAGAGTATATCAAGCCATTTCATATGGGCTAAAATATAATCGTAAGGTTGCCGTCATTGGACGATCAATGGAGAAAAATCTTGATATTGCAAGAGAATTGGGCTATATTGATTTACCAAATAATGTATTTATTGAAGCACATGAGGTATTACAATATCCTGATGAAGAGGTGCTTATTGTAACAACTGGGAGTCAAGGCGAAACAATGAGTGCCTTGTATCGTATGGCAACTGATGAGCACAGACATATTAAAATTAAACCCACAGATATGGTGATTTTATCTGCAAAAGCAATCCCAGGTAACGAGGGTAGTGTATCAGCAGTCATTAATCTCATTATGAAAGCTGGAGCAAAAGTTGCCTATCAAGACTTTAGTGAAATCCATGTGAGTGGACATGCTGCACAGGAGGAACAAAAGCTTATGTTACGTTTAATTAAACCTAAGTTTTTCTTGCCTGTGCATGGTGAGTATAACCATATCGCAAAACATAAACAAACAGCCATTGCTTGTGGTGTGCTAGAAAAAAATATCTATCTTATGGAAGATGGCGACCAAATTGAAGTCAATCCAAATTATATGCGTAAGGTAAAATCTGTACGAACAGGTAAGAGTTGTGTAGATAATCAAGCAAATAGACACATTGATAATGATGTAATAAATGAGCGAAACCTACTTGCAAATGATGGAATCTTTATTTTAACCCTACGTATGGATATGCAAAGAAAAAAGATTCTAGAACACAGAATCAATGTATTTGGAATCTTAGGACAAAAAGAAGAGGTGGAACTAGCAAAATTTATTATGGATAATATTCATATGCACTTTGGCAATGCAAAGCCAACCATTTTTAAGGATGCAAAAAGCCTAGAAAATGATTTATTTAGTGTATTGCGAAAATTGCTTTTCAAACGATTTAAAAAATATCCAGCGATTTTAGTCAATGTTTTAATAGATGGTGAAGTGCGACAAAAAATGGCACAAAATGCCCCACATCAAGAAAACAACGTGGTAAATGCACCACTAGAATCTATGCTCAATGAAAATAGCAATAATCTCTAACCCTAGTAGATTTAGTCTTATGTGAGCCTATTTATTGCATGCAGGTGATCTACTAAATAAAGAGGCTTCCTATTTAGTTAAATAAAACTGAGCCTATCAAAGGGAATCTCAAATACGAGATTCTATACTAAAATTTTGTTATCTGCCATTTTATCAGATAGCAAACACTTGCAATTTGTAATATGTAAATTCCATTCAATATAAGTATTTTGGACAATAAATATTATATTTATAACAGCAAAAATGAGTATATAAATCCTTTATTGTTGAAGATTGACTATAATCAGCATTATATATTTATATGTGTGTTATTGTGAGGGTTTAGAAATGAGTAATTGCAAATATGTCGTGGGTGTATTGCTAATTCTTGTACTATCATCTATATGCTATGCTAATAAAACCCCACTCAAAAATGATACACACACAAGAAAATCCTCCATACAATCCAGTTATATAGCTGCACAACAAGCAGATTCCAAAAATATAAAAAATACGAGCAATCAAGTGAGCATTTATGAGGCATGGCAAAGTGTGTTGCACAGTAATCAAGGTATAAAAGCACAATATCTAAATACACAAAATATGGAAAAGCTAAATCTGGCAGCAAAACTATCATATTTACCACAAATCGATCTAAACGCCTTATACCTTCATCTTGGAAATAAGGTTCAAATCGATCTAATCCATGATAGAACACAATATAATCAGGCATTACAAGATGCACAAAATCTAGCAGGACAAAGCGGTCAAATAGGACAAATAGGAGGGCAATTGGTCTCACTCTTGCAACTCTATGGTACGCCTATTACACTTTTAGAGCAAGATGTTGTCATTGGCGCATTGAATATACTATATCCGCTCTACACGGGAGGAGCTAGGTATTATGGTAATAAACTTGCTAAAATTGCCTTAAGAGATTCCTATCAAGCCTTAAGACTTAAAGAATTGGCAACTTTTGAAGAGCTTGTAACGATTTATTATAGTGTTGTCCTTGCAAGAGAGACACTTGGCGTATTACAATCTACAGAGGAAAGTGCATTAAAACACTATGAAAATTCAAAAAAACTTCACAAACTAGGACAGATTGCAGATATTGAATTACTTGGCGCACAAGTAGCCTATGATAAAGCTAAAAACCAAAGAAAAAATGCAGAAAATGCACTTGATATAGCAAATTTTACACTTGATAGCATTTTACAAATAACAGAGTCCAATCCAACTTCAGGTTTAGTCGTCAATCCAAATATGGAGTTAAAATCACTCAAGTATTACATAGAAGCAACGCTAAAAACTTATCCTGCCCTACAAATTGCACATAATAAAATCACGATGGCAGATTACACAAAACGATTAGAGCTTGGTCAATTTACACCAAAAATCGGTGCTTTTGCATCCTTTATAGTAACTGATAATAGATCAAAAATGGAGCAAATGATGCCAAATTGGTATGCAGGAGTCGCGGCAAAATGGACACTACTTAGCCCACAAGGAAGACTGCAAAAGTATCAGGGAGCAAAAATCATGCAAATGCAAGCAAGTGCACTTGAGATAGAAGCAGTGCAAAAAATGGAATTGCTTGTCAAAACAACCTACAAACAGATTGAACTCTACAAAGAAAATTATGAAGCTCTTAACTCAAGTATTGCTCTTGCAAAAGAAAATTTACGATTAAAAGAGAGGGCATTTTCACAAGGGCTTGTAACAAGTGATTTGGTTGTAGATGCAAGGAATACGCTCGATTCTGTTATGGTTGAGCAAAAAAGTGTAGCTTATAAAATCATCGTTGCTTTTGCAAAGTTACAAGCCCTAAGTGGTGATCTTGATACATTCTTTGCAAAGCAAAAATAAAATAGGGAGAGAACATGCTGCAAGAAATTATGAAAGATAAGAAAAAATTGGCTTCTATTGTATTTATTGTTGTTGCATCTGCACTTATTATAATATGGCTTGTTGGCACTTTTTATCGTGCATATCTCCCTAAAAAACAAATTTTTCAAGGACAAATAAGTGCAAAAGAATACAGCGTAAGCTCAAAACTTGCAGGGCGTATTGATGAGATTTTAGTGCGTAAAGGCGACATGGTAAAAAAAGGGGATGTAGTCTTTACCATCAAAAGTCCCGAACTTGAAGCAAAACTCACACAAGCACAAGCGGGATATGAAGCAGCTAAAGCATTAAATGAAGAGGCACGCAGTGGGACACGTAATGAAACTATAGAATCTGCGAAAGACGTGTGGCAAGCTGCAAACGTACAAGCAAAACTAGCAGAAAAAACTTATAAAAGAATACAGCAGCTATATGATGAAGGCGTAATGAGTTTGCAAAGACGAGATGAAGCATTTGCCGCCTATCAAAGTGCAAAGTATAATGAGAATACAGCATACCAGCAATATAAACTTGCCTTAAGTGGTACACGAAATGAGGCAAAAAAAGCAGCATTAGAGAAAGAAAAAGCTGCATTAGGACAAGTTCAAGAAGTAGAGGCTTATGTAAAAGACATTGAAGCTTTTGCACCAGCCAACGGCGAGGTAAGTAATATTTTGGTACATAGTGGAGAACTTGCCCCTAGTGGTTTTCCTGTTGTTATGTTGCTTGATTTAAATGATTCGTGGTTGCGTTTAAGTGTTGATGAGAATCATTTGCAGCGATTTCAGAAAGGTAACACATTTAAGGGCTTTATACCTGCATTAAATCAGGAAGTGGAATTTCGCGTTACCTATATTGCCGCAATGGGTGATTTTGCTACATGGAAAGCTACGGCTAGCACACAAAATTATGATATGAAAACATTTGAAATAGAAGCACGTCCAACACAAAAAATAGAAGGCTTACGTGTGGGTATGAGTGTGCTTGTTGATGGCAAATAAATAACAATTTGAATGAAAATAGTGGATAGAACAATCTTATAGGCAATATTAAAATCATCGATCAAAAAAATGTAACATTATGGAAAAAATGAAATATATTCTATGGATTACTTTTTTTAAAACGCAAATGTTATTAACTTTATTTTTTTATTGTAGAAACAGATTAGTATTTAAAGGAAAAATATGCGAGAAATTGTGGTAGTGGCAGCTAAAAGGACTGCTATTGGTTCATTTTTAGGCACACTTAAAAACACTTCTGCAAAGAATATGGCGACTACACTTTGCAGGGCTTTGATTAAAGATTTAAACATAGAGCATAGCCATATAGATGAGCTGATTTTAGGCAATGTATTACAAAGCGCACAAGGGCAGAATCTAGCAAGGCAGGTGCTTTTAAATAGTGGCATTCCACTTGATAAAACCGCTTTTGTTGTCAATATGGTTTGTGGGTCTGGATTAAAGGCTATCCAGCTGGGATATGATTCCATAAAGCTTGGATATTCAAATATGATTCTTAGCGGTGGTGTTGAGAACATGTCTTTATCGCCATTTTTATTAGAAAATGTAAGAAATGGTTATAGAATGGGGCATCAGCAAACAAGTGATAGCATGATAAAAGATGGGCTTTGGTGCGCTATTAACGACTATCACATGGGGATTACTGCGGAAAACTTAGCTAAGAAATATAATATCTCAAGGCAGGAGCAAGATGAATATGCTCTGCAATCGCAATTAAGGGCAGCTAAGGCTATCAGTGAGGGAAGATTTAAAGATGAGATTCTGCCCTTAAATGTGTATGATAGAAAAAAAGAGATAATCTTTAGTGAAGATGAATTTGTGCGAAAAGATTGTAATATAGAATCTTTGTCAAAGTTAAAACCCGCATTTGATAAAAATGGTAGCGTTACAGCGGGTAATTCATCAGGTATTAATGATGCTGGGGCTATGCTTGTATTATGCGAAAAAGAGAGGGCAAAAGAGTCAAATCTGCCTATATTAGCGAATATAAAAGGCTTTGCAAGTATAGGTGTAGATTCTACAATTATGGGTATAGGTGCGGCTTTTGCGGCTAAAAAAGTCCTGCAACAACAAAAACTTACTATCAATGATATGGATATTATTGAAGCAAATGAAGCCTTTGCAGCACAAAGCCTAGCAACAACGAAAGAGTTAAGCGCGGATATAAATAAAGTAAATATTAATGGTGGTGCAATCGCATTAGGGCATCCAATAGGTGCGAGTGGGGCTAGAATCTTAATTAGCCTTATTTATGCGTTAAGAGCAAATAAGAAGAATTTAGGATTAGCTACCCTATGTATCGGCGGTGGACAGGGCATTGCATGTGTGGTTGAGATAATATAGATATGGGAGAATGTAATGAATAAAATAATTGATAATCTAGATATAGCATTTAAGCAGCTTAAAGATGGCGATACACTTTTAGTCGGTGGTTTTGGATTATGTGGCATACCAGAATATAGCATTGCAAAGATAAAAGAGTTAGGGATAAAAAATCTTGTCGTTGTGAGTAATAATTGCGGTGTTGATGATTTTGGTTTAGGTATATTACTGCATGATAGACAGATTAAAACTATTATTGCTTCTTATGTTGGTGAGAATAAAACTTTTGAAAAGCAATTTATAAGTGGTGAGCTAGAAGTGATACTCACCCCGCAAGGCACTTTAGCAGAACAGCTTAGGGCAGGTGGAGCGGGTATTGCCGCATTCTATACCCCAACAGGTGTTGGCACTTTGGTAGCAGAAAATAAAGAGCATAAAGATTTTAATGGTAAAACCTATATATTAGAACATGCTATCACGGGGGATTTTGCCTTAGTAAAAGCACAAAAGGCGGATAAATATGGGAATCTAATCTTTAATAAAACCGCTAGAAATTTTAATCCCTTATGTGCTATGGCGGGTAAAACTACAATAGCAGAAGTAGAAGAAGTAGTCGATGAGATTAATCCAGATAGCATACATTTAAGCGGTATTTATGTAGATTTTGTTTATAAGGGAAATAATTTTGAAAAAAGAATAGAAAAAGTTATTACAAGAAAGGATTCATAATGTCAAAAGAAATCATTGTAAAAAGAGCGGCAAAAGAAGTTAAAGATGGTATGTATATTAACCTTGGCATAGGTATCCCCACACTTATTGCTGATGAGATAGAAAAAATGGAATTAGAAGTTTTTTTACAATCAGAAAATGGGCTTTTGGGTATTGGAGCATATCCTACGATAGATGAAGTTTGTGCAGATTTGATTAATGCGGGAAAAGAGACTGTTACAGCAGTAAAAGGGGCTAGCTTCTTTGATAGTGCAGAGAGTTTTGCCATGATACGCGGAGGGCATATTGACTTAGCAATTCTAGGTGCTATGGAAGTATCTCAAAATGGAGATTTAGCAAACTACATGATACCGGGTAAATTGGTAAAAGGTATGGGTGGGGCTATGGATTTAGTCAGCGGGGCAAAAAGCATCGTTGTTGTTATGGAGCATACAAATAAATATGGCGAAAGTAAGCTTAAAAAAGCATGTACGCTGCCCTTAACTGGTAAAAATGTAGTCAATAAACTTATTACAGAACTTGGCGTATTTGAGTTTAAAAATGGGAGTATGAAGCTTATTGAATTAATGGAAGGTGTAAGTTTAGAAGAAGTTAAAGACAAAACTGAAGCTAATTTTGAGATATGTTTGAAGTGAAAGGAAGGATATGGAAAAAGTAGTTGTTATCACTGGTTCTGCAAGTGGGATAGGCTTTAATGTCGGGGAATCTTTTTTGCAAAATGGTTACAAGGTTATTTTCTCTGATATTAACACAAAGGCATTGCAAGATTGCACGAGTAAATTTGATGCAAATCGGTGCTTGGGTGTTCCTTGCGATGTCAGCAAAGAAGGAGAGATTAAACATTTAATTGAAACTGCAAAGAATCATTTTGGAAGAATTGATGTTTTTATTAATAATGCAGGATTGCAATATGTTGCCAAAATAGAAGATTTTCCAACAGAAAAATTTGTGCAAATGCTAAATATCATGTTGGTTGGTGCATTTCTTAGTACAAAATATGTTTTACCGATTATGAAAGAGCAAAATTTTGGACGCATTATTAATATGTCTTCAATCAATGGAATCATAGGATTTGCCGGAAAAGTTGCCTACAATAGTGCAAAACATGGCATTATAGGGCTTACAAAGGTTACTGCCCTAGAGTGTGCAACTCATAATATCACTGCAAACGCCATTTGTCCTGGCTATATTGATACCCCTTTGGTAAGAGGACAAATGCAAGATTTGGCTAATACAAGGGGAGTGAGCGTAGAAAATGTTTTAGACGAAGTTCTTTATCCATTAATACCGCAGAAGCAACTTATAGATGTTAAGGATATTGCAGCTTTAGCATTATTCTTAAGCTCCAATGAAGCCAAACACATAACCGGTGCTAATATGGTTATTGATGGTGGATATACCGCACAATGAAAAAGGGATAGAAATGCTAGGAATCATATTAGGATTAGTTGTTTTGATGATTTTAGCCTATCTTGGTTGGTCTATTATTTGGATAGCCCCCATAGCAGCTGGAATCGTAGCCTTAGGTGGTGGATTGGATTTATTTGATACTTATACTAATGTCTATATGAGTGGCTTTGTAGGATTTGCTAAATCTTGGTTTCCTGTCTTTATGCTTGGAGCTATTTTTGGAAAACTTATGCAAGTTACAAATATGGCAACCTCTGTTTCTCTAAGCTTAGGAAAAGCCCTTGGACAAAAAAGAGCTATTTTAGGAGTTATCCTCTCTGCAGCAGTTTTAACCTATGGGGGAGTAAGTTTATTTGTCGTTGTTTTTGCAGTATATCCTCTAGCTTTAGAGCTTTTTAAGGCTGCAAATATTTCAAGAAGACTCATACCTCCTACCATAGCCTTAGGTGCTTTTACTTTCACTATGGCAGCACTCCCAGGAAGCCCCCAAATACAAAATCTCATTCCAATAAAATACTTCCATACCACAGCAATGGCAGCACCCATTACAGGAATAGTAACGGGTTTAATTATGTTTATAGGCGGATATTTATATTTAAAATACAGAGAAAATATCTTGAGGGATAAAGGGGAAGATTATAAAGAGCCAAAAGAAATGCAAAAAGAGCAAATTCCTAGCAAAAATCCTAATTTTTTGCTCTCTTTAGCTCCTTTATTTTGTGTGGTGCTGTTACTCAATGCTTTTAAATTTAATATCATCAACGCCCTACTTTGCGGAATCCTTTTAATTTTAATCCTTAATATCACACAATTTAAAAGATTTATTCTAGCTATTAATGAGGGAGCAAGTGGTTCTGTAATTGCTATTATCAATACAAGTGCAGCGGTAGGGTTTGGTTCGGTAGTAAAAAGCGTCCCGGGATTTCAAAGTTTAATTGACTTGCTGCTAAGTATAAAAGGAAGCCCCCTTATCTCAGAGGCTATTGCTGTTAATCTCTTAGCCGGTGCTACTGGTTCTGCATCAGGAGGGATGGGGATAGCCTTAGAAGCTCTAGCGGATAAATACAAAGAAATAGCCCTTAATCAATCCATCCCTTTAGAGCTTTTTCACAGGATTGCTTCAATCTCCTCTGGAGGTCTTGACGCACTTCCTCATAATGGTGCAGTCTTAACCTTACTAGCTATCACAGGTCTTAGCCATAAGCAAAGCTATTTAGACATTTGTGTCGTTGCTGTGATTATCCCTATTATTGCTTTAATTGTAGGGATTATTCTAGCTACTTTTGGAATTTACTAAAGGATTTTTTATGATTATCTTAAGAAAATTTACACAAGGCTGCGTTGTTTTAGCCTCAAAATGTTTGCCTGATTCTTTTGTTTTAGTTATTTTACTTTCTTTTATCGTCTTTTTGTTAGGCATTTTTGCAACCGGACAAAGCCCTTTAAGAATGATTAATCATTGGGGAAGTGGTACTTGGAATTTGCTTGGGTTTTCTATGCAAATGGCTCTAGTTTTAGTGCTAGGGCAAGCTCTAGCAAGTGCCTCTATTATCAAAAATATGCTTACAAAAATTAGTCGGATTCCACAATCAAAAGTTACAAGCATTATGCTTGTTTGCTTTTTAAGTCTTATTGCTAATTGGATTAATTGGGGATTTGGACTTGTCATCTCTGCTATTTTTGCTAAAGAAATTGCTAAAAATGTCAAAGGTATTGATTATAGGCTTTTAATCGCAAGTGCCTATTCTGGTTTTGTTATCTGGCATGGAGGATTAAGTGGTTCTATACCCTTAACCTTAGCAAGTGGTGGAGATTCTTTAAGTAAAACAACACAAGGGCTATTAACAGAGGCTATCCCTACTTCACTCACAATATTTTCAAGTTATAATCTCATTATTACCGCTGTAATTATTATCTTTTTGCCCCTACTCTTAAGCCTCATACATCCCGATGAAAAAAACACTATTGCCATTGATAAAAAACTTTTAGAAGAAGATAAGGAAAAAGAAATAATCTCTCACAAAGGAGAACATACTATCGCCTCCTCTTTAGAGCAAAGCTTTATTATCACCGCTTTAATTGCTTGTTTTGGTTTTACTTATATTATTATGTATTTTTATAATGGTGGGAATCTTAATTTAAATATCATTAATCTCATTTTTTTATTCTTAGGAATTTTACTCCATAAAACCCCTATTTCTTATATCAAAGCCATCAATAAAGCCGCAAGAAGTGCTGCTGGAATCATTTTGCAATTCCCTTTTTATGCAGGAATTATGGGTATGATGAATGGCTCTTTAAATGGTGGAGAATCTCTTGTAACACTACTCTCTGTTAGTTTTACCAACATTGCAAATGCTGATAATTTTGCTTTCCTTAGCTTCTTAAGTGCTGGAATTGTCAATATCTTTGTCCCAAGTGGTGGAGGACAATGGGCAGTTCAAGCTCCTATTATGCTCAGTGCTGGAGCAACTTTAGGCGTTAAACCTGAAGTCGTTGCTATGGCTATTGCATGGGGAGATGCTTGGACAAATATGATTCAACCTTTTTGGGCATTACCTGCTTTAGCTATTGCCGGACTTGGTGCAAAAGACATTATGGGATATTGTGTGATAACCCTTTTATTCACAGGCGTAGTTATTAGTTGCGGATTTTTCTTTTTGACTTAGATTTAGTCGAATATGTTGTATTGTCTTGTAGGCAATATGCTTTAAAACTTTTGGAGACTATTTTTTGGCTAGAGTCTCTGGTGTGGAAACAAATATGGTGAGTAATACGCTTGAAAATATATCCATAGAGAAATCAATCTTATCTGTTAATTGTGAATTATAATTTTCCTCTTAGTTTTTTAGACAACCTATTTAATCGTCTAAAAAATGTTTTATTTAACTTCTTATTTAATCTCTCGATCTCTAGCTGACAATCGCTCATATATCCATAAATGAAAGGATGGACCAAGTGCATCGGCTTTGGCGTGATTTTATAGCCTAATGCCTCAAAGATTTCTGCTTTACCCTTATGAACATACAACATTATGTTTTGTCTATACCAATGTGCAATTTTTGTATTTTCCCACACCTTTGGACGCACAATATCGAAACATACATAGTCATACTTTTTAAAGATGTCTGCCCAATAGGCTGGTGGTTGCTCATTGACATGATGTGTGCCACCTTGATGGGGAATTGCCGCGGAAAAAAGAATAATATCGGATAGGGAAGTTAGAGTACGAACAAAATTTTCTGCATATTCTGCATATAAATGCTCGGCAACCTCTAAGGATTGCGCGATACTAAAGGGTTTGCCCCCCCCCCATTGTCTCATCAAGCGTATCGCTATTTGTGTCATTTTTATTTTGCGTATTAGTTTTAATATCTGCATTTTTACAATGCTTTAAAACCTCGCTTACTATCGCATTAGAATCTGCAGTCAAATCTATTCTATGAAAAAATCTGTATGGAATGAAAAAGCGTTCGCTCTCCACACTATTGCCATCAATACCACAAATGCTAATATTGTCATATTTTTCCTGCCATGTCCTTAGCCATGTGCCAACACCACAACCAACATCAATGACACTCGTTACACCATCGCTTAAGTTCGGCAACAACTCTGCAATACAATCAAGTGTTGCTTTTGCAGATTTGTAACTCTCATTTCCTTGATCGCCATACCACTCTGCATTATAGGTTGCCATCATCTCGACACTACTCATTTTGTTATCCATATTCTTTTCCCCTAATAAATACGCTTTACGCTGCTTGACTAAGCTTTTTTACCGCACTATTTAGTCGGCTCACTTTTCGTGCTGCAGTATTCTTCTTTAAAATACCTTTACTTACAAACTTATGAATCTCTTTATTTGCGATTTTAAACGCTTCGTTTGCCTTATCAAGATCTTTGCTCGCTACAGCTTCACGTACTGCCTTTGTAATATTTTTAAGTCTTGTGCGATAATATCTATTGCGTTCTGTCCTCTTCTCTGTTTGACGAATGCGTTTTTCTGCAGATTTATGATTTGCCATGTTTTTCCTTTAGATAAAATAACAAAAAATTAAAAACCTTAATTTTAACATAAAATCTTTAAAGTATGTTAAAATTTTGTGATTTATTATTGTTTGTAAGGAAGGCAGTTATGAAGATTTTTGGCACAGATGGCGTAAGGGGTAAAGCTGGTGTGGATATTACCGCTATGGTTGCATTGCGACTTGGTATTGCCGCTGGGTTATATTTCCAAAAGGATTCTGTTGGAAACAGAATCCTTGTTGGCAAGGATACAAGACGAAGTGGTTATATGGTTGAAAATGCACTTGTATCTGGGCTTACTGCTGTTGGTATGGATGTAATACAAGTAGGTCCTATGCCAACACCTGCTATTGCATTTCTGACTGAAGATATGCGTTGTGATGCAGGTATTATGATTAGTGCCAGTCATAACCCCTATTATGACAATGGTATTAAATTCTTTGATACACATGGTTTTAAACTTGATGAAGTCAAAGAATCAGAAATTGAATCTTTATATCACAGTAAAAATTTAGAAGAACATTATAAAATCGGTACTGAAATTGGTTCAAGTAGAAGAATTGATGATGTAATAGGTCGCTATATTGTGCATATTAAAAACTCTTTTCCCAAACATTTAACCTTGCAAGGTGTAAGAATTGTGCTAGATTGTGCAAATGGTGCAGCCTATAAAGTCGCTCCAAGCGTATTTGAAGAACTTGGTGCAGACGTAATCGTCCTAAGCGACTCTCCAAATGGTTCAAATATCAATGAAAATTGTGGTGCAATGTATCCAAACATATTGGCTAGTGAAGTAAAAAGGCTTCGTGCAGACATTGGTTTTGGGCTTGATGGTGATGCAGACAGATTAATAGTGGTTGATAATGAAGGGAATCTCGTTGATGGAGATAAACTCATTGGTGCACTAGCACTATACCAAAAGAAAAACAAGCTATTACTTAATAATGGCGTTGTGGCAACGCTTATGAGTAACATTGCATTAGAAAATTTTTTGAAACAACATGATATTAAGCTAGAGCGTTGTAATGTCGGTGATAAATATGTACTACAAGCAATGCTTACGCATGGTTTTAACTTTGGTGGGGAGCAAAGTGGACACATCATTTTTTCCGATTTTGCAAAAACAGGTGATGGCCTAGTCTCAGCCCTGCAAGTGGCAGCCCTTGTATTAGAAAGCAGAAAGACAAGCAAAGAAGCACTTAATCCATTTGATCTTGCACCACAAAAGCAAAGTAATCTACAAATAAAACAAAAATTACCTTTAGATTCCATACAAGGATTAAAGGAGATTTTAAAAGATATAGAATCTCATCAAATCCGTCATTTAGTCCGCTATTCTGGCACAGAAAATAAGATTCGCATTTTACTTGAAGGTGATGATGAAGCAAAACTTGAAACTTATAATACGCAATTACAGGATATTTTCCTAAAAACTCTATGTTAAAAAGGCAGTATTGATGTCTAGGTTTTTACTGATCACTTTTTGTATCTTTTTTTCCATGTTTATATTGGTGGCCCACGCACTAGCCACCACAAAAAACAACAACCTTGCAACATACTCCAATAATTTGGTTTGCACAATGGAGCAGTGTAAAAATGGTATTTGTATTTACATATGCGACATAAATGATATAAGGTTTAATCGTTATATAATAGAATCTAATGAGCTTGAGAGTGCATATGCTACGTGGCTAGAGCTTACAAAAATGGAATATCTACTGCAAACTTTACCCAATGAGAATTACGAATATACAAATGAACAAACTATTATAAAATATACTTGGCACAATAAAGATAGATTAGAAATCACATTGCATGAAAAAGGCAATCTTGTAGGCAATCTAAATCTTTATAAGAGCAATCAATATATTATAATTGATGATAAACTACATTCTATTATCAATTATTAAAACAATATAAGGGAACTCATGCTTAAAACACCACTTGTTGTCATGCCGCAATTTCTCATGCAATATACACATATGCCATATCACACATATGGCGGGAATATCACACATTATGATATAGAATCTATACAACATGCTATAGAGCTTTATCATACAAAAGATGTATTGATTTTTATTGGTGGATTCTGTGATACTTATTACAAAGTAGTATGGAGAGCATTCTCTGAAAGCCTTATATCCCAGAAAAGACAATACATAAATGATACTAAGCATTTCAGCATACTTTACATGAGTTTTAATTGCTATGCTTTTTTGCTTGATTTTATACCAAACCTAAATAAGGCAGGATACTGCGTCTCTGTGATAGCACATAGTTGGGGTGCAAAAAATATCGTGCGTTGTTGCCTAGATTCTGATGCAGTGCATTTGGAGAATCTTATAACGCTTGATTGCGTAGGACATTTTAAAATCACCCATCGTCCACAATATATAAAATCTTGGGAAAATATCTATATTGCCAATCATTTTGAGCATTATAATCGTGCAAATCTTGCCGCCATAATTGGTGGGGCACAACGAAAAATTGAATATGCTGACATAAACACAGGTATAGCGCCACCAGCACATCATGCAAGTGTGTCTACAATGCTACATAATGCCAAACTTATCAAACTGCAATGATAAAAATTTACACACAATATCAATTAAATATCAAAGCCTAGTCATAAGTTCTAGGTATTACTTATGACATATCAATAATATTAAGATAGCATAGTTTATCATTTCATGCTATCATTCTATAGGTTTGTGCGTAAAGTTATATTAGGATTACAAATTCTTAGAATCTAAGATATTCAAGAAATAGATATTCAGAAAATACGATGAAGTTTCAATATAAATATTTAGGCTAAAAACACCGCATTTCAATCCGTTGGGAATATTCAAGGAAATGGCTATGAATAGAATCTTGTTATCTGTTTTATTGATGTGCAACTTACACTATGTCTTTGGTGCAAATATCTTGCGTGTAGCAGTATCACAAAATGTTGGTGATATGAATCCACAAGGCTATAATCTCAATCAGCTGTACGCACAAAATATGATTTATGAAGGCTTAGTAAAGACTGATCATAAAGGCAATATCATACCCTCTCTAGCACAATCATGGGAGGTTAAAGATTCTGGTAAAAGTTATATTTTTCATTTACGTAAAAATGTTGTCTTTTCTAATGGGGAACCATTTGATGCTCAAGCAGTTGTGAAAAATTTTCATTCGATCTTAAAAAACAAAGTAAGGCATTCATGGTCAGCCCTCGTTATGACAATAGATAATGTAGTGGCCCTTGATAATTATACTATTAAGCTAACCTTGTACCACCCATATATTGCAACGTTAAATGAGTTAGCCCTTGTGCGTCCTTTTCGTTTTATTGCTCCAAGCATGATTCCAAGTGATTTGGATTTAGCAAAAAATAACCCTAAAAAGCCAATTGGCACTGGTCCTTATATGCTAACTGACACAAAAATTGGCATTAGCGATACTTTTAGTAAAAATCCACACTATTGGGACAAGGATAAATATAATGGAATTTATTATGACACTATTATCACAAAAGTCATTATTGATCCAAATGCAAAGCTTGTGGCACTTAAAACAAAGCAAGTCGATATGATTTATGGATCAGATTCCATCCCGGTCGATATTTTTCATAATATTGCAAAAACAAAGGAATTTCAAAGCTTTGTTAGTCCACCTGTTTTTACAACCTTTCTTATTATTAACCCATCAAACAAAACCTTGCAAAACAAAAATATGCGTGAAGCAATAGCCTTAGGTATAGATAAAGCAAAGATTGTGGAGTCTGTATATTATGGCTATCAAAAAGAGGCTCTTTTCTTATTTAATCAAAGTATACCCTACACAAAAGTAGCAAACTATATACCACTCTCTTACAATAGAGACAAAGCCTTGAAGATTTTAGAACAAATGGGTTATACAAGAAATAGTGATGGATATTTTTATAAGGATAATCAACGACTACAAATACAACTGCACTTCATTGCAAATAATCCAACACAAAAATCTATTGCTACAATCATACAAGCACAGCTTAAGGATATCGGAATTTTTTTGGAGTTGATCCCAAATGAAGTAACAATATATCGAAAGAAACAAACTCAAGGGCAGTTTGAATTATGCTTTAGTCAAACATGGGGTGTACCTTATGAGCCATTCACCTTTATCAATTCTATGCGTCATCATGGTCATGCTGATTATATGGCACAAAAGGCATTACCAGAAAAAGGTGTAATCGATGAGGCTATTGAAAATCTGATTAAAAGTCCATACGACATACATGCAGATTCTGCAAAAACAAGGCAGATATTAAGCAAACGTACGCAAGATTTTCTTGATATGCTTTATAATACACAAATCTACATACCACTCACCTACGACACAAATAAGGTAGTTGCAAGATTTGGCATAAAAGGTATCGCACCAGATGTAAGGGCATTTGAGATTCCATTTTGGGAGTTTTATGAGTAATGCTTCGTTATATTCTTTATAGAATCTGTATGATTATCCCCATACTTCTTCTTGCTTCATTTATTATTTTCTATCTTTTAAGATTAAATAATACAGATCCAGTAGCGCAATATCTTATCAACTCAAATCTACCATCAACGCCTGAAGTTATTGCGGCAGTTCGTCATGAGTTTGGGCTAGATAAACCCATATTTGAACAATATATGTTATGGTTACAAAAAGCAGTTGTACTTGATTTTGGCAAATCATATATGAGCGATAGGGATGTGTGGGGTGATTTTGTCCATTATCTACCCAATACGCTTTTACTCGCATGTTTTGCATTCTTACTTACAATTCTCACGTCTATTCCATTGGGCATAATAGCTGCATATTATAGGGATAGAATCCCTGATTTTCTCATTCGCTTTATCTGCTTTATTGGTGTTTGTATACCTAATTTTTGGTTTGCATTTTTACTTATCATGCTTTTCTCTCTTACACTTGGTTGGCTACCTGCACTAGGTGCAGATGGGCTTCACTCTTTTATTCTACCAGCAATAAGTATCGCATTCATGTCAATATGTGTTAATATTAGACTTATTCGCATGAATATGCTTGAAGTGTCAAAAGAGAGGCATATACTTTATGCATATCTACGTGGATTAAACAAGAAACATATAACCTACAAGCACATTTTTTATAATGCAATGTTGCCTATTATAACTGCACTTGGTATGCACTTTGGCGAACTCATTGGTGGTGCACTCATTATAGAAAGCATTTTTGCTATACCAGGCATTGGATATTACAGCTTACAGGGAATTGCAAACCATGACTATCCTATTATTCAATGCTTTGTGCTTGTTATGTGTCTTGTTTTTTCTCTATGTAATTTGATTATTGACATATGCTATGCTGCACTTGATCCACGCATACGAAAAAATATGGAGGATTCTCATGTGTTATAAACCTTATCAAGTCGGAAAGATATGATGATGACCCAAGTAGATTCTAAACCCTATAGCAAAAAGCTTTCTTTTATGGGGAAATTTGCAAGTATCATGATTGTATGTTTATTGCTTGTTGCAGTCATTGGACCACTTTTTTTACCTTATGCACCAAATGAAATTGACCTAAATAATAAATTTGCACCAATAAGTACAGCACATTTTTTAGGTACAGATCATCTTGGTAGGGATATTTTTACACGCTTAGTTTTTGGAGCTAGAATCTCATTATCCTCTGTGGCAATTATTCTATTATATATCATTGTGTTAGGGATAAGTATTGGTGGGATTGCTGGTTTTTTTGGTGGAAAAATTGATAAGTTTATCATGCGTGTGTGTGATCTATTTTTAAGCCTACCTACTATTGTGCTATCACTTTTTTTGGTTGGCATACTAGGTGCGGGTTTAGAAAATGTTTTACTTGCTATTGCTTTGACACATTGGGCGTGGTATGCAAGGATTATTCGAAGTATTGTGCTTGGGTTAAAACATCGCGAGTTTGTGCTCCTTTCACAAGTATATGGAGCAAGTAACTGGCAAATTTTTAAACGCAATATGCTCACACCTATTAGTACACAATGTCTTGTACTTGCCACCATAGATATAGGACATATTATGCTGCATATTGCTGGGCTATCATTTTTGGGACTTGGTGTGCAACCACCACAGGCAGAGTGGGGTATCATGCTTAGTGATTCTAAAGACTATATTTTTAGTAATCCTGAATTACTCTTCTATCCAGGACTAGCACTTTTTATCGCAGTGGCTTTATTCAATATGCTAGGTGATAGTTTGCGTGATTATTTTGATTGCGATTTAGGGAATTTACACTAAATGCAAGGAAATCCTATGGTATTGGCACTCAAAAATCTTACTTTATTATGCAATGATAAAGTTCTGCTAAATGATATAAATCTTGAAATAAAGACGGGACAAACTACTATTTTATTTGGTAAAAGTGGTAGCGGAAAAACACTTACAACTCTTGCTTTGCAGGGTCTACTCCCACAAAACATAAAACAAAAAAGTGGTGAATTATTGCTTGATGGTATCCCTATTAATCCACAAACTTCACGTGCAAAAGTCTTTGCAAGCATTATGCAGAATCCTCGCACTTGTTTTAATCCACTTTACTCGCTTCACACGCATATCAAAGAGAGTGCAAATGCACTTAAAACGCATTGGGATACAGCAACTATAGAATCCATGTTGCATGAAGTTGGATTGCAAAAAGACATATTAGCACTTTATCCATTTGAAATGAGTGGTGGTATGCTGCAGCGTGCTATGATAGCTCTTGCCCTACTCACAAAGGCTCCCTTTCTTATCGCAGATGAACCCACAACAGATCTTGATATTATCGTGCAATACAGAATATTAAAGCTCCTAAAACGTCTGCAAAAAACTTATGAGCTAGGAATATTACTCATTACACATGATATAGATGTCGCAAAGAAAATGGGTGATAATTTTTATTGTCTTACTCCTTGTGGGGATATCTTTAACAAACCTAATTAAGAATGTTGTATGACAATTACGCAATAATCTAACTCACAGATAACCTATATACATTATAAGCAATAGGCTTAAACATTTGTGGATGAGAGATATAATGTCCAACCTTAACAATATGATTGAGATTGTTCATGCTTTTGCGCTTACCTAATCTTGTAAGTTTCTTCAAGCATAACAATAAAATTTTATCCTTTAGTCATGGGTTATGTTGTGGATACTCTAGCTCTTATATTGCTTGAAGTTAATATAACCTTATCTCAAATTGAGGCATAGCACTATGATTCACTATTTCTTTGAAAAAATATCGAAACTACAAGCAAACAAGCATGTGTTGATACATAATAATCATATTATACCTGATCGTAGCTTTAAATATTGTTGTTATTCAAATACACCAACTCAATCATTCAAGTATGTAAAATACTGTGTTGTATTGTAGCAAATCTAATATTTTTTGATAGTTATCATCAATCATATATCAGAAAGAGGTAAAGTGCAGAATTTAGTCACAACAAACATATAGTTGAATTCTCCTTTATTATCAAGTATAATCATATATAAAAGGAAAACTATGCTACAAAATAAAAAGATTCTCATTTTTGTAAGTGGTTCAATTGCTATATATAAGACTTTATCCCTTATTCGTTCTTTGCGTAAAGAGGGGGCATTAGTCCGAGTTATTGCCACACAAAGTGCCTTAAAATTCATAACACCTTTAAGCTTTGAAACACTAAGTAATACACCATTATTACATGATGGCAATGAATGTTGGGCAAGTATGCCTTATAGAGATTCTACGAATAAGCACACATTGGATACGCAAATACAAGTAGATTTGGGTGATCCACCTAGAAACCACATAGGCTATGCCAAATGGGCGGATATTGCACTATTTGCTCCATTAACTGCAAATAGTCTTAACAAGTTAGCAAATGGTATTGCTGATAATATCTATCTATCAAGTGCCCTCGCTCTGCCAAATATTCCAAAACTCTTAGCACCAAGTGCAAATACACTGATGTTGGAGAATCCTATCACACAGGAAAATATACAGATTCTAAAGGATAATGGTTACACATTTATTGAATCTACTTGTGGTATGCTTGCATGCGGCGATGTAGGCAATGGGGCAATGGCAGACATTGAAACTATACTTTTTGCCATAAGACAAGCATGCTTTCACAATTTATATTGGAAAGATAGATATGTAATTGTCACAGGTGGCGGCAGTATTGAAGATATTGATTCTGTACGTTGTGTTAGTAATCATTCAAGCGGTATTCAGGCAGGCAATCTTGCTTTAGCACTTTATTATTTAGGAGCTAAGGTTACACTTATTAGCTCCAAATTCCCCATGAATCTACCACTTAATATAAAACAAATACAGGTAAAAAGTTCAAATGACTATGAAAATGCAATACATCATACAATAAAGTCTATACACGCAAGTGACAAAATTTATCTTTTTATGACGGCTGCAATAAGCGATTATATTCCACACAAAAGAGAAGGTAAGCTAAAAAAGAAAGATCTAGGCAATGCAATGACTTTAGAACTCTATGAAAACAAAGATATTTTAGCAACACTACAAGCAAACAACCTTGTGAAAATAGGCTTTAAAGCAGAGTGTGATGAAATCAATGCAAAAGTACATGCAAAAAATGCGCTTATCAAGAAGCAATGTGCAATGATGTGTCTAAATATTATTAGTGAATCTAATATGGGTTTTGGAGCTACACATAATAAACTTTATCTTATTACAAAAGATTCTGAAAAATATATACAAGGCACAAAGCTTGAAGTAAGTTTAGAAATCTGCCTGCATTTACAAGCTCTTGGGCTATAACCTCATTATAATCTTAATTGTTACTAAATAATCATACGTCTTGTTGTATAAAATTAATGCAGCCAACTAAGGGCTAAGTTTAATCATAAAAAACACATAGCAGAAATCTTCATATTCCTAAATTGCTTCCCATTGCAATAGGTTTATATTCTATGTGAGTGCAATGAAACTCAAATAATCTGCACATATCTAAAGACACTGCGTCATGTTTCATGCAAGCTCACAGAGAATTTAGGCTATAAGCCTAAAAGTTCGGCCACTCTCTTACCATAGGCTGCATCTGCTTTCGTGAAATGCTCAATCTGTCGTCTTTGAATATCAACTGGCACACCTTCCATTGCTTCCTTAATATTTTGACAAAGCACTTCTTTTTGACTAGCATCCATAAGACGATACAAATCTCCTGCTTGACTATAGTAGTCATTGTCATCATCTCTATGATTATATCTTGTTATAACATTGCCCTCTTGAATATGTAATGGAGGCTCGATTGCTTTAGAATCTTCCACATAATCATTAAATATACTTGGATTATAGTTTCTCTCTCCACCAAAACTTCCTCTTTGCATGTAGCCGTCTCTGTGTGTGTTACTCACGGATGCAATAGCAGCATTTACAGGAAGTTGGGAATGATTGATTCCAAGCCTATATCTCTGCGTGTCACCATAGCTAAAAAGTCTTCCTTGTAACATCTTATCTGGACTATATCCAACACCTGGGACAATGTTGGCTGGATTAAATGCGGCTTGTTCTACCTCGGCAAAATAATTTTCTGGATTCTTATTTAGCTCTAAAATTCCCACTTCAATAAGTGGATAATCCTTGTGACTCCATACCTTTGTCAAATCAAAAGGATTTACCTTGTAATTCTGGGCTTCTTTTTCAGGCATAACCTGCACACAGAATCTCCATTTAGGGAAATTTCCTTTTTCAATGTTTTCAAACAAGTCTTTTTGATGAGACTCTCTATCTTTTGCTATAATTGCCTCTGCTTCTGCATTGGTTAGGTTATGGATCCCTTGCATAGATTTAAAGTGAAACTTTACCCAAAAACGCTCATTTTTTGCATTAATAAAACTATAGGTATGACTACCAAATCCATGCATCTCCCTATAGCTTCTTGGGATCCCTCTATCACTCATAAGAATTGTTACTTGATGAAGTGATTCTGGATGCAAACTCCAAAAATCCCACGCTGCCGTTGCAGATCGTAAGTTTGTCTTTGGATCCCTTTTTTGCGTATGAATAAAATCAGGAAATTTTACTGCATCTTTAATAAAAAAGACTGGTGTGTTATTTCCTACAATATCCCAATTGCCTTCATTTGTATAAAATTTTAATGCAAATCCACGCACATCGCGTTCTGCATCAGCCGCTCCTCTTTCTCCTGCGACAGTCGAAAAACGTAAAAATGCTTTTGTCTTCTTACCTACTTGACTAAAAATATCTGCTTTGGAATACATGGTAATATCGTTAGTGATTGTAAGTTCTCCATAAGCTGCACTTCCTTTAGCATGCACGACACGCTCTGGAATTCTCTCCCGATCAAAATGTGCCAACTTTTCTAAAAGCCAAGTATCCTGTAAAAGTGTGGGACCTCTACTACCTGCTGTAATCGAGTTTTGATTGTCACCGATTGGTGTGCCTGTTGCTGTTGTAAGCTTTTTGCTCATATTAAATCCTTTCAGAGCATATAGTCTATAACCATATTACTCTGCTAGACACACTATCATATTAAAATAAATGCAAATTAACAAAATCAAAGTTGTTCAAAACATTCATCTATTGAAGAGAAAAATAGCAATCTTTTGCATAAAAGACAATCTTTGTTTTTTGTATTTAAGCAAAAGTTCAATGATATTCTTTCTTCTAAACATAATGGCGCAATTAATAGGAGTTAGTCCTCGCCCATTATCTGCGTCTACATCTGCACCATATTGTATGAGAAGTTCAGCCATCTCATAATATCCCTTAAAACACACTCCAGCCAAAGGCGTTTGATTCTTATCATTTCTTTTATCGACATCTGCCCCATATTCTAAGAGCATTTTTGCAGTTTCCAAGCTATTATTATAGGCAGCAAGCATAAGCAAGGTGTTTCCATGATGATTAGCCAAATTAACATTTAATCCAGCTTTAATCATAATCTCTAATGCCTCCCTATCATTTTGCCTTGCAAAATCAAAACTTTGTGCAACAAACTCTTCTAACCTCCGCTCATCTTCTGTATCCATTAATCACCTTTCAATAAAAATATATCTTATCTTACATATAGATACACAAACTTCATATTTATAAAATAAGTATGCAGGAAAGACAAAGTATCTTAGCATTTTAACCCCACATATCTAAAGTGCATTAAGATACATCTCATTGTTTTTGATCGCAACGACTACAAACATAAGCATATAACCCATCTAATTCTTATTATAATTTTTATGCACTTATATAACATTTTATATGAAATATCATACAGCTCGATTAGCAAGTATTTGTGCTAACATAAAGCTTAGCTCAAGTGCCTGTGTAGCATTTAGCCTTGGATCGCATTGCGTGTGATAATTTGTATGCAGCTTATCTTCCGCAATAGCTTGTATTCCCCCCACGCATTCTGTCACATCGGCACCAGTCATTTCCAAATGCACACCACCTGCAATGCTGCCCTGTGCAGCATGTATAGCAAAAAATTGTTCAATCTCGCTTACAATATCTTCAAATGCACGAGTTTTATAACCATTGCTTGCTACTCTTGTGTTACCATGCATTGGATCGCAACTCCATAAAACATTGCGTCCAGCATTACATATTTCTTTAAGCAATTTTGGAAATTTATTTCCAATTTTATCGGCTCCCATACGTACAATAAGGCTTAATCGACCTGCTTCATTATTTGGGTTTAAAATATCACAAATTTTCAATATATCATCTTTTGTAGCATTGGGTCCGATTTTTACTCCAAGTGGATTTCTAACGCCACGCAAAAACTCCAAATGCGCATGATCAATATCTCGTGTACGCTCCCCTATCCACAACATATGTGCAGAGCAGTCATACCAATTACCACTAAGTGAATCTTGTCTTGTTAGAGCTTCTTCATAATGCAACACAAGTGCTTCATGCGATGTATAAAATGATACTTCTTTAAGTTGGCGAGTATTACTTGTATCAATACCACATGCCTTCATAAAACGCAATGATTTTGCTATATCACTTGCTAGTTCAGCGTATTTTTTACCAAAGTTATTATTTTCGACAAAGCTAAGATTCCATAAATGCACCTGTTCTAAATTCGCAAATCCACCTTGAGAAAATGCACGCAAAAGATTAAGCGTACTTGCACTTTGATGATATCCCTTTAACAGGCGAGTTGGATCTGGCTCTCTTTTGTCAAGATCTTGTGAGTTAATCAAATCACCTCTATAACTAGGATAATTCACGCCATCTATAGTTTCTATATCGCTACTTCTAGGTTTTGCAAATTGTCCTGCCAAACGACCGACCTTTACTATTGGACAACCTGATGCAAAGGTTAAAATTACACTCATTTGTAAAATAATCTTAAACATATCTCTAATATTGTTTGCATTAAATTGTGAGAAACTCTCCGCACAATCACCACCCTGCAATACAAATGCCTCTCCACGACTTGCCTTTGCGATCTTTTCTTTTAGACTATCTGCTTCTTTGGCAAATACTAGTGGTGGCATACCTGATAGTTCTTTCTCCACAGATTCTATGGCATTCTTATCTGCATAAGTTGGATGTTGTTTGATTGGAAACGCTCTCCAGCTGCTCTTATCCCATGTGCTTGTTGTAGTCATAATTTCTTCCTTTCTTTCTATGTAAAACAATTGATATCATAAAACAAAATTTTATAACATTTTCGTTTGCATATTCTTTAAAAAGTAGTATCTTTCAGTAAAAATATACAATATTTGAATATTAAAAGTATTATAGTGTTTATTATATTTCAATCACTTTGCAGCTAAAAGTTTTGCTGCTTCTTTTGCATGATAAGTAATGATAATATCAGCCCCTGCTCTTTTAAAGCTAAGCAAAGTTTCAAGCATAACCTTTTCATAATCAATAATGCCAAGCTTTTGTCCTGCTTTAAGCAAAGCATATTCACCACTTACATTATAGACTGCAAGTGGCAATAAACTTTTTTCTCGTATTGACTTCACAATATCAAGATACGCTAAAGCAGGTTTTACCATAAGAATATCAGCCCCTTCGCTCTCATCATTCAAACTTTCAAGGATAGCCTCCCTAGCGTTTGCTCCATCTTCTTGATAGCTTTTTCTATCGCCAAAATTTGGGCTACTTTGTGCAACTTCTCTAAAAGGACCATAATACGCACTAGCAAACTTCGTAGAATAACTCATGATAGGTAAATTTACAAAACCATCAGCGTCTAAAGCATTACGCATAGTTATAATTTGTCCATCCATCATGGCACTCGGAGCAAGCATATCAACCCCACTTTGTGCCAACACTATGCTTTGTCTTGCAAGATTTAAAAGTGTAGCATCATTATCAACAGATTGTGTTTTTGAATCTAAAATACCGCAATGTCCATGATCAGTGTATTCACAAAAACAAACATCTGCAATGACATATAACTGTGGGAAATGCTTTTTTATCTCACGTATGCTCTGAGGGATAATACCATCACTATTCCACGCATACGATCCATTAGAATCTTTTTTGTATTGTGGTGGTACACCAAACAATAAAATAGCTTCTATACCAAGATTCTGCAAGGACTCACATTCTCTCAAAATGTTATCAAGACTCATCTGAAAGACTCCTGGCATAGAATCTATCTCATTTTTAATGTCTCTGCCTTCTACTATAAAAAGGGGATATATAAAATCGTGAATATTTAAGGTGTTTTCACGCACAAGATTCCTCATCACACTGTTCAAACGTAATCGCCTTTTTCTCCGAAACATTTAATGTCCTTTTTTGCTATGTTTTTGTCCAATTAAGATTCCACCATTATACATAACAATTTTATATTTTCAATAAAAAGCATCAACAAGCAATAATTCTTTAAAAACTGCAATTTATAAGTGCCACAACTAATAAAACATAAATGGGAAGAGGCTGCTATAAGTTTATTGCGATTCTATAATTTTATAGGATGTATTGGTTATACTCTCTAAATTTTAGTCCTAATGCTACTATCCAATAACACTAGTTTAAGTTTTATTCCCAATGACAATCAAGATAATATAGTATTAAGACTTATGCTAGAATATATTCACTTTTGCTATCTATCTTTATGACAATTTTAATGTGTAACATATCATATCAATAATCTTGAAAAATCGCTCTTTCATGCTTCAAATATATTTTGTATCAATCGGTTGCAAAATTAAGCTATTCCGTATATTTTTGTAGCTTTTACTTGATTTTTTTTATTTTTTTTGATAGCATAACGGCATAAAAAACATTGTGTCGCATGCTAATTATGCTTATCGTGTTTTTAATTTTACTAAAGAAGGTGTAAAAATGTTGAATTACAAACAAGTCTTGAACCATTCTGTAAAAGTTGGTTTAGTGGCAGGTTCTGTTTTGATGTTAGCGGCTTGTTCTGGTGAGCCAAAGAAAAGCAAACATGCTAAATATGCTTCTCAAGAGCTTGAGCCTAACGCTCGTCAGTTTGCTGTTTATAAATCGGTAGGTTACGCTATCGATCCTCAGCATCCTCCATACGAGCCAAAGACTCTTAATGAGAATGCAAGAGGTATTGCAGTTGCTTATAGTGTTCCTTATAACTGTAAGGTATTGGGTGAAGTTGAAGGTAAAGATGAAGCAAGTGGAAAAGCTGGACCAACTTTTGAACAAATCAGAGAAGGTGCAACTAATGACCTTAGGAATCAGGCTGCTGATCTTGTAAGAGGTGGTCAAAGATTGATGCTTTCAATCACTAAAGAAGCTATGATTTGCCAAATGAGAACAAAGAAAGATAAGTACCAAGAAGAGGATTGTACTCTTTGGAATAAGTTACCAGATAATGGGCAAATTTTGTCTTACAGAATTCATGCTAATGTATTTGAGTGTGGTGAAAAGTAAGCATTCTTTTGTTTAGCTACGTGTATTCCCAATAATCATGGGGGTGCTAGTTGTAGGTAATATGCTTGGAAATTTAATATAAAGGGTTAATATGTTGGTTAAAGATTTGCTAAAAGCTGGTTTGATTGCAAGTGTCGTTTCTTGTGTTGCTGTGGCAGATGAAGTTGTTAGCGTCGAGGCAGATAATGATGCACAATCATACTCTACTCAAACAACAGATTCAAAGTTCTTAAGAGAAAGAAATGAAAATATTGATGTTGCTAGAGAGCTTACAATCACAAAAAGTTCAAGTGATGCATACTACAAGTTGCCTAGATTACCACAATATACACCAAAACCACTTATAGATGATGCAAAGGGCATCGCTGTTGTAAATGGTGTTCCCCTAAATTGTAAACTTTTGGGTGAGGCTGAAGGTATCGATAGTTCTGATGGTAAAGCTGCTCCTTCTTTTGAACTTATCAGAGAGGGTGCTTTAAATGACTTAAGAAATGGAACCATGGATCTTGTAGATTCTAGAGATAGAATCGTACTCACTCCTGTGAAAGAAGCTATGACTTGTGAGATTCGCAATGAGGGTGATCAATTTGACGAAAAAGATTGCACAACATGGACACAGATACCAAGTAATGGAAAAATTTTGTACTACAGAATCCATGCTAATGTTTTTGATTGTGGTGCAAGGTAATCCTTGATTTTATTTTTATAAGGTGGAAAAATGTTAAAGTTAGTTAATGGTTTTGCTAAAGTAGGTTTGGCAGTAGGTGCTGTTTCTCTTTTGGTGGCTTGTTCTTCTCAACCAAAACAGAAGAGTAGAGATTACAGCGGTTCAAAAGGTAAAGTAAATTATAGTAAGGAAGTTGAAGTTACTGTAAATGCTGCGAGAGAGATTACAGTAACAAAAGTTGCACCTTATATCAAGGTTCCTCAACTTCCAGCTTATGAACCAAAGAAACTAAACGAGGAAGCAAGAGGTATTGCTGTTGCGTATAGCATCCCTTATACTTGTAAATTACTCGGTGAAGTTGAAGGGAAAGATAGCTCTGATGGTAAAGTTCCTCCTTCTTTCGAAGATATTAGAGAAGGTGCTACAAATGACTTAAGAAATCATGCGTCTGAATTAGTAAATGAAGACAGCAGAATATTGCTTAAGTTAACAAAAGAAGCCATGACTTGTGAAATGAGAGTAAGTGATGGTAAATACGAAGAAAAGGATTGTACAGCTTGGGAAAAAATCCCACAAAACGGCAAGATTCTTTCTTATAGAATTCATGCTAACGTATTTGAGTGTGGTACAAAGTAATCCTCTCACTATCACCCATTTTATGACTTGTTGATTCACCTTCATTTGTCTAGATTTTTTTAAAAAATCTAGATTTTTGTGGCACGACATGTTGTTTGTGGGTTTGTATTTTTAACTTAAATGATTCTTATTTTACTTCTTATTAATTATTTTAAACTTTCTGTATTTCATATTAAATTTATTTTATTGTGTAGATCTTGCAATTATAAATGTCCAACCATATTTGAAGTATATTTGTGTACTGAAATAGACTATTACTATAACATCCTTTTTGACTATTCGCATTTTCCTAAATCAATAAAATATATTTGTAAAGACAAGTATTTAAAAGCACATAAAGGTAGATGATGATTTAGAAACACCACCATATGTTAAGGAAGCAATAAATCCTGTTTCTCACTTTCATTCCAAAACGGATCACTCTTGTATCCACATCCATACAAAGAAAATGTTATATTGCAGAACAAGAATATAGTAAGAAAATATATTATAATACGCATTATGAAAACCTTTAAAGACATATTGCTTACAGATAATACTAATAAAAATAAAGAGGGCTGCATAGATCCTAGCACCCTGCTCTTTCTACAAAACTCATATAATCTGCATTTATTAAAAAACTTCATTATACCACAAATGCGTCAGTATATTATTGCCATAACACCTTCTAGGCGAGATAAAGAAGAGTTACTTTTTACTTTCAATAATTATCCTGCATGCACAGAATTCAATAAATTTCATGCGAAAATATTGTTAAAAACTATCAAAAAACATGCAGCACTAAATCAAACCATGTCTTTAGAATCCTATACAAAAATCAAAGGCTATGTCCCAAAAAATCTCCTTGATGTCTATCAAATCCAGTATGTAAATCCTGAAGACTTACATGAGTATGCGGAAGGGAACTTCATCAATCATGCCACAAATCCAACACTACACACCATTTTTGAAGATATTCGTGCTATCATTAAACTACGACGCAAACACATAAAAAATCTGCAAACACAACATTCACAAGACACTTTACAAATCTACAATATCACAGATAAGCCATATGGTAGTAACACTCCAAAAAATACCTATTAAAACACCATACTGCGACACAAAAACACACAACCTAAATTCAGAACAATTTTATACTATTAAGCAAAGATTGTATAGACTAATGCAAAATTATAATACACAAGCACCTTTTGTCGCCCGTGATTGCAACAGCAAATAATCATAAACACAATGTGCAATATTCAAGCTTACGCCATTGATGCAAACATGAAATAACGGGGCAATGAATCCTTACACACTTACTCCAAACACCTAAAGGATTCCACAAAGATAAAAGCCTTAAAACATGTGTTATTCAATATTTTTTGTGTATAAGATCTATGTATAGTTTCAAAGATATCAATAATTAGTCATATTGCAGGCTAAAATCTCGCAAATATGGCTTAATATAATTGCATTGTGCAATCTAGCAGAGTATATTACACAACAAACATAATCTCTATAATCTAATAGTTTCTCCTATCTAAAACACTTTATAATACTTTATATGTAATATATTTAACCCATCTCCTGCAATGTTTCACAAAACCATATAGTGGCACTTCCATATATTTCTCAAAAAATACATATAGCATTATCCAAGTGTGAAATATATATTATTCCATAGATATATATGCAACATTGATATCTTATGAAAATTAAAATAGCTATGAATTATTTTTTTTGTAGATTGTAGCATGAGTTATAACAAGAAAGTGAAAAGATTATATACTGCATACAGATCTGAAATGGTATAGATAGTTAGGAATATATTCCAATCTAGAGATAGGCCATCTTGAGAACGCTCCATAGATTTTTACAAAACCTTATGTGTTTACAATATTGTAAAACAACCATTAACCTAAATCAAGGAGATTAAGGCGTTTTGTTGCTTCAAACAATGATATGACAAAGTGATGAGTTTTGATTTATTAATAATTTCACTCTTTTAATCCTTAAAACTAGGGAATTTTCAATTAAAATAATATTGCAGAACAGACCTAGCAATGATAAAATATTATTTCTATACAATGTCATAGAAATAGCCATGATTGCAACAAGAAATATTATATAGTAAGCAAAAATGTAAACAAGAAGATATTAATACGATAGAACCTGATAAAGCAAATAAGTTTAGCTCCAAGGGATTGTTATTACACGAACATAAAGACACTTTTACCTGCAGATAATAAACAAAAACATAAAAGTAATATCAATCGTTACAATGGGTAAAATGTGCTATTGAGCTTCAAATCTTTTAAAATGTTTCCAAGCGTTGAGTACATATGTGATTCCCAAAAAATGATAAAATATTTTATAAAATATACGATGTGTTTTAGTGTATAGCAAATTCGATTACAGAGGTATTATGCATGATTTGTGTTTTTGATATTGAAAGTGTGCCAGATATAGAGTTGCTTCAATCAATCTATCATTATGAGGGCAGTGCTATGGAAATATGCAAACAAGCCTTTGCAGAACAAAAGGAAAATAGTGGTAGTGAATTTTTGCCTCTTAGCTTTCATAAAATCATATCGATTGCAAGTGTGTTAGCAGATGATTATGGCAACTTTATTAAGGTTGGACATTTTGCAAAAAATGTTCCTCTAGAAGATAGAGAATCAGCCCTATTACAAGAGTTTAGTAGCTTTTTAAATAAGAAAAATCCACGACTTATAAGCTTTAATGGTAGGGGGTATGACATGCCACTTATTGGCATTCGATCATTGAAATATAATATCAACTTATCTGGGTATTATGAAGTTGATAATCATCAATTTGGGAAAAATAAATGGGAAAATTATCGCCAAAGATATAGTGAAAAATTCCATCTTGATCTCTTTGACACACTAGGAAATTATGGCGCAACAAGATCGCTTAGTCTTGATGCACTTTGCAAAATGGCAGGTATTATGGGAAAGTATGAGGTAAGTGGTTCCCAAGTATATGAGCTTATTTTTCAAGATAATGATTTAGCAAGAGTTGACTTTTATTGTCAAAGTGATGTGTTAAATACCTATTGGCTTTTCTTAAAGTTTGAGCTTACAAAAGGTATGCTGCAAATGAATGACTATTTAGCAAATCTTACAGCGATGAAATCATCTTTACCCGAAGATGCACCATATAAAAATGCTTTTGTAGAATCTTTGAATGAAGAGTTAAAGCGTTATAGCTAGGCACACAAAGAGATACAACACTAACATCATTTTACATAATTGCAAGGTTAGACATAAACGTGCAAAAGATTAATTGAACTTATGCTGCAATTATCTTGACTTTTGTGTTTAAGTAAAAACCTTATGGTGCTATTCTCTGCAATATAAAATTGAGCATAATTAGCACAAGCTAAAAATACACAAAAATAAAATTTATGTATTAAAACGAAGTATTATAATATGAGGTCATTGTTTTTAGATAGAATTTGTTTTATAAAACTAACATGGAGCGTGTTATATGAAATATGATTCAGATTCTCATTTTATGCGTATCGCACTCGATTATGCCTGGAATTTCCAAACATTGACACTGCCAAATCCTTGTGTTGGTGCACTTATACTTTGCAATAACACAATCATTGCATTGCAGGCACATGAAAAAGCTGGTACATCACATGCTGAAGTACTTGCATGTAAAGAAGCATTTCTCTATAAGATCACACACGATGAAATAGCAAAGAGTGCAATCCTAGAAACTTGCAAGAAGCAAGGATTAAATAAGGATAATCCATTATTATATCTTACAGAGACATTGCAAAATATACAAGATTCTAAGCATATACATGATTTTATTACAATGTACCATAGTGGTATATTTCATGAATGCGAATTTTTTGTAACATTAGAGCCCTGTAATCATTATGGTAAAACTCCACCTTGTGCAGAGCTTTTAAAAACAATACAACCAAAACGCATTGTTATAGCGCATGAAGATAATACGCCAAACGCACGTGGTGGGTCAAATACACTATCACATATTCCTATGACACATGGAATCTTAAGAGATGAGGCACACATGCTTCTTTTTCCATTTTTACAATGGCAAAAGAAGCAAAGTTTCACTCTGTTTAAAATTGCGCACAAATTGCATGGTGAATATAAGAATGGTGTGATTAGCAATGAAGATTCTAGAATCTTTACACACAATATGCGTTGCATTGCTGATTATATTATCGTATCTGGGGCTACACTAAGAGATGATAATCCTCTGCTTGATACACGCTTTTCACTGCCATTTTACAAACAAGGCACCCCAATTCCAAAGATTCTAATTCTTAGCAAAACTATGCAAGACAAAGATCTCAAAAACTACAATATAGCACATAGAAATGTATCCATTATTCGCTCTATAGCAGAGATTCCACGCGATGGCTTTAAAGTGATTGAAGGAGGATTTACACTCCTTAATTCATTATTGCAAGATATGGAGGGAACTAATACTGCACAAATTGATTGTATCATGGGCTATATCGCCCCCATTTTTCATCTTGGTAAAAATGTGCTACATAAAGCTATGATAAAATCTCATACCAATACAAAACAAAATCAATATACACTAGCACACACGCTAACACTTACAGACTTTTGGTTAAAAAAAGCAAATGTAACAACAAAAAACAATACAGCTATGACAAATATAATGTATTATCTATTTATCAATGGGATAAAAACAAATCTTAGCACTTAACACGCTCATTATCCAAAACAGATAATCACACTTTAATTATTTTAAGTATCACCCTACCGATCATTTCAAGAATTTTTTTAATCGTTTCAATGTTGTCATCCAAGAAACCATATTTTGCTGCGATACTAAAGAATGTGGCACACAAATACACACAAACAATAGTTAGCTTTGCTCCCCAATTAGTAAGTATAGTAGGACATACCCACGTTGCGGGACAATCGCCCCTTTTACGAGCATTTTGTAAAATGAGTATTGGGAAAAAGCTAAGAATTAATGCACCCACGACACCAGGCCAATATAATGCCTGATCTATAGAATCAACAACTTTAAGCAATACAATAGCTAACGGTGGAACAGCTACAAAAAGCAATATAATAAAACGTAAAGATAAATTGTTGTCCGCATCTTTATTGATTTGGTCTGCAATATTAGTAATAAACATACCACCAAGTCCCCAATATGAGGTCAATACCGCAAATAAACCAAACAAATTCGCAACTAAAAAAGCCCAATCGCCAATAGCTTTACCCCAAGATATTGTAACAACATCCGAGATATTTTCTAGCCCTTCTAAAACAATAGCAGAAAGTGGAACAAGAGCAAGCAATGCAAATGTGATAAAATTTCCAAGCACAATAGCTTTTGGAAGCATTTCTGGTTTATGTGAAAATCCCCTAGCCATTTCTGGAACAATATATTGTGAAGAATACACAAAAACCACAGTGTTAAATATAGGTAAAATGGCAACTAAATTCCAGTGCATCTCAAGAGCATTATTAAAATTAAGATTTCCTTTAAAAAAAGTTGCTATAACAAGAGCCACAAGAATGCCAAACATTATACCAATAATTTGTTTTTCCCCACGCCCAATTGCTTTTAATCCAAGCCATAACACACCTGATGCGGGGATAAAAAACAAAATGCTACCCCATTTCTCTGGAATATTGAATATTTCATGTATGATTCTACCCGCAGCGGCTTCGTAGGCAATTAATGCTCCAACAGCAGTAACTGCCACAGAAATAAACATAAGATGTTTTGCCACTGGTCCAATATAACGGACAGAAAGCCCTGTAAGCTGTAAATGCGCTTTTGTCCGCAATGTAGCTTCAGCAATATAAAGCATAGTAATAGTTGAGAGAATACCACCAACAACAAGCCAAAACAAAAGTGGGAAAAAACCTGCCCCCTTTGCAGTATTAGCTATACTTAAAACCCCAATACCTATATTCGTCCCAACAAGCATTGCTACACCCTCAAGAAATGTGAGCTTTTTTGTTTTCGGATGCCCTTTAAGTTCGGCAATAAATTCCTGTTTAGCGTCTTCTAATTTCAATATATGCTCCTCAACTATTCTTATTTTTTGACTACAATAAAGTAGTGATAAATTTGTGTTTTACACTAAGATTTAATGCAATGACAACATTGACCTATAAGCCAATGTTGAGATATATATCAAACATTAATTCTAAACTAACATGAGAATACATTGCTTTGTATAAAAAATTGTTATAGATTAAAATGGCTTTGCAATACCTTATTGCAAAGCCATCAAAGTGTGTGATTATTAATTACCTAGATTCACACACATATATTTAATTTCAAGGTAATCATCGATACCATACTTTGAACCTTCTCTACCTAAGCCACTTTGTTTTACGCCACCAAATGGTGCAACTTCAGTTGAGATAATCCCAGTATTAATACCAACGATACCATACTCCAATGCTTCACCAACACGCCATTGTCTTGCTGCATTATTTGTGTAAAGATATGCTGCTAATCCAAATTCCGTATTGTTTGCCATAGCAATAACTTCTTCCTCTGTATCAAACTTAAAGAGTGGTGCTAACGGACCAAAAGTCTCTTCTCTTGCTACCGCCATATCTTTTGTAACACCAGTCAAAATCGTAGGTTCAAAAAAGCTTAACCCCTTAGCATGTGCTTTACCACCGCTTAATATTTTTGCACCCTTACTTGTTGCATCAGCAATATGTTCTTCCACCTTTGCAACAGCCTTTGTATCAATAAGAGGACCTTGTGTCGTTCCAGACTCCAAGCCGTTACCAACTTGCAACTTCTCTACTTCTTGTTTTAATGCTTGTGCCACTTTATCATAGATTCCACTTTGCACATAGATTCTATTTGCACATACACAAGTTTGTCCACTATTGCGGAATTTAGAAGCAAGCATACCCTTCACAGCTTCATCAACATTAGCATCATCAAAAACAATAAATGGAGCATTACCACCTAGCTCCAATGAAAGTTTTTTAATCGTATTTGCACTTTGAGCCATGAGGGTTCTGCCAACTTCTGTTGAACCTGTGAAAGTGATTTTTCTCACGATATCAGATTCACAAAGCACCTTGCTGATCATACTAGCTTTACCCGTTACAACCTGTAATAAATCTTTTGGAATCCCAGCTTTATATGCAAGCACTAAAAGTGCATACGCACTTAAAGGCGTCTGTGTAGCAGGTTTTACAATCATAGAACAACCGCTCGCAAGAGCTGGTGCAGCTTTTCTTGTAATCATAGCTGAAGGAAAATTCCACGGAGTAATCGCCCCACAAACACCTATAGGCTGCTTAAGTACAAGTAGCTTCTGATTTTGTTGTGCAGATTGTAAAATATCACCATCAATACGTCTACATTCTTCAGCAAACCAACGGATAAAGTTAGCTGCATATACAATCTCACCACTTGCTTCAGCGAGTGGTTTACCCATCTCTTGCGTAAGAATTTCAGCTAATGCTTGTTTATGTTCAAGCATTAAATCATACCACTTCAAAAGAATATTTGCTCTCTCGACGGCTAAAAGAGCTGCCCATTTTTTTTGCGCAGCCTGAGACTTTACAATAATATCTTGCAGTTCTTGCTCTTTTACATCATACACAAATGCTAAATCTTCACCTGTTGCAGGATTATTAACCGCTATAAATCCATCCTTTTTACTTTGAGAGACAAATTCATGCTCCAAAAGTGCTAAATGCTGTGCGTTCAAACTCATTTTACCGCCTCCGCAATAACTTCTTTAAGGATATTCAACGCTTTATCAAATTGCTCTTGTGGAATAGTAAGTGGATAAAGGAAGCGAATAACATTGCCATAACTACCACAAGTAAGCAACAACAAGCCTTTTGACATAGCAAGTGTTTGCACCTTTTTCGCAATATCACTGCTTGGCTCATTATTTTTGAAAAATTCGACTGCTACCATAGAGCCTACTGCACGCACTTCAGCAATCTCTTTATGTCCCAATCCTTGCAAGAAATTCTTGAGTTGCTCTCCAAGTTTGTTTGATCTATCAAGCAAATTTTCTTCTTTTATAATCTTTAATACTTCAAGTCCAGCTGCAGTTGCAAGAGGGCTACCTGCATAAGTTCCGCCCATACCACCAGCACTTACACAATCCATAATCTCAGCCTTGCCCACGATTCCAGAGATAGGGAATCCACCACCAAGGCTTTTTGCCATACAAATGATATCAGGTGAAACACTATGATATTCCATTGCAAACAACTTACCAGTTCTGCCAAATCCTGTTTGCACTTCATCAGCAATTAAGACAATACCATATTTATCAGCAAACGCACGCAAACCTTCAACAAACTCTTTAGGTGCAGGATTAAATCCACCTTCACCTTGTACTGGTTCAAAGATAATAGCTGCAACATCATAAGGTGATATAGAACTTTTACAAATATGATCAAGGCTTTTTAACGCGTCTTCTACACTGATGTTATGCAATTTATTTGGATAAAGTCCATGATAGATTCCAACCATACCTATACCAAGTTCAGCCTTATAAGGTACAACTTTACCTGTCATACCCACTGCTGCTGCTGTTCTACCATGGAAGCTTCCGCCAAAAGCGATAATACCATATCTTTTTGTTTTTGCCTTTGCCACCTTGATAGCATTTTCTGTAGCCTCTCCACCTGTAGTAAAAAAGCAAGTCTTTTTTTTGCCGCTAATTGGTGCTAATTCATTAATTTTTTCTGCTAGTTCAATGTAACTTTCATAAGGTGTTACTTGATATGCTGTATGTGTAAAATAGGCAAGTTGTTTTTTTACCGCTTCAATTATTCTTGGATGCCGATGTCCAACATTAAGCACTGCAATACCAGCGGCAAAGTCAATATACTCTTTACCGTTTGTATCCCAAAGCGTTGCGTTTTCTGCTTTCTCTACAAACCAGTCACACAACACACCAATACCCTTTGGTGTTGCTTCTTCTCTGCGTTTCATTAAGTCACTCATAGAATCCATCCTTTATATCAAAAATTGTAAAAATCATCTTGTCTTGCAAAATGCTTGGCTAAAATGTAACACAACAAAAGGAAAAAAATATAAAAAACATACAATGTTTTGCATTTTAATTATCTTATGATTACTTTTTTACACAATATTTATTTACTTATCAGATTTTATTTTTGTTAGATAGACTTGGGAAATACACATAAATTTTTAATGTGTGAAAATTAAAAAGAAAATTTTAATGATAAAAATGCGGTTACACAAGCATTCCATAAAAAGATTCCATAGATTTTTTTGCAATAAACAATATGTTACTTAAATATACAAGCCTATTATATAATTGTATTATTAAGTAACACATAAAGTATCTTGCCAACAAGATTATACACCAAGAAATATAATAATGTGAATATTTGAAGTATATTTGTGCAATAAATTGAAATAATTTAGAATCTAGAGTTATAAAATAAAATCTGATGTTTTTTGTCACCAAATCCACAAAAGGTTTGAAGAAATCGCTACAATAACGTTTTATTTCATAACAACAGAGGAACTATATTATGTTGCAAGATTACAGGGAGTTTAAGCAAAACAATAAAGATTGCATTATCGCAACAACAAAAGAAGAATTAAAACAAGCCTTACAGATAAAACAACAAGAATATCTTGCGTTTTTGCAAACAAAGATTGAGACAAATAATACACAAACTATACATTGCATCCAAACAGGTATGAATCATGCAATACTACAAAACGAAGATAAAAATTCCAAGCTCCATTTCACAATGCTTGATATTGGATTAACACCAACTATGGGTGCATTACATAATGGACATAAAAGTCTTATAAAAGCCAACGTAGCACAAAATCACATAGCAGTTGCATCCATTTTTGTTAATCCAACACAATTTGGTCCCACAGAAGATCTATCAACCTACCCACGCACACTTGAAAAAGATATTGAAATGTGTAGAGAAATCGGAGCTGATATTGTGTTTGCCCCATCAGCTAATATTCTATACACAGAAGATGACGAAGTCACGATAGAGCCACCAAGAAAAATGGGCTACATTCTTGAGGGTTATTATCGCCCAACACATTTTAGGGGTGTCTTGCAAGTTGTACTAAAGCTCTTTAATCTTATAACACCAACAAGAGCATATTTTGGACAAAAAGATGCACAACAACTACTCATTATAAAAAAAATGGTACAACACTTATGCTTACCAATAGAAATTATAGGTATGCCGATAGTGCGCGATCATGACAACCTAGCTCTAAGCTCAAGAAATATATACTTAAATGAGGATGAGAGAAAGCTTGCTCTTGCTATACCAAGGACGATACTACACTTGCAAAACCTCATCACACAACACAACCAAAGAGATATTGCTATATTAAAGCAAGAAGCAATGCAAATATTAGAGAATCTATCAATAGATTACATGGATTTTTATAACCATGATTTAACTTTTGCCACAACAGCAAAGAATTGTATTTTTTTACTTGTAGTTCGTATTGGGAAGATACGATTGCTTGATAATCTTTGGATAGAATAGCAAACTTTATTTTATTCCGCTTTACACAATCTTACTTTCTAGATTCTATATGCAACAAGGAGTGTTATGCGTATTTTTATTCTACTTTTTTTTGCAATTGCTTTAGCCTTTGGGCAATATAAGACTCTTGATTCTGCGTTATTAAATGGTACAAAACAAGTTGACATTGTATTATACGGACATTACATGTCAAGTGGTGGCGGTGGGTACTATGCTAATAATTTATATGGATCAAATCGTTTTTTAGGTAATACAGGATTATTAAATGCTTCTGTTGGACTTGGTTATACAACTGGGTTTTATTACAATCTACGTGCGGCAATATCCTTTCGTGCTTCTCAAGGTTTACTCAATTACAATGATGGTGTAAAACGATACTTTTACAATAATACAGGAAATGAGATACTAGGTGGTAGTAGCGTCGCACTAGGAGAATCATTTGTAGAATACTTTGATGGTGATACTGCGATTAAGGCTGGGAGATTTCAACCCATTAGCCCATGGATTAACCATCTAATTGATGGAATTTGGGTAAGGAATGGGAGTATTCGAAATCTTGTCATTGAAGCTATATGGGCGTATAATTATGGTCGTGTAAGTTATTATGAAATAACAAAATTCATGCCCCTTGATAAAACAGGTTGGTTTAACGTTGGATTAAGATATTATTTCAACGGAGATCAAAAGGATATAAAAAATAGTTCATATATCAATGGTTTTAGCACTTTTATACCAAATGTGTTTGCAACTGCTGGCATAAGAGGGCATTTTGCTACAAGGTTTAATGGCGGTAATGTGTGGTGGCTTGGTGCTGATTTGGGCTTTGCTGGAAGTTTTGAAGATCACAAGAGCTTAAAATCTTTCCACAATAACACATTTCTTTTTGATTCAAAAATTACAATTGGATATAAAAATATTGATGCTATGATTGGCTATGTTGCAAGTGGTAATGCGGGTATGGGTAGTCTTGGGATTTTAGGTGTTGGCAATGGTACACAAGCAGATATGTCAAGCACTTTTTATACAAACATTCAGCCTTTTTTTGTATGGGGTGGTCGTGCTATAAAAATGGGAAACAATGCTCATTTAATCTATGCAGCAACAAGGCTTGGATTACTTGATAATAAGTTGAATATGTATTTTGCCTATGGTGCAACTTTTTTTAATGGTTCAAGTTATTATGGTGGCAATCAAAAAAATCTTATGCAAAATGAATTTAATGCTATGCTTGAGTTTGGTATCACGCAAACTCTAAGTGCAATTACACACATAAGCAGCACACATTTTAGCAAAGGTGTACCAAATACACTTGAGATTAATGCTGGGTTGCGTTTTATGTTCTAATATGTTATAACTATATTAGTAATAAACTATAAATTATAGAGTTCATATTTACAATGTCTTACCATAATGCAATATTTTTATAATTTTATTACACATAGGCAATAAATATGCTACACTTGCAACTCTAGTATTTTTATTTTGAAAGGGAGCATTGTATGGCTTTTAATTATAAGGGAATATTTCGTTCTAGTATGGCATTAGTCTTAGGTGGTGCAATTATGTTTGGATTGCTTGCATGCGGAGATTCTAAGCAGAAAGAAGCAAAACAGCAAGAAAGTGCCATTGAAACAATCAAGAATAATGGCAAGATTCGCATAGGTGTATTTAGCGATAAACCGCCATTTGGATATTATGCAGATAATGAGTATAAAGGCTTTGATGTATATATTGCAAAACGTTTTGCAAAAGATTTGCTGGGCGATGAAAATAAGATTGAGTTTGTGCCTGTTGAAGCTGCGGCGCGTGCAAGTGCTCTGAAAGCAAACAAAGTTGATATTATCATGGCAAACTTTACAAAGACACCCGAGCGAGAAAAACAAGTAGATTTTGCACAACCTTACATGAAAGTAACATTAGGTGTTGTAAGCAAAGGTGGAACCATCACGAGTGAGGAGCAGCTGCAAGGTAAAACCTTAATAGTAAATAAAGGCACAACTGCTGATATTTACTTTAGCAAACAGAGCGGTATAAATTTACTCAAATTTGAGCAAAATACAGAAACATTTCAAGCATTCCAACAAGGGAAAGGCGACGCCTTAGCTCATGATTCTACAATGCTTTATGCATGGGTAAAACATAATCCAGATTACAAGGTTGGAATCCAATCTCTTGGCGAACAGGATGTAATTGCTCCGGCAGTTAAACAAGGCAATAAAGAGTTGCTTGATTGGCTTAATGCAGAAATTGATACTTTGCGAAAAGAAGGGTTTTTCAAAGAGGCTTATGAGGCAACTTTAGCTAATGAATTTGGTAGTGAAATTACTGCTGATATGGTTATTTTTACAAAGTAATACATGATATATAATCCTTGTAGCTCTAATTAGGCGAGAGTGTCTTATCTCAAGGTTATGTTGTGGGTACAACCCACACAAACGCATTATTTCAAACTTTTACACAACAACACTAAAAAATGTATTGATATGTTATTGCAGGATATTAAAGTGTTTGCAGTGTGCTTAAAGATATACAACACGATACTACGCATGTCACTCTAACCATCCTACATACTCATGCAATGCACAATAAGAATATATAATAATCCATAACCTCAACAGATTTTAAGATTTGCTCTTTAGGCTTACAATAAGAGTGCTATTATTTGCACCTGTGTATTCATAATGCAAGGCATTTGGATATCGCTCAAAAACATTTATCCATTTTTTTGCCCTAAAAATTCCATCTAAGCTATAACTAACATCTTGTTTTAATAAATACCTAGCAAGTTTTGCAACGTGACAAAATCCTTGTGCATTTTGTAAAACCCTAATAGCATTTTCTAGGATAATGAGTTCTGTTGGCTTTGTCTGCAGGGTTTTAGCTGTAGATATTTTATTATTATGATTACGAGCAGCAACAAATGTTTTATTTGTGCTTATTACATTGTTGCTTATCATTGGACTTTTACTCGGCAAACAGATAAAATGCGTATAGGCATTTTGTAATGATTGAGGTGTTTTTACCTCACCAAAGCCAATTGAGATTCTACCTTTTGCCTGAATCTCTAATGCTATATCTCTAAAATCACTATCACTTGAAACAATACAAATATGTTGAATATTGCTTTCATACAAAATCTTATAAGCACTCGCCTGGATTCGTAAATCACTTGTATTTTTAAAGTACTTATGTCGAAAAACTTGAATAGGTATCATGCCATACCTCTCAATCACTTTTTGTGTCCAATCACTTTGCTTACTCCAATCTTTAAAAGCATATTTAAGAATCACCCTACCAAATTGCTCTAGTCTCTTTAGAACAAACGGAATGTGTGTAGATGATACATTTTCGCAATCAAATAAGATAGCTATCATATCGTGTTACTCCCTTCTATATAGAATAAAAAGATTCCCCAATAATTACTCTAGTTTGCTCACAATAATACATTAAATTTTGCCCAATGTTTATTAAACCTTTTAGAAACCTACAAAAAGAAGCAAATAGTCTTTTGCTTAATGCTCATTTATGTTTGCAATAGAAAGTTTTTTGCTATAATTGTGTTGATTAATTACAATACATTTTTCCACAGAAAGAGCTATTATGAAAGTTTATCATCTCTCACATATTGACTTAGACGGCTATGGCTGTCAATTTGTTTCACGTGAATTTTTCCAAAACATTACATTCTATAACGCAAATTATGGCAGAGAAGTTATGGTGCGATTACAGGCTATTTTGCGTGATATAGAATCTCACAAAATACAGACAGATAATACAAGCATGTTGTTTGGCAAACCCATAAAAATGGAACGAGAACACAATAAAACCCAGCAAAAAGAGCAATTTATCATCCTTATCACAGATTTAAACCTCACCCTAAATGAATCAAAATTTCTAAGCGAACAAGTCAAAGAGCTAAAGATGACACAGGTTGATGTTGAAATTGTGTTGCTAGATCATCACGCAACAGGTGAAGAGAGTGCAAACATGTATAATTGGTATTACCTTGACATCAATCGTTGTGCTACAAAAATTACATATGAATATCTATTAGAGCGTTTTGGTCTAGAAACTTCAGTGCAACAATGGCTAAAACCTATAGTTGAAATGATTAACTCCGTGGATATATGGCTTGAAGATGGCTTTGGCTTTGAATGTGGTAAGGTTGCTATGAGCCTTATTGCATCAAGTAATGAATTTAATCGTTTTATGTTTGATGATGAAAATAGAAACTATAAGCTTAAGTTGCTAGAATCTAGTCGTAGTTTCTTTGTTGAATGTGATACAGAAAAAAGTGGTGGGTGCATAGATGGAAAAGCTTTTGATGAAGTAGGGTTTGATAATGCGTTATTTTTTATTAAAAAAGAAGTGCTAGGTGGAAATAAAGATAATGAAACGATGGATAATATCGTCTCACGCGCACAAGTTAGATTACTTGAAGCAAAGAAAGAACAATGCAAGGTGTATTTTGAAAATAAAGTAGGCTTTCTAAGCTATGGTATGGGGGGTATTTCTGTTGTAGCAAATAAATTCTTACAAGATAATGAGGAATTTGATTTCTACATGGATGTCAGCAATAGAGGTAATGTGAGTTTACGTTCAAATGGAAATTGCGATGTGAGTGCATTAAGCCAAATGTGCTTTAATGGTGGTGGACATAAAAATGCAAGTGGTGGACGTATTGATAGCTTTAGAGAAAGTTTTATATATGATGACATTAGGACACAGGTGCAAGGACACTTGCAAATGAAAGATGAGTGGGAGTTATAAAAACTCTGTGTAAAATAATAGATCTTAGAGTCTAAACACCTTTATTATATAAAGATGGATTTAATTCATATAATTGTATGAAGAGTTGTTGCTTATTAAGGCACGATCACTTCGCAATAGCAAAAATACAAACTAACTTATATAAAGTATCTGTGAGTTTAAACTTTTAACAAATCTAATTTTTCTAGAATCCACATTCAACTTGCATTATACTTAGCATTGCATTTTAAAGAAGTCCAGATTCCTCAAGGCATACATCTTTTAACATAGATACTAAAGCCTTATTGTTTATACCATAAGCCCACTAAGCCACCAAGATATGGATACATCTAGATTTCAAACACTTAACACAACCACATACCATCTCATTTTATATAAAACTATAAAAAACTCATCAAAATGTTACATTTATTCTTTAAAAATAATAAAAATTATTTTTTTTGTTTTTATGGAGTGAAGTTTGTTTATTTTCACTAGAACGTGGGCTACTTTTTAACTCTCATAAGTTAAAGGTTTTATTTTAAAGGATGAATCATGAGAAAAACCCTTAGTATAATGGCTATGAGCACACTACTTACACTAGGACTTAGCAATAATGCTTTAGCAGCAGATAGTAGTGGAGAAAAAAGTGGTGCCTTTGTAGGTGTGCATGGCGGTGTTTCACTATTTGGCATAGGTGTATATGTAGATAATAAGGCCTTGGACGATCAGGGCTATCAAATGGTGAGAATTGATAAAGCAAATATTGCTACATTCAATGTTGGCTTAAATGTTGGGTATCAGTATTTCTTTATACCAATAGTAGGCATTAGAGGTTATCTAGGTTATGATTTTAATGGCAATAGACTATTCTTCTCAGAAACTCCAACAGATCAAGAACTTCACACATCTTTTCAAAATATTACATTCAATGTTGATGCGTTAATAAATTTCTTAAATACAGGCAACTTTACACTTGGTGCGTATGTGGGATTTGGACTTGGCTATGGTATCACTGGGTTAACTGGTAGCAAGTCGGGAATTGATGAATTTAAGAGTCAACAATACAATGGCTTTAATATCCCTATAAATGTTGGTATTGCAGCAACTTTTGCAAGTTCGCATAAAGTGGAAATAGGTGCAAAAATCCAAACATTAGCCGCTGGATACAATATTAAAGAAAGAATTGGCACAATAGAATTCCTCATGAATACACATGTAATTAATGTGGGTTATTCTTATATCTTCTAGTGTAATATATAATATTTTAAACTTAAGTAGTCTTTCTCCTTATTTTACAAGTCAGTAAGTCACCCATTTTTTCAAAATGGGAGTTCTTGTGTTGTATGGTTATATATAAACTAGATAGATGTAACAATCTATGTATTTCTGATATATTCTACTGCCAATATTACCTTGATTTCAACTCTGAATTAGTAAGGAAAATGCAAGGAGTGTTTATGATAAATAAACTTCTTACTTCCCTGCTAACCTATGCTTTTATAACTCATGCCTACACACAACAGCTCAGTATGCTAGAATAAGCCCAATCATTACAAAATATGTTTCAAAATGATATAAAATGCATCATCATACTTATATGATATTACATAATGTAACATATGCTTATTTATTTGACTAAAATATAAACTATATTGCTTTTATTTATTATGATAACTTATATTTTCTAGGTAACCCTGCATATTTACCGATAAAGCATGTATTTATGAGGCATTGCAAAGGGCTACGACATATATACTTTAAGGAGACATTATGGTTATTGGCTGTCCAAAAGAAATAAAAGTGCATGAATATCGTGTTGGTTTGACACCATCCAATGTGCATGAATATAAAGAAGCTGGGCACAAAATCTTTATTGAACATGATGCTGGGAGTGCGATTGGTTTTAGCGATGAAGAGTATCATAAGGCTGGTGCTGAGATTGTCGATAAAGAAACTTTATTTAAGCAAAGCGATATGATTATAAAAGTAAAAGAACCTATTGAAAGCGAATACAACTATTTCAAAGAAGGGCAAACACTTTTCACTTATTTACATTTAGCTGCTGATCGAAAATTAACTGATATGCTGCTTGAAAAAAAGATTAATGCAGTGGCATACGAGACGATTAAGGTGCGTAACGTATTACCTTGTTTAGCACCTATGAGTTCTATTGCTGGACGACTTGCAGTTATAGAATCTGCAAAATATATTCAAAAAACTTTTGGCGGCAATGGCACACTTCTTAGTGGGATTCCAGGTACTCCAAAAGGCAAAGTCACAATTATTGGTGCTGGTGTAGTGGGATTAAATGCAGCACAACTTGCAGTGGGTATGGGTGCGGATGTAACAATACTTGATATTGATACTGCTAGACTTGCCTATGTAGATCAAATATTTAATATGCGTATCCATACGCTCTTTAGCTCTCGTGCTAACTTACTCTCTAGTATTGCTGATTCTGATGTTGTGATTGGTGCAGTATTGATACCGGGTGCAAAAGCACCAAAACTTGTAAAAAAAGATGATTTACAATGCATGAAAGTAGGCTCAATCCTTACTGATGTGGCAATCGATCAAGGGGGTTGCTTTGAAACCTCAAGACCAACAACACATGATAATCCTATATTTGATATTGATGGAATCTTGCATTATTGTGTAGCGAATATGCCTGGTGCTGTGGCAAAAACTGCAACTCTGGCTTTAACTGATTCTACACTTAACTTTGGGTTAAACATAGCAAAACTCGGTGTAAAAGAGGCAGCATTAAAAGATAGTGGGATTTTAGAGGGGCTTAACACCTATAATGGTAAATGCACGTATAAAGGCGTGAGTGATGCATTCGGTATAGCATATACTGAAGCAAAAGAGGTATTATGCTAAATTTAAGCATTATTTAAAATAAAATAAGATATAATGAGAACGCCTTTCTAGTTAGCCCTATGCAATAGGCTTTGTGAGCAACGCTTCAGGATGGGAACATAGCAGAGCACTTGCAAAGTTTGTGTGCCATTGGTTCCTGGCTGGAAGGGTTTTTAAATACTCCATATTGAAACCTCTAATTTTAGATTTACCTAAAACATCAAATTAATTAATTCGGATTCCAAGTTATGGCAATTTATAATGACGCAGCACCCATTTACGACAATATAGTGCAAGGTTTAGATAAAAGCTTTAGTGTCTACAACAATACCTATAAGCAAAGCTATCACTCAAAAAGCTTGGGTGCTTACACTGAAACATTATTAAAGCATATTTATCCTGCGATTTTTTTTCAAAATAATGGTAATTTTTGCGATATCAATACACGTGAAACTTTTTTGCAACAAGTAGATTCTATACAGAAACATTATAAAATCTATGCAGATTTAACACCACTACAACACAATATCAGCACTCTTATACAATCTTTGCAAACACAAAATCTCACACGTCCTGTGCGTATATTGGATATATGTTTTGGGCTTGGATACAATGCAATGTTGGCTTTAACTTATTTTAAGACATGTGAGATCTATTCACCTGAGAAAGATTTGTTTTTACAAGAGCTCAGTGATTTCCCATACCAAAATATTCCTCAAAGTAAAACAATCCTGCATATGCTCTATAAGCAATCATATTATCACAACAAACAACAAACACTCTATTATTTGCATGGTAACGCACTTACATATCTTTTACAATTTCGCACGGGCTTTTTTGACATTGTATTTCAAGATGCCTTTAGTCAAGCATACAATGAGGAGTTATGGGACACAAAATACTTTCAAACACTCTATAAAATTACAAAAACTCCATGTATTATCACAACCTATGCAAAGGCACGAGTTGTACTTGAAGCAGCAAAAAGAGCTGGATTTAATACATTGAAATATACATGGGGAAGTATTTTTTATAAATAAATGGGTTTTGTCTTATAAAATAAAGGATATTACATGCAACGCATTTTTGCGATATTGACATTGATGGCTTGTAGCAGCATAGAAGCACAAAATTTAGCAAAAGGTGTATCAAAAAACCATATGCTAGATTCAAAACAAGCACAGATTATAATAAAAGATTTTGAGCCATTTTTTAAAGAAGCTTTTGCACAACAAATAGAATCTTTTAAGCTAAAAAAAGATTCTATAACAGGGGCTCCATACATTGATTTTTGTGAATATCCACCAGATAGAAGCCTTGTTTTTGGAGCATTAGAAAATGGAAGATTTAAAGGGGAAAAGATTAATGACTTGCCATTTACATGTAATGAAAATAGTGGTGCGAAAAAGTATTTTATCTATAACAAAAATATAAAACAAAGTTTTGCCATCATGAAAAAATTAAAATTCTTAAATTTTCTAACTAACACTCCATCTTTTAGAAATGAAATTATACAAAACAATCAAAGCACCATAACAACTCTTTGGAAAGAAAGCAACCAACAAAGGATTAACAAAAAAGATAATGATTTAAAGCAGCTGTGGATTTTATATAGAAATGAAGCACAAGAGCAATCATGCACGATTGTTTTCACACAAAAAGACACCCATACAGAAATAATCCTGCAATACCTTAACTATCAATAAAGAAAGATGCTCTACCTACCTCTAAAAACACAAATGATAAACCCTCTAGCTTAAAAGTTCAAACAATTTGGGACCAAGCCCATATCTCTTCTTTGACCTCACTTCTTAAATTGCCTTGTTAATAATCTTAACCAAATAAAACGCATCAAAATCTTAATCCTGAAACACTAATCTACACAACCAACAAGCCTATTACCTAACGACATAATCAAATACTAAACTGCATAAACATAAATGTAGCTTTTTAATGAGGCTATATTGATTTGCTACAAATAGAATAGAGAAAACTATATGATACACCCAACAATCTATATGTTGATTATTTATGGCATGTATACAGCTTATACAAAAACACTCATAAATTGGGAAAAGTCTAAAGGCTTAAGTATAGCTTTTTGCTTACAACTACTTCTTCTTATAATACAAACATGCAGAATCTAGAAATCCATTTATCCAAGCAACAAATCTCATGTATAGATATAGCCTAGTAAGTAAGCACCACTATCGTTTTATCTTTTAAACGTCTAGTAAAGATTTGCTGAATAAACGATAAATTAAACATCTCGCCTTGCAATACGATAGTATCACATGTTGTATCTATAATTTCAACAAACGCATTCGCCAAATCACACGCCATGCTATACGCCAATCCATGCATGTCCAACCCACCTATACGATACGACATAGCAATGGAGAGTGCCTTTGCATAATCAAGCATATAATAATCATTGTCCTTTTTAAACTTAAATCCCAACTCACTTACATGTGGAAATTTAAAACTCTTTGCAAGCTGTAAAATATGTGTAGTTTGAAAATTTCCTCCTAAAGGATTAAGGCTAGATTCTAACCACATATTAATCATGTTTATTTCCTCATCAATCAATGTTTTATCATCTAAAATCATTGCAAAAAGGCTAAATGCATCATTAATATTGCTACTTATCCTCTCTTTATCACAAAGTTTCATTAATTCAATATAACGATCTTTCATTTTATTTTGATAATTTGCATAAAGCTTTTTCCCTTGCTTGTTTTTGCTTTCATAGCTTTGCAATACAAGTTTTGGATTGAGCGAAATAGCACAAGAGATCAATGGTTTGCATTCACCATCCTCATACAATACAACACTGCTTTCATCTACACCTAGATTAATAAAAAGATTTTTTGTGCTTTTAAGCGTATTTGCAAATTGCATGTATTCTTGTGTATTTTGTATAGGAGCTTGGAGTTTCTTATAGCTTAAAGGGAGTATCTTTGGCACAAACTTTTCGTTAAGAGTAAAAAAACTTTTATTGCTTAAGGGTTTTTCAATATTGCCAAAATTATCCCAGAAATTTGGCTCACTACAACCAATACATCCATGTCCGCCCTGCACAGGCCAACTTGTTTTTGCATTAAACTTTACTTTTGGACAATTATTATAAGTGTATGGACCCTTGCACCCAACCTTATATAGACAATAACCTTCTTTCATATTGGGATCATCAAAGGATTCTACAAAGTCACCAGACATAAAAAAACTCTTTCGCTCACACAAGTCATGCACACTTTTACCATACGCCCACAATGGTCTTTTAAGTGAATCAAGACTTGGGGATTCTCCAAAGAGATAGTAATAAAGCAATGTTGCTACAATATTTTTATCACTAGGTGGACAACCTGGGATATTAATAACTTCTCTTTCAAAAATCTCACTTAAAGCATGTCCATTTGTAGGATTTGGGTAAGCACTCTGGATTCCACCAAAACTAGAACATGTCCCAACTGCAAATACTGCTTCTGCATTATGCAAGAGATGAGAAACCTCATCATATCCATTTCTATTGCCAAGTGTAATATAATCTTTTGCAAAACCCATAGGCACACTTCCCTCAACAAGCAGCACATATTTTTCATGTGAACTTGCATACTCTAATGCCGCAGTAGCCCCATGCCCACTTGATACCATCACTAAATCATGATATACAATTTTAAAAATATCAAAAAGCAAAACTTCAAAGCTTGGTGCTTCTGTCCTTAGCAAACTTTCACTACAACCTGTGCATTCTTGTAAATGCAACCAAACTACCTTTAAATCACTCATGTGTTCTAAAATTTCTATACAAACATCAAGCATAGTTTTTGGCACATTAATAAGTGAGAGCTGATCTTTTAACCATGTCTTTGTAGAATCATTTTGCAACATTGTGCTTTTTGCTGTGTGTGATAAAGACTGCAAACGAGCTTGCAATTTTGTCTCAATTTCTTCTTTTTGTAATGCTGCCATTATTTCTCCCTGTAGCTAATCATATTTAGAATCTATGCTTATTGTATTGTATCACAATTCTGTATTGCATACGTAATTTGCTATCTGCTTATATATGGTTTATGACGTTATAAACCCCTATGCAGCGATACGATCATGAAAATACCTATCTAAAATCTTGCATTTATGATAAAATACCGCACAAAGTGCAATATGATAGTAAACTCATTGTAGCGTTTGCAAAACTATCAAAAAAGAGAGGCTATTTTGAAAAAAAACTTGCAACAACACACAAGCAACAAAATATACAACTTTTTAAAACTATTTTTCACAACTTGTAAAACAGAACATTTTAGCATATTGCGACATGCAACTACATATCTGCATATTACCTCATTGTTGCAAGCCTTATTTTGTTATCCATTTTACATCTTTCATCCACGCCTACTTTTTAAAATTATGCAAGGGCATACAAAACAAATGTTGCCCACACAATCCACAAAAAAATATACAAAACTTAAGGCTACTTTACATAAAGCATTGATTGGTATGTTTTTTGGCTTTTTGTTTTGGTTGCCATTTTGGTGGTTTATACTTGAATCGATTATGCCACCCCTTTTATATGGAATCCTATGTTTTCTTTTGATGTGCTTTGTGCTTTATGTCTGCGCTACTTTTGTATGTTTGCAAATAGAAACACACAATAAAAAGCTTTGTAAAATGTCTGCATATTGCACCAAGAGACATATTGTTGATATGGCATTGCCCTATTTCATCGTATTTATGGTGCTTTGTATCTGTATATTTTCCCTACTTCATAAAAATATCTATATTGGTGTTAGCTTATTTTATCCATTAAGTATCGCTATATTTCTATTTATACCACGTATGTATAGGTTTTGGTTTGGATTTTTTATCGGTGTTTTTGGATTCTATTGGATAGCACTTGCGCTTCGTTTTGTCGAGAGCTTAAGCCTACTCACACCATTCATCATAGTATGTGTAGGTATTATTTATGGCGTGTTATTATGGATTCTTTTATATTTTCAGAATCTTGCATGGCGTATTACTATGGCGGCATTACTCTTTATTATCCACCCATTTGATTTCAATTGGCTTAATCTTGCGTATTTAAGCTCATATAGCGTTTTTGAGGCTTCATTAATTAGCTTACTCTGTATAGCATTTTCATATTACTTTATTATTGTAAAAAGTGCTTTGCAACTACTTGCCCCATTACTGTTGCTTATATCCTTGGAATATGGTACCACCAAGCATACACCAAAACTACATGCAAAAATTGTAGAAACGCAGTATCCACAAGATATGCGTTGGGAAAAAGTAAATCGGGAAAGTATAATTGCTAATAATTTAGAAGCCATACAACAAGCAATAGATGAAGGCTACCCACTCGTTATCCTACCAGAAACAAGTTTCCCTCTAGTCCTCAATGCACAAACAGAGATCTACAATACATTGCTTGACCTAAGTAAGCATATTACGATTGTAGTTGGGGCTATACGTATGCAAAGCATAGAATCTGTTAATACACATACAAAAAGATCCTCTCTTTTTATGCTTGATAGCCTAAAACAAAGAGACAAACATCTAGATTCAATAGAAGAAAGCTATATAAATATGCCGACTATGCAAAATGGCTATTACAATAGTGTGTATATTTTCTCAAAGGGATATAGCTTAATCGCTGATAAAAATATTCTTGTGCCATTTGGAGAAACCCTGCCATTTAATGCCATTTTATCACCCCTTTTTAAAAAAATATTTGGTAATGACTTTGGATTCAATAAAGGGCATGAAATAATATCATTCTCCACTCAAAGCCTACATGTCGCTATTGCAAACTGCTATGAAGGAACTATGACATTGCCATATACAACTGGAGCAAAATATATTCTCATGTTAAGCAATAATGCGTGGTTTTATCCCTCAACACAAAGCTTTATGCAACAAATGATTATAAAATATTATGCACGAAGTTTTCAAAGCTTTGTCTATCATTCTACAAATTACACACCAACAGCAATCATCACACCAAATAATGGCAAGGATTAGGCATAGTCATACATGACCCTGCAAGTTTATATTGGGGTTGTAAGTCACACATATATCCACTAACAATACAACTTCATAATATGAAATACAATCACATCAACTTTTTTAACACAACTCTCATAAACAGCTTTAACATAGTTTATAATAACACATGTTTAAATACTTCATCAATGTTTTGCACTGCAACTATTTCTACATTTTGCTGCACTTCTTTTGGTATATCGTCTAAATCTCTTTTGTAGTTTTTAATTGGAATTAAAGCTTTTTTAATATCTGCTTTATATGCTGCAATAAGCTTTTCCTTAAGTCCGCCTATAGGAAGCACTTCACCACTAAGATTAAGCTCACCTGTCATCGCTACATCTTGACGCACATCTTTATTAAACAAGATTGAAGCGATAGCACAAGCCATAGTGATACCCGCACTAGGACCATCTTTTGGCGTTGCGCCTTCTGGAACATGCAGGTGAATATCAAGAGTTTCTGTTGGACTTTTATATGTAGGTGATTGTGTGCTATCTGCATCCTTAGATTCTGTGTTTAATTTACTTAGACTTTGCTTTCTAGAATCTTGAGCATTATTGAAATCTTTTTGCAATGTATTATCAAGCCTATTTTTAACAACGGAATACGCGATATATGCTGATTCTTTCATGACATCACCCAATTGTCCCGTGAGTTTTAGGTTACCTTTACCTAATAATGATATTGCCTCAATCTTTAACACATCGCCACCAACGGCAGTCCATGCAAGTCCATTGACAACACCAAGTCTAGGTTTTCTCTCCGCCTTATCAATCTCAAAAACACTTTTTTTCAGTAATCGTGTAAGATCTTTGACACCCACTTGCATTGTTTTTGTCTTATTATTTAGAATCTCAACTGCTGCTTTACGCATAATTTGTGCAATTTTTCTGCGAAGATTCCTAACACCCGCTTCTCTTGTGTAATTATGGATAATAGTCTCTATCGCATCTTTAGAAATCTTTATCTCATCTGGTCGCAAACCATGATTTTTAATCTCTTGCGGAATGAGATATTTTTTTGCAATTTCATATTTTTCTTGGGGCGTGTAACTACTAATTTCTATAAACTCCATTCTATCTCGGAGTGGTGCTGGGATTAATGAAATATCATTTGCAGTTGCAATAAATACAACTTGTGATAAGTCTATGCTAAAGTTTGCATAATAATCCCTAAAACTCACATTTTGTTCAGGATCTAAAATTTCTAAAAGCACACTTGTAGGATCTCCTCTTACGCCCCTTACAATTTTATCAATTTCATCAAGCACAACAACGGGATTCATCTTTTTAGAATCTATTAAGCCTTGTACGATCCTACCAGGCATTGATCCAAGATATGTGCGTCTGTGTCCACGCAGTTCATTAACATCTTCTAACCCACCCAATGCAATTCTTACAAGCGGTCTATTCAATGCAGTTGCTATAGAATTTGCAAGGCTTGTTTTCCCCACACCAGGTGCACCATAAAAGCATAAAATCGTTCCCTTATGCTTCTCACTCATGTGTGTAGCTTCGTGATTTTTAGAATCCTCTTTCAAATCATCTTTTTTAGATTCTGTCTTTTTTATCGTATCAACTGAAGTTTGCTCATTTTTGCCATGTTTTTTTGATTCATCTTCTTTGTTATCTTTTGCCCTTTGTTCTAAAAGTTGTTTGACTGCAAAATATTCTACAATTCTCTGCTTGGCATCAACAAGAGAATAATGATCACTGCTTAATTGCCTCTCAACATTCTTAATACTTAGCTTTTTATTGCTGACACTTGTAAATGGAATCTCTAACATCCATTCTACATAGTTTTGCACCATGTTTGCATCAGAGCTATCAGGATGAGCACGTGATAATCGATCAATTTGCTTTTTAATCTCCTTATATGCATCTTCATGCATACCACTTTTTAATTCCTCTAACTTACTATAATATTGATCTATTTCCTCATCTCTTTGTTTATCAATACCGAGTTCTTTTTGAATCTGTTTTAACTGCTCTTTTAAGAAAAACTCGCGGTTAATTTGATCCATTTTTGTATGTACTTTTGATTTTATATCTTTTTGTAATTTTTGAGTTTCAATCTCTTCTAATACCATTTGAGTAGCAAGCATAAGTCGATCTTCAGTATCATTGCTAGAAAATAACGTATAGCTTTGCTCCTTTTTTAATCGCAATGTAGAAGTTACCAAATCAACAACCTTGTTTGGATCATCAGCATTTTCAATATTGCGTAATAAATCAGGAGAAATGTTTTGACTTAAATGTGCTAGGGCATTAATTTTTTCCATAAATACAGCCAACAGTGCATCCACGGTTTGTTTATTACTTGGCTTATACGTAATAACTTCAATTTGTGCCTCCAGTGGCTCCACATTTATAATCTCTGTTATCTTGCCCTTTGATATACCTTGAAATAAAATCTTTATACGTCCATCAGGTAAGCTTACTTTACGCATGATTTTACCAATAACGCCCACATCATAAAATGGCACATCATCGCTCTTTGGATTATTTTTTGCACAAACCACAAAGATATTCTCATTAGTCTTTTGAGCTTTTTGTACAGCTGCTATATTAGCTTTATCAGAGATAAAAATCGGTGCAATGATAAAAGGAAATACAAACATTTCTTCTTCTACAACGATGGGTAATGTAACTAATGCTTCATTTTCTCTATCCATAATAATTCCTTTCTTTGTTAAATATTTATTCTACCAATTCAGTAATACCATATACCATGGCACTTTTGAGGGTGTTGGCTTTGTAGCTTCTTGTAAATCAGAATCTATTCTATCAAGATATATTTGTTCTGCTTCTGTTTGATTATTTTTTTCATACACTCTCGCAATAGCCTTATTTAACTCATTTTGCCCAAGCACAAATTTTACTTCCATCTCATGCACAAAAGGCATATACCTACTATTTGGATATTTTTCCATAAAATCTTGTATTAAGATAATAGAATCTGTCATAAATTGCTGATCTTTTGACGCATTTTTAAATGCATACAAATGGGATTTTAATCTCAAAAAACTAATGTAGTCCGCATTATTTGCATTACCATATCGCTTTAGATATTCTTTGAAATAAAAATCAGATAAAATATATTCTTCATTACTTAAGTGGGCTTGCCCTAACGCAAGCATTGCTTCTGGTATCAATGGTGAATTTAAATGTTCGCTCTGCAAAGAAGAAAAATAGCTATCAGCAGTCTCTAGATTTCCAAGTCGAATATTTTTAAATATTCCTTCATACCAAAAACTTGCTGGTTGATTGTATACAACCTCTTTATCTTTATCGCTACATGCTATGAATAAATATGATAAAAATAAACATAGCAACACATTAAAATAAGACAAAAATATATTATAAAGTGTTTTATTTTGCAAAATAAACTCCGCTTGAAAAAATAAATGATATTATATAAAAAATTCGTGTTATGTTTGCATATTTATAAACTTTTTGGTAGAATATTCATTTTGCTATATAGCTTTATAAGATCTTGCAAATTTTAGGATATTTAGGGCTTAAGGGAGCATAAGAACGCAATGCTGTTGGCATTCACAACTTAAATGTTAATCTCGGAGAGTGTTATGATTTTTGAAGTCAAATCGCCAATTTTAGGTTTTGAGCATGTTAATAAAATGAAGCTAGAGAAGCTTGATGAGGTCTTTCTGCGATTAACAAATGCTGATGATGCAACACCTATTTTCACCCTAGTGAATCCATTTGTTTTACGCGAAACTTATGAGTTTGAAGTGCCTATGGCGTTAAAGTTGCTACTTGATTTAGAAAATAGCAAAAATATTTTGACCGCCAATATCATGGTTATGCAAAACCCAATTGAACGCTCAACAATTAACTTTCTTGCACCTTTGGTCTTTAATTTTGACAATCTCTCTATGGCACAAATAGTCCTTGATAGCATTAAGTATCCACATTACAAACTTGCAGAGCCAATAGCCAATTACTATCCACAAGACACAGAATCACAGTCATAGCTCTATTTTGTTTTAAAACTATTGCTGTGCCTCTTACATGTTTATCTACAAAGTGTTTAATCAGAAGTAACATAAATTTGGATATTTGCTGTGAGAGTATATTAAAGTAAAATTACAAAATTTATCTTCTACTAAACATTATGTATTATTGGAAAAATATATACTAGGCTCAAAACACGGAATTCATAACATTGTTATTCTTGATTAAAAAGTTTTAATGAGCAAGAATTATACTAATTGTATCAAGACGCCAAAAAAAATACCTGTGTAAAAATATGTAGCAAAAAATGAAGCATTTCATCGTTATCATAGGCAGGACTTAAAGACCTGCGGTAGGAATGCTTTGTCACACCTCTCTATACAAAGTAATCCCCAAAAGAATTATTGTGTATATGCATATTAAAAATATTAAAAGGTCAAAAAATGACTAGACAAACAACACTGCTAATCATTTTGCTTTTCTAGTTCTGTTTCCTTAGGGATGCCAATTGCTACCAAGAAACAAAAGAACAAGAATACCATCATATAAATATAATATCCCCATTCAATCCCGCTTTGTTTAAACCACAATGCTATGCTAGGCACAGTTCCGCCAAAGCATGCAACCGCCATAGCATAGGGTAATCCAGTGCCAAGTGCTCTAACCTTCTCAGGAAATAAAGCAGCTTTTGCAATACCAGCGATAGAAGTATAGAATCCAGATATAATAAGTCCGATAGCAATAAACAAGAATGCTAAAACAGGACTATTGATACTGCCACTAGGACCAGATTGGACTATTGCATTCATCAAAGGTGCTACAGTAATAAAACCAACACCAGAAAATAAAGCCAACATCTTCTTGATACCAATTTTATCACCTATCATTCCCATAAATGGCTGTATAATCATACCAAAAGCTAATCCACACATTGCTATCATGTAGGCTGTTTCAGATTTAAATCCAGCACTTGTTTTCAAAAATGTTATCATATAGGCAGTAAAATTATAATAACACATACTACCAGCCGCTGTTAGCCCAAACACAAGAAGACAATATTTTCTGTATGTCCAAAGAGATTTTAATGTGCCTTTTTCTGCATCTTTCTTATGCAGTTCCTTTGCGCTCTCATGCATATTTGCCCGCAAGAATAGTGAACCAAGAGCTAAGATTCCAGCCAAAATGAATAAATATCTCCAGCCATAATCTTGCATCACATCGTTACCCAAGTATTCAACAGCTAGCCAAACACAACCCAATGCCACAAACTGAGCCATAATCAATGTAACATATTGAAATGATGAGAAAAAGCCGCGATTACCCTTTGTAGATATTTCAGATATATAAGTAGCGACTAATCCGCCCTCTCCACCTACTGATAATCCCTGCAAACATCGTGCAAACACTAGTAGTACTGGTGCCCAGATTCCAATTTGTTCCTTTGTGGGTATTGATGCAATTAAAAAATTACCAATTGACATTAAAATAATTGCATAAACCATTACTTTTTGTCTGCCAACCTTATCTGCTAAGGAACCAAAAATCAAACTCCCAATAGGTCGCATAAAAAATCCAAAAGCAAATACACCAAACGATTTTATCAGATTTGAAGTTTCATCTCCAGAATCAAAAAAATGGTGCGTAAAATATGATGCCAATGAAACATAAATGTAAAAATCAAACCACTCTACAAAGTTACCCGAACTCGCAGCCAAAATGGAGCGTATCCTCTGTGCTTTTGTGAGATCTTTAGTCAATTGTTGCTGCATATCCTCCCCTTATTTTTAGCCATATGTTTATGTTTTCTGAAAAACTAGCTTCAAGTTTGTGGAAACTGTGATCAGATTCTCATAAAAAGTCACATATAGCCATTAACTTATTTTATTTTTAGTTTTATTTACATGCAGAATCTAAATTTTTTATTTTTTTAATAAAAAATTATAATTCTATGGTTATAGAATATCATATTATGTATATTTTGGATAAAAAAACTTATTTTTCTGTCTGTAGACATCAAATATGTTTAATTTTGTAATAAATTGATTAAGCAGCATTTACCTGCATCCATGTAATTATTTATCTTTATGTTAAAGACTGAAATCTTAAGAAACTTATATAATTGGTATAACCATAACTCTATGATATACTTTCCAATATCTTTTGTATATCTTCCTTTGTGATTTTTTCATGTTCTATAAGAGTGGTAGCAATGCGTTCAATAGAATGTTTATTTGCAATGATAAATTCTTTATGTTCTTGCTTTGTAGTTTCTAAAATCTCTAATATATCTTCATAATCAGTGAGCAAACGCTCTCCCATGCCATAATCTTCACACATTTTTTTAGCAATAAATTTTGCTTTTTCAACATCATGTTGTGCAATTGTTGATATGCCTATATTATGTACCTCAAGAGCTAGATTACCACTTAGAGCAATTTTTATTTCTGCAATGAGATTATCCCTTGTATAATAGTCATAGTTATTGTTTGGCGACTGGGATTCTATAGTTGTATCAATAAGCGTAATCTTTTGAAAATCTGGTAAAAGCCAATACTGCGACAAACCCTTTGCAGCATTATAAATTGCAAGCATTTGTTTTTCGTGCTTGCTTAGGGTATTTTGTCGCCTTTTTCCAAATAACACTTTGTGGCTTGTATCTGTTATATCCTGCATAGTAATTGTGTTGCGATTATGGCGTAGGGCGTTGATAGCAGCTTCATTTACAAGTGATGCTATATTTGCTCCGCTAAAACCGACGCAAAGCTTTGCAGTCTCATGCAAATCAAGCATATGTGCACGATTGCGTAAATGCACTTTTAGAATCTCTATACGTTCATTTAAATCTGGTAAATCAACATAAATGCGTCTATCAAATCGCCCACTACGCAAAAGAGCATGATCCATAACATCAACTTGATTTGTCGCACCAATAACAATAACACCGCTCTGATCACTAAAACCATCAAGCTCAATCAACAACTCATTGAGTGTGCTCTCCCATTCTTGATGATTGTCTGCACCCCTTGCCTTACCAATCGCATCTATCTCATCAATAAAAATAATAGCTGGGGCACACGCTCTAGCTCTAGCAAACAGCTCTCTTACTCTCTGTGCACCAACCCCTACATAAATTTGCACAAAAGATGAACCACTATGATAAAAAAAAGGCACACCACTCTCCCCTGCAATTGCCTTTGCAATCATAGTTTTGCCAACACCAGGAGGCCCTACAAGCAAAACCCCTCTTGGCAAATATATCCCCAAATCTTGATATTTCTTTGGATTCTTTAGGTAGTCAATAATCTCTAATAGGTCATCTTTTGCCTCTTTAATTCCAGCGACATCACGGAATCTTATTGAGCTTCTCATAGGCTCTAATGCAAGCGACATATTATCATCTGCATCTTCATTGCTATACGAGTTTGTTTCCATAATTGCATTTTTTTCAGTCCATATCTTTGACTCAATCTCTTCACACAATATATAAAAAATAACCCACCCTATTAAAAATACAATTATCGCATACACTATTTTTTCTTGAGGCGAAGTCTTGGGTGCGATAATGGGTAATCCATTCTCAATAAACGAGAGATAAATGCCGCAAGTTTCTTTATTAGATACCTTATTATAATTAATATCTTTATTATAATTAATATCTTTATTAGATATTTTAGCGATAAAAACTTTGTTTATACAACCATACAGCTGTGTTGTTGGCAGTTTATATATCCTTTCATCCGCCATATAGAAATATGTGTGATGTTTTCCAATAAGTATTGTTTCTACACGGTCACGTTGCAGCATATTTACAAGAGTTGTAAAATCAATAGATGCTGCATTCTCTTTTATAACAAAATAGCTTCCTATACCAACACATAACGCCCAGATACACAAAACAATTGTAAAAAACCATTTTTTTAACCAAGTCATCGTGCCCTCATAATACGTATTGCATAACTTATACTTTGCCCTAAGGCTTTTAGATTCTAAATATTCCCCAACAATTAATGTTGATCTGTCTGATCTTTATTATGCACATTTTGTTCTTGCTGTTGAGGTGCTTTTGTATGTTCGGCTGGTTTTGGATTCAGCAAGTCATAAATATTATAAATAAAAATAGCACCCACCATGAGTGGAGCCAAGACTCTAATTGCAAAAAGCCAAAATTTAAACATGATAGGTGTAAAGTAATGGCTTGTCCATTCTCTCAAATGCTCTGTTTTAATTGCATAGCCCACAAAGATTGCTGCTAAAAGTCCGCCAAGCGTCATAATAATATTAGCACTAAGCCAATCCATCCATTTAAATAAATTCTTTCCTGCAATGGTTAGCTCTTTATAGCCCTCGTTGAGCGAAAGAATGAGTACAAAACCCACTAAAAATATCACGAGGCTAACCCCCCATGACAACATCACTCTATTTTTACCAGTTTTATCCTCAAGCCATTTCACTGCTGGCTCAAGTAGGGAAATTGTGCTTGAAAGACCTGCAAAACCTAGTCCAATCATAAACAATACGCAAATCACGCTACCTATTGATCCCATCTTGCCAAATAAAACAGGAAGTGTCTTAAACACAAGACCAGTTCCCTCTCCAACATCCTTTGCAGTGCCATACTCAAATACAAAAGTAAAAATCATAAGCCCTGCAACAATAGAAATAATGATGCCGGGGATAAGCACCCACATAGCCGCACTAAAAAGATTTTGTTTTTTTTCTGTAAAAGCTGCATAGGTAACAATAATCCCTATCCCTAGAGAAAGCGAGAAAAAGACTTGCCCCATAGCCTCTATAAGCACTTTTGATGTAATCTTACTAAAATCGATCGCAAACATAAAATTCACACTTTTATCGAAAGAAGGTAATGTCATAGCATAGATAAGCAACCCAAAAAAGATAATAAAGAGTAAGGGCATAAGCACAAAGTTTAGCTTTTCAATCCCGCTTTTTACACCTTTTGCGACAAAATACGCAGTTAAAATCATAACAATTGCAAAACTTATGACTTGTGAAGTAATGTTTTGAGTGAGATTCTCAAATAATATCTTAGAATCACTCATATTTGTGGGTAAATGAAAGCTTATTGCACCAAGATAATATACCACCCAACCCAAAACAATACAATAAAAAGTGAGGATAATAGGACCACCAATAATAGTTAGACCAACCCAATGCCATCTCTTGTGACTGCTCTCATCAAGCTCGTAAAATGCATCTTGTGCATTCTTACGTGTGCGATTCCCAACAAGCATCTCAGCGATGAGCATAGAAACACCAATGACCACCGAGATAACAAGAAACAAGAGAATAAAAGCAGCACCACCATTTTGTCCTGCCATCGTCGGAAAACGCCAAATATGCCCTAGTCCTATGGAACTCCCAAGTGTTGCCATAATAAAGCCAATTTTAGAGAAATTCATTACCCTTCCACCTTTTTTTACAGAAATCTTAAAAAGTCTTAGTGTCTCGTTTTTCAACAAGCCCTAGATTATAGCAAATTTATAACAATATGCAACAATGCGATATAAAATGATATATTCATGGGAAATAAAGCGTATGAAAATAAGTATAGAAATTCTTTGAAACTTTATTGAGAAAATATTGTGATTTGTCGATAGTTTGGTATAATTGCCCCTAATTTTTATGATGTAGAGGTAATTATATTTTGTTTTAAGGAGGCTATGATGGAAACACAAGGAAGTTCATTATCATCATTGCAACACCAAATTATGGCTTTTATTAGCAACGGGGGACACGAGCAAGGAAGATCGCAGACCCCAGCAAAAGCGTATGAAGAAAAGCAAATAGCTGCTTACAATGACTCTCAACTAAGGGAACAAATGACAGAGTTATCACGTAAGTTACAAGAAGAAATGCGTAAGACAAACACAGATATTGACTTTTCTTATAATGATGAGATCAAAGCACTTGTAGTAACTGTACGTGAAGCGACAGGAAAAAGGATTATACGAGAGATTCCATCACCAGAAGCTATCGAGCTTATGATGAAAATGCGTGACATGGTTGGCAATATTTTTGATGAACGCGTTTAAGAGTCAATGTAAAATATTGTTTAGCATTAGCATTAATTACACAACATAAGCGATATGACAATGGATAGGTGATCGCAGATGCACAAGAAGAATTTTGGCACAAAAGTAAAATTTCTTGGTGGTGGCACCATACTTACCTTATTGGCATTACTATTCTTTGAAGCTACGCAGCCACCGCAAACATTCCGTGAAACCAAAAAGATATTGACAGATATTTGGCGATCTAAAGACTTTACAACGGAGTTTTACTGCAAAGCACCCTTTCAAATTACAGACAATGGTATAAAGGTGATACAATCTGCACAATACACACCAAGAAAAGCACTCACAAAAAAACAAACGATAAATGAACGCACGCAAAACATCGAGTTTGAACACATTATGCCAGCACATAACTTTGGGCGTCATCTCCCATGTTGGCAAAAAGGCGGTAGAAAAGCTTGTCATAACGATAAAACGTTTAATCTCATGGAAGCAGATCCAAGAAATCTTGTCCCAGCAATTGGGGAGATAAATGCTGATAGGAGCAATTTTAGATATGCAGAAGCCCCAAAAAGTATAGTCTATAATCAATATGGAAACTGCAGGGTTTATACAGACTTCAAAGCAAAAAGATTCTATCCTGCACACTATTCTAAAGGGCTTATCGCTCGTACATATCTTTATATGAGTGAAACTTATAATATCCGTTTAAGCGATCAAGAGAGAAAGCTCATGGAAGCATGGGATAAAGCATATCCAAAAGATGAGTATGAAGAAGCACGTGATAATGCAATTGCTCAAATACCTTTATGGAAGGTGTTTTACAAAGTACAGAATCTTTTTGCGAAAATATAAAAAGCTAAAATTAATAATCACGCGATAAATCTAGTATTAAATGTAAAACAGGTGTATGAAAAATATCATAATGTTGGTTAAGACTTTATGCCTAAACAAGTCAGAAATATAAAATCAAATGCTACACACATAGATTAAAAGATTAAAATAATATAACATGCAATTTGTATATTTTTGTATAATCTATATCATATACAACTTAGCACCCATAAGCTACATAAATAACATACTCTGCAAAGCATATTACCTCATGTCTAAAATATTTTTGTGTATAGTTATTTGTTGCATTGCAAAAGCTTTAAGTGTATTTACATACTAAAATTTTGCAAATGTATCTTAATATGATGGGTGTTATATAGGGCAGAGCATTTTATAGATCCTTCAAGTAAGAATCCTAATATATCTGCACAATGTTTTCGGCTATCACTTTTGCATTGACTATGCGTTTGCTTTCAAGATTCTCAACCTTGATGATATCACCTTGCACACCATTTTCTAGTGCTCTGCCACTCGCACTTGCTTCAATACCATATTCACGAAATAAAATTTTTACATTAGAATCCTTAGCTACAAGCATTCGTTTGGCAAGCTTATTGCGGTAAATAACTGCATTCATGGGGATATATACTTTTGCACTTGATTGCAGTATCTCATGCTTACTTGCAGGAACTAAAGCTAGTGATGAAAAATCTTGGGTCTTGCCGATAAAACTATTTGCATTTATGTTGCTACCTGCTTTAATGTTCTCTGTAGTTACATAAACTTGCATATGTCCATGTATTGTATAGCGTATAGAATCTTGCAAGACTCTACCATTGTGTTTATACTGCAAAGTGAGATAGCCATTTGCACTTTTTATTGTATTAATCTGTTTTGAGATAATTGTAATTGTATACAGATCAAGCGTATTTCGCGTAATCAGTGATATAGATTCTATGGTAAGCTCGGGATATAGGCGTTTATATTCGCTAGCAATATAGTTTTTTAGCGTAGAAACATTGTCATTAGCAAACGCATGAAGAGAACAAGCAATGTAAATAATTATAAGAAACTTTTGTAAAGCTATAGCTCTTTGCAACATTCCATTTCCTTAGCTAAAATTTTACACAATTATAATGCAATAAAAACAAAATAAAGCTTTTGTTGTTTATCTTGTTTGTTTTTTACTACAATAGTTATGTTATGTTAAGATCTAACATGTATAAAGTTATTTTGGGAATTTATTTTGCTTGACTTCTTTGACAACGCAGGATCGATATATAAAAAGCATAAGGAGATATGATGAAACTTGATACAAGTAGCACAATGACTTCATTAGCTCAATCCAAGGAAACAAACTTAATCAAGAATCTAAAAGCAAAGGTTGATAACAAAACTCTTGAAAGCGATAAAGCATTACGAGAGCAGACAGATAAATTTGAAGCAATATTCATCAAAACCTTGCTTGATACAGCATTAAACCTTGATAATCCATTGTATCCTAAACAACCTGGTAGCGATATTTATAACGCTATGTTTAAAGAGCAGCTTTCAGAAAATTTAAGCGGGAGTTTTGGATATAGCGAATTGCTCTTTAACTATCTTAAAGATCAACAAAAACTAAAAGGCTAAAAATCTTGTAGGATACCTCAAATATTGACTACCAAGATATTTTAGATCTGTATCATATAATTACGTATTTAACACTTCAATATTCAGAATCTAAAATATCAAACTTAATCTGAAATTCTATAGATAACAGCACGACATTTTCTATATTTTTTGATTTCTATACTCGCTGATAATCACACCACACAGAGTCAAAACGATATTTTATCATTTGTTTTGATTGCCTATAAACATTATACAATAGTTTAGTGCTCTATTAATATTTAGAATCACAAAGTGTCCATGCAAAGAGTGGCGTATAATCATTTTGCATGATAATATTGCTTGCTTCAAACAATGTTTGTCCTGTTGTGATAATATCATCAACAATAATAACGCCCATATAATCACGCTTAAAATGAAAGGTAAAATTTCTGCCAATCCTCTGTCTTTCCTCACGTTTCAAATGAGAAAAATGGCTGTCATTGCCAATAATTAAAGCATTATGAAATACTTTAAACCCATACATTCTAAAACATTGTGCTAAAATCGCACTATGAGAATACACCCCAATAGTCTTATTACGTATAGAAAGAACTGCAATTTTTTGATTCTTTAATGTAGCCAAATCTTTATATCTTTTAAAAAACATGGAGATCGCATATACACCTAGTCTCTTAAAAATGCGACTACCAATGATATTATTTTTACTTGTTAATAACAGCTTTAATTCACTAAATGCAAAATTACTAAACACCTTCACACCATTGTCAAGCACACGTTTGGAATCTATATACTCTAAATGACTCAAACATTTATTGCAAATAATATGCCATTTGAGTTTGCCACATACAGAACAATACATTTTAAATTCCAAAGAAAATACAGATTTCTTTATGTATCTCTTCTTTAGGTAAAGCAGAATCAAGTATTAATACTTCTGGTTTATATATGCTCTGAATAGACTTGGAATCCAAATCACACTCTTGTGCAACACTTTTATATAAATCATATAGAGTATTTTCAGCTTGCAAACATGCTAATATTTCTTTAAAGTATTCTTGCACATCAAGTAAATATTGTATACCTCTTTGCTCTATACTATCAAGTCGCTTTTGATTTAAACGATCTTCTAACGTATCTTTTGATGATTCTAAAAAAACAATCTTTTTAGGCAATACTCCCCCTGTTGCAAAAAGATTGAATCTCAAAGCCTCATACATATTTATCGTTTGAGCATATGCTACGCCAGAAATAAGACTTCTATCAGCAATAATTGTATTTGGTATATTTTTGATACGCAAGAACAGCTCTGCTCTTTGCGCTAAAAATAATAAAAACGCACTTCGTTCATTGACTTTTGTTTGACTATCCAGCAAAATCTCTCGCACAAAGCCACCAAGCCCTGTTGCACCTGGCTCATTTAATAAAACAATCGCATCTTGCATAGAATCTTTATAATCATCTAGCTTAACACAATGAAAGTTTTGCCTTATAAGATTACATTGTGTTGTTTTCCCACTTGTATCAATTCCTTCTATAACATAGTAATCCATTGCACTACTCTTTTGTCCGTAGTTGCTGTATATAAGAATGAATGCTTTTTGGCACAAGATGGCTAAATTTACCCCCATGTATAATAATGCTACGCACAATAGATGAACTTATAAAAGCATTTTGCAAAGTTGGCATAAAATATATTGTATCAAGCGAATCATTGAGTGAGGCATTTGCATAACCCATTTGCAATTCATACTCAAAATCACTTACTACACGCAATCCGCGTATAATTACCTTTGCCTGCATGTCCGCAGCTAAATTTGCAAGTAGATTGCTAAAAGTAATGCAACTTACATTTGGAATCTCATGCTTATGTTCTTCTAGTGCAAGGTTTATCATTCTCTCCCTTTGTTCTAGACTATAAAGCGGATTCTTACTTTCAGAATTAGCTACCGCAACAATTACTTGTTGGAACATCTTACTACTACGTTTTATGATATCTAAATGTCCATTTGTAAGTGGGTCAAATGTCCCTGGATAAATTGCTAGTTTATTCATATCTACTCTTGGAATCTTATTTTTTTTGATCTTTTGTTTTTAATGCAGTTGCTATTGCTACAGCTATTTTCTTTGCATGTGCTGCATTTTTGTCTTCTAACTCTTGTCCAAACTTTGCTATTGCATCTGTATCCCAATGTGTTGAATTTGCAAGTTCTTTAATACATTGAATCCATATATCAAAGTCTTTTTCATTAGGCAACACGCTATATTTGCCTTTAAACTGCTCTAATGAAGCAGTAAATGCAGTTTTTGTCTGTGCACCCTTTATTATACTAAGCATAATTTGCATTACATTTTCAACTTTTTTTGGCGGTTTATTGCTCATAAAGACATAAATCACGCCTACGATAAGCACTGGCACAACAAGCACAAGGCAAACCGCCCACATAATGATATAAAACAAGTGCGAATACATACACAGCCTTCCATCAATGTAAAAGTCTGATTATACTTAAAAAATAAATTCTTTTAGACATTTTTCTTGTAAATATGAAAATCTAACAAAAAATATCAATATATTATTTTTGGTAATTTTTTGCTATAATCTTACCAATTTTTACAAGCCCCACACTGAAAATTATATTATGGCAAACTTGGGCTGTAGTAATGATATATTTAGGCTAGGCATAACTTAAGGATCGCAATGACACAAAATAATTTAGAACAACAGGTTAATGCAACTTGCATTGATATGCAATCTGGTATACAAGTAAGTCTATTGCATTTTACGCCCTTGAGTGTTTGTAGTAGGGCTATACGCACATGTTGGGATAGCCATGCTAAGAGTGATGGTGGTGGCGATATTGATAAGGGCTTAATATATCGTGTAGGAAATATCAACAAGCATAAATCCACACTAGAACACTTATTTTACAATTTCGAAATCAAAGGTATAACTCGAGCGTGTCTGCAAGAATTAGCAAGGCATAGAATGGCAAGCATGTCTGTAAAAAGCACACGTTATACATTAAAAGAGCTTAATAAAGAAGAAAGTTTTTTACCAATAAATGATTCTAATATTATTCGTGCGAGTAAATACATCACATTATCAAATAACAATACAATAAGAGAGCAAAGCCTAAAAGCCTTAGAAAACCTACGTTTGGCACTCAAAGAAAAAATTGCTAATGATGTAGCTAAGTATATAATCCCTGAATGCTATAAAACTGAGCTTGTATGGAGCATCAATGCTAGAAGTTTGCAAAACTTTTTAGAATTAAGGAGTGCAAAAACTGCGCTAAAAGAAATACAAGAACTAGCACATAGTATCTTCAAAGCTTTACCAGAGGAACATAAATACTTATTTGAAGAATATCTGCATGAACCCGAATGTGCAGTGTGATATGCAACAAAATAATCTAAGTGAAGTGATGTATGATAGAAATCCTACAGACTAACCCCTATACTCACTCACAAACATACTACGATATGCTAGATTCAGAAGGCAAACAAATATTTTTAGAATCTCTTTATACATTACTCACCACACAAAAAGCATTAATCTTTTCTAAATTTATAGAATCTCATCCCTATTTTGAATCCTATCTTATGAAAAAAGATTTAAAAGACAAACATTTATTTCTATTATCAAGTAGCTATCATATTATTCATTTAGCTTTGCAAGTGCAGCAACACTATCTCCCAAATATAATTTTTTATGACAGAGATAATTATACCTCACAATCTCCACATGTATTAGGTGTGCTACTTTATGAACCTTTTAGTGCAGGCTATAGAGATACACTTACAAGAAAGTTGCAAGAACGCTATAAAGAAAATTTACGCTTTTATCTATGTAGACAAGTTTTTTTACGCGAGATAAGCCTTGCTTTGCAGTTACAACAATATTGTCAAAAAGAAGAGTTACACGCAGGTTTTATAGATTTATTAGTTACATTTGGGCTTACCATGCACGCAAGCGATATTCATTTATTTTTACAAAACTCTAAAGCAGCTTGTCTATTACGCATTGATGGGATTTTGGTGCATTTTCTAGATATAAATCCATTTTTATTTGCAAAAATATCACAAAAATTGAAACTTTTATGCAAACTTGATATTAATGAAATGCGATTGCCTCAAGATGGGCATTTACATGTAAAAAATCTTGTTTACAAAAATGACACGCAAAACTGCGATGTGCGATTGTCTTTTTTGCCAACATCACACGGAGAAAGCATTGTATTACGTGTCCCACATGCAAATAAACGATTTGAAAGTCTAGAAACTTTGGGGATGTCTTCACAAATTTTGCAGATTCTAGAACGGATTTTACTTGCAAAAAGTGGGCTTATCCTTATGAGTGGTCCAACAGGAAGCGGTAAAAGCACACTGCTGTACAATTGTCTTAGATTTTTACATAATGGCACAAAAAAAATTGTAACAATAGAAGATCCAATTGAGCAAGAAATAGAAGGTATTACACAAGTGCAAGTCAATGAAGAATTATCATTTGACTTCGCGAAGGCACTAAAATATATATTACGTCAAGATCCAGATATTATCATGGTAGGCGAAATACGTGATAATGCAACACTAGATATTGCACTTCGTGCAGCCCTAACAGGACATTTAGTTTTAGCAAGCATTCATTCAAGGGACTGCAAAAGCACTCTTGCAAGGCTTTATGATCTTGGCGCGAAGGAATATATTTTGCGAACTACACTCAAACTTATAATTTCTCAAAGATTAATACAAACACTTTGCCCTATATGCAAGGAGGAAATACAAGGCAGATTTCATGCATTAGGTTGCCATGAATGCTATGGACAAGGTTATGGAAAGAGAATATTATTGCAAGAAATATTTGATTTTAGTATACATAAAGGTCTAGATTCCAATACTTCAATGCTTGAAAATAAGGAATTTATAAAATCTCTTCATTGCAACACGCCAACACTAGAAAAACAAAGTGAAAAATTATTTAAAGATGGAATTATTAGTTATGAAGAAAGCTTACTTTAAAATGTGTGTCTATAATATAATTTTCCAAAAAAAGCAATACAATCCCACTTTTGTAGCAAAAATCCTTATTGCAAAGTTATTATGCTGTCTTAGCTTTAGTGCATGTTGCTATAGTAACGATTTTGATGCCTTTCCAAAAGATACGACTGCTACTTATTTGCAACCACTAAGCACAGCACAGCAGCAAACAGACATCGCTGTGCAAAGAGCCACTAATCTGCCACAAAAAACCCCCAAACAAATCTCATTACTAAAACAGGCAAACAAAGAACGCAATGGAATGTATATCATGGCTTCACTTAATATGGTGCCCATTCAAAGATTGCTCAATAACGAGCCATTATATATAGCTGGTATGGGATTTGGTATTAGGGGTGGCGTTATTAGCTATCTTGATGAATATATAGGTATGCGTGGATATTTTGCACTAGATTTTACAAGTGATAATTTATCTCCATTACACGCAGAAATAAATGTATATAATGGCACTTTTCTCATGGCAAGTCTTGGACTTGATATCATGATAGATTTTTTTATCGATAAAAACTACAAAAATACTCTAGGATTTTTCGCTGGTATTGGAGCTGGTGCATTTATTTATTTTGATATGAAGACATCAATCACAGCCCCATCATCACAGGAAGGAAGCAATTATAAAGCAAGTGGGAATGTAATGGTACAAGGTGGTTTTAGTGCATCAATCGCATATCATCATAGAGTAGAAATTGGTGTTAGATTCCTACCCACCCAATCATTTCGTATAGAGCAAGATGGCTTTGTAGCAGATTATAATCCTTATGTGGCATATAGCTATAAGTTTTAGTTATTATCTTTATGATTATTGAAAACTATACAGATATCCTATAAATGTAAACTTGAATTCTATTCTAAGAAAATGATAAGTATGCTATATCCAACAACATCTAAAAAGCTACTAGAAAATATTAGTTGCAATAATAGCTTATTCCATGATTCTTATACATGAATTTTAATGGATTGCAAAATTCAAGATATTCCGCAGATAGTTAAGTAAGGGGTTAGACCACTAACCAAATTGACACAAAATATTTATAAAATAAAAACAAACACATATGCTATCATCATAAATTCATATTGAAAAATTTGAGAATATTTAGTTAAACATAAAAGCTACATCAGGATAACAAAGAAGAATTTTGTATGATCTTTTCAGTCATTGTTACATGAAATATTCATCTTAGAATCTCACAAAGGATTATACCTACATACACTATCACATTGCAATATTCTTAGCTTTTATACTCTTATATTTACAATTATACTCTTGCACAACTATTGCAACGCACCATATTTATAATATGCTGCACATGCACCTTCGCTGCTCACCATGCAGCTTCCCATGGGCTTTGTCGGAGTGCAAGCCTTACCAAAAACTTTACAATCCTTTGGCATAGCAAGCCCCTTTAGAATCTCACCACAAAGACAATGCTTTGATTCTTTAGCTTCTACCTCTTCAAGATTAAAATAAACCTCTGCATCAAACTTGCGATATTCTTTTCTTAATTGCAAACTTGATTTAGGAATCTCACCAAGCCCCCTCCAAACAAAACTTGGCGCGACTTCAAAATAAGTATTCACAATCTCTTGTGCTTTAAGATTCCCCTCTGTAGTTACGGCACGAGAGTATTGCATAATGACTTCATTTTTTCCTGCAAGTTTTTGCTCTACAATATGTAAAATACTCTCAAGCATATCTACAGGCTCAAAACCACTCACAACAATTGGAATCTTATAATCATTTGCAAGTGGCACATATATCTTAGATCCACTAATAACGCTCACATGAGATGGCGCAATAAGAGCATTAACTTTCGCTCTTTTGTCATCAAGGATAGCACGCACAGGTGGTGGCACCAAAACGTGATTAACATGTAAAAAAAGATTCTCTAATCCCATATTGATGGCACGTTGTAGTAAGGCAGCAGTCATTGGCGTTGTTGTTTCAAACCCTATAGCAAAATACACTATCTTTTTGTTTGGATTTTCTTTTGCAATCTGCAAACAATCAAATGGAGAATACACAAACCTCACATCAGCACCCATTGCACGTGCATCAGCAAGAGAACCAGAACTACCTGGCACCTTAATCATGTCGCCCAATGTAAGCAGGATAACATCAGGCATCATTGCAAGCGTATAAGCTTGAGAAATGCGTGATTTTGGCATAATACATACAGGACAACCCGGTCCATGTATAAATTGCATATTTGTAGAATCCAAGAGACTTTTTAAACCATATTTCATGAGTGTATGGGTATGTCCACCGCAAACCTCCATAATATAAAGCTTCTCTTCTAAATTTTGTGAAACTTTATTGATTTGATTACTTAGCGCCTGAATATGCTTTACATCTCGATAGGGATTAATAAAATCTTGCATAATAAACCTTGTAAAATATGTAGATAGATAACGTGGAATGTATGCGGTAAAACCGCCCAAAAGTGGGAATTAGTATATAGCAACACTTAGATTAATTTTAGCCTCATGAGGTAATTTGCTCTTAAAGTTCTCAAGATCAAACCTTATGCCCTGCGATGCTGCTTCCCGTATTAAAGCAACTGCCTCATGCACATTATAAGGACTGCCACCCTGATATGGCTCAAAGATCCGGTTGGCAATAGCAAGTGCATATGAATTTTTCTTAACATGATCAGAGGCTGCATGCGGTGCAGTAATGTATGCAAGACTCTCAATCAAATCTTCATCAAATTTCCAATGGTTAAAAAGGAAACCCGAAAATGATAAATGATCAGTGCCAAAAAACTCATTCTCCACAAATGAAATGTTTTGGTAATTGTTTTGTTTAATGAGCTCCAAAAACTCCTTATCTTTTTTTTGCTGTATCAGCATACTTGAAAATAGAATCATACCAAGACGTAAGAGCATAACACAAGGAACGAGCTCTTGTGCCAACTTCTTATCTTCATCGCCCAACCATTCAGTAACAAAATTCGCTTCCTCACTAGATTTACGCAGAAAGGTTTGTGTATCTAGGCCATAAGGGGCGACATTAATTGTTAGTTTACCCTTTAATGAATTAGCAATAGCAATATTTTTTATATTTGTTACACCTAAAAGCGCAACTACTTGATTAATTGTAGAGATTTCTCGTGAGAAGCCATAATAAGGGGAATTTGCCAAACGTAGCAAATCAGCAGTTAAAAATGGATCTTGCGAGATAATATTAACCACTTCTTGCACACGCACATCAGAACCAGACTTGTCGATATAATTACGCAACTTCACTACCGTTTCTGGCAATGGGGGCAAGTTTTCAATAGTCTTGCTTAATAGTTCGTTCATCATGATAAGTTCCTTGTGATTCTAAAATCCTAAAACTTCTAGTCCAGCATTATAGCATAATTTATTCACATCAAAGTGTTTCAATTTATTATTTTTGGAAAATTCATTTTTCTCTACTGCATAATATAATTATTATCATTATGAGTATTTTTCTTATATATTTATTGCAATATTTTTAATATTTTATGAGGTAGGTGTAAGGAGTATTTTGAGTAAATTTTGTCTCGTTTTATACCTTGCAGCTATAATATTACCCCCATAAAAAGGGGGTAATTTAAGGAGACAAAGCAAAAAATTAAGTAAGCTTAAAGTTCAAGCCAAACCCAATAAGCACTATTGGAGCAAACGGATAACATGTTGTTGCACAGCGTTTGCTTGACTCAATGCATAGCTACCAGATTGTGCAAGGATATTGAGTTTATTAAAGTTTGCAGATTCTTGAGCAAAATCTACCTCTCTGATTTGACTTTCAGCTGCTTTAACATTTACTTGTGTTACAGAAATGTTATTCACAGTTGAAATCATTTGTCCTTGAACAGAACCTAAATCCGCACGAATTCTATCTAGAATCTTAGTTGCAGATTCAGCAATATCCATAACAACCATAGCTCCTCTTAATGTCATAACACCAGCACCAAGTGCAGCACCACCACTTGCTACAACAGCATTGAAGTTCGCACCAGCAGCACTTTTAACATCTTTATTAAACTCACCCATAGTATCACGCAAATTCACAACTGTTTTTGCAACCTGTGCATTATCAAAACCAATCGCCTTATACGCACCTTTTGCATCAGCAGCAGACATTACCACAATATCTCTAGCATCAAGTCGTGTTAAAGATAAGCGTCCATAGTTTTCAGAGCCCTTACCTTCAAGCTTTTGACCACCATTCATAGAGGTAACTGAAAGTGGTGGTACTTTGCCATCTTGTCCTTTTTCATTTTTACCCATAGAAATCTTGATACCACGACCATCAACGCTTCGTAAATTTAATCGTCCTCTCTCATCTGTATAAGCTTCAACACCTGTTTGGTTTGTCACTGCATTAAATGCTTGCACCAAACGACCATCGGAGTCACCAGCTTTAATGTCATTAATATCACCGATTGTAATACCATTGATAATCACGCTTGACATTGTCCCAGATTTAATCATCGCATCAGAAGTTGAGATAACATTTGCTACCGCTCTGATACCTGTTTTATCTGAGTTTTTATTGATAACTTCAGCCAATACGCCAAGACCTGTGCCAACGCTTGTAGAAATCTTAACAGATTGCAATTTCACATCATTCACACCATCCACGTTTTTGAATGTAAGTGACACAGTGTTTGCCGCTGTGATTAATCCACCAGTTGCAACTCTTACTTGCCCGATTTTATCGCTTGTTGTTGCACCAATTGAAGCTTTAATAGATTCATTTGAATAAGCACCAACTTGGAATTCTTTGTTTGTAAAAGCACCAGATAGCAACTTCTGACCATTGAAAGAAGTAGTATTTCCAATCATATCAAGACCTTGGATAAGTCTTGTGATGTCTGATTGAATCGCTCTTCTTGATTCAGTAGTTTGTCCATCTTGTGCTGCTTGTGTAGCTTTCACTTTCACAGTATCAAGAATTTTAAGTTGTTCATCCATTGCTTTATCAGCAATTTGAATAATCCCCATAGCATCATTTGTGTTTGCAATAGCTTGACCTAATGCACTTGCTTGGCTACGTAAGCTATCTGCAATGATCATACCAGAAGCATCATCTGCTGCCTTGTTGATTCTCAAACCTGAACTTAACTTTTCCAAAGAATCTTTCAAACCTCTTTGGGTAACAACTGAATTAACATGTGCGTTCAACGCATTAATATTAGTATTGACTTGAAAAGCCATTTTATGCTCCTTAAATGTAGATATCTTTAGGTCTTTCTTGTCTTGTTGAAGACTAAATCGGCATTTTTTATTTTTTTGTTGAGAGTTTTTTAAAAAATGTATCTTTGGATGTATATATAATCCAATCTTAGCCCATGAATAGCGGGTTTAGGATATACAAAAGACTTTGACCAAACAATAAACACCTAGTGCAGAAAAAATGAAAAGATATACATGTATTTATATAATATTTAAGTCAGCAAAAACCATAGATGTGATACTTACTAATATTATAACCTCACATTTCTACACACACAAAATAAAAATACAAGACACATAGGTATAAAACAATATAATATAGAATTTTTATGTTATTGTATTGTTTGGGATAAGACATATTGTCTTAGTTTTAATGTTTTTAATATTATTGAATCTTACTTGGGAGTTTTATATGAAAAGACTTTTATTTCTATTTGTTATATTCTCTAGCTTTCTTTTTGCAGCAGTAAATATTAATACTGCAAGTCAAAAAGAACTTATGACTTTAAATGGTATAGGTGAAGCAAAAGCAAAAGCAATCATTGAATATCGCACAAAAACTAGATTTAAAAAGATTGAAGATATTAAACAAGTAAAAGGTATAGGACAAGCAATCTTTGATAAGATTAAAAAAGATATTGTAGTCACAAATCAAGTGCAAACAACAAGGAAGTAGTTGTTGCACTTTTTACAATTTGTATCTAACCTACATAACAATAATTTGTTACAATAATATCCTAATGTCAAATTACTATGGAGTAAAATAGTAAAGTATTATCATTTGTATATGCTATACTTAATATGACGAATATAGCGTTATAAATTGTTATATAATTATGATATATACATTTATGAAAAGAGAAAAGGGTTAACAAAATCTCAACTTTTAGGATATATCTTATCTACTATAATGTGGTTTGATCATTTAAAAAGTTTGGATTTGTGTATGATTATCATTACATTAATCTTTGAATCGCAAAGTAGCATTTTATATTGAGATTACATGCTTCATATCTGCTCCTAAACAACTCCATACGGCTTTCTTAATTACGTATTGCATAATGCAACAATAAAATAGTCTTGTCATAATTTTGACGTGAGGTTTTTACATGAAATACAGTTTAAAACATAAAGGCTAAACTATGAAGGGTTGTATTTTAGCCTTACTTCATAAATGCAAGAGGCTAACATCTAAATATTTTGCGTAATTTATGTTTAAGATAGAAAATATTGGTTCTATGTCTGATTTTACATAAAAACTTCTGAAAATATGTATTTCCTTTATTTACGTGCATGTTTGTTGATACGTTGTCTTTAGATTCTAGGTCATTAATGCCTATTTTTATCAAATATTCAACAACTACGTCCCGGTGCAACAAAACCTCATCTATAAGCTTTTTATATACTGTTATAGGTGGAAGTATATGATTATAATTGTATTGTGTTGAAATTTTTATGCTTTCTTGTGACAAAGCAATATAATCCAATTTTTCATTATGATAATTACCATCTTTTGTAGCACAGAAGAAAGCAACAAGATCGCAAAATGAGAGTTGATGAGCATTTTGATCCCAACTTTTTGCATTATAATAATGCTCTTTTTTACAACCTTGCCCATCGCCAACCCCACACAAAGTATTGTCATCAATATAAAAAGGATTCTGTATTTCAATCACACAATTTAACATGTTTGTTTCTTTGGCAATACTTTGCCCCCCCCCCCATTATGTAATTCCAAGCTAGCGTAAGCTAGACAACATTCATCCCAACCTTTTGGTGCTTTAAAATCCTCCTTCCACTTCCTTGTGTTATTCCACGTATGCAGACCTATGAGGCAACAATCTTTTAAAGCTTTCGGAAATACTAAAACAGTATTGGAATCTAATCTATACACCTGTTCACCATACATTGAATTGAGAAGATAATCTTCTTGCAATTTGCCAGATTTTACTATCATGTCCTTAGGGCTATATTCAAAAAATATTGGATTATCATTGGTTGTTGCAATTTTTCTAGAAATTTTAAAAGTATCTAAGGCTTCTATAATGTTTTTGCCTACTCTATACATAATGCTTTCTAATTGATGTGCCCAGTCAATCCTTTTACCAAACTCACACAGTCCATTACTTTCATAATAGTCTTGCATATCAATACAATTAAATCCATACTTTTCACACAATATTTTATGCATATTATTGATCAATATATAGTTTTCAAACTCATTGGGCAATAATAAAGACACCACTTTTTTATTTAAAAAATAAAGTTCTTGATAAAACCATGACAAATTACGATAAAAAATATCAAGTGGTACTCTCTCATGAGTTTCATAGACATTATACACATCATTCACATTAGATTCTGTAATAATTAATGCTGCATTCTCAAAAATCTTTTTATTTCGCTTTCGTTTCAATTCATAAAAATTTTGAATCACATCACAAGCGCCAAGCCCAAAGCTATACATTTTAAATTCACTTCTATTTATTAGTGAATCTTTTATGCCTTTTTGCAGCCCATTCGTCATGACAGAATTGCTACCACCCAGTAAAATAATGTTTTGTTGCATTACTATTCCTTAATCCTAAAACTTTCATTGTAAACTGAAGATCTAAATATATTGTTATTAAACATTTTTCATTCAAATATTTGCTGCCACCTTTCTATCATTGCTTCTTTACTAAAAGTCTTACTCACTCTTTGTTTTGCATTTTTCCCCATAGACTCTCTTTTTTCTTTATCATTCATAAGCTTTATGAGTTTAGCCACATATTCCTGCACATCATTATCCTTTATGAGGTAGCCACTATTATTGTGCTCTATAATATCACTTGGACCTGTTGCAATATCAAAGGCAATAGGGCATAATCCATAGGAGCAAGATTCCAAAAGCACCATAGAAAAACCTTCAAAATGACTAGTCATTGCATAGATACTTGCATTAAGGTATTGTGATTCTATATCTTTTGTGAAAGGTCGCAAGATAATGCTATCTTGTAAATTTTTGGTTTTTATTGTAGATTCTATTTGTTCTTTTAATGCACCATCACCTACAATAATAAGCCGCCAAAGATTTTGCTTATTTCGATTTTCTTCTTGCAAAGTCTGCTTGAATTGCTCCTGCACTTTTTCCCAAATCTCTATGAGACGAAAAAAGCCTTTTTCTGCACTCATTCGTCCGACTGCTATAACTCTACACTGATTAAAATCTGTAATTTTTTCTGTAATAACAGGCAAAAAGTTTGGAATCACCCTGACATCTTGATGATACTTCTGCCAAATTGGGAGCTCTTTGCTAGATAATACCACTAAAGTATCAAAGAGGTTAAAATTTCTTTGCTTCCTTTTGTCTATCTTTTTTGGTGCCTTTAAATGCCATAAACGCACATATTTTACAGAATCTAGCTTGATCTTTGGGATATACCAACCATCATTTGCTAATACCACATCAGGCCTATCACTTGCAATCATTTTATCTACTTTATATCCCAAAATATTACGATAGACACTTTTAATAAAAAGCTTTTTCAATAAATCCTTACTCTTTGGCGTAGTATGCGATAAAAAATATATGTTAATATTCTCGTGTAGCGAAAATACAACTTCACTTTGGAATCTAAAAAAACTAATAATGCTTACTTTATAACCTACCTCATTGAAAGCATTAGCAAGATTAACACATACACGTTCACCTCCACCGCTTTCTGTAATATCTTTTAAAATAATATAAATTTTTTTCATGACAAACCCTTAGTGGTTATAGAGCGTTTTGCCAAATAAAGTAATGATTTTGTGCTTTTTATTAAGGCTTATGCGGAAGTTTTTACGCCGCCATTCTTTAAAGGTTTGCGTTTTAGCTAAAAACTCATCAAGTGTTTTTGCCTTAAGGGCAGAATCTAGCACTTTATTTTTAGCAAGCACACTAGATTCTATCCCTAAAGAGTGGATAAACTCTTGTAAAAGCCCTAAATAATTAGAATCTTTTGCTAAATACTCATAGCTTTGTGATGGGCGTAAAATATGAGTCGGCAAAATATAGGTATGCAGTAAATCATGCTCTTTAAAAAAGTTATAGATAAAAGCAAAGGCGTTAAAAAACTCTTGTGGCGGGTGGGTTTTTTTTGTGAGTGAATTGGCCCTTAGTCGATAGAAATATATCGCACTCTTTGTCAGGGCAATCTCTTTTGCTAAGACATTCGCACATACACCAAAAGGCACATCTTCAGCAAATCTCACAGGTGGAAATCGCAAGTCTTTTAGCAGTGAAGCACAAAAGACACTTCGCCATGGATCGATTTTATCTGTAAGATTCTTACTTGTAACCTTACGCATGACGCCTTTTTCTCTCTCTTGTGTCTTTGTGAAAATCTCTTTATTATAGTTATCATCATGGAATACGCAGATATTTCTACTCTTTGCGATTAGGGCATTATTTGCTTCAAGGCAATAGATAAGATTAGCATAATAATCTTTTGCTATCACATCATCAGAATCTACTAAGCCAATGTATGCAGTATCTTGTGTGTTTTGTGTTGAAAAAATGTATTCTAACCCCGTGTTTCTAGCTGCCCCTAAGCCTTTATTCTCTTGATTTATAAGGATAAAGCGAGAATCTTTTTGCGTGTATTCTTGTGCTATTTTAGGACTTTCATCTTTGCTACCATCATTTATAAGTATGGCTTGAAAATTACTATAAGTTTGTGCTTGTATAGAATCTAGGCATTCTTTTAGATACTTTTCTACATTATAGATAGGGACTATTATAGATAGGGCTAACATGAGAATCCTTTGTGTTATATTTAGGGCATTTCGCTGAATTGATACCCATGCTCTAGTAAAATCTTATATACAGAATCTTTATGTTCTTTTCCTTTAATTTCAAGGGCTAATTCTACAATAGCATCACCATATTCAAGCTTTGTGCTAATGCGTGAATAGTTAATAAATACGATATTTGCCCCCTCTTTTGTTAAAAGCTCGGTTAGATTCTGCAGACTTCCGGGCTTATCTACAAGGATAACTTGAAATTTCATCTTTCTATCACTCTTTAATAAAGCCTTTTCTATAATGATATTTAGCATGGTTACATCGATATTGCCACCACTTAGAATCACACCTACTTTCTCATTTGGGCTAATCTTTACTTTATGATGCATTAGGGCAGCAACGCTTGCAGCCCCAGCCCCTTCTACCACTAGCTTTTGAGATTCTAAAAGGAATAAAATCGCACTTGCTATCTCTTCATCATCTACCTCTACAATGCCATCGACACAGGACATAATGCAGTTAAAAGTCATTTCATTTACATCCCGCACTGCAATTCCATCAGCAATAGTTTTTACGCTACTTGAATTTTGCATTGTCCGTGCATAGAAACTTTGTTTCATTGCATTCGCACCTTTTGCATTCACACCAATAATACGCGTTTGTGGCGATAGGGCTTTATAGGCACTTGCTATACCGCTAATTAGCCCGCCACCACCTATTGGCACTATCACGACATCAAGCTCTTCTTCTGCTATCATCTCAAGGGCTATGCTGCCTTGCCCTGCCATCACATCAATATCAGCAAAAGGGTGGATAAAGGTAAGATTCTCTTCTTGTGCAAGCACTTGTGCATGTGCATATGCTTCATCGTAATTATTTCCTGCTAAGACGACTTCAGCCCCCATAGTTTTTGTGCCCATAACCTTTAAAAGTGGTGTAGATTCAGGCATCACAATAACTGCTCTTGTATTAAAATGTTGTGCACTAAAGGCTACGCCTTGTGCGTGATTACCTGCACTTGCACAAATCACACCTTTATTTAAAATCTGCGTATTATTCTTTTCATCAAGCTCTTTTAAGGCTGCAATTTTGTTGAATGCACCTCGTATCTTAAATGCACCAGTAGGTTGCAAATTCTCTTTTTTTAAATACACATTTGTCTTTGCAATATTGCTTAAACGTGGTGCATAAGCGAGTGGATGCTGCATGACAATATTTTGCAAACGACTTTTAGCAGTTTTGATGCTATCAATATCTATTAGGTACATGTCCTCTCCAAGCCATAAGTTTAAAAATTTAGTATGTATTTTATCATGTTTTAAAGCACTCTGCTTTATGTATAATAAATTTATTTGTTGTAAAATTAGCTATACACTAAGACTTGAAAATGATCTATTACATATAAAACTTTTTGGGTGCTAAATCTGTGTTATAACAAACATATTGAGATAGACTACAAGCCTTTCAAATACACTTTCTTAAAAATATATATTTATCACCTACAACACATCTATATCATTTACTCTCAAAGCTTCCATGATCTTTAGCATTTCAATATGTTCTTTCACATCATGCACCCGCACTATATTTGCACCATTTTGCCATGCTATACAATGTGCTATCAGCGTGGCGGACAAAATATCTTTAGATGTTGAACTTTTTGAGACAGGGTTTATGGAATCTAGATTTTGCACTAAACTTGAGTGCGTTGCAGGATTTAGATTATGATCACTATAATCTGTAGTTGCGTCATGCCTGATATTTCTTGAAATTGTTGTGCTAGATGATTCTAAAATCTTTGCTAAAAAACTCTTGTGACTAGCCCCAATTAAAAGTGGCAGTTTAAAATGTTTAAAATGTTTAAGTTGATTGAGTAAAGCAATATTTTGTTGTACATCTTTTGCAAAGCCAATACCAACATCAAGAATAATATTATTGCAATCATGCTCTTTTAAATAAGCAATCTTTTGTGTAAAAAAAGTATCTATATCAAGAATGAGATTCTCATATTTACAACACTCTTGCATAGTTAATGGGGTGCCTTGTATATGCGTTAATATGTAGCTTACATGGGAATTCTTTTGCAATATTTGCACCATGGTTTCTGGTCTTCCGCTTACATCATTAATAATGCTAAATCCACATTCAACTGCTATTTTTGCAGTCTCTTCATTATAAGTATCAATGCTAAATTGCGTAGTAGTATCAAGTTTTTTTATCTCATCAAAAATAGGGGCTAGACGCTCTAACTCAATCTTGGATTCAATATAATTTGCACCTGGTCTAGAGCTTGCTGCACCTATGTCTATAATATCTACTCCAAGCTCTATATAATGATATATTTGCTTTATTGCTTCATTAGCATTAAACTCTTTATAAAAACTATTAGAATCTACATTAATGATTCCCATAATTTTTTTGCCATAGTCCTTTTGTGTTTGCAAAAAAACCTTTAAATCTTGTGCGATTGCTTTCAAACCAAAAGGCTGCATTTGCATTTTTGAAATGAGAAGTTTTAAAGCTTTTTGTGTGCCAAATAAAAGACAATCATAATGTGTTTTTTTGCATAAAACTGCATCTTTTGGTGTCACAAGCTCTGCACCATTGCTTAGGGCATCCTGCTTTAGAATCTGCATAGCTTGCAATTGCAATGCTTCTATTTTAAAAGCTAAAATCTGTGTTTTCTCTTTCATAATCTTATAGCCGATATTATCTGGCTCAACACTTCTCATAGCTTCATTGACATTAGATACTCGCTCAATTCTCATTACTATCCCTTCACTAAAGATAAAAGTATTGGTAAAAGTGCAATATGCACACTTTGCTTACTATATAATGCGTGTAAAGCCATATTAAATCGCTCTAACCCTTTTTCATCAAGTAGGATATTATTTGCTATCATAGAATCAAGTATTTGAGAGAGAATCTTTCTACCCTGCTCATAACTTATATGCTCTTTTTCAAGTTTATTTACATACTCATACACCATTGGGATAGTAAGTCTTGTAAGATCTAATTCAAGTGGTTTTGCATGTATTTTTTTGCTTTTATTAAAAACCACAAGGCGTGAAAATATAGTTGGTATAAGCTTGTTTCTAGCTGTAATATAAAGCATAAAAATAATATGTGTTGGTGGCTCTTCTAGAATCTTTAAAAGTGCATTTTGCGCATAGTGATTATAGCTAAAAGCAAAAATTGCAATAATTTTATCCTTTGTTGTGGCAATATGTGCTTCTTCTATGATCTCATGTGCATCATCTATTTTCAATTCCTCTAAGTCATAGATTCTTATGTCCTCTTTTGCATAGGTATTACTTAAATAATTCTTTTCACTTTCAAAATCATTGCTGATGATGATACATGATTTTTTGAATGCAGTGATGAATTGTGGATTAATCTTTGATGGTGCATGAAAGTCTGCTTTAGAATCTATATGTAGATCTTGCATCTGTTTTAAATCCATACTATCAGATTCTATATGGCTTGTAGACGCTAATTCTTGTATCATAAGAATCTCCAAGTTTATTGCATATTCTCAAGACTAAATTCGCCAAATATTCCTGCAAAAAGTGCTTGTTCAAAGATTCTATATGCTTGCAATAGCTTAAAATCAAGATTATAGTCATCAGAATGTAGAGTGAAAGAATGCTCCAAAGACTCATCAAGCATCCATAGAAAAGATTCGCTAACCTCTAGGCTAAATTGTGCCACTACATTATCACTTTGTCCTATATACCACAAGGCATAGCTTGGATAGGACATATCAAGCAGATCTTTTACGCTCTCACCCTGCTTTGCTTCAATCAGCTTGATAAGTGAAGCATCAAGTGCATAGATAGGAACAAAAGGACGATTAGTATCAGCAGCATTTAATCTACTCAAAATATAGTGTTGCAACCAAGCAGTTTTTTTGTCTGTGCATAGCAAAAATGTACCGCCATTAAGCAAAAAGGTAATAGCTCGTGCCACAAGTGGAGTCCAATTGATACGCATAATTTCAAGCCATTGTAATGGCATACGATTAAGCTTATCAGCATCCTTCCTTAGTGCATGCATCATCCATTCATTAATATTTGTTGCCAAACACCATCCTTTGGAATAGGAATATCAAAAAGCTATTACTTATCAAGCTCATATGCAGCATGAAGAGTTCTTACACTTAGTTCTGCATATTTTAAGTCAATGAGCATAGAAATCTTAATCTCACTTGTGCTAATCATGCGAATATTAATATTATCATTTGCCATCGCTTCAAATGCTTTTGCAGCCACACCGCTATGGCTTTTCATGCCAACACCTACGATTGATACAATAGCTACTTCGTGATCATAATCAATCAAGTCTGCATTCGCCTTAAATGCCTCGAGTGTCAATTTCGCCTTATCAAGCTCATTTTTTGGCACTGTAAAGTCAAGATTTGTCTTACTATCTCTTCCTATAGTTTGCACAATCATATCCACATTTACATTTGCATTTGCTAATTTACCAAAAAGCTCCGCTGCAATACCAGGCTTATTTTTAATACCTATTAGGCTCACACGCGCTTGATTCTTGTCTAATGCTATACCGCTAACAATAGGTTTTTCCATAATATTTTCCTCCGTTGTAATAAGTGTCCCTTGATCATCGCTAAAACTACTTTTTGCATAGAGTGGGACATTCCACTTTTTTGCAAGTTCAACTGAACGATTAAGTAAAACTTTTGCACCCATGCTTGCAAGCTCTAGCATTTCATCATAGCTTATTCTCTCAATCTTTTTTGCTTTTTCTTCTATGCGTGGATCTGTTGTATAAATTCCATCGACATCACTATAAATCTCACACAAATCAGCATGCAAAGCACCAGCAAGTGCCACAGCAGATAAATCACTGCCGCCACGTCCTAGTGTCGTAATCTCACCTTTCTCGCTTAAGCCTTGAAAACCTGTTACAACAACGATATATCCATCTTGCAAATGTTGTTTAATATTAGCAGTGTTAATATCCTTAATGCGTGCTTTTGTGTGGTTAGAATCTGTTATTATGCCTGCTTGCCTACCATTGAATGCAATTGATTTATAACCCATTGCATTCAATGCGATACTTAGCAACGCTGCACTAATTTGCTCACCACTGCTTAATGCCATGTCCAGATCTCGCTCATTTGGCACTGGACTAAAGGCCTTACCATATCCTAGAATCTCATCAGTAACACCACTCATAGCAGATACAACTACAACAAGCTTATTCCCCTCTGCATTTTTACTCACACGTTTTGCTACATTTTGTATCCGTTCTGTGCTGCCCATACTCGTGCCGCCATATTTTTGAACTATTAACATTAAATATAACCTTCCTTTTTAAAGTAGTCTAGCACTTGCGTATAAATATGCTTTTTGAATTTCGTAACCTTTTGTAACAATGATGTTAAATCCATAAACGCATATTGTGAAAACTCTGGTTCTTCTGTTTGCAGATTAATTCCTGCAAAAGGCTTTAATTTCACAAGGAAATATTTTTGCCTCTGTCCTGCATAAGGTCGCATTTTTTCTATAACCATTGGTGGAAAGTCATAAGTAAGCCATGTGGGATATTCAGCAAGTACTTCAACATCATTTGTACCAATCTCTTCTTTTAACTCTCTAAACAATGCATCTTTTGGGCTTTCACCAGAATCTATACCACCTTGTGGGAACTGCCATACATTTTTTAAATCACTTCTTTCAGCGATAAAAAATTCACAAACGCGTGGATATCGCGGTGACACAATAATAGCAGCAACATTTAACCTGTAGTGTTTCCCTGTATCCGTATCTGCTTTATCCATTTAGCTCTCTTCCTTCTTTGTCAACCAATCATGCCAAATATTTAATTTTCTAAAGTTATTTTAAGGTATTAAAAGCATGAATTCAAAACTATCGATTTTTGTTTAATTTAAACGATTATGTGTTAAAAATCCTTATAATGATAGCATTTTCAAAACAAATATTGGTAATTATTAGCCTATATATTGTAGAATTTCGATTTATTTTTTTGAAAATGGGGTATTGAGGGAATTATTTTTGCATGCTTTACATTTTCGCAAAAGGAATATAAGGGGCATCATGTTTGATTTCACATTAAACTATAAAGAACAACAATTTTTTGGATTCCAACGAGTTTGCTTATTTATAGGCTTTGTGCTTGTTTTTTTTGCTCTTATTTTTTGGAAAGCTTATAATATCCCAAATATCCCTAGTTGGCTTTCTTCTCTTGGGATTGTAGCTGGAATTATGCTTCTCACAAAAAAAGGACAATTTGCTAAAACAGCAATGCTCATAGGTTATGTGTGGCTTATAGCATGTTTTACCTATTCTTTGCTCTTTTTTCTATCTATCATTAAGGTAGAAGGTGTAGAACTTGATGTTTTGCTTGCAGACATAGAGGCTTTTCTTAATCTTGAGGGTTTTATCACAACAGACGTTGCTCAAGAATTAGGCGGATCTGTTCAAGATTTTATACGCAAATATTTTCTCTTTGCCCATACAAGCGGGTTAATCTATTCTCTTTTTGTGTTCATTCTCACTTTTTTTCGCTCTATGCAAAAGATTTTGCCTTTGCTTTTTGTGGTTTTTTGCTTAACATTACCATTTGTGTGTTTTATAGCCACCTTTTTTGTGTGAAAAAATAGAATCTAGAAGGAATGTATAATGAAAAAATTTATTCTTGCTTGTGGTATTTCCGTTTTAACAATACAGATTTGTGGAACACAAATGTTTGCAGATTCTATAGATTTAGATTCTACAGAACCTGATAGCATTGATTTTTTAGAGTATAGTATGCATACGCCAAATACAAACAAGTATTTTAATCGCTTTGATACAACAACACTTAATGCATTCAACATACCCATTGAGTACATCGCAACCTTAGAATCTGAAGGGCGATTAATTGATGTAGATACAACAAAATGGAAATATCTCACACGCCAGTTTGATAAAGGATATGCATTTATCCCTATTTTACGCAAAATGTTGGCTGATGCAGATGTACCACAAGAATTCTTATTTCTTGCTATGGCAGAATCTGAATTTCAATCGCAGGCTCTAAGCTCTAAAAAAGCTGCTGGTATATGGCAGCTTATGCCTGCCACAGCAAAGGAGCTAGGACTAGTCATAGATGATTACATAGACGAAAGGCAAGATCCTATAAAAAGTACACAAGCTGCCATAAAATACTTACAATCCCTCTACAAAGCAACAGGGAAATGGTATCTTGCTGCAATGGCATACAATTGTGGTTTAGGGCGCTTAAATCGTGCAATAAAAGAAGCAGAAAGCGACAGCATAGAAATATTGCTTGATGAAGAAGGACGATACTTGCCACTTGAAACAAGGAATTATTTGCGCAAAATTATGTCAATGTCCCTTGCATTCTCAAATGCACATGAACTAAAACAAGCTGATAAAGAGTATATGCTTAATCGTGGCGCAGGAGATTCTCTTGTAATAGTTAATGTGAAGGCTGGGAACTCACTTGCCAATATTGCAAAAGGGGCAAATATGAAGCTTGATGATCTACGTCATTATAATCGCCATTTTAAATATGATTTTGTACCTTTTGCACAAAAGGAATATCAAGTATATCTTCCCTATGATAAATTAAGTTATTTTAAGCAGCATTTTAAAAATGCACTTGACACGCGTCCACATTTTATGGTATATAGGGTACAAAAGGGTGATAACCTCTCGAGTATTGCAAGAAAGCATAACACAAGTATCGATAAAATCAAACGATTAAATGGACTAAAATCAAATACGCTTATGGTCAATCAAGCATTAAAACTTCCTATGCAACAAAACATAAAAAGAGGGAGCACAACAGCTGCAAATACAAGACAGATTGCAACCAAAAAAATCACTAGGAGCTAAATTGTTTTTTTCATATAAACATATTTGTACAACAATAATACTAGGCGGCACTCTTTTATTTAATGCATGTGCACCAGAAAGCAAATATAATGGTGGAAGCGGTGCGTTACGCAGTTATGAATCTACAGATGCCTACAATAGCAATACCATCAAATACAGACAAGACTACACACAGCCCACACAATCAAGCTTTGGCAGTGCCCTTGTTGCAAATGATCGAGATAATATTAGACAGACACCACAAAATAATAGATCAACACAACAATATATTGCAAATAAAAAAAATCCCAAAACCACACAATATACGCAAAAAAGTCAAGCTAATGTAACCTATGAGTCTCCTGTAAAAGGCGATGGGAGTTTTACTCCTACACAATCACTATTAGGTGGAATGCGAGAAAGTGAGGCTATACAAAGAGCCACTATGCGTCCTTATACCGTGCGTGGTAAAACCTATCGCCCACATCCTGTAAAAGTCGGTGATACATTTGATGGTATTGCAAGTTGGTATGGACCAGATTTTCATGCTAAAGCTACTTCTAATGGTGAAACTTACAATATGCATGCACATACAGCAGCTCACAAGACTTTCCCTATGAATACAATCGTTAAAGTATATAATAAAGACAATGGTAAAAGTACTGTAGTGAGAATCAATGATAGGGGACCATTTGTTGAGGGACGCATTATTGATTTATCAAATGTTGCAGCACATGATATTGCAATGGTTAGCAAAGGTATTGCAAACGTGCGGATTGAAGTAGTTGGTTTTGGTGGAGATTTAGTCAATAATACTCCGCCAAAAGATTCCACATCTCAAACAATATCGCAACAAGTCACACAAAAGCAGACAAAAAGCACTGTAGCTAACCCGCATACACAAAAAGAAGAACAGACTACACAGCAACCACAAAATACAATCTTAAAACCAAAAAAAGAGACGCAAGTAACACGCACAGAAGACACGCTAGGCAAAGATTCTGCGTCTATAAATCAATCAAACAATATACAAACCAAACAAACTCACAACAACACAAACATAGCATCTATACAAGATTCTAAAACACAAGATAAGATTTCACACAATACACTCACAAACAACCCAAATAGTAAGAGTAAAGCAGTAGATTCCACACCGCTTGTCATCAGTGAAGAAGAATTGCCAGATTTTGATGAAGAAACAAAGGATGAGACAAAAGAAATACAGACAAAAACACAACCAGAAAAACCAACAACACCAGAGCCTGCCACTTCAAACATTACACCAAAGTATATTGATAACACCGAATCTATAAAAGATATAGATGATGCTATGCAAAGACTTAAAGATTCTACAGAGAATCTTGCTAGAAATGCACGAAATGAACTAAAAGACCAAGTAAAAGAAGACGCACTCAACAAACAACAAGAAACAACAATGACTACTAAAATAGAAAACGTGGATTCTCAAAATCATAATGACAAAGATTCCAAGATGACAGATTCCAATCATGCTAAAAAAGGTAATTTTATGATCTCACTGAATGTATTTAGCGATGAAAATCGAGCTAAATCATTTAAAAATGACAATCTTAATATCATAAAAGATACGAATTATTCAATCGATATTGTGCTAACAGACAAGGGTTATCGCGTCGCCTTACGTGGGTTTGAGACTTATGATGAAGCAAAATCATTTATAGCAAGACATGATATAAAAGGCTATGTCACACAAGAGATTAAATAAATTTAAAGGGGATTTAGGTGAATAATGTTTTCTACAATATGCTGATTATATCTGGACCATCTGGAGCTGGGAAAAGCACGTTAACACAAGTTTTACAAGAGAATATAGCAAACTTTTATTTCTCCATCTCAACCACCACTCGAAGTCCAAGAGAACATGAACTGCATGGCAGAGAGTATTTTTTTACCACAAAAGAGGCTTTTAAGGAAGGTATTAAGAATGGTGAATTTCTAGAACACGAAGAAGTGCATGACAACTTTTATGGCACGAGTATAAAGCCAATAACACAGGCTATACAAGAGAAAAAGTTTATCCTCTTTGATGTCGATGTAAGAGGTCATAATAGCATTAAAAAACACTATCCACTTGCAAAATCTGTATTTATTGTGCCAAAAAATTTACAAGTTTTAGAAGAACGGCTTTGCAGCAGAGGAACTGACAGCAAGGAAACGATACAAAAGCGGCTTTCTAATGCAAAAGAAGAGTTAAAATATGCAAATGCGTTTGATTATTTGCTAATTAATGATAATATGACAAGCTCTAAACAAGCTATTTTACATATCGCTAAAAGTCTTATGTTTGTAAATCATGAGACAAAGATGCGGACTTTGTTGGCACAATATGCCTTGTGACAAATAAGTTTTTAGTTCAAGTGTGATGCAGAAGTTAAGAACATAGGAGGCACAAATGGAAAGTATGAGCATATGGTATTAGCTTGCAATATTGCTTGTGATTGTGTTGTTGTTAATTTCTTTGATCAAGATATGCAAAAAATAAATATCTAGGGAGGTATATAATGGGAAGCATGAGTATATGGCATTGGCTTGTAGTATTGCTTGTGATTGTGTTGTTGTTTGGTGCAAAAAAGATTCCAGAATTAGCAAAAGGTCTTGGTAGCGGCATTAAAACCTTTAAAAAAGAATTAGAGGACGATGATGACGAGAAAAAAGTAGAACAAACTGCTACCCAAGCACAGCAGCAGCAAAAGAATGAAAAGAAGCCAGAGGTGATTGAAGCACAAGTTATAGAATCTAACTCAAACATTCAACAAAAACAAACCGAGAAAATATAATGTATTATAAGGTAAAAGACTTTCTTGCACATGCTACAAACGCCTATTTATCATCAATAGGTCGCACAGACATTATCATACAGCAAACTCCTAGCAATATTTCAAACCAAAGAGGTGGCAACATCTCAAAACACGATTTAGGATCAGATAAGGCAGCTTGTGCGTCTAGTCCTAAGACAGATTCCAATGATATGCAAACAAAATCTGTATCTCTTGCAATCACATTAGAACATCCAAGAGATAAACGACATGGACACTTTGCGACCCCACTCTGCTTTACACTAACAAAAGTTTTACGCACAAACCCAAAGGTGTTAGCACAAAGTTTGCAAGACTTCTTTACGCAATATGACTTAGATTCCAACAAAGATAAGCCTTTTAATCGCATGTTTTCATCCATCCAAGCAGTAAATGGTTATCTGAATCTATCTCTTACGCCTAGTTTTCTTGAGTATATGCTAGAAGTAGCATTATCATCACCAAAAGATTTTGCAAAAGGGGAATGCAAAAATACGAAAGTTCTACTTGAGTATGTAAGTGCAAATCCAACAGGACCTTTACATATAGGACACGCTCGGGGTGCGATATTTGGAAGCGTGTTACAGCGAATTGGAAAACGACTAGGCTATGACATAAAAGGCGAGTACTATGTCAATGATGCAGGTAGCCAAATAGATATGTTAGCTCGCTCTGTATATAATAGCGTGGCAAGGATTCTAGAATTAGAAACTCTTGATGGTGAAGTTTATAGAGGGGATTATATTGATTCTGTAGCACAGGCAGCAATTCAGCATTTTGGCAAAGATTTTTTTTACACAGCAAGTAGACCAAACAAAAGTTCTCTAGGCAAAACCGACATTTTACAAGAAATTGGGATATATGCAAAAGACATGATGTTGGGAATAATCAAACAAAATCTTTCTTCACTCTCTATTGACTTTGATTATTTTGTAAGTGAGAAAGAATTATACGCACGATTTGATGATACTCTAAAAACATTGGATGCACATAATGCCCTTTTACACCAGGATGGAGCAATATGGCTACAATCAAGCCTTAAAGGTGATGAAAAAGATAGAGTCTTAGTGCGTGATAATGGTATGCCAACCTATATGGCAGGTGATATTATTTATCACAAAGACAAATTTGACAGAAACTATGATCATTATATTAATATTTGGGGTGCAGATCACCATGGTTATATAGCACGTATTAAGGCAAGTATTGATTTCTTAGGCTTTAATTCCAACAACTTAGAGGTATTACTTGCACAAATGGTAAGCCTTTTAAAAGATGGTCAACCCTATAAAATGAGCAAAAGAGCTGGGAACTTCATCCTCATTCAAGATGTAGTAAATGATATTGGTGCTGATAGTTTGAAGTTTGTTTTTTTAAGCAAGAGCCTTGATACTCATTTAGAATTTGATGTGCAAGATTTAAATAAAGAGGATTCCTCTAATCCCGTGTTTTATATCAATTATGCGAATGCTAGAATCCATACTTTATTAGAAAAATCTAGTGTATCTCTTGATGATATATATCAAGCCAATGTAGTGCATTTGTTATGCAATGAAGATGCTTTGGGGCAAGATAGTATGCAGCTTATATTGCAAAGTCTTGGGTTATTCCATGTACTGCATCAAAGTTATGAAGAGAGAGCATTACAAAAATTGTGTGAATATCTAAAAAATCTCGCAAAATCCCTGCATACATTCTATAATGCACACAGAATCTTACAAACTCAAAATGAAGCACAGATTCTAAAAATATTCCTACTTGTATCTCTAAGTCTTACGACAGGATTTAATATGCTAGGCATAGATATTAAGACCAAGATGTAAGACAAAATAATAGAAATAAATTTTAATTAGCTCAAAGTTACAATAATACGTGTGTTATTGTAATAAAAACTACTAAATCTATATCATTCCGTACTCTAAGGACACAACTATATTTCATTACTATTTTTAAACTTAAGATGACTTAATAAACCAAAATATTACCCTCTTTATGTCTAAAAATAACGTTTTTTAGTTATACTTTGGATTCCAAATATAATAGGCGAGGAATATATGAAAAGGATAAATGTTACTATCTTTGCTGTCTTAATCGCATTGCTTTTGGTTGCTTGTGCTGGGAAGTCTAGCGTGGATAACGACAGCGATAAAGAAGATGCAGTAGAAGAGATCGCTGCCTTACATGCGAATATGAATAAATTACATGGCATGACACCAGGTTATTATGCAAATATTGCCATAGCAGATGAAGAGTACGACAAGGCCTATGGACTCCATTATAAGGAGTGTAAGCTTGGATCAGTTATTGAATGTTTGAATGCCTATTATGTTGGAGAAGAAAGAGCATTAAGCAATTATGATAGTATAGATTTTGCAAAACAACTTACAGAGAGCATTGCAAAGAATGCAAAGGCGTGTAAAAAAGGTGAGAGTTTAGGTTGCGTAAATCTATTCTTTGCATTTGAGGCACTAGATGATAACAATGAATTTTTAAAGCAATTCATTGCTCCATCCTTAAAAAACCATAATGATGAAATAATTGTGGATAAAGCATTAAACCTTACAAAGAAAGAATGCGAAAAAGATGATGCAACCTCTTGCTTTTTTCACGCTCGTATGTTGCGCATAATAGATCATTACGCCGATGTTGATTATTTTGTAACAAAGGGGCTTGATCTAGGTTATGCTATCGCGCCTTTTGTAAGACTACCCATGCAATCACCTCAGACTATAGATTATTTTAAACGCTCTTGTGCATTGAATGAAGCTATGTCATGCCGTTATGTTGCATATTGGTTTGATAAATATGAAAATAATAAAAGTTTAGCAAAAAATTTCTATCAAAAATCATGTAAGTTAGGCTTACAAGTAGCTTGCGATGAGATGAATAAAGCCTCTAAAAATACGCAAGAGGTGGATGAAGTGGGTGCACCCATTATTAAACGCAGATAATGTTCGCACAGAAAATTTATATAGCTAGATTCTGCAGGTTATATTAAGAATCAATGCGATGATCTTAGCATTTTTATGACTTTTTAATGTATAAAAGATTTTGATAAATATGAAAGAATAGATTTATAACTAAAGATTCAAGGAAAGAAACTATGCATCATCATATGCCAATAGATATTGATATGAAACCACAAATTAACTATCCATGTATATGGCGTTATCGCGTTATAGGATTTAGCAAAGAGGTTGTATTGGAGGCAATTACAAAAGTATTTGATGGTAAGGCAGATATTGCCCCAATGGAGCATGTCTCAAGTCATGGCAAGTATGTTGCACTCAATTGTTCCATTGAAGTAAGAGATGATTCAGAAAGACTTGCTTATTTTGATGGCTTAACAAAGCAACATGGCATTATTATGGTTATTTAGGGCATTAGGATTCATATGATTGCAAAAATATTGGCTGGTTTATATCTGCTTCTTATTGGTGTTTGCATTGGCAGCATTATTGTTACAAATATCTCAGAATCTATTATTATGAGCATAGATGTGGTGTTTAGAAACAATGATTTCAGCACTACACTTATCACAAAATATGATCAAGGTATTATTCTAGCACCAATACTTCTACAGGTTGGGCATATCCTTATTGGATCTGCTATTTTCATACTATTTTATGAAACAATGAGTTATAGATTCCAAAAAAGCACCTTTTTTGTGTGGGCATGCAATATGCTAAATGCTATTCTTATGTTTTTGTTTGGTTTATTTTATGCACCAAATATTGCAAAGATTTTTAATGAAGAACCTAAAGTTATGGCAAGTCCAGATTCAGAATCTTTTATAAATCAAAGTGAGCTTATTTTAAATTTATTGCTTATTACATTATTGATTGCTTTTTTTGCACGCATTATCATCATATATAAAAGGGGTGTAACAGAGTTAAGGTTGACAAAGCAGCAAAATGATAAGCAGCCACAATAAAGCTAGTCGTAGTCAAAAGAGGCTCGTTCTATGAGTGATACACAATTTTACAAGAAACAATTTGTTGTCATACTTTTTGTCTTTATTGTTACAACACTTGCACTTCTTTCGTTTTCCTGGTATTACATGAAAAAAGACTCTAAAAGCAAACCAATTGATCCACTATCTCTAGATTTAAAAGATATGGAGCATTTAAAAATTAATGAAAAAGCACCAATCTCTATCCAGATGCATGTTGTAGAATCTGCAATAGACAATAAAATTCCTAAGGCTGCGGTCAAAATAGATTCAATAGATTCTAGCAAAAAAGATCATGCGGCTCTAATCGATACAAGTTTGATTATGCAAGATGCAAGAGAATCGAATGAAGCACAAGATTTTGCAATACAAAATGACAAACACCTCAACTCCACAAAAAATAGAGATAAAAGCCCAATATATATCAAAAATCCACAAAGATATTACAAAAAGCCAAAGGTTGTAATAATTATCGACGATCTAGCCACCAAGAAAGATATAAAACTCTTTGAATCTCTACACTTAAGATTAACACCATCACTCCTTCCAAAGCATTTTTTTAGCAAAGATAACCCAGACGTTGCAAAAACGCTTGATTTTTACATGATACATTTACCACTTGAAGCACATAACTTTGAACAACAAGGTGTTACCACTTTGCATGTAGGTGATAGCCCTCAAACAATAGAATCCTATATTACACAAATTAAGAAAGATTTTCCAAAATTAACCTACATTAATAATCATACAGGTAGTCGCTACACAGAAAGCATAAAAGACATGCAAGAGTTATTACAAGTGCTTACTCGACATGGTATTATTTTTGTAGATTCTCTAACAACTTCAAAAAGCGTTGTAGGGAAACTTTTGAAAAAACAAAATAAAATCCATCTTGCACGCAATGTATTCTTAGATAATGAAGTCAATACTTCTGCGATTAGAAAGCAACTTAACAAGGCTTTAAGAATAGCAGACAAACAGGGCTATGTCATAGCGATAGGACATCCAAAACAAGCAACCTATCAAGTCTTAAAAGAATACAAAGAGATACTTTTAAGGGATTATGAGATGCTTTATGTAAATGAGCTTGATTTGTTACTGCAACAACATGGAATAAGCGATACAAAAACTCCATTACCCCTATTAAAACAATAATATTTTCTTATTTCTATAGTATACTAGATTTTGTGATATCATGTAATATTGTTTAATTGAGATTAGTATCGATAAACAATTTTATGTAGGAGTATTGATGCTTGATTATAAGATTGTGGAACTTACATGCGGACTGGGCAACCAAATGTTTCAATATGCTTTTGCAAAAGCCTTGCAAAAGCCTTGCAAAAGCACCTCAAGATGCCAATTCTACTTGATAAGACTTGGTATGACACACAGGATAGGCACACACAATTTGGTCTAGATATTTTCAATATTGATTTAGAATATGCCACAGATGAACAAATAGAAAGAGCAAAGGCTAGAATTACAAATTTGCCAGGTTTTTTAAGAAAGATATTTGGGCTGAAAAAACATAATATTGCATATAGTCAGGCCTTTGATTACCATAATGAGTATCTTTTGCCAAATGATTTCACATATTTTAGTGGATTTTTTCAAAACTCAAAATACCTAGCAGACCTCAAACCTGAACTAAAGAGAGCTTTTTATTTTGATATTAATAGTTTCAGCGATTCTGGCAAACAACGATTAGAGAAGTTGTTGCAAGTGAAAAATAGTGTTTTTATTCATATTCGCAGAGGCGATTATTGCAAGTTGGGTTGGGAGCTCCATATGAACTATTACAAAAGGGCAATACAGTGCATTGTAAAACGTGTGCATGATCCAATGTTTTTTATTTTTGGTGCAACCGACATTGCCTTTATCGACCAATTTCAAAGAGATATGGGATTAAATAAAAATAATTCACTCAATCTAAGTGAAAAGACAATCACTCAAAATAATCAGCATGAGGATATGTTTCTCATGCGTTATTGTAAACATGCAATACTTGCGAACAGTTCATACAGTTTTTGGAGTGCATATTTAAGCGATGAAGTAAATAATATTGTCATAGCTCCGACACCCTGGCTTTTAGATAATGACAGTATTATTTGTACTGATTGGATAAAAATTTCTTCGAAATAAAGGAAAGTAATGAAATACTCTTTAATACGGTTTTTGCGAAATATTATTTATCTTGCAAGATATAATCTAAAGGACTTAAACAATAATTCATTAACATACATAAAACATAGATATAATTTTGCAGCCAAGATTCGCAATGAAATCAAAAATGACTTTGACATACTAAAGCCACCGCGAGTAAAAGGTGTCGTTGAAACAATGAAAGAGTTAGTAGGTACAAACAAAAGTATTATTCGTTTTGGGGATGGAGAATATATTATTATGGGGGGAATGGAATTCCATTTCAAGAATACAATGAAGAATTGGCCAATAAATTGTCAGAGATTATTTTATATAATCACAATGATTTGCTTATAGGGCTTAGCGGCGGACATTTTCATTCGCCCTCTCCAGATGCCAACAACATTGCAAAAGAATATGATTATTCTTGGGTAGTTGAAAATTATGAACTCATCATGAAGCATACGATACCATCAAAAGAATACGCATGTGGCGGCATTTCACAATTGTATGCTTGGAATTCAGATAACAATGATGATTTTAAGCAGCACTACGCAATGTTTAAACAGATATTTGCCAATAAGAAATTGGTGCTTGTTTGCGGTGACAAGGTCTTTTCAAACATAAAATTTAATATCCTAGAAGAAGCTCAGGTTGAATACATTTACGGTCCCACAAAGCACGCCTATAACAGTATCGATAGGCTAAGAAAAGAGCTTGGTGATAAGGTGAGCGGAGATGAGACATTACTATTTGCGCTTGGTCCAGCAGGAAAAGTACTTGCCTATGAGATGTTTCTAAAAGGTTTTAGAGTACTAGATATAGGGCACGCCATCAAAGATTATGATTCATACATGCGTGGGATTCATATGACCGATGAAGCAATAAAGGACTTCTTTGCCCCTGATGCATAATATAGAAGCAGCACCCCAATTATGTCGACTTATGTGCATGTAATTGCAATCTTCAATCCAATGCAGTCTAATTCGCCTGTAAAACCTGGCATGTTATATCCCTAATTTTCTTAAATCGTTATTTTATTGTTATAATATTGCCAAAGATAAAAGCATATATTAAGGTATATTATGAAAACTATAAATGTAGCAGTTATTGGCGTTGGTGTTGTGGGAAGTAGTGTTATTGAAATCTTGCAACAAAATAAAGACATCATACAGGCACGCACTGGAGCGTTGATTGTGCCAAAAATTGGTATCGCGCGCAATATTCATAATAAAAATGTCAGTATTCCATTAAGCACAAATATCGACGATGCACTAGAGGATCCTGAAATTGATATTGTTGTAGAACTTATGGGCGGCATAGACCTGCCTTACAAAATTGCTCTTAGAGCATTAGCCAACAAAAAGTCTTTTGTTACAGCAAATAAAGCTATGCTTGCATATCATAGGCATGAGTTAGAATCAAAAATGTCTGGATCTTCCATTGGTTTTGAGGCGAGTGTATGCGGTGGTATACCTATTATCAAGGCTTTACGTGATGGTTTATGTGCAAATCATATTTTAAGCATTCGCGGCATTATGAATGGTACAAGCAATTACATCTTAACACAAATGAGTAACAATAATACAGATTTTACTACCGCTTTAAAACAAGCACAAAAGCTAGGCTACGCAGAGGCTGATCCTACGCTTGATATTAATGGTAGTGATAGTGCACATAAGCTTTTGATACTTGCCTCACTTGCCTATGGCATACATGCAAAAATTGAGGACATCATCGTTGAGGGCATTGAGAATATTAGCCTTGAAGATATCCGTTTTGCATATGAACATGACTACAGCATAAAGTTATTAGGCATTGCCAAAAAACAGGACAATGCGCTTGAATTACGCGTACATCTGTGCATGATTCCAAAAGATTCTATGCTTGCAAAAACAGATGGCGCAATGAATGCTATTAGTGTCATAGGTGATAAAGTTGGTGAGAGTGTATATTATGGTGCTGGTGCTGGTGGAAATGAGACAGCAAGCTCGGTTGTAAGCGATATTATAGAAATTGTGCGTAGTAAAACCGCACCTATGTTAGGTTATGTCGCAGATTTTCAGCATGGTTTAGAGCAAAATATGGTGCTTTTACCAAAGGATAAAATTATAAGTCGTTACTATGTTCGTTTGCAAGTTGATGATAAGCCAGGCGTATTGGCACATATTGCAAATATATTAGCAGCACATAATATCTCTATACAATCACTTATTCAAAGAAAACCAAAAGATCTTGATACACATTCTGCACTGCTTTTACTTGCCACACACATGTGTGCTGAAGTGCAAATAAAAAAAGCTTTAGAATCATTAGAGAAGCTTAAAGAAGTTAGTAAAAAGCCCTATATGATAAGAATTGAATCGTTATGATATTATGCTACGCATCTGCTTATTATTCTTATTTCTTCTCTTTTTAGATGGCTGCGATGGCAATGCAGGAGATTCAGATGAAACATTTAAGCAACATAGTGCTTTCAATCAAGATAATTTAGCATATGATAGTGAAGCGCCAAATTCCAATACAACCATAGTGTTAAAAGAGATTCCAAAAGAAGTAGGCGATTACACAAAGCTTTATAATGCCTATTTGCAACGACAAATTAAAGGTAAAGAAGGCTCTATAAAAGAAGCAAAAATTATAGATAAAACCTTTGTAAAGCTGCGAGACACATATAAATATGATGATAATGTTATGCAGATTCTAAAATCTTTTTCGTGCATACTTCCAGACTGCAGCGCACTAAAGATAAAAGATGTATATTTTTATCCAAATATGCAAATACAAGAAGCATTCTATACGATCATTATGGATAAAAAGACTGAGATCTTTACATATTTTGATATTATAAAGGACTACGATTATGTGCTCAAAGACATGCTTACAACAAGCATCGATTTGCAAGCTCAATACAACAAAGTAACTCCATTTCAAACGTTAAAATTTACATGGAATAATACACAATCTTTAGAAATTACACTAACTCCTAAAGAAGAAATATGTAAGCCCTATATTTACACATACCGAACAATCTTTATACAAGATTCTAATGGCGTGAAAGTAAAACCGCAAGAAGAACGATTAAGTGCATTTTCATATCCCAATGATCTAGTTGAATTTGTTGCAAAAAGTTGTGCTTGTGCGAGATTTCATGGCTATATCCCAAACCTTACACAAGCAGAAAGGAAGGTGGCAAGAAATATTCTACCATTGGATCAAAAATTTTGCGATAATCTCTCAGAAGAGCGAAAAACATTATGGGATAAATATATGCATGATTCACGAGCAATCAAAATCTTACAACATGAGCAAAAACTATATCCTTAAAAATCTTATTCACAATACAGCAAGAATATATAAAAATCAGAACTTATCACAACTTATGAAATACCTAAATTAAATTCTAAACCTTGAATAGGTGGAGTTAGCATGTGCATGATGCAATCACTAGATTCTAGATTTAGCAGAATTGTTGAACATATAATCTAACATCTATTCAAGTTAAACTCCTTTGATCCCAACTAGATATACCAAGATATATAAAATACAAGTTTTAATGTTTTTCAAGAATAAAACTCATTGGAAAATCATACCAATCTAAGCTCTAAAGATATATGTAAACCTTCATATCCACTCAAAAGACTTAAATTAATCTAATAAGTTTTAGCAAGATGCACATAAATTTCAAAGCTTCATTGCATTTTTATTTGCTTTGCTCTTAATTGCCCACATGCAGCACTAATATCAATACCCTTAGATTCTCGTATTGTTGCTACAATACCTTTTTTATAAAGATAATCAGCAAAGTTTTGCATCCTCTCAGGACATGGACGTTGAAACTCACTTTCTGCATGTGGATTAAATGGGATAAGATTTACTTTTGCTCGAAATCCATGTAAAAGTTTAACAAGCTTTTTTGCACTTCCTAAATCATCATTTATATCCTTGATCACTAAATATTCAAACAAAATACGCTTCCGTGTATCAAGTGGAAAATTTCTTAAAGCCTCCAATACTCGCTCAATATTATACACTTTATTCATAGGTATAAGACGACTACGCAAGGCATCATCTACTGCATGCAATGAAAGAGCAATTTGCACACCAAGCTTCATAGCACCAAGCCTTTCTATTTGTGGAGCAATACCACTTGTAGAGATGGTTTGTCTACGAGTAGCAATACAAAGCCCCTCTTCATGACTTAGGATTTTTATCGCCTTTGCTACATTATTAAGATTATCTAGCGGTTCTCCCATGCCCATAAAAACAATATTTATGCTTTTGTGTGCATCTAGATTATTGTCACGCTTAAGCGCTACTACTTGTTCCACAATCTCACCTGCACTTAAATTGCGAACAAAGCCCCCTTTTGCAGTAGAACAAAACACACAACCAACACGACAACCAACCTGTGATGATACGCAAAAAGTATATTTTTCTCCCTTTTTCACGCGGTTATTTTCATCATATTCTTTCTCACGCATTTTAATAAATACACTTTCAAATGTTGCACCATCGTTTGTTTGAAAGAGATATTTTTTTGTACCATCATTGCTTTCTTCTATACGTATAGGTGTTATATTGGGAAAACTAAAAGCCTGTTGCAAAATCTCCTGCAAATTTTTTGGAATATTTTTCATAGATTCTGTATTTATGACATAATGCTTATACAGCCAATTATATATTTGCTTTGCTCTGAATTTGGGAGTTACAAACTGCTCTAGTTCATCTAAATGGTATGAATAGATATTGCGATCTTGTAAGCTTACTCTACTGGTTTTTGTATCAGAAGCTTGTATTTTGGTATCATCTTTATTGATTTTATGTATTGTCATACTTTAATCCATTTGGAGTTTTGTTATTGCTACTAGAATTAATATGTCTTTTGCAAACACTACGCAAATACGATTAATCCCTGCCAAATAAAGCCGAATTGTATCATATTTTACATGTAATTATCGATACATCTATCTCTATTTTTATCTAATCAAGCTTGCTATTAAATCTAGAATCTAAAAATGGAGAATAAGAATATTGTTAAAAACTTTACAAAATTACATTGTGATAACTTTACATGAAACATCTATTTATGACAACAAATTAATAAGGAAACTAAAGGTTGTCAGAAATAATAAAATCCTAACAAAAACTATATGATTTAGCTTGCATAAATCTTAACTTTCACATAAGACAAAGTGAAATAATTTTTAGAATCTCATCTTAAAAATTCGTTATAATTGTTTATTGTTTTTTGCTTCATAGCAAAGTAAAGGATATGAAATAATGCGGTATTTACTTTTAACACGCGGTATGCCATTATGCGGAAAAACCACTTGGATACAGCAATATAACTTAGAATCTTATGTATTAAATCCAAAATATTTTCAATCGCTACTACACGCTCCTATGCTTGATGATTTCGGCAATTTTACACAACCAAAACAAAATGATAAACTTGCGTATCAAATGCTTTTTACCGCATTGCAATCGCGAATGGAACGCGGTGAATTTATCATCATAGAAGATTTGCACATCTTAAAATCATACTGCAGTAATTATAAAAGAATGGCAAAACATTATGCTTACGAAATCTTTGTAGTAGATTTCACTCAAGTGCCATTTGAAACAATTTGTGAAAGAAATAAAGCACAAAAAGACAATAACTATACAGAAGAAGAGCTAAAAACTCTCTATGATATGATGATGAATGAGGAAATTCCGATTAAATGCAAGACTATAACTCCAGATAAAATTGCAACTATGCTAGATACAGAAGCTTATAATCTTAATGGCTATAAAATTATCCATCACATAGGTGATATACATGGCTCTTATCATGTGTTAAAGCAGTATTTTAAAGAAATGAAAAATGATGAATTTTATATTTTTCTTGGCGACTATATTGATAGAGGATTCCAAAACTATGAGGTATTACAATTTCTACTGCAAATTATGGATAAAAAGAATGTATGTTTGCTTGAAGGTAATCATGAGAAATGGCTGTGGGAATGGGCTAACAATAGAGAAGTTGAAGCTAAAGAGTTTCGTTTTAGCACACAAAGAGAGTTAGAGCAAAAAGGTTTAAATAAGAATGATATAAAAAAACTATATCTCGCATTAAAGCCATACTTTTTTTATAGATTCCATGATAAAAGAGTGATTTGTACTCATGGTGGAATCTCAAATATACCCAAACATTTGATTTTACTAAGTGCAGCCCAGAGTATACATGGTGTAGGCTCCTATCTTAATGCAAGTAGCATTGCTCAAGCATTTGCACAGAATACACTAGAGAATTTCTATCAAGTATTTGGACATCGCAATAAAACAGGGTTACCTATAAAGCTTAATGACAAAAACTTTATTTTGGAATCTCAAGTAGAATTTGGCGGTTATTTACGCATATTGCAATTAAATCAACATGGTTTCATAGACAAGAGCTTGAAAAATAGTATTTTTATTACTAAAGAAGAAAAAGAGGCACAAAGAAAATTGCAAAAGTTCTTTGACTATCTTTTACACAACAAGCAATTTACATTAAAAAATAATGGGGATTTCGTAGGCATAGAATATCCTACAATTAAGCGTCCAAAAGATCTAGCAGGACTTATACATGCGTTTTATCCTTGTGTTATTGATATAAAAAAGTGGCAGTTTGTGGCACGGGGCTATCATTTAAATCAAGATAAGACTCTGCACTTTAATGCAAGTAAAGAAGGTGTGTTAAAACATATAAGTTTTCCTTTACATATAACACAAAAGCTTTTTGGAAAGCAATTTATTATCTCATTTTACAATAATGGGTTTTACGTATTTAAAGATTCTATCCTTGAATCTAAAATGCCAACTTTTTTAAAAGACAAAGAAAAACAAAAAAAACTTACAGAGTATTTTAAAAACAAATCATACTCCTTGCTTTGCATACAAACAAATCAACATGAAGTGTATCTGCTTGATGTATTTCCCAATCAAACAGATACACAAGCCCTACCACCAAGTGAGAGGGAAAAAATTGCGGACATCTTACATATAAAAACAAAAGAAATCTTGTTTACAATCAATAATGAGGCAGAACTTCATGCCTTTATAAGAACTATAAATAAATACAATATGTGTATTGCTTCAGACAAGACATTTCAAGCAAATAATACACTATCACAACAAGAATTACATACCAACAAAGCCAAATTAGATTCCAACACTTTTGATAAAAATAACAGCTCCATGAAAACTTATAACATGCAATATGAAAATGTAGAAAATACCCCATCACATATGGAATATAAAGTTTTAGAATCTATCCCATTAAAATTACATATTTTAGAATCCAACTCTTTAAATATATCTCCTAATGTATCTTTTAGTGGTTTTTGTATGGTTGATAATGAAGCTAATCTTTATGAAATACAAACATTATATAGACATGAAATGCAGGTTCTTGCCGAGCTCATCAAAGTATGGCGTATACGCGATGAGATCGCCCCATTATCATGGGTGAAGACTCCATTGCGTTTTGCTTTTATGAATTGGCTCTCTGCATTTGCCGCACAAAATGACTGGAAAAATATATCAATATCATGGATACAAAATACATTTATACATGATTTAGTAACAAATCATATAAATGCCACACAGATTCCATACTATTTTACGATCGAGTGAATTGCATGTTTGTTTTTGGTGATTATATCTACACACATTCTAAACGCATCTTGCAAGCCTTTAACTATGATGAGGTTGCAGCGTGTTTGCGTATCATACACAACCACACAAAAATGAAAAAAGATGGCTATTATGTTGGTTATTTAACTTATGAATGTGGAATTCTTCTGCAAGATTCTTATTATAATTTACAAAATGTAGAATTCCATTTGAATTCTAACGCACATCCTACAAAGCAAGATACATCTATGAATGCAGATTCTAACCTTCAATCCAAAAAACAAAAAGATTCTAAAATACAGCATGACAAAGAGCCTCTTCTCTACTTTGAGCTTTTTCTTAAGCGAAAAAAACTTAAAGCCACTAACAAGTACGCCAAAAAACAATACTTAAAGAACAAAGAAAAGCTTTTCAAGATAACAAGATCTCTTGATAAAAAGCAATATGAACTAAACTTTTCACATATTAAAGATAATATTCAGAATGGACATACTTATCAAGTCAATTATACGCAAGAAATCTTGCTAGAACCACTACTAAAAAAAGATCCATTTACATACTTCAAAATACTATCTAGCCGTCAAGACACACCTTATAAAGCCTATATTGCAAATAAATATCTACAGATTCTATCACTCTCTCCTGAACTCTTCTTTCATTATAAAAACCATATCATCACAACGCAACCCATGAAAGGCACAGCAAAACGCGCGTTTATAGAAAAAAATAGGCAAAAGAATGTGTCAAAAAGCAGGATAAAGCCAAGCCTAGATCTTTATAAAAAATATAAAAAGATTCCAAAAATAAAAGGCATCGATAAAGTAGGTGATTTTAATAACCTCAAAACTCTGCATTATGATTCTAAAAATCGCAGCGAGAATGTCATGATTGTTGATTTATTAAGAAATGATTTGAGTCGTATTGGACTACAAGGTAGTGTGCGTGTAAAAGATCTTTTTGCTATTCACACCTATCCTACATTACATCAGATGGTATCAACAATACAAGCAAAGTTACCCAGACATTATGGAATCATTGAGATTCTAAAAGCATTATTTCCATGTGGTTCTATTACAGGTGCACCAAAATATAAAACCACAACAATCATTAGTGAATTGGAACAGCGAAAAAGAGGTGTGTATTGCGGTGCTATCGGCGTAATTAGCAAAGAAGAAAGTATTATGAGTGTGCCTATCCGCACACTTTATAAATACACACAAGAGCCATATTATCGCTATGGGGTTGGTAGCGGTGTTGTGTGGGAGTCTCTTGTGGAAGGAGAATTTAGCGAATTACAACTAAAATGCAAATTCTTAATTGATGGGTATTGATATAATTTTGGTCTTAAGTCCTAACTACACGCATTTCATACACTTTACAAAGCATGATTAATTGATCATAGATTGGGTTTGCCAATTTAGCAACAAACCTCAATAATCATTATGTAAACTTTTTGATGTAAAAGATTTCGCAATTTCTCTTATGCTTAACAAAGATATACAAAAAAACTTGTTGCAAAACTCACCCAATAACCATGCTAAAATCGTGCAAGCTCACAACTCAATCTTCTCTATTAATGTGTATTAAAACTCATATTATATATAAGCTGCCTTATGCTTTGCTTGAATCTCTTTTTGCTGCCTAGAATAAATGCCATTACACTATCTATAACACCTCATTTTATCCCCGCCCCTACATTTCCTTACATGCAAAATCTACAAGATTCAAGCAATCGCTTTTAAGAGCATAAACAAGTATTTTTTCACACCTTAGACATTTCTTAAAATTTGATTTTAGACTTATTATTGCCTACTCCTTATTTCTAGCTTCTCTCTTAAAATCCCTTTTAACACATTTGTATCTTCAACCTCAAAACAATACTTTTCACTCTTAGAGACTACTTTATACTCAGAATCTTTATATGCGCTACTTCGTTTCTAATCTTAGCAAACTCATCTAATGCATTTTGAAATTCATATCTTATAAATTTTTGACAACTTCTACTTGCATTTTTTTGTATTTTAAAACAAATTCCACAAAAACCTATGAGCAAAGCTATATCACCAAAACCCTGATATTATAAAGATTTTTGTGCTAAATTTTATAGAGTTAAAGCTATATGATTAGGAATGCTAATTTCAACGCTAACATCCTAATCTAGAAGTTTTAAATAATAATTCAAGTTATTTAGTGTGTGCAATTTATCTTAGAATCTAAAGTTGCAACTTATATTTTATGATTCTATGACATATAAAATAAAATACACAAAGCAATGCAATCTCATAAATGTAAAGCAATAGCCATGATGCGGTTGTCATCATTTCATCTGGCAAAAAATTCAATAGTATCCCAGAAAAAATGAGCAACAATACTTTTATCCCAAAATATGTCAAAATACCAATCAATAAAGTATATGTTTTCTTACGATGCACCAAGGCTACTACCATAAATATAAAAACAATCTCTTGTAAGGCAGATAGTATAAATAATGCAGTGATGTTCCACATATCACTCCAATTGGCTTCAGACAATTGCCGCAACTCTTGTGTAAAAGATGTGCTATTTATGCCTACATAGAGCGTAAATATAAGAGCTGCAAAAATAACCAAAAACCACAAAAAATAAATAAATATTTTTGCTCCAATAATTGTCTCAATATTCACAGGCAGAGCATGTGTCAAATAGGCTTGCTTACCAAAAATACCTTGATAAAAGCTTATGGCTGCACTCAATACATAAGTAATACCACACACAAGAAATGCGCAATACTGTATTGTTAGTAAAATATAGAATGTAGTAGAATCTGGATTACCATTTATAAAAATAAGTAAATTAATAGCCATAATAATACATACAATGATAAGCAACATTCTAGACATGAGAAATTCATGTTTGCATATCTTTAAAGCATGAGTGATATGTGTTTTTAGTGTGGGGTATGCTATTTGCATGGTATTCCTTTCATGTTATTTTTCAAAGTCTTGATTAGATTCTTCATATAGATTATTTTGCTTCAGTGGCTTTACAGTATCACCACCTGCATAATATCTAAAGCTATCCTCAAGATCATCAAACCCAAATAATAACTCCTCCTTACTACCAAAAGCCATAATTTTTTTATTTAAAAATAATGCTTTAGTGACAATGGCTTCTACACTAGAGATTAAATGTGTTGCGATGATGGTTGCCCCACCCTTACAATATGTAGCAATAAGCTTAAAAATCTCATCGCGACTAATCACATCAGCACCAGCTAATGGTTCATCAAAAAGATAGAGTTTTGCGTCTCTAGCAAGCATAAGTGAGAGTGCCAACTTTTCCGCTTGTCCCTTTGACATTGTGCTAATCTTTTGCATCGGAACTACATCTAACAATTGAAAAATCTCTAAAGCCTTATTTTCATTAAAATCACTAAAAAAATCGTTAAAAAATGCTATGCTTTGCAAGCCATTCATATGTGAATATAAGAAATCTCTATCAGGCAAATAAGCTATATGCTGCTTAAAGAATATAAGATTCTTTTTGTTCCTTAAGTTATAACCCAAAAATTCCACATCCCCAGTATAATCAGCCAACATGGAAGTAATAATCTTAAGCATTGTGGTTTTACCACCACCATTTCGTCCTAAAAGTCCAAAAACATCGCCTTGATTGAGTGTAAAACTGATATTATCAAGAGCAATAATTCCATCGTAATGCTTACTAACACCTCGTAATTCTAATACTGTCTCCAAGTCCAATCCCTTTTCTAATCATGAAATATAGATTATAACAAAAATTTATATGTTTTTAGGGAGTTAAATTAGCTATACGAATCAAGAGTTGCAATTATTGTCATCTCTAACCTTATATCTAAAACATACATAACATTGATCATTCCAACACATAACTACATAAGAATCTAAAACAATAATGTAACTTTTCATAGACATACACATCATTTAAGTATAAAATAGAAACATGGATATACATATTTTTCTCTCTCACAACTTAGTTGTAATAATATTTTCTAAAAAATAGTCTGAAAAAATACTTATATAACCACCAAATATATCTTATTGTTGCATAAGGTAACATATAATCAAAAGTTATAAGATTAATTATTTATTTATCATTTTAATTACTATAAAAGTAATATAAACATGTGCCGTTGTGTAACGCATAAGACAACTATTATTGAAAAATTATGCTGTTTTTTGCTTTTATCTCATTTTGTCTTATACTTTAAGAGTATTCATGTTTGTAGCATGAGAATCATGTAATATTTATTGTAAGGAATAACCATGAAAAAAGAAATTGATCTTAATAGTGATATGGGCGAATGCTTTGGTCCATGGGTTATTGGTGATGGTGTTGATGATGAGATCATGCCACTTATTAGCAGTTGCAATATTGCAGCAGGATTTCATGCAAGCGATCCAAACATTATGCGACATTCAGTTCAGCAGGCGATAAAAAATAATGTTGCTATCGGTGTACATCCAGGCTTTAGGGATTTAGTTGGCTTTGGTAGAAGACTTATTATCGCAAAACCAGATGAGTTGGTAAATGATTGTATCTATCAGCTTGGAGCATTACGCGAATTTATTGGAATTGAAGGGGGTAGCCTCCATCATTTTAAACCACATGGCTATCTATATATCCATGCTTCCAAAGATAGGGAATTTTCTACGCAATTGATACAGGCTTTGCAGAAAATAGATTCTAAACTGCCTATTTACTGCATGGAAGGGACAGTCACATGTGATGTTGCAAAAGAGTTGGGGCACCCTTATGTGCGAGAGTTTTATGGTGATAGGGATTATGGTGATGATGGGCAACTTGTCATGGTAAGACGTGCTAGGGCTTATACACCAGATGAAATCGCAAATAAAGTATTACAAGCTTGTAAAGAAGGCACGGTGACGAGTGTTACGGGTAAAACTATCGAGGTAGATTTTGATTCTGTATGTATTCATAGTGATACAGCTGGTGCGCTCAATCTTATCTCGGCAACACGAAAGCTTTTAGAGCAAAATGGTATTGTGGTGCGACAACCCGTAGTGCATGGCTTGTAAGAGTTTCAAACTAAAACAGATTTTAGTGAATCTTATAAATATGCAAATCTATGAGGATTATAGCTATCTGCTATATTACCTCACTAAAGATTAGATTTTAGATTCTATAAATTTCCTTAACTGTAGGAATTCATAGTATATAATGTGGCAATTTTTTTAATGCTGTGAAGTATTATAATTAAATAAACTTAAAATAATCTTAATTATATATTATTTACTTTTTTTAAATATTTTAGCTATACTTTTATCACTTTAAGTTTTAAGGATTCTTAAGGTTATCTACTTCTTTATGCAAATTCTTCATTGCGATTGCGTAATGTGGTGATTTTTTTAATGTTTAGTAAAAATCCTTATCTTCATTTTTTATGTATCATTGCTCTTCACTATTTTTTTATTTGATAATATTTTTCCTTTTTATTCTTTTGTCAAAAATAATGATGGTATTCTATTTTTCATTCATTGTATTTCAAGCAATCTTTATTATTCTTATTCACAATAATATAATATTTATTTTTCACATAATAAATGTTTGATAAATGTTATTTTATGTTTTAACTAATTATTTTTTAACATTAAATAAGTAATAATATTTTATTAATAAAATGTTTATATATTGATAAATAACTAATATATAAATGATTTATTAATACCAATTTATATATATTTAAGTTATTAAATAACAATAAAATTTCACTTTTTTAGTTATTTAATACAATGTTATTTTTTATTAGCATTGCTTGATTCTATATGTGGTGTAGGCATAGCTGTGAAACTTCCATTTTGTATAGTTGATTGTAGCATTTTGTCTTGATATTTGCCTCTGTCCCCACTTGTTTGTCCTGCTATTTTTTGAGCATGTCCACTCATCCCCATTGCACTTAATGCACCACTTGCCAAACTTCTGCCAATACTATTTTGTCCACCTGTTCTATAATTCATATCGCTTCTTGCTTGAGTGTAGCCTTTATATCCTTGTTTCATCATAGCACCTGCACCTGCTATTGCTCCTGCTATACCTGTCTTATGTTCCCCATCTCCACTGCCTATTAATTGTTGAGTCCATTGTGGGATTTTAGATAATAATGTTATAGCAATAAGACATAAAATTATGATAAGAAATATTTGTGTTGTAGCTGTTGAAACATTTGCCGGATTATTCCAAAAATTTTCTGCTTGTTGTTGTGTTATGATATTTTTTGTTTGATTGACTATCATGCTCGTCATAAAACCTGCAATAATTGTTGCAAATGCGGGTTGTATTGCAGTAGATGTGTAAAGTTTTAACCAACTAAAAAAGTATCCTCTAAAATTAGGAATAATAAGGCATGGTAACATAATAGGACATACTGCAAGTATGATTGCACATGCTAAATTTATAATTATTATAAAAATTGCAAGAAATAATATGTAAAGCCATATAACCAATAATGTTATTAAACCTAATAATGTGAGCAATAAGGCATTTGGAATATCATCAAAACTAATATTATCCCATATACCTTTGACAAATGTAATAGAATGTTCTAATAATTCATTTGTAGTTTCTATTTGTTTTATTTCTCCAATTACCTTATAAAACCATGAAATAGGATAATTCACTAAGTATAAAAATCCTTGATAATTGTTTGGACTTGCAAATATTGCCTTTAAGCATACAAACATAATAATCCATGTACCTGCTTTGTAAAAATCCTCTTTATTCCATTCTTTACCAATCTTATTATATACCCAAAAACATGCAATTAAAGTAAAAATAACGCCTGCTATGTAAGTATTGAATATTGTTGCTGCTTCCTTGAATATTGTTGCAGCAATACTCTGTCCTGCTTCATTCACTAAATGAGAGGCTTTATCTATTAAATCACCACTATTTTTATCTATTGTCGGCATTTTTATCCTTTTTAGAGTATTTTTTTAAGTAGCCAAAACAATATTCTTAAGAAACCTATTTTTGCAATTAAGAATATAAACATAACAATGACGAGCAGGGAAATTTCGCTTTGATAATAATTTATTAGTATGTCAATTGCTGTTCCTTTTATATATTCCATACTATATTCCTTTCTTTTATTCAAAGAAGCTTGATGTGAAATCTGGTTGTCCTATTTTGTTACGCTGAAATTTCTCAATTTTTTCAGGTTTAATTGTTTCTGATTTTTTAGGATTTGTTTCTTTCATTTTATCCAACGCCATACTTGCATACATTGCATTCATATTTTGCATAACTTCATATTGTGAAACTAAGACTTGCAGTATCATGCTTTGTGTTCTTAGTAAGGCCTCTTGTCTTTCTTTATCATTCATGGCTTTAATTTTTGTATCACTTAATTGCTTTTGGATTTTACCCATCATATCTTGTGTATCTTTTCTATACAGCATATTATATTTACTACCATTACTAGCACTACCCTCTGTATAAAGGTTATAAGCGTTTAACACCTTACTAACGCTTTCACTTTGTGTTTTTGCAATATTTTGTCTGCGTTTATCCTTTATTTCTTGTGCTTTTATAATTTCTTTGCGATAACTATCCATATCACCTTTTCTTAGAAATTCTTTTGCAGAATTTTCATATTTGTTTTTTATTTCTTTTATGAAATCTTCATTCGCAAGGGCATTCATACAGGCTTGTTTTAATGCTGTTGTAGAATCTACACCTTTTAGCTTTTTCTTTTGCTCATTAATAAAATTTTTAAATGTTTCACTTTCATTTTGAAATAAATCACAATCGTTTTTTATATCATCTAAAAGAGATTCTATTCCACTAAGATTTAATGCTTGTTCATTAAGATTTTGAATAGAATCCCATGCACCTTGCATTTCACTAATAAAACCACTAATTCTATCCACATCAATACCCAATTCTTTTAGTTGTTTTTCAAACATTATCATTTGTTTTATTTGTTCTGAATACTCTAAAATGGCTTGTGAAAGGTTTGAAAAGTCAAATACTGGGAAATTTGAATAAGCTGGTGTTAGGTTTAACAATCCTGCTAAAATCATACTTTTTAATGATAATGATATTTTCATTTATACTCCTTTTTTATTTCTTTATGCTGAATTGCACTGATCACTTTTCTATTATTTTCAATAAACAATGTGCTATATTCTTGTTCTAACGCAGATAATCTATTATGCAAATCATCATCAATACATACATCAAAACTTTTTGCCTCATTGATTAAGTTCCATATGGATTCAAGCATAAGCTTAAATTGCTTAATTGTGAAATTTGATTTCTTCTGTTCTAAGAAGTTAATCAGATCTCTTAATTCCATATTGTATTTTGATTGTAAATTATTTGTCTTATTCATCTGTATAATTTCCTCTTTGGTGCAAATATCTTTACATTCTCTAATAACATGATATTCAGTTTGCATATTACTCATATCGAGGATATTGCTTATATCATGCGTATCATCACTATCGTATTTATGTATGGCACAATCCCATGCTTTTTGTAATTTCTCCATTACAAGGTCCTGACCTTATCTGCATTTTTTTCTTTAGTCTTTGTTTTTTCAAAGGCTTTTAGAGTTTCATTTGCTCTTTGATGAGTGGTTGGATAGTTTTTCTTAAAGTTAGGCAATTCTTTATCTACATATTCCATGTTTTTTTGTATTTTCATTGCATAGCTTTCTTTTTGTTTGGGGCTTATTGCTAATTTATAGGATTTTGTTTGTGATGATATTTTTTGTTGCATTTCCGACTCTTTTTGCCTTATTTTAATGTATTCATCAAGTTCACCTTTTAACTCCTTTATCTCATTTATTGCCATTACTGCATATTCTTTAGTTATTTTAAAGCCTTTTTTTGCTTCTTTTGTTAGGAATTGCAAGGTTTTATTCTTTTCAGGCTTTGGTCTTTTTTCCTTAATAGCAAACAAAGCTTCATCTAGCATGTATATAGCTCTTATTAAATCTGCAAGACTTCTTACTTTAACAAGATTATCAAGGGCTTTATCAAGATTTTCTTTTTCTTTTTCAAGATTAGTTGGCTTTGTTTGTAAATCTTGTGTATCCCTTTTTTGCCCATTATCATTATTGTTATTTTCAAGATTATTATCAAGTGCATTATCGAGTTGATTTGATAATGCTAAGATTTCATTTATATCTTTAAATTCTGTTTCAAATCGATGTGTTTTTGTAAGTGCTTCATGATCTTTTTCGTTAAGATTATCAAGTTTTTTTACTTTTTTATTGAGAAAATCAAGATTATTATTTTGATGATTTTCTTTAGTTTCATCAATTTCTTGTTCTTTAGTATTTGTGGGTTGTATAGTTGCATTAGCTGTATTATCTTGCGTAAGTTCATGATTATCCTTTGTATTAGAATCTTGCATGTGTTGTAGCGTTTCATTTATATCATGAAACTCATGCTCGAATTTTTGTTTTGTTTCTACTGCTATTTCATCTTTTTTATTAAGCTCTTGATTCTCTTGCTCTATGATAATATCTGTATTATCATCATATTCATAGTCTGCAAAGTTATTATCTGTATCTATAATAATTTCTTCACTTTGAGTATCTTGTATCATATTTCCATTTTCATCATATGCTGCCATATTTATCTCCTTACTTAGATTTATTTGTGTTAGATTTATGCTTATTAATAAATTCACTACATGCCTTAAAAGATATTTCTACTTCTTTTGGTAGTGCAATGCCTTTATTTTCTGCTATTTTTTTTGCATAATCTAGTTGTTTTTCTGTAGGTGAATTTTCTTGTTTGTGTTGATCAATAAAATCACTACATATTTTCATAGATTCCAAAACCTCACTGGGTAGCTCAATATTGTTTTCTTTGGCAATTTTTGTGGCTAATTCAATTTGTTTTGGTGTAGGCTTTTTAGTTTCTCTTTTTTGTGGGATTGCATAGCCCATTCTTGCATGTAGTGGCTTTATAAAGTCGAGGTAGGTGGCTTTAGATTCTGTGATTAAATCTAGTATTTCCTCCATGCTTTTGGTAAATTCGCTTGTTGTAATCCAATTATCTTGCATATCCTCTAGGTATTTAATGGCTTGTATGCCTTTTTGTGTTGCTACTAAAACCTCTTTTTTGCCTTTCTTGTCTATTTTGATATATTCTCTAGTAAGCAAAGTAGGCACAAAACTAGCATAGGTGCTTGGTCTGCCTATACCCTCTTTTTGTAGTAGTGGTATAAAATCACTCTCTTTATATTCTTGTGGTGCTTTTGCTTCAATTTCTTTGATTGTAAATTCTTGTATGGCTATGTTATCTTTTTCTTTTAGATTTGGGATAGAATTTGCGATAACCATATCCGCTTCGCTTTCCGTATCATCAGTGCTTTTGTTTTTTTCAAATGCACTTAGATATGTTGGTATTCTAAGATTTAAGTTAAAGATTCTGCCTAAAATATTAAATTCATATTTCATTGTTTGATAAAGAGAATCTTTTGCTTGTGAATACATGCTGTTATCTTTAATAAGATTATAGAGTTTTAGTTCTTTTTCATTAAGATTGCTTACTTCAGAATCTAGGTTTGTTATTCTTATAGCTTCGTGTGCTTCTGCTTGGGAATGCTTACCTGCTTTATACACTCTTTTTTCATACCATTCATGATGTTTGAGTTGAGATTCTAAATAGTCAATAAAGCTCTCGCTTAACATTTGACTATCTGTTCTATGATAGGTGATTAAGCCTTTTTCAAAAAGCTTTTGTGCTAAATCCATAGTATCCTTACTGCTAAAACTTAATTTACTATTTGCTTCTTTAATAAGGCTTACTGCTTCAAAAGGCTTTGGTGGTGATTTTTTGCTTTCTTTAGATTCTATACTTGCAATTAATGCATTCTTTTCATTCTTTATAGAATCTAAAAATTCTTGTGCTTCTGTTTTGTCTCGAAAGATATTGGCATTTGAAAGAATATATTCATTATTTTCAATGATTGCTTTTGCTGTAACTCTATGGCTTAATCTTTCATTCTTTGGCTTTTCATTAAAAGCTTGTATATCTAACTCTTTTTTAACAATCAAGGCTAGGGCTGGAGTTTGGACTCTGCCTACACTAATGTTTTTATATATCCCAAATTTCTGCATAAGTTTAGGACTCATAATGTAGCCCACCATTTTATCGCCTACACTTCTTGCTTTGAAAGCTTCATAGAGATTTTTATTGGTAGCACTAAAATCTTTTGCTTCTTTTAATCCTTTTTCTACACCCTCTTTTGTAATCTCATGAAATTCTGCTCTTTTGATTGATTTTGCAATGTTTTTAATCTTTTGAAAAATCATATAACCTATTGCATAGCCCTCTCTATCAGGGTCTGTTGCAATATAGACTTCTTTATTTTTGCATTGTTGTAATATGAAATTAATGCTTTTCTCTTTTTCTTTCATCATTATGAATTGTGGTTCATAGGTGTCATAATCAACATAACTATCATCATTTCTTAATTGCATGAAATGTCCTGCTGTCGCATATACTTTAGCTCCGCTGTAATGTACTATTTTCTCACATTTATTTGGTGATTCTATGATGATGATTGAATTTTGCATGTCAATTCCTTATGTTATGGTTTTGTGGATTTGAAAGTTGGTGATGTTTGACTAGATTGTTGTGTTTTGTTGTTTAAAACTTCTAATCGTTTAATAATGATATAATGTTTGCTTTTTGTGTTTCCGCTATTATCTTGCCATACATCTTGTTTCAATTTCCCCTCTATGAGTATTTTTGTCCCTTTTGTGGTGTATTCATACATTAATTTTGCAATTTTTTCATATGCTATAACGTCAATATAGCAAACTTCGTTTTCTTTGCTTCCATCTTTCTTTTTTATAACATTATTTAACGCTAAGGTAGATTGTGCTACACACATACCATTATTAAGATGCTTTTTCGTAACCATATTTGCAAGATTGCCACTCAAGATCATTTTATTCATTGGCTTCCTTTCAAAAAGTATTTAGCAAAAAAGAGATTATCTCTTTTGATAAATACTTAAAACATATAGGCATTCCTATATGTAGTTATGTATAAAAGGTATAAATATGTTAAATAAGCTGAATTTATTGCTTAAAAGAATATATAAAATTAAATCATTGTTTCCTCCTTACGCATGGTTTAAATATCAATCATGTAAGACACAAATTATCTCTCCATGCCCTTTTTCTTAGGTTGGGCTTTATTTTGTTGTTTTTGATTTTCCAATTGCATGTCAGTTCTAGTTTTTGCAATCAATGGAACTTTATAATCAATGCCTTTACTTTGAGCGTTTAAATACTCATGTAATGCAATTCTTGTCTTATCATGCAAACCTATTTGGTGCAACTGCTTCTCAATTTTTGGTTCTTTTGCGGTATTTCTGTTTTCATACCTTAGTTTTTCTACATTTTCCATATTTTTCTCCTTGAATTTAGAATGATCTAAATTATCAAATTGAGAAACATGGTAGAGTGTTGTTGTTTCTAGTGTAGGCTTTGATAAATATTGTTTGACAAAGACTTGTTGTCCATTTTCTTTTATTGGTTGTTTATTATCATTAAGTTTTGGAACTAATTCATAAGTTTTCATAAGAGGTATTTTCACGCCTTGTGAATATTGGGGCTTCCCTGTTTTTTCGCTTATAACCTGTTGTCCATTTTCATTGGTTAATGGTTTTAATTTACCTCCTAACGTATTAGCCTGTTTCATTGTGATAAATTGATTTGTTTCATAGCCATTAATTTTTGCAACTGCTTGCAATAATGCTGAAGTTATTCCTATGTAGGGTTCTCCTGTTTTTGGATTATAAGGCATATCTTTGTTGATTTGCTCTATTGATTTATCTTCTTTCCAGAATTCTTTGCCTTGTTTTATGGCGGTAGCAAAAATCATTTTATTATACTGATTAATACTTTCTTGTTTTTCCTCATTACTTCTTTCTTTCCATGCTTTAATTTCATTATTTGCCATTTTGTCCTCCTTAATTTAGATTAATTCTTGTTCATAAAAAATAGCATCTTGTGGCATTGCAAACATTTCATCTATTGAGATAATAAATGAATTTTCAATTTGATCTTTAGAAAATTGGATATCAAGTTTTCCATCATCAATATTTGCAAATATTTGTCCTTCTTGCCATACCTCAAATTCTTTTTTACCCATGCCTTTGACATCAAACATGTTTTTTCCTTTGTGTTAAAATTAGAGATTAAAAATCTCTTTCTAAAAATTAAAATAATTCTTAGAAGGAGATTTTTTAACTCTGATATTTATGCCATCTTAATATTCCTTATATTTGAATGGATTGTATTCCATATTATTACTTATTTGTTTTTCTACATTATTGTTTATATCATTGCTGTTTGTCTCCATTTCTTGTTGTTCTAATTGCGTGGTTTTAGTGCTTTCGTTTTCTGTTTTTATATCTTTTTGATTTTTTTCTGCATTTGCTTGTGCATGTTCTTGCAAATGTTTGTTTTCTAAGTCATAAGGAATTTTATCTGCCCCATTTAGTTCTTTGTTTTTAAACCATAGATTTGCTTGTGTTTTGATAGGTCTGTTTAAATATCCACCTGCTAACACATATACTTGTCCCTCTGGGCTTGATAATATATCCTGTGGGGTAATAAGTTTGTATCCCTCCTCGCTAATACTATTATTCTTTTTCAAAACAGCCATAGAATCCTTTGAAATAGATAATTTCTTTCTGGTGAAATCACCTACCATATCACTTAAAGTTTTAGCATCATCAAAGCTATTCATTCTAAATACTACTTGGAATGCAGCATTAGCCCTTAGAATCTTTAAATCATCATCACCATAATACTTTTTAATTTGCTCATAGCTTTGTGTAATGTATATAGGAATTAATCCATAGCTTCTACACAATGCAGGTGCTTCAAGCAAATAGCTCATTTTTCCAAACCTAATAAATTCATCTAAGATGAAGTAGATAAATTTATTTGGGTCGCTATTTTCATTTTTCATTAGCTTTTTGAAAAAACTCTCGACTAAGATTCTAACAAGTGGTGCTAGAATATCCATATCCTCACTTTGTATAACTACATAACAAGTTATTTTTTGTTCTCTCAAATCTTCATAATCAAAACTCATTGTAGAAGTTGCTTTAGCTACTCTAGGATTAGCAAAGACTTTCATAAAAGTATCATAAGTAGATTTAATACTTGCAAATTCATTTTCTGCATATTTTGAATAGGCTCTTGCTTGATTTCTTACAATATCATCAAGGCTTGTATCCTCTGCTGTTTGTTGTAGCCATAGCTTAAAAATATCTGCTTCCGGGTCTTTTTGTTCTTCTCCAAAAGGATTGCTTTCGTCATCGTCTTCCTCATTTGGTTCAATAACTGCTTGTTTTCTCCATTGTCCCTCTAATTCATCAAAATAATCTTTTTTAGGTGCTTGTGATAAATCTCCTAAAGTTGTATGTTTAAATTTCTGCATATTGTATAAGGCAAAAAATGTAAAGAGTGTTTTTGCTGATACAATCCAATGATCATTTTCTTTTCCTTTTTCTCCCACAAAGATAGTTCCTGCAACTTGATCTGCTAACTGCATAAGTTCTACAAAATCCATATCTTTGATAATCTTATTATCAAATGGATTAAAAAACATTGTATTAGAATCCTTAGATAAGGGGCTAAAAACTAGAATTTTATTATTGAAGTGCTTTTGTCTATACCCCGCACTCTTTTGCAATAACTCTCCTTTAATATCTAATACAAAGCATGAATTAGGCAATGAAAAAAGATTAGGTAATGCTATACTTGCTGTTTTACCTGTTCCTGCTGGAGCCACAATAAGAATAGCTAGTGGTTTTTGTGTAGATATAGGAATACGCTTTTTTCCTTTTACAAGACATGCTAACTGCACTCCCTTAGAATCTAAATTAAATCCCATTTCTTTAAAGTCTTTTTCTTTAGCAAACCTTGCATTACCATAGCTATTTTTGATTGTTTCATTAGAGATAAGCCAATATACGATACAACATATAAAAGGTGTTAAGCTATATGCTAATGGATAATAGGCTTTGAGTTTTAAATATGGGTTACCTATATTTTGTATGGTAATTATAAAATTCTCATAGTTTTGTGCATAATCAAGTATATTAATATCAAATATCCATGCGTTTGCTATATAGTAAATTACTATGCTCATAAGTATAGAAACTAAGATAATAGTTAAGCCTCGAAGAAAGGTTTGTGTAATTGATTTGTTTTCTTGCATGTTAATCCATTATGTTTGATATTTCTTTTAAATGTTCTTTAGATTCATTCTTAAAAAACGCAAAGATGTTTTTTGTGTTTTGTGCCTCTTTTAAGAATAAATGAAATGCTTCTTGATTTTGTATTTTTTCACTATTTAAGTGATAGGCAATTTGATTGATATTCCCTGCTACACGAGATATTTCTAAAAGTATTTTTAGGTGCATAGCATTGCTTCTATTAAGCGTTGTGATAAGCTTTTGTATCTTTTCATTTCTAATGTAAAGTCGTATTAATTGACTTTTAGAAAGATTATTTTTCTCTGCTTGTTTTTCAAGCAATGTATAATCACTGCTTGAAATTCTTATCCATAATCTTTTTGTTTTAGTCATGTCTATTTCCTTATGATTAATAGCTTTTTACCCATTCATGTGTGTCGCTTACTGCTTTTATGTTGTTAGCACTGCTTTGATATGTCTGTGTATTTAATTGTGGGCTAGGCTTTAAATACTCTTTTACATTAAGAATATCTACTATTATTCTCTCTTTTTTTACTCTTGCAATTTGTATGATATAGTCAATAGCACTTCGTATATAATCTAGCATTGCCTCTCTGCTTGTATTCATACCGCTAAACATAGAATTTGTAATGATTGCATTGATAGAATCTTCTGTGCTGTTTGCATGTAGTGTAGAGAGATTACCCTCATGTCCGCTATTATTAACTCTTAGAAATGCCAATGTATTTCTAATATCAATTTCACCTAAAAATAGCCTATCTGGTCGTAATCTCATAGCATTATTAATAGCAGTGGTATAGGTATATACGCCTTCCTCTTTAGGTATTGCAATTTGAGTTCTATTTTCATTTTCAATAAATAACTCTTGGCTATCCTCAATAGTTACTACTCTATCCTCTTTTGGAATTTCGCCCATTAATGAGTTTAGAAATGAAGTCTTACCACTACCTGTGCCTCCACTGACCAATACATTCTTTTTATCTCTAATAAATTGTCGTATTAAGTCATAATTCCAACCTTGTTGTATCAGCTTATCACTAAGTTTAAAGGATTCTAACTCAAAGCGTTTATTACTTGGAATCCTTATACAAATAGATACATCACTATTAAATAAGATACTTTCATGTTGTGCTTGCACTCTGTATCTTAAATAAGGTGGTGGTAATTCGCATGATAAGCTTGGATACTTCTCATTAAAGCGTTGGTGTCTGCGTGTAGCAAGTTGTTGTAAAAAGCTTGTTAAAAATTCATAATCAAGCTTTTCATCTACAATTCTCTCCCACCTATCACCATAATCTACAAAAAACTCACATGATCTTGTAAAGATTAGTTCATTTGCTTCAAGTCTTAAATATTTATCTAATATTTCTAACTTATGTGCCAACACTACATTTACATTACTCATGATAGTCCTTTAGATTGTTTGCATATTGTTCTAATTTTTCAACCAATAATTCTTTTTTGGCAATAAGCTTTTTTATTTTATTTTTGTGCTTATTTATTTGTTTATTGATTTCATTGATTTTCGTATTAATTACATTTTGTGCTTTTATGGCTTCCATTATTTCTGTTATTTTTTGTGTAGCCTTAGTAGTTTTTTGCTCTAACTCTTGTTCTCTTTGTTCTAAACTTCTCTTTTGCTCTTTTTGAATATCTACCTCATTTAGTTGTGTTTGTATATCATCTTGCATAACTATCTCCTTAATTAAAATTATTATTCATCATCAAAATATCTTGCCATTGTCTCTTTATTTCTTGGTATTGGAAACCAAATATGTGCTGTTGGCGTGATATAAATCCTACTACCTGCTTTTATCTGAATAATAGGTTTTATATCATTTTGCTTTGAGATAATTTGCCTTAAAACATTATTTATATCACTTTGACTTTGTGCTAGAATTTGTCCTGTATAGAACGATGATCCTATACTTGCATTAGGCTTTTGTGTTGTATTTGCTACTCCAAAAGTAATGGCATTAGCTAAGGTTTGCATTGTTATTCCCATGCCATAGAGTTGCCAATAACGATTATTTAAGTGTCCTTTAGCTCCTGCATACCCCTCACTATCACTTGCTACTGCATTTGTAAGAATAATATTTACGCCTTGTGGCGTAATAATTTCTCTCCATACAATTTGAATTCTACTTTGTCCTATTTCATTGTCATTTTTATAAAAACCTATAACTTTACTGCCTCTAGGAATTAGCACTGCTCTACCCATATGTGCATATATATCTTGTTCTACTTGTGCAGATACTAATCCCTCAATCTCACTATTAATAGGTGTAAGTAGAATACATGGTATAAGTTTACCTGCTGTTATTGTGCGATATAGCTTGTGTTCGTTTGTGGCTTCATCTATGTTTTCTTGATTAGAGAAATGAGAATCTCCATATTTTGTCGTGCTATCCTCTTGCATTTGAGTATTGCCTCGCCCTCCAAGATATGAGTCTCTAAATAAATTGCCATAATCACTTATATTATTAGCATTGCCTAATCCCATAGCGGTTGCATAATTGAGATTAAAGTCTTCATCTCCATATTCTGCAAACAATGGATTCTTTTCCTCCATTGCCTCTAAAAACAACACTTCCATGTCTATGTTTTTTGGTGATGTTTTATTGATATTTGATTTTGGTTTGTTTGTGTGATTGGTATGTATCTTGGTCATTTTTGTATTTTTTGTTTGTTGTTTGTTTTGTTGTTCTACTATTTGTTTATTGTATTGCATTGCTTGTTGTAGTCTGTTTTGTTCTTGCAGCATTCGTGTTTTTAATGATTGCTGATGTGGATCTAATGAAATAGACTTATTAGACTTATCATTTTGTTGCTTATTAAAATAATCATATGCACTTTGTTGTGGCTTTTCTTTCTGCCATATATAATCATTTACAGGAAATTTGGTTTTATAATCATCAAGCAAATAATCTAAGTTATCTTTTTGTGCATTGTTTTGGTTATTGCTTATTTTAAGCGGACTTTCTGCTATACTTTGTTGCATTAATGCTAAACAAAGCACAAAAGAAAAAGACAATGTGTTCAATACTCTTGCTTTCATTTCTTTTTCCTTACACAAACATAAGCATCTCCTATGCGTATTGTAAAGTTATTAGCTGTTGTTTCTGCAACAAGATAATCCCCTATAATACGTGAAGCAATAGGCGAATCTTTTTTATCTACAACTACCCATACTGCTGGCATTTCTGGCATGTTTTCTTTGTTGTATTTAAAGTATGTGAATTGTTTGTCACTAAAGACTTGTTCTGCAAATAGAAAAGCATATTTTTTCTTTGTTTTTTGTATGTATCTTGTATCTATATCTTCTCTTTTGATTTTCAAAGAATCTATGCCATCACCAATGGTTAGATAGGTTTTTCTATCAAGCTCTATGGTTTTCTTTTTCTCTAGCTCCAATTGCTCTTTTTCCTCTTTGGTATAAGGTGTTTGAATATTTACAATAAGATTTGGTGGATTTTTGCTTTTGTAATCTGTGCTAAATATATAGAGATTATAAATGCGTTTGTCTTGTGTGAAAATGGTAAGATTTGTATCTATACCGATAAGTTTTGGTCGTATAGATAGTGCATTTTCCATGTGTGGTAATTCTTTTACCTCAAATCCTACACTATCTCCAAGTATATAACCCACAATTTTGGATTCCATAATGATTGTAGAAGTCATTGCATATCGTGTTCGTATTTTAATAGTATGTTCTTTTGGTTTTAACACATTAAGCGTATTTGAGCTATCGTCATAATCTTTATTAAAAAAGTTTTGTTGTAATGCTTTTAGATTTTGCAAACGATAAGCATTTGCAAGCATTTCCATTTCTTCTTTACTAAGGCTTTCACCCTCTTTTTTATTAAGATTGTAATATGGCATTTTGACATTTTTATGTGCTGGTTTTGCACTATTTATACTTTTTGAAATATTGTTTGTTTTTTCATTTTTGTTAATCACAAGACTTGAGCTAAAATCTTTTTGACTAGAATTCATAAGAGGTGATTCTGCCCTCCTTTTTGATTCTAGTTTGATTTGTTCTTGTTCTCGCAATGAATCGGCTTGAATTTTGGCTAATTCTTTTGCCATTTCAAGACTTTGTGCTTGGCCCTGTTGCATTCTTTTTTCATATTCTGTTTGATCGGCTTCAGTCCATGAAGCATACACCTTATAATGCAATCCATAAAGCACTATTGCAAATATGATAATGCAAAGAAGTTTTTTGTGTTTTGTTTTTATCTTATCGTTTTCTGCTTCATTATGTTTTGTTTCCATGTGTATTTCCTATTATTTATCATCAAAAATTTCTGTTAAGGCATAACCTGTTACGATAAATCCACTTGGATTCTCTGGCACAGAATCAAAGCTTAATTCCTGATTGATAAAATCATATTGCAGAGTTGCCCTATATCTCTTTAACATGGTTTTATTTGAATTACCATTTTTTGTTTCCGTGATAAAGTCAATATTTGCTACATTTTTGCTAAGAATAGAGAGATTTATAATTTTTATATTACGATAAAGGTCCTTTTCTTGGTAGATTGAGCCCTCTTGTTTAACAATTGTTTCAAACACTTCCCATACTTCCTTGCTACTTTGCAATCTTATCTTTTCGTATCGCTCTATATCATCAATTCTATTGATGGTTTCACGATTTAAAAGATAGGTGGCAATAATACTTTTAAGTAAGGCTTCATCTGCTCTTATGTTGTAGTTACCTTGCTCCACTCTTACAAAGTTTGTATCTGCATTTGAGAAAAATACAAGATAGGGTTCTTTTTGTTTTAAAGGCAATAAAATGAAAAATCCAACAATAAGCAAGACAACAATAACACTAAGTATGAGTATCCATAAAAACATAATAGCTTTTATGTTTCTCTCGGTCCTAAAGATATAGTTTGGATCTGTTTTTAATTCTCTATCATCAAATGCCATTATTTATCCTTTTGTTGCATGTTTAACATAGGTGCATTTGCTACTTGCGGTTTTATTTTTTCCATATCTATTTTTACAGAATTACATGCAGTAATTGTAAGCATGATTGCAATAAAAAAGCTATTGATGTGTTTTTTATACATGAATGTTCTCCATATCAATTTGTATATCATAACAAGCACATGGACTTTTCTTTGGTGGTTTGAGTGTTTTATTGTTATTGTTACATGCTATAAATAAAAAACTACAGAAGACAATAATTACATAAGCTTTAATGTTCATGTTAGCTCCTTATCAAATGAGTTGGGCTTTAAGCCTTTTAGGTATCTATCACGCCATTCACTAGGATATTGTCGTTTTAACTCTAATAAGTCATTGACATCTTCGCTGCTACTTGAAAAAATTCTTAGATAATCTTTTCCAAGACTTGATAAATTAATATCAAGAATTGCACTGCCTGTTTCTTTTTGTTTAAAGAGAATCTGTCTTTTATTTTTATTTGCCTGTGATAAAAAGTTAATTTCACTATTGCTTAGAGAAAGTTTTGATTGAAGTTGTTCTAATGTTTTTTCATCTTTTGTTGGAAATATAATGTAATTGCTCATATTGTCAATAAAAGTGTTTGCATTAGAAAGTTCGTCTAAGAAATCAAGATTCTGTAACCCCATAGTGATAACACCATTGATTTTTCTGATTTCTACAATCATTTCAATGATTTTATCTCGCATATTTTTATCATTTAAATAATCTCGTAATTCATCAATCCATATAAAAAATCCCTTATTAGCATTCTTTGAAATGTTTTTTATTTTATGAAATAAATACATTGCACTTAATGCAGATATTTTTGGATTTTTTAATATGGCATCCATATTGAGTATTGAGAGTTGTCTGTTAAAATTTAGGGCACAATCTTTATTATCAAATAAACTATCTAAATATTCTTTAAACTGCGATTTAATATCTATTGCTGTGTCATTTGGTAGTCGCATGGAATCATAGAAATCCTTTAAACTTACAACATGATCTCTATTTGTTTCTATAAAACCTTTTTCTATATCTCTTAGTTGCTTTAGAGTATGTGTTACTATATCTTTTAAATCATGTTCATTATCATTTATACCAGCCATTTCACAAAGCCACATGCGTAAAAACATGTTATTTTCTTTTGTGTCTTTGAGTGAAAATGGATTGAGACTAAAGCTACCTTTTTCTAAATCATGATATTCTCCACCAATAAATTCGGTGAAAGCACACATACCTCTTAGTTTGTCCATCGCAAAGATATTAATATCATATTTAAAGAGATTAAGTATTAAAAATTGCATGAGTGTAGTTTTTCCATAGCCTGTGCCGCCTATCACTAAAGTATGTCCCACACTAGAATTTGAATTACTATCATGAAAATTAAAAAAATATGGGCTACCGCTTAAATGTTTAAAAATTGTGATAGGTTGATTGCCCCATCTATTTGTTTTATTGCCTAAAATATCATTTTCAAATGTGCATAATGTAGATAATACAGCACTTGTTTGATGTCTTTTTCTAGCATTAAGATTGCTTCTGCTTGGAAAGAAACTAAAAAACAAAGGTTTTTGATTGAGTGTTTCTTTCACTGTGCTTAAACTTTGTCGTTCTAATAGAGCTTTCATGCTATTTGTTTTTTCGTTTAAGTCATTTAAACTCTCTTTAGAAATCAATAAAATGGAAAGAGAAATTTTCATAATATTTTCTCTATCACTTTGCATTAACTGCACTAAATTATCTAAGTTATTTTGCACTATATCTACTGCAAAAGTTCTTACTCTTTTTATTTTGTTGATTGCATCTTGTTTTTTTAAGGCTTCAACACTAAATAAAAAGTAGTAATCTGTATTTTCTCTTAAAATACCTGTTGGAATAATACTTGATACAGATTCTGTCTCATAAGCTTTTATACTTATAAATCTTGCATAGATTGTTTCATTTGTATTTGTGTGAAAAATCATATAATCTTTTTTAAACTCAACATCACTTGTCATATAGCAATCAGTGATTAAATCATAACTATATTTAAGCCTTGTTTCACTCATATTAGAATAGGTAGCATAAAGATTTAATAATTCATCACTTTTCATTACAGCAGGATTAAATTCTGTTAAGCTACCTTTTGTATTTTCAATGACTTCAGTGAGTTTTGCAACTTTATCTTTGTATGATTGTATTTTGTTTTCATGTTCAGCTTCTTCTTCTGTCAAAGCACGCTTCTTGGATTCAAAAAAGCCTGTAACTCGCTTTGTTTTTGTAGAAAAAATGAGATAATAATTTATTTTATAGGCTTTTGTTCCACACTCCCATTTCTTAATAATAGTTTCAGCATATTTATTATTGATTGTGCATTCATGAAATTCTAAATCAATCAGTTCTTTTTTACATATTATATTGAGTTCAATGCTAGAATCTAGTGTATTAAAAAATTGAGAGCGATTTTGAGCTAAGTCAATTTCTCTTGCTTGTGTAATACTTGCATAACTTGCACCCTCCAACTTCATTCCAACACACACATTACCATCTCTTGTAACAAGCGTAGTATCATTTAATTTACATGCAATATTATTTTCATAAGATAAGCTATATACTAATGGTTCTTTTATGAAAATATTTTCAAAGAATCCAAGTATTTTATTTGCATTGTCCGTGATTACTTCTTTAAAAGACTTTTTGGGTGTTTTATTGTTTTTATTTCTTCTATATTTTTTTGTATTAATCAAGTTTTCATGTTCTCTATTTGAAATATTTGCATGGTCTGCATAGGAAACATGGCTTGTATTTTCTGTTGTGCCAGTATGTTGTGTTTCACTTGTATCAATAATATTGCTTGTATGGTTAGATTCTATGTTACAAGTATCAATATTTTCATTTTTATTGTATGTAAGTAATTGTTGTGTTGGCATATTTTTTTGCTTAGTAGTAACATTTAAGCTAGTATCAATCAGATTATTGCTTGTATCATTTGTATCTCCTGTATTAATGCTTTCTATATTGCTAGTGTGTGAATGATTTACCTTACTCATGCTTATGGGATTTTTGAGGGCATGTTTTTGTATATTGCTTAGTGTTTTTCCATAACTATTGTTTTTTGGATTTAACTTATTATGAGCAAATATTTCTTTAAAAAATGACTTCTTAAGCATAATAAGCCTTTTGAAAAGAATTTTGGAAATTAATGGCAATGATGTCATATATGTCATCATCAAAATATTCAAGTATTGCAAGTGTTATGATTAAGATAAGAGTTGCAATAAGTCCATAAAAAAGAAAAAGAATAAAGCTTGTTACTCCAAACAAAAGCACTAATACCCACGCATTGCGAGACAAGCCTCTTATCTTATCTTTTTTTGTAATCTCTCTTATATTATCAACAACAATCATTATAAGTTTCCTCTTTCTATATGAATGCACTTTGTCCTAAATTTGTAATGCCATATAATGCTCCAAGAGCAACTAAAGCACCGATTAAAACTTTTGAGTTTTCTTTGAATGTATCTGGCTTAAAGATAAAAATAAATCCAACAATACACACATACACAATGCCAACACTTGCAACTACGGTATTAAGCACACTCATAACTGTGCTTGCTGTTGATTTTAATTCTCCTTTTACTTGATTTCCAAGACTTGCAAAATCTGCGAATGCAAAAGGAGAGTAAAATATAAAGCAAAGAAAAGAGAAATAAAGTTTATTTATTCTCTTGCAGATATATTGTCTTGCACTCTGCATTTTGAGAAAATGTTTTGAAAACATAGAAATCCTTTCGCTAAAAAAATTGTGCAAGAATAATGAATATTTTGGAATAAGTCAAAAAATATATAATTAAGAAAAATTTAACATTCATAGATGGATATGTTAGGATTTTTGTATCAAAAAAATATTTTTTTTGCTTACATCTACAATATTTTTTTGCTTATAAGTTTCTACTTTTTTTGAGATTATTACAAAAAACTATGTTTTTGTTTCAAATATCGCTATCTACGATATTTGAGCGTATTTTTGTGCGGACAAAAGGGTTATCCTGCCCATAATTTTTTCCCAAAAATAACTTACAAATATTCCTATAATTTTTTTACAAAAATATTTGTTTTTCTCTGATAAAAAGATATTATTTTGTTCATAAGATCTATCATTAAAGGTGCGTTTATAATGCCGCGACAACCTTATGCACATGTGGAAAAAGTATTAGCTGATTTTTTTAGTGATGAGGAGCTTAGAATCCAAAAAAGATTTTATAAAGAACCTCCAAAAAAAATAGTTAAACCTGCAAACCTATCGTTATTAAAAAAAGATAAAAGATTTTCTAAACAGGCTGTTGTCAAATTACTTTCAAATTTAACTGCAAGAGGTACTTATAATGCAATTAATTATATTATACGACATGGTCCTTATGATTATGCTATTGATGAAAATGGAATGAGGGTTAATGCAAGTGAGGTATTAAAGGATTGGCAAAAAGATTTTAGCTCCAAAGCTAACTCTAAAGAAGCATGGCATTTATGTTTTTCCATGAGAGAAGAAGTCAATTCTCAAAATATTTATGCGTTGCAACAAAGTGTTAATGATTTATTGCAAAAACATTTTTATGAATATAAATATGTAAAAGTTTTGCATGTGCATCAAAATAATCCACATATTCATGTAGTAATTAATAAAAACAGTATGCTCACACATAAAAAACTTCACTTCAAAGATAAAAATAGTGTTAAAAACTTTTTTAATGAAATGCGAGATGATTTTGCAGATTCACTTAATTATCATGGAAATTTAAATTATCACAATGCTTATAGATTTGAAAAAACAAATATCTTAGAACAAATCGATAGGACAAAGCAAAGAGAAAATAGAAATCACTATATGGATACTATCGCTCAAATAAATAAAGACAAAGATATTATTGCCAATAAAAAAGAAATGTTGCAACACAAACTAAATAATACAAAAAATGAGATAAAAGAATATGTAGCTAAAAAACAAGAATACATCAAACAATTAAAAGCTCTAACCCTCTATGAAAAAGAAAAGTTTCTGCATAAGAGACTTGATTTTACAACAAGACAACAATATAAAAATATATTAGAAGCTCTAAGAGAATTAAGAGTGGCGATAACTGTTGCATACAAACATCAAAAGACTTACAAACAAGAAATTTATAAACTCAACAAGGCTATAAATAATCTAGGATTTGATTTTATGAATCATAGAAATAATTTTGCAAAAGATATTAATGATGATTATACAAATGTGATCGCAAAAAAAGCGTATTTAGATTTTGTTATGAAACACAAAAGATATGCCACAAAAGAACAACTTTGTATAGCAAATGATATACAAAATGAAATCAGAAAAAATACATCAGATATTACACAATCTCTTAACTTACAAAATGAATTAGATAATGCCTTGTTGCAACATTTAGGTGTAAAATCAACAAGTAAATCATTAATTTTTGCACAAAAAGACATGATAAAGAAACTGCAAGTATTACAGAGCATAGATAAAAATAATATGCTTGATACAAGATTACTTGATAGCTATAAAAACACATTGCAAACAAATACTATTGTAATTGATAAAATCATCGATGATAAAATACTTCATTATGAAAGTATTTTTAAAGATGAAGCAAGTCTTAATAAATATCACATAAAGACTTTGCAGTATTACTTCAAAGAGTTTCAGAATCTTACAAATTATTTAGATTCTAAAGTAGAGAATACAATGCACCAAAAAGAGCAACAATTCAGTGATTTTACGCTACTGCAAACAAAAATCAATAACTTTTTCATAGAGCGTGAAAATGAAACTAAACAACAAGGAGAATGCTTAGAACAGAAGCAATTCTACAATGATTTTATTGAATGGTATTTAATTGATAGAAAGATAAGAAATATAGATTATATGCGTAAATCATTACATGATAAATATAAAAATAATACTTTGCATGAATATTTAGAAAAATACGATAAGAATGCCATAGTAGATTATAAAGTGCATTTGCGATTGCTAGAAAAAGCAAAACAAAAACAAGAGACAAATGTAAAACAAAATGCCTCTAATAAGAAAGGGGTCGAGAGATAGGCTATTATTTATTCTTAATAACCATTGCTTTTTTAATGTCTATTAAATATCTTTTAATATAATCATAATCTGTCACATCTAAACTATTAATATATGGATAAAACACACCATCTAACCATTTTTGCAAGGCTTTCTTTTCATTCAGTCTTGTTTGACTAAACCCTTTTCCTTCCCAATAATATTGTTTGTTATGTGTTTGTTCATACTCTCTTGCTGCTGCCCATGTAATTGCAAGAATACAATCATCTATAAAACCATATTTTGTTGCATCAAAACTACTCCCTGCTTGATGTTTACCGCTTAAAAGTCTTTTTCTATCAAGTTTTGTTACTTCTATATTTCTATAAGGCTCTATTAAATATTCTGGGTTGCATAATCCTGATGTAACATGATTAGTTTCAAATACATGTCCTAATGCCTCCTTCTTATAATATTTTTCACTTGCAACATTTGAATAATATAGTGCTTGTTTTAAGATTTTCTTTTTATCTTTTGGTATATCATGTGCTAGTTCTGCAATGACATTATCATCATAAGCGATGATTACTTCATTTTCTTTAAGTGTTGAAACCGATCGTGATCGTGCTTTTTCCTCTGCCTCTTTTTGTGCCTCTATTTCTTTAAGTGTAGCCCCTTGCACACTAACACACAATAGTGTTGCACCTAAAGCCACTGCACCCAATCTTTTACCCAATATAAGAAATTTATTTGTCATGTTCTATCCTTTCAAAATTTATTTTTGATTATCTAAAAATTTCTTTTCAGTATCCTTTCTGCAAACAGAGAGTTCCTTAAGTGCTTTTTCTCTTTCTTACATTTTTACACTTGAATCTCTTGCTCTCTTTTCCAAATCTTTGCATTGAGTATAATCTACCCCTGCTTCTCTCCCATACCAAACCAAATCCACATTTTTGCACAGCCTGTCAATGATCCAACTATTGCAATGCTACTCACTAATATTAAACAATATTTCTTCATACATTCTCCTTTCATTTTAAATGAGGTTGTATTACAAAATTATAATAAAGAATCACATATTTTTATACTTATCAAATACTTTAAATTTAATAAATTCTGCGATTTTCATATTATATTGTTCTGCCATTTCTCTTATCTTCTTGCTTTCTGCTGGTGTGCAATAAAAACTATGTCTTTCTGTGCTTTTCTTCTCTTTATCCTTTAATGGAGCACCATATCTTTTCTTTGAAGTTTCACCCTCTGCATTTTCAATAAATGTTTCTATATCATTTGCCCTTTTTGTTTTTCTTTCTAACTCTACACTTTTAAATGTGTTTTGTTTTTGCTGATTAATTTCTTTAATACCCATCGTATTTCCTTTTTTTATTTAAATAGATGATTATGACTGCCTATTCTTACTAAATGCAAACTATCTTGTTTTACTTGATATATCAACAATAAATCAGGCTTTATATGACATTCTCTAAAATCTTTTAAATCGCCTTGTAACTTATGGTCTTTATATTTTGATTCTAACAATTCTTGTGATAGTAGCTTCTGTATGATTGGCTCTATCTCACCTTGTTTTAACCCTTGCTTGTATACAGTCTTTATGTCCTTTTTAAAGCTATTTTCAATTTTTAATTTCAGCATTCACTTCCCTTTCCATTTCTTGCCAAAATTCTCCAAAATTTGCATACTCTGTTGATTCGCTATTACCACATAATCTTATGGCTTCCATTGTTTGAGCATTGGGTATTTCTCTCTCACTCTCACATATTTCAACATCTGCGTGAATCTTACTTGCTAAATCCTTAAATTTCTCTACAAACTCTTGTTTTACATTACTAATTACTAAAGTCATATTCTCTCCTTTTTTAAATATATTTTAGATCGCTATTGTTAGCCTATCTGTTCTTTTACACTCATCGCTTTAATCTCACATAGTAATTCATCATAAAACTTAATAAAATCACTATATGCCTTATCATTCTCATTGCAATATTCTGTAATGCCCAAACCTAAACCTGTTGCATTTTTGTATGCCTCCCTTTCATATATAACACTATCCATAAGTTTTAAATTAACCAATTCTTTCTCATTTATATAGGTTTGCAAGTCTTTGACTTTACTTATCAAAAATGGATTGGGACTTGCCTTACTAATCAATATCAATATTTTTGCATGTGGATTCATAACACCAATTTCATCGCATATTGTTACCATTTTATCAAGCACTGCAACATCATATTGACTTGGTATTGTTGGAATGATAATAATATCTGCAACAACTAAGGCTTGTCTCATTTCTTTAGAGTCTCTACCACCTGTATCAATAATAATGCAATCATATTTTTTCTCTAAAGTTTTAATCTCCTTTGTTAATCCATAACCTGTTCTTTGCAATGAATTAAACAAAAATTCATGCTCTGCATTTGTTCTTATATCTACAAATACTTCTGTGCTTCTTTGTGGATCTGAATCCATAAGCAATATATCATCACCCTCTTGTGCTAATTTAATAGCTAAATTAACACTTAAAGTAGTTTTTCCACTACCACCTTTTTCATTTGCTATTGCAATAACCATTGAAAATCCTTGTTATTAAGTTTAATAGATTAAAGCAATAATTTAAGATAATTATATCTTAAATTTATGCTTATGTATCTATTAATAAACACTTATTAATATTAAAAATATATTTATTTAACATTAAATTTATGCCTTTTATTTGTTTATTTACATATTAAATAATATTTAATATATGATATATTATCGTATAATTAATTATTTTTAAGTGTTAATTAATATTTATTAAAAACTAAAATTTAGATATTAAAACATACAAAATGCTTATTAATAGATACAAACTCTAAATGACTTTGTGTTTAAAAAGATATGTTGTTGCTTAACTTTTATCTCGGGCGGTTGTGGGTGGGTTCTCCCCTAATCCCACTTTTTCAATGGTGGGCTTCTTACCTTTGTTGTTATTACTTTTAGAACCCTTGTTTCTTTTATTTTACTTTGTTTGCATTCTTTTTTATAATCTTGTATGTTTGTATTTTGAGGCATACATTTGTCTAAAAGATATTTTCTAGGTTTTTTAAAAAGCAAAATCATTTCTTTTATGTCGTCCATTGTAGGATTATAGTTAAATCTAGGTTTAAAATAACTCTCTATAAAATTAGTGATAATGTTTTTATCAGATAATAGACTTAGTGCTTTTTGTGTTTCTGCTTCTGTTTCATGCTTTTCTATCATGCCATTATCAATAATGCCATTATCAATAATGTTATTATCAATAATGTTATTTTCCCTATCAATATCATTAATACAAAAAGAAAAAAAGTCATTATGCAATAATGTTGCTTTATCTAATTCCATTAACAAGTGATCAAACATAGCAAAATAGTTATTTTCATTATTTACCTTTTCTAGCGTATCAAAGCCACTTGAAACTAAACTAAAAATTACATTTTCTTTTAATGTATCCATAGTTTCTAAAAATTCAGAATCTAATTGGGCTATACATTTGAAAACATTGTCTTTTTCATTCATAAAATAAAATTTATTCTTTACTTTATAAATTATCTTTTGTTCTCCTTTAATGGCGACACATGTTTGGTTTATATGTTTGCTTAAAATATTATAAGTCTTTGCAATTTGTGTTATATTCATGTTGCATCCTTTTTATTTAAATTCTTATTATAATGCTATTGGCATTTCTATAATATCAAGAGTATTTTCAAGATCATATTGCATGATTCTGTAGGGGCTGCTTTCATTTTTAAAATACCATGTTGCCTCTTTATTTGTATCTAAGGTTATCATTGAGTTATTATTGGTTGATAAGGCTATTTTTAATCCGTTAAGCTGCGTATTTTCAAGACTCTCGCTTTGTTTTGCAATTCTTGCATTACCTAGTTTTGCTGTAATGAGATTATTTTCAAACTTTATAGTTTTATTTGCATTGCAAAATAATGATAATTTACTAAAATCTTTTGATAACGTTATCTTATGATAAAAATCAAAATTATCATATAGTGCGTTATAGTCTAAATATGTTTTATATGTTCTTACTCTGCCCTTTATAACTTCTTTGCTACTCTTGCGGGTTATTTCTGCTTCATTTTCTTTTATATTGTCAATAAAAAATGATATTTCACCGCTTTTCTTCCCAACCTTGATTAAATTCTTTAGCTCACAAAAATCAAGATTGATTTCATCACATGCTAAATCGATGTTATTGCAATAAGCTTTTATCATGACTTTTGCGTTTGTAAAAACTACATATTCCTTTGTGATATGTAATGTTCTATATTTACTAATTAACTCATTCTTGCTTATTTTGCATTGAAATATCGTTGCTGGTATAAAAATTTGCATATTAATCCTTTCTTTTTAATTTGTTTCTTTAAGCTCGTTTAATATGTTTATAAAATTTGTATAAACATATTTACTCATTTTCTTATGTAGCCTTATGGAGTCTGTTTGTAATAAAATATTATTTAGGTAAATCTCTCGCATAATAGGATTTTTAAACCTCTTTACGCTTTCTTGCATCCTTTCTTTAAACGCTTGTATAATTTGATTCTCTTTTTGTCTTTTTGTCATCTTTTGCATTTTTTTGTCCTTTCCTCTTAAATATTTTTTAATATTTAATTATTATTAAAATAACACTTAATAATAATTAAATAAACACTTTTAAAACCTTGATTTATGATAGCAAATCTATTAAAATACTTCTTTTTCGCCGATTTTTTAGCGTAGGCTTACCATTTAACAAGCCCTCGCTTTTGGTCGAGTCTAACTCTGTGCTTTTCATTAGCATTTTTAATAATAGCGTATTCTAACCCAGATTTTCTCATGAGGTTTAAAGCCGTTTGCTTAGCTTCACTAAGATTCTTTGTTATTAGCTCCACGCTTCCCACACTGATAAGAGAATATAATACCCCTTGTTGTTGTTGTTGTAATAAAACAACTTCGTAAAATTCTGTTTCGGGTTCTTGCAAATTATCTATTATTTGCAAAAAACCTTTCTTTGCTCCCTCTAATGTTGCAAGATGGTTTTTTAACATATTTGTAGCCCTCCGTTTTTATAAATTTATCTCATTATTAATAATAGCTTGCAATAGCTCCATATTTTCCAACTCGGTTTCAATTTCTAAGGCTTGTGCTAGTGCATCACAACCGCAATCAAAACTGCTGTCTAAATAATTATAATAAGGGTTTAATATTTCGTGTAAATCTATGTTATGCCCTGCGTTATTTAGCTTTATTTGTGCTTTTTGTAAAATATGACCTATAGCCAAATAACATACATCTATGTTTTTAATGTCTGTAAACAATTTGTTTTCTAAGCTTTCATATATCAAATCTGATAAAATGTCTGCTGTTTCGCTTTCGTGATATATTCCGCCTAAAATCTCTAATGCCTTGTAAATGTCTAAGGAACCAAAAGGGCAAATTTTAAGTAAAAACCTGTTAAAAGTGTATTCTGTTATCTCTTTTTTCATGATTTAACCTTTCAAGTAAAATTAAAAGGTCATGACAATTAAAGCGGGATTGAGTGAAATCAAATATAGCCCAATTCAACATATCAAAACCTTAGAATTTAAAAAAAATAAAAAAGGCTAAATAAACTTGACTTTAATGCTAAATCTTGCTATAATTTGGGCTTGATTTGCTCGGTTAAATCAAGTTAGATTTTATTTATATTGCTGTATAAATAAAATCGCCTTTATTACTTAAACTCTTTCTAAATTCATGCAATAATTATAACAAATTTTTCAATAAAAGTCAATAAGAAGTCCCCTTATTTACGTGTTTTTTTATATTTTTTTAGCACTTTTTTAATGCCTTTTTTATTCAAGTCAAAACCCAAAAAACACACCACAACACACGCATTTTCTTTTTGCTTTCTTGCTTCCGCAAGGCGTAATTTTAAACTTAAAACCGCTGGAATGTAATTTCAGCAGGACTTTTAAGTTTAAAATTGCTAGGCTTTGCGGTAAAGAAGCAAGAAAAAGCGATAGCGTGTCAAGTTTCATGCTTTATACGAAGTGAAACGTAGTGTAAAGTATGAATACACGCTAGAGCGTTGCCGTGTGTGGTGTGTATCTTTCTTATTACTTATTTAATGGTGTTATAACGTTTAAATAGCGTTTATATATTAAAATTTAATATATAAATTAGAAATAAAATATTTATATTTAATATATAAATTATTATTTAAATAATATTATTTAATATATAAGTTAAATATAAATATATGTTATTTAAGTGTTATTTAACTTTATTTTATATCTTATTTATCTCTAATTATGATAATTTACTTACATTTAATTTCATTGTGATAGATTTTATTGTTTAGTCTTTACGTATTTTATTTCTGTGATATTTGCACTAATCTTTATCAATTTCTATGGCTTCTAATATCAATATAAAATCACTAAGACTACACATGATTATTTCATTTTTATTTGTTTTGTATATAATTCTGTTATACCTAAAAGAAACGTTTGCATATACTACCTTTTTTAGTTTCTTGACATAGAATTTTTTTTGACACATGTATGATCCTCATTATTAAATTAAAAGTTAAATGGTATTTCTACTCTTTTTGTGTTTTTTATTAATTGATCAAATTCTTGTTGTGTTATGGTTTCGGTTTGAGTGGGTTGGATTATATATTTTTTATTAGGAATATCATTGCTATAAAATAATCTTGTTTCTTTATCAAAATACACATTGTGTATATCATTTTTACCTGTTTGCTTATTTTTTTGAAATACAATTCTTTTTCTACTATGATTTATTTCTTTAGTTTTCTCATCAATAACATTTTCTATGCGTATTATTATTGAGCTAAAATAAGCACCTTTTTTGCTTCCCATAGGACTTGTATTATCTAATTTGCTTGTTTGCACTATAAGAATAATAACAATATTATGTTTTTTTGCCAGTCGTTGCAATATTTCAAATTTTGATGATTCCTCTTTCTCACCCAATCCTTCAAAATTTTCATTAAAAATACACATTTGAGAATCTATCGCAAAAAATTTTATACCGGAAATAAAAAGCGATACAATCCTGTTTTCTATTTCGCTTATCTCTGTTCCCTCATCTATAATAACCATGTTATTTTTTATGTTTTCCACGTTTTCTTGTGTTAATCTGCTTGTTTCTATCATTTTTTTAAAGAATTTATGTCTTTTTAGTATGTGTGTATGTATAGGAAATTCAAAGCTAAATAAACATGTTTTATGGTGTTTGCTTAGATTTTCTAATATTTGCAATACAAGACTTGTTTTACCTGCTTCAAATTCTCCACTAATTAAGACTAGTTGCCCCAATTCTATACCCTTATCTAAAGTTTCATCTAAAAATGGTATGCCTAATTCATATTTCTGGATATTAATGTGGTTTTCTTTGTAAAATTTATCCCATTCTGCAAATGTTTTAATCGAGTATTGCTCTCTATATAAAAGTTTATGATTTTGTATTTCTTGCTCAATATTAAGCACTTTATATTCATCAGTAGCATATTGGAGCTTCTTGCTAAGTTTAGCTTGTTGTCTTAGAAGGTATTTTTGTTCTAAAAGGGGAATATAATCATCGATTGTAACAATAATATGCGTATTTGCCAATATTAGCATAACTTTCTCTTCTTGTTGTCTATATTCATTAATTAATAATGAATAAATATATGTCGTATCAAGTTTTTTATTTTCATGGGCTTTTTGTATAGCTTCATAATATGGATAATATTCTTCTGTAAACCAATATTTTGGAATTTTTGACAGAAAACTTGTTACATGTTGTTCTGGGGACATTATCACTGATGTAATAATACTTGTTTCTATTTTATTTGCTATATTTCCATATAACTCTTGACTATAAAATGTTGTTTTCATTTGGATATTATTTCTTCTCCCTATTTTTCTTTGCATTATTGCTTATATGCTGTATTTAAGTTTTCAAACAAGCTTGGCGTGTTGTCATACTTCCTTTTATTTCTAATATTTTTATTAGTTGCAGTGTTTGCTCTTTGTTGCTGATATAGCTTTTCAATTTTGTTTGTCAATAAGCTTAAGTCATTTAAAATTTTTTCTTTATCATGGTTATTTATATCTTTTGGTATTGAGTTTTCAATATAGATTTTTACTTTTTCAATTAAGACTTTCATTTCTATATACTCCTTTCCTTTTTCTTGTATTTCTTTATACAGATGGTCTATCGCCATTTCTACTATTTTTCCTGTATTCTTTTCCTTAAATTGCATTCTCAAGTATTTTATGTAATACAAAGATATGCTACTTTCATATCTTAAGTGAAATGAATATGTTTTAGGCTCTTTCATTAATTTCTTTACAATATCATCAAAGTTTTCGTGTTTTTTCATATTGTAATTCCTTATTTTTTTCTTGTTGATATAATATTCTTATTGCAATTTCTGCAATAAGTGATATTTTTTCCTTTTTATTCTGCAACTCTTGCATTTTTGTCTTATATTCTCTTTTTACAACTACAAATTTTTTCATTATCCCACCTTTCTGTGTTTGTTGTTTGTATTAAAGAATGTGGCTCGTTTTTTGTTTGTTTTAATATATTTTGCATAACTTTTGCAGGTTGTTGATACGTCTTTATGTCCTAACATGTTGGCTATCCATAACAAATCCTCTCCATAGCTTAAAGACAGACTTGCAAATGTGTGTCTTGTTGAATATAGTGTTCTGTTTTCTAAATGTAGTTTTGTTAAGATTTCTTTGAATTGTTTTGCAACATGTTGTTTTGACATAAATTTGTTATTGCGATTTACAAAAATATAACCTATCTCTTCTGTTTGTTTTATTTCTTTAAGAGAAGGTTGCAAAGCGTCAATAATTTCTACCTCTCGTGTGCCACTTTGGGTCTTTGTTGTTGTGATTTTAGCATTGCTTAATGTTTTATAAACATGAATGATCTTTCGTTCTAAGTCTATATCTTCATATTTTAAGGCTAATATCTCATTTACTCTCATACCTGTGAATAACGCTATTTTGAAATAGATGTTCATGCGATCATCCATTAATTCATCTTTATCGATGTAATTAATAATTTGCATAACTTCATGTAATTCAAAAGGTTTGTTTCTGTATGTGATTTGATGATTTTTGGTGCGTTTAATGCAAATCATAGGATTTGCTTTTGTGTATATCTCATCAGTGATTGCATGATTAAAAATCTTTTTTAATACAGTCATTCCAATGTTTCTGTTTGCAAAGCTTAAATGAGAAAATTTATTTACAAATACTTCTTTCATAATCTTTGGACTAAAATCGCTTATTAGCATAGATCCAATAGCAGATACAATGTGCTTTTTAAACACATTGTAATAGCGTATATATGTTGATTCCTTGCATGTTGCTTTTTCCAGTTCTAAAACTTGATAACCATAATTTGAAAGTAAATATGGATCATCTTTGTTTGCTTCAATATTCTTTTGATTTTTATATTGCTCTATTAGCTCTTTATAATTGAATTCTACATAATCCATGTTTTCTTTTGTTACAAGAAGTTTTGTGCTAAATCTATAACGCACATTATTTATACAAGCCTCTATCTGTATAAATTGACTATTGTTTCTAACTTTTGCATGTTTGTATGTTTTCATGTTTTTATTCCTTTTTGAATTATATTTTCATTCCTAATAATCATCGCAATTAACGCATTCCTCGCATTCCTCGCAATTCTCACATTTAATACATTAGTGACAATGAGGACAATCATTACAATCCTCACAATCAATTCAACTAAAGTCTTTGCCATTTCAATCTTTAGTATATTCATTTGCATTCCATTTATTGTCATTGTTATCTACATAATAATCATCTTGTATTTTTAAATCCATGCCTTGCTCCTTTAAAATAGTATCTCTTCTTCTTGTATATCAAAGTTAATCGCCTGTGCTGTATCAGTTTGTATAATGTCTTTTTGTATATCAAATTTACTTGTGTGTGGTAATTTAGCCTTTATTAACTCAAATAAAGCAGCCCAGTTATCTTGTGCAAACTTATACTCACTTTCTGTCCCTTTAAAATGTATCAAACCAGTATCATTTTTTCGCATGATTATAAAGTTCTTTAATATTATGTCCTCAAATTTTTGTGCTAACGCGTTTGAATTTGCTTTTGTTTGGGTTTGTTGCATTGTGCTTTGTGTGGCTTGTTGCACATTATCATCGCTTTTTGTGTCTAAAAACTCAACTTTTTCAACTGATATTATATGTTTGCTTCTTTTATTTCCATTTTGGTCACTCCATTGCTGGAAGTTTAATTTACCCTCAATACAAACCTTACTACCTTTTTTTAAGCATTGGTTACTAATTTCAGCACTCCTACCATACATTACTATATCAATAAAGCAAGTATCTTGCACCTTAGTTCCATCTTGCTTTTTATATACTTGATTTATAGCCATACTAGATTCGCCAACTGCCACACCTGTGGTTAAATACTTTAAATTTATATCTTTTGTTAGATTTCCGATTAGAATGACCTTATTCATAGCTTACACCTACTTATTTTTTAATTTTCTGTTGAAAAATCTAGCATTATGTGTGGGCTTAAATACCCAATTATAACCACGCTCAATACTTTGATTTACACAGTCTATGAGATTTATTCCCTTTTGCTCTAGCTCATTGAATACAAGGCATAGCCTTTTTAAACTAAACTCATTCATAGCTCTTCCTTTCTCTTGTCTATAATTCATAAATTGCAACAATAAATGCCTATGCTTTGTTGATACGTGTGTTATGGTTTCTTGCTCTTTTTCTTTTAACGATAACTGTACGCATTCCCACATTTGCTTTAAGCACTGCATACCCATATCATCATTTTCATCATCACAAATCCATAAGCAATTATTCTCTTTGCTATAAGCTATCATGTTTTTTAAATTCTTTTTTTGTTCTATAAGTTTTTCTATATGGCAAACAAAAGTTTTTTGGTTTTGTGGGAGTAGAAACATTCCTGTTTTTGCAAGTAACACACTAAAGTCTCTTAAAGCTTCCAATTCATCTGCATTCATTTTCTCTTTGAGTGATTGTTGCAGTCTTTGTGTATCGTGCTCTATTTGTTCATCCTGTTTGTTTTGCAGAAGCAGTCGAAGTTGATTGACTTCTGTTTCTTTTAAGATATTTTCATACAAGCCTTTTTTTATTTGCTTAGTATTACACCAATTCAACAAACCGACAAGCTTTCTTGCTTGTTGTGTTTGTTGATGATTGCTTTTGCAATCTTTTATATTTTCTTTATGTGTGTTTAATACACACATAAAGTTTTTATTTGTATTATATAGGATAGGAAGTGTAACATTTTGCGACACTTCTGTAACATTATGAGACAGATTGTCAATTAAATTTTCATGCTCATTGCAGTCATTTTTTATTGCATATTTGCTTTGCTTTCCGGTTTGTTTTACTTTCTTATTATGTGCGTTTTTAAAACACGCAACCTTAGTTTCTTCATAAAACTTTGTTACCTCGATATTCTTGTTATCTTTAGAGATCAGATTCTTATATATAAGCTTTTTAATGCAACGATAAAAATGTTGTCTGCTTATTTGTAAAATCTCTACAAACTGACTAATATTCAACGATATGGCACCATACACCTTATTAAAATAAGATATATGGTCCAATATGATTGCTTCAGTTTTTGTAATGTTTAAAACCGACAGTAACTCAAAATCAATGATAAAATTCTTTTTAGCAATATTGTGTATGTGATGCCGAGAAAACACCATTTTTACCTCTTTTCCATGTTAAAACATGTTGATTTGTGTGGTAAAATGTGGCAATGTGGCACACATATGTGGCAAAATGCCTAATTTTATATGTGCGAAACTGCCTATTTTACGGCATTAAAAAAATTGCATGGAATTTAGAATCTAACCCTCTGTATCTCATGGGTATAGAGGGCTAGATTCTAGCAAAATTATTTTATGAAGGAACAGATATGGCAGAAGTTTTGAGTCCAATACCAGGAACATTTTATAGGAAACCAAGTCCAGATGCAGCCCCATATGTAGAGGTAGGTAGCATAGTAGAGGCGGATACAACAGTGTGTCTTGTAGAAGTAATGAAAACCTTTAATGAAATAAAAGCTGGTGTAGCAGGAAAGGTAACAAAAGTTTGTGCAGAAAATGAGGCGTTTGTAAATCCAGGTGATGTGCTGTTTATTGTTGAATAGTGATTGCAAAAGAATAATTGTGCTTAATACTATACCTTTAATGAAGTTATTGTAAAAACGTGCAAAATTCTTAAATAAAGTATCAAAAAATGCTTACGTGTGATTAAGATTTACAAACCCTCTACTGGAGATAGGATTGAGATTTTAAAGGCACGATAGATTCTCATCGTTATACATGAGGACTTAGTAAAGGTCTGTAGGATCTTGTTTCATTGTGTATGTTGTAAAAACATTTTAATATAATTGAAAGGGGTGTCATGTCATACCAACCTAAAAAAATTAAGAAAGTTTTAATTGCTAATCGAGGTGAGATTGCAGTCCGTATTATTCAGGCAGCACATGAGCTTGACATGCTTGCAGTAGCAATTTGCAGTGATGCAGATATCGGAAATCTTGCTTCACAACTAGCCGATGAAGTTGTGCATATAGGTGAGAATCTAGCACATAAAAGCTACTTAGATATGGATAAAGTAATTGAAGCGGCAAAACAGGTAAAAGCAGACGCGATTCATCCAGGTTATGGTTTTTTAAGCGAGAATCCTACATTTGCCCAGAAAGTCGTAGATGCGGGTATGATTTTTGTAGGTCCAAGTAGCGATATTATCAAAACAATGGGCGATAAAGCAGCAGCAATTTTGAAAGCAAAAGAAGCAAAAGTTCCAACAATACCAGGCAGCCCTGTATTAACAGATATGGAAAATGCAATCGAGGAAGCCAAAAAAATTGGGTATCCTGTAGTTATCAAAGCTATTGCTGGTGGTGGCGGTAAGGGTATCCGCATTGTGCAGAATGAGCAGGAACTACAAGAGCAATATGTCATTGCAAGTAGCGAGGCAAAGGCTGCCTTTGGTAATGGTGGAGTATATCTAGAAGCATATTTACCAAAAGCAAGACATATTGAAGTGCAGGTTTTAGGTGATGGTAATAATGTCATTCATCTCTACGACAGAGAGTGTTCACTGCAAAGAAGACGACAAAAAGTCGTAGAGGAAGCGCCAAGCCAAGCTCTTAGCAATGAGATGCGAGAAAAACTTTGCAAAAGTGCTTTGGGACTTGCAAAGCTGGTGAATTACAAAGGTGCTGGAACATTGGAGTTTCTCTATGATGAAGAGCGAGGTGGTTTTTATTTCTTAGAAATGAATACAAGAATCCAAGTAGAACATGCTATTACGGAAATGATAACTGGTGTGGATTTAGTACGTGAAATGTTGCGTATCGCCGATGGTGAGCCGCTACGTTTTAAACAAGAAGATATAAAAATCAAAGGGCACTCCATTGAAATACGGATCAATGCTGAAGACCCAAGCAATAATTTCTTCCCTAGTCCAGGAAAGATTAGTGAAGTATTTTATCCAACAGGTGCTGGAATCCGAATTGATAGTATGCTATTTAATGGCAGGGTAATCCCACCATTTTACGATTCTTTGGTGGCAAAACTCATCATTTATGATGAAAGCAGAACAATGGCAATCTCTCGCATGAACAGAGCATTAAGACAAGTGAGGATTGAGGGCATTAAAACAACATTGCCTTTATTTAAAGATTTATTTAAAGATGTAGATGTGGCAAGTGGCAATTATCACATCAATTTCTTAGAATCTTGGATGGCAAAGCAAAACAATAAAGGAGAATAGTATGTTTAAATATACATTTGGTGGCGATACATTTTTATATGTAGAGGTAAGTGAAGATGGTATGAGCCTTGAAGCATTTTTTCAAGCAATGGCAATTTGCAATAAGTTACGCGAGAGAAATATCAAAGGTATTACTGAGATTTGTCCAGCAAATGCATCTTATATGGTTGCTTTTGATCCTGATGTTTTACATTACAAGAAGGTGCTTGAGATATGCAAAGAGCTAGAGAAGGAAGTGCAAAGCACGAATGCAGAAATTACAACAAGGCTCATCGAATTTCCAGTATTTTATCAAGATCCTTATACGCATGACACAATGATGAGATTTAGGGATAATCACCAAGTAAGAGCTGAAGATTCTAAGTTTGATCCAAATACCACTGATATAGAATACGCTAGTAAGATAAATGGTTATGATAGCGTAGAATCTTATATTAAAGCACATTCTGAAAACCCATGGTTTGTAAGTATGATAGGTTTTGTGGCAGGACTACCATGGCTGTATCAACTTGTAGAGAGAGAAAGGCAGATAGAGGTGCCAAAATATTTAAAAGCTCGTATTGACACACCAAAGCTTACTATTGGGCATGGTGGATGCTTTGGTTGTATTTATGCTGTGCGTGGTGGTGGTGGTTATCAAATGATGGGAATCACACCTGCACCAGTATGGGATCCTGCACAAAAACTCGAGTATTTTAAAGATTCTATGGTATTTTTAAAACCTGGTGATATCATTAAGTTTAAGCCTATTGATGAAGCAGCATACAATAAAGCTGTAAAAGAGGTTGAAGATGGGACATTTACATTAAAAAGTGCAGATGTAAAATTCTCATTACAAGATTGGCAACAAAATCCAAACAACTATAATAAAAAACTTTTGGAGGTGTTCAATGGCTAAAATCAAAGTAATAAATCCAGGACTTGCAACTTTTGTAGAAGATAGTGGACGTTATGGATATTATCATTTAGGGATTCCACCTGGTGGAGCATTGGATCAAATGTCCTTTAAAGCTGGGAACTTACTTCTAGGTAACGATGTAAATGCAGCTGCACTTGAAGTAGCTTTAATGGGACCTACTTTGGAATTTGAAGATGGTGGTTTCGTAGCTATTACTGGAGCAGAAATGACTCCTATTGTAAATGGTGAAAAAAAGACTAGTCATAGCGTTATTGAAATTCCAAAAGGTGGGACATTGAGTTTTGATTTCCTACGTGGCGGTGCTAGGAGTTATATTTGTGTGAAAGGTGGCATTGATGTGCCTATTGTTATGGGATCTCGTTCTACCTATCCTCTTGGTGGTATTGGTGGCTATAAAGGTAGAAAGCTGGAAGCAGGAGATATGTTACCAATAGGTGATTTCAAAGAAAAGCCACAAATTGGCAAAACCTTGCCAGAAGAATATAAGGTTAAATTGGAATCTGTTGAAACACTGCGTGTTATCATGGGTTTACACGATTATAAACTCACAGAGGATTCCATAAAAGGGCTTTTTGAAGATACCTTTGTGGTCTCAAGTGAAGCTGATAGGACAGGTTATCGCTTCAAAAATGGGCGAAAACTTAAATATAAAAACTTGCCACAGCCATTTGGTGCAGGTAGTGATCCAAGCAACATCACAGATGCGTGCTATCCTGTTGGTTCCATGCAGGCACCAGGTGGAAATGAACCTATAGTGCTTTTGCGTGATGCACCAAGTGGCGGTGGCTTTGCAATGTATTGCACAGTTATTAGTTGCGACTTGGACAAAATGGGGCAACTGCCACCAAACCATAAAGTTAAATTTCAGCAAATAAGCATGGAAGAAGCCTTAGAAGCAAGAAAAGCTTATCAAGCTAAGCTCGAAGCTCTACAAAAAAGTTTACAATAATCACATTGACATACCAATAGGATCTATCCAGTCTTTTCTTAATAGGGGCTGGTTCTTATATTAAAATAGTTTGATTCTAATGCTAATTCATGATAGCCTTTCTAGGTAAGTCATCATACTTATTTGTTTATGTTTATCCACACAAACAACGCAATAAGGCTGATAGCCACTGCTATCAAATTTACTACAAGTTTCATGTATCATTAGATTCTGTAATGACAAAGAATCATGCTTCTTATATAAATAGCATTTACACGCATGTATTACAATACGCATACTTAAATATACTGGAGTCCTTATTTTGTTAGTTTATAGTAATCCATATAAGAAATTGCTATACGTATTCATCACTCTTATACTTATAAGCAGCAGTGCCAAGGCTTGTAGCAATACCGTGTTTAACCGTCTAGGTCGCGCGAGTACTTTAAGTAATATTCTTGGAGCAGAGTATGGGTATGGTTTCAACCTGTCCCCAAATCATAAAGATCTTCCTACACTCACAGATAAATCCCTTCCAGCCCATCATCTTGCGTTTGATATAGGTTGGATGGGAATTGGTGGGACTGGTTGCAAAATCCTCAGTATTGGCTTAAAAGGTAGATATGAATATGGTTTTGATGCAAGAGATTATGGCACACATAGGTTAGGTATTGAATCATATTATCATCCACGATTGCTCAGTGTTAAAGGTTTTCAAATTGCAAGTCTATTATTTGGTATTGGAGGCAGACTTGATAACGTAGGCATAAATGGTGGAACATACGTAGATGTTGGTATGCTCATTCTACCGACAAGCCCTGTACACGCATCTCTATATTACAGAGCCGACTTTATTCCAAATGCTCCCACCAACCACTCTATGCAGCTTACACTTCGTTTTCCTTTTATGGCATATCCAGCTTTAGCCATAACTGCTGCTATTGTGCCAATTTATACTGGAGCCGCACTTGTTGCACCAGCCTTTTTATTCCTCAAAGACTAAATGACAAGATATTTACCTAATTGACTAAACCTTAGAATTTTAAGCCATCTTAAAACATAATGACATCAAGTTTCACTTGCAGTTCTCCAATATGCAAGACAACATAACCATCAAAAGATTGCAAACTCTACAAGAAGATTATGTTCTATTGGCTGTATATTTAAAGTATTTGATTGAAAAAAGCTTGCACGATATAGCAAATTTGCATTAATCACAAAGTATTTGAAAAGTCCGATACCCACCTCAACATAATATCCTGTTGTTTCTCCCAAAGATAGATTCTGTAATCGCGTAGTATTATGTTCTGCAAAGATTGCACCACCGCCAACGACAAGAGAAATAGGCTGTGGCGCATGACGAAAAAGATTGGTTGTGCTACATGGAAAATGAAAATAAAGCTCTGTCCCAATAAGATGACTTTTAATGGCCGAATCATTAAACATATATTTGAATCGTATACCCATATCAAATATATGATCAACACCCTCAAACGCATTATAAAAACTTGATAAATAATTCCATCCTACACTCCCACCAAGATTATAACCTGTAAAATTACGATTTATGCTTGTGCTTGTCCCAATATGAAATGATACAAGTTGCAAAGGACCTCCGCCAAGCATACGCCAATCATAATTGCCCCCATAATTTTGGGAAAATAAATAGCTTGTATTACCAAACATAAATAGCAAAACAACATGCAGATAATGCTTAAGCATATCGCAAAACATCAATATATCCTTTATTTTTTTACAAAAGATTCTATATTTTTTTTGTGAATTTATCACATATTCCCTTGCGGTTCAAGAAAGCAAGACTTTCTAATCACACATATCAGATATAAGATTCTATTGCTTGTCTAATTAAATCTGGTTAATATATGACAAAGGCTTTCCGTCTAAGCAAAATGGACATATGCGAAACAACATGTCAAAAACATAGAAGTTCTTGAAAAGATTGTCAGATTGCATACTTAGTGAATAAATTTTAATATAACATCTCATAATACACAATAATTAAGCAAACACATTTATCACATTGTGGCAACACAACAAGCCTTTACTAATCATAATATTTTACTCCATGAAATCAGCTTGTGTTTTGTTGTTTATGAAAACAATAATCCTGCTATCAACATCTTATTGTAAGATTGATTAATAAGCCTTTTGGTTACAAAGAAGATAAAGCCCTCTTAATATTCCGCATATATAAAACCAGTCAATAAAATATATTGATAGATTTGATACTTCAGATAAAAGATAACACATTGGATACTTGTTTGTGGTGTATCTTTAGAGATTCTGCAACTTAATCCTTTTTTGCTACAAAGTCTATCTATGTTGCTATTTGTACTTGTGTGATAATAAGATTTTTCATGTATGATGTTTTTAGTCTCTCTATCTTTGATTGCTAAATCTAATAGAATTTACTCTCTTTTTGTTGTATGACAAAGCATATATTGCATGTATGATCATTTAAAACACATACACAAAGCTTGGCTTGTGGATATAGCGTTAAAGATTCTCTAATATTTTAAGCTATACAAACTATTCTTAGATGTTTCTGCAATATACCAAAAAACGTATTGTTTAGATAATTTTGTAAGCATTATAGCTATATTGGAGTTTATAGATAAGATCTATACAACAACCTAAACTCATGCTGCTTTTACACTTTTGACACACAAACAATTCTATACAATATATGCTTCAATCTATTTGTAGCCCTTCTTATTATTACATATGCTTGTAATATTTTAGAATCCCTTTATATCCTCATGTTCTGATTTTACTCTCCCTCACATACAACAAACTTTTATAAGGCTAGATTCTAAGCGATTGCAGCTATTATGATGTGATGCAAAACTGTAATTATGACTCACCCATCATGCGTGTTACAAGGCGCTTCATTTTCTCATCAACTTTTTTATTAGCATTATGGATTTGCGTTGTCATACGCTCCCATGCGTCCTGCGAGGACAATCCACCTTCCTTTGCTGGTACTTTTTGATATTCTCCGTCACTTTTTAACTCATATCTTTGCATAGTATCATTGAGTTGTAAAGTTAGAATCTGCATGAGCTTTTCTGCGATATGTCGACTTGTCGCTGGTGTCAATAACTCAACCCTACGCTCCAGATTTCTAGGCATGATATCCGCACTCGCAAAATAAACGTTTGTTTTTGCATGTTTAAAGTAATAAATTCTTGCATGTTCTAGATATTTACCCACTATAGAATACACATTAATATTTTCACTTAAGCCTGGCACTCCGGGCTTCAAACAGCATATCCCACGTATAATTAAATCCACTTTTACCCCTGCTTGAGATGCTTTATAAAGTGCATTTATAATATCAATATCTACACACGCATTGGCTTTCATGATGATTTTACCTTGCTCCTTGCGTGCTGTTTCATCAGCAATCAATTGTAAAAGATGCTTTTTAATTTGCGTTGGTGCACTATATAATGTATCAAGCGTAACACGCTTAGAACTACCTGCAGAAAGTGAGTGAAAAAATTTGACTGCATCTTTTGCAAACGCAGGATTTGCACTAAGTAAGCTTACATCTGTATAGATTTTTGCAGTTTGTGCATTATAATTTCCTGAACTCAAATGCACATATTCGTGCAATTTTTCCCCTTTCTTGCGGATGACAAGTGCTATTTTTGCATGTACTTTCAAGTTTGGCACACCATAGATCACATGTGCACCAGCAGATTCTAGAGCCTTTGCCCAATGCAAGTTGTTTTCTTCATCAAAACGTGCTTTTAACTCAACAAGCACAGTCACTTGTTTAACTTCGGCAGCTTCCGTCAGGGCTTTAACAATAGGAGATTTTGCTCCTACGCGATAGAGCGTCATGCGGATAGACAATACATCAGGATCTTTTGCTGCTTGTTGTATAAACTGCACTACAGGATCAAAGCTTTCAAACGGGTGAAAAAGCAATATATCTTCTTTTTCAATGCAATCAAAAATATTTACAGAATCCCCAAGTGGCGGTAAAGTTTTTGCTACATATTGTGGCAAAGTAAGATATGCGTATTCTTTTAGCCCTACAAGCTCCCAAAAGGCATTCATTCCAATAGGAGTTTTATATGTATATACATCTTCTTCTGGTACTTTTAACTGCGTATTGATAAAATCTAGCAATTTTGCATACTCGCCCTCTTTGTTTGCACTGCCAACTTCAAGACGAACAATCTCACCTTTTTTTCTTGCTCTCAAACCCTCACTCATAAGTGCAATAAAATCATCTGCCTCATCTTCTTCTATTTCCATATCCGCATTTCTTGTAACCCTAAATGGCAGATACGCAAGTGTCTCATAACCCTCAAACAACTCACTAGCAAACTCACCCACTATGCTTTCAGTAAATACAAAAGAGTTATAATTCACACGCACAAAACGCTTTAAAACTCGTGGTATACGCACCATACCATATTTTATTTCATTTGTTTCTTTATTTTTTAATGTCAAAGCAATGGCAAAACTAAGATTGTTAAGATGTGGAAATGGGTGTACAGAATCTACAACAATTGGCACAATGATGGGATATAAATAAGTTTTGAAGTATTTATGCACCTCTTGCTTTGTTCTAGAATCAAGTTCATCAAAATTACGCAAAATAAGCTTTTCTTCCACAAGTGATTTTTTAATATCATTGTACAGATCTACAATAATATCTTTTTCCTTGTTAATATATGTGCGTATGGCATTTAGCTGCTCTAGTGGCGTAAGCTTATCAGCTCCACTTTCAATAACACCATTTGCAAAAAGTCGCTGCAGCCCTGCAACCCGTATCATATAAAATTCATCAAGGTTTGTGCTATAAATCGCTAAGAATTTTAGTCGCTCAAGTAATGGGATTTTTGTATTTTTTGCTTCATTTAAAACACGTGTATTAAAACGTAACCAACTTAACTCGCGATTAAAATACATGTCTTTTTTTGCGATTTCTGTATGTGTCGCTTTGTCTTTTTGCATACCATTCTCCTTGTGTCTTTCTTATATTTTACATTATTTTTTAAATTTCACAGAGATTTTGTGTGATTATGACTATTTTATAAGCATATAATTATAGGTTTTGAAATTTATTTTGAAGTTATGCGTAACAAAAAGAATATATAAGGTCTTATATGGATCATACAAGCCTATATGCTATCATATAGATCTTATAGATAATCCCATATATAGCAAAAGTTAATTGTCAAATAAAATTAGCAGCTATAGGTTGAAATAAATTCAAATGGGTGAGGTCTTGCCTCCCAGGGCCAAATCTCTGTTTCAAATTTATATGCCTTATACACCTGTAAAAAATCTTCACTAAAAACATTACCTTCTTTTAGATACTCTCTATCCACCAACATTTCTTCAATAGCACTGCGTAGTGTGTGTGGCAACTGCTTGATACCCTTATCTCTAATTTCATCAAGACTTAATTCAAAAAGGTTGATATCCATAGGATCGCCTGGATCTGTTTTTTTGCAGATTCCATCAAGTCCCGCCATGAATAAACTAGCAAAAGCTAGGTATGGATTGCTTGAGCTATCTGGGAATCTAAATTCCATTCGCTTTGCTTTTTCCCCTTGATTGTATGGAATCCTAACACTTGCACTTCTATTTTGTGCAGAATAAGTCAAGATACTTGGTGCCTCAAACCCTGGTATTAATCTTTTATATGAATTTGTGCTAGCATTTGTAAAGGCTGCTACACTTCTTGCATGTTTTAAAACACCACCTAAGAAATGCAATGCCATTTCACTTAACCCTTGATATTTATCACCTGCAAAGCAATTCTTACCATCTTTCCATATACTAATATGCACATGCATACCGCTACCATTATCCCCATATAGGGGCTTTGGCATAAATGTAGCGGTCTTACCATTTAGATGTGCTACCATTTTGACAACATACTTTAGCTTTTGCACATTATCTGCTGCTTCTATCATATTGCCAAAACGCACACCAATTTCACATTGTCCCTGTGCTACTTCATGATGCACAACAAATGTCTCCAATCCCACTTGATTTAACACTTTTACCATTTCTGCACGAATATCTACTAGAGAATCAACTGGTGCAACAGGAAAATATCCACCCTTTAAGCCTGGTCTATGCCCTATGTTACTTCCACCTTCAAATGATCGATCCCGATTCCATTCACCATCTTCTGTATCTACCTCATAATATTGGCAATTTACGGAATCTCGCATTTTAATGTTATCAAATACAAAAAATTCATTTTCAGGTCCAAAATATGCGTTATCACCAATACCCAAATCAATTAGATGTTGCATCGCTTTTTTAACGATACTTCTAGGACATTTCTCATATGGCTCATTTTTATAAATATCCCAAATATCACAGAACACAACGACTGTTGTATCTGCAGTAAAAGGATCAATAAAGTATCGCACAAGTTCAGGGATAAGTATCATATCAGATTTATTAATAGGTTGCCATGCTGCGAGGCTTGAACCATCAAATGGGATGCCTACCTTAAAGGTATCAGAATCAATGGCTGACATCGAGAAACTTATATGATGCCAAGTTCCTTTTATATCTGTGAATCTAAAATCTACAAATTCTACTTCATTTGCCTTACAAAAATCAAAAAAAGTCTCAATAGATTCTGGGCTATTATGTGTGCCAATCATGCTTAACTCTCCTTTGTTTGCTTACTGAAGCGGAGATTATAGCATTTTACATAGAATAAAGAATAAATAACATATAAAATACAGCAATGCTAAGTGTAAAAATTCAAAGTGTCGTTTATAGCAAATATTATAAATATACTTGCTCTGCAATTACTTCATGTTATGATAAAAATTTGTCTTTAAAACTTGCGACAAAGACAACCAAAATAATAACAGGAATAATATATTTTACATATAAAAACCAAATATTTACAATACCCTCGTATTTTTCGCTTCCTTGCAATATCTCTTGTTTTGCTTCATCTTTAAGCACCCAGCCCACAAAGATAGCACAACCAAGAGAGGTAAAAATAAAAAATATAGTCGCACTAATATCATCAAAAGCATCAAATATACTTTTTCCTAAAATCTTTACATCACTCCATACATTATCGCCCAAGATTGATGGAATGTTGCCAAGCACAAAAACAATACTCAAGACAACAAACACCGCCAACTTCTTATTTATACCAAATTTTTCTTCCAATACAACAATTAAAACCTGAAAATTTGGCAACGAGGTAGTAAATGCTGCAAGCATAAGTAAACAGAAAAATGCAATCATAACAATCGTACCACCATGCATTTTTGAAAAAACAATAGGCAGACTTTGGAATACAAGACTAGGACCAGCAGCAGGATCTACACCAAAGCTAAAAAGCGAAGGAAAAATCATAAATCCAGCTACAACCGCTATCAAAGTATTGACAATACCAGTAATTACAGACGTTTTAATAAGTTCTTCATTCTTATGCAAATGTGATGAAAGCGTAATCATAACGCCAAAGCCAAGAGATAATGCAAAAAATACCTGCCCCAAGACTACAATAAATAAATCAAGTGTAATTTTACTGAAATTAGGTGTTAAGTAATATTTAATACCCTCTATAGCGCCATCTAGGGTAACATTTCGTATAACCATGCCAATCATAAGACAGAAAAGCAAAGGCATAAGAATCTTTGCAGCTTTTTCAATGCCATTGATGACACCGCGAGTTAAAACAATATAATTAGCTAAAACGAAAATGAAAGTAGCAATACTTATGGCAAGTGGAGCATTAACAACACTAGATTGCCAAAATGCCTTTGTCTCACCAGCAGAAAGCACATGCGTCAAGGAAAGCGTGCCCGTTAAGCTGTTAAAGATATAGTTTAAAACCCAACCGCCAATAACCATATAATATGCCATGATGCCAAAACAACCAATAAGTCCAGTGATTCCTATAATTTTCCAAAGTGGTGATATGGGTTTACCATTTGCAGTACCACCAAAGCAATCCAAAGAGTTTTTGTGCATACGCCTACCAATTGCATTTTCAACAAGAATCATAGGGATTCCAATCAAAATCATCGCAATACAAAATGTAAGCACATACGCACCACCACCATTTTGCCCAACCATGTAAGGAAAACGCCATGTAGATCCAAAACCTATAGTTGCACCAGCAACTGTCAAAATATATGCGAGTTGAGAACTCCAAACAGGTCTTTGCATACTAATCCTTCTGTGTAAAAATATCAAATTACCAAACAACTTGATATTCAATCATTATTCATTTATGTAAATAAGCACAAGAAAGAGGAATACCAATAAATAACAAAACTCTTAATTTTTACAAAAAGTAACAAAATATACATTTTATTGTCAGAATATGATCGCATAAATCTCAAATTATCTTTATTTTTATTGGAAATGTAGAATAAAGTAAATAATAATATGATCCAACTATGATCATGAAAATAAATTGTATCGGAGAAATGAGAAAATACTTATAAAATCATTACTAATTTACACAAATAGACATACTCTCTATTGCTTTATGTAGTTTCACGTAGATTCCATGCCAGACGAAATAATATTGCCCTATGAAAAGCTATTTACAATATTTCTTATCATGCACCATAAGCACCCCTCTTGCATGTGATATATCAGATTCTATTTGTGTTTTTAGATCACTAAGTATATTAAATTTTTTATTATCACGCAAGTATGCTACAAAAAAGATTTGCATTATGTCGTTGTATTGTGTATTTATATCTTCATCAATAATATATGTTTCAATACAGAATCTTTCATCAGTGCTAAGGCGATCACCAACAAATGAAACCGCATTATACAACACATCCTTATACTTAACAAAGGTAGCATATACGCCATATCTTGGCACAAAATAAAGCGTATTTCGCGTATTGATAGTAGGGTAGAGTTTGCTGCTCCCGATACCCTGCCCTTTTATAATACGTCCCTTGATATGATAAAATCTTTCAAGCATAGCATTTGCATTATACATTTCCCCTTGCTTTAAAAGATCTTTAATAATACTTGTGTGTAATGGCATATTAAGATATGTTTGAGGTGATATAATTTTTACTCTCACTTCATCTTTGCCTATGCTTTTTAATAGTTTATATAAATCACTTGCATGATTCATTCTATCTTTGCCAAAATAAAAGTCATATCCCACAACAATGCTTTTTAAATGCGGCATAACTATAAAGAGTAATTGTAAAAATTGCATGGAATCCCACGATTTAATGCTTTCAAAACGAAGACGAAAAAACGGGATATGTGTATATTTTGCCCTCTCCTTTGGTGGGGTTATAAACGGAGGGTTTATAGAGGCGATGCTTAGAGCACAACCATTTGTCTCTACAAATCCTAGTAAATATTTATGTGCTTTGTGCATGCCATCAAATTTGCCAATAGCAACACTTTCATAAGGGAGCTTAGAATTGACAAAAGATAAAAAACTCTTCATTACCTTCCTTTCCTGCTAAGAGTGATTTTTCCACAAAGATATAAAGTGCATTTTTGGCTTTAAGCAGTGCGAGAAAAGATTCTAAGTGTTGCAATATATTTTTGTTATCTTTAATGACGCCCTTTTTATTACGCTTTGCATGTATACCAACTTCATATTGTGGCTTATATAAAAGCAACATGCTCTTAGAAAGATGAAGAAGCGATTCTAAAATATGTTCTAATGAGATAAAACTTACATCACAGACTAAAAAGTCAAACCTATTATGCTGCAATATGTCATCGCACAACAAATCTTTTTTAAAATCTCTCACATATGCCAAGATCTTGTCTTTATAAGTATCAAAATTCTGTGCAAAGATTCTAATATCTACTTCTTCAATTGACACAACCTCATCTCTTGTGTGTAAAACAGAATTTAATTGTAACCTACCAATATCTTGTGCAACTATAAGACTTGGTTGATATGTAAGCAAAACCTGTGTAAAGCCCCCAGCACTTGCGCCAACATCAAGAATAACAGAATCTTTTATCATCAATGGGAGCACATGTTTCAAACTTGTTATTACATATGTGAGTGGAGCTCTAATCTTCTTTTTCGATTCTACATCAAGTTTATTTTGTGCTGCTATCAAATCATGAGCATTTTGCCATTCATTAGTATCAACACATTGCATAAGATATGATAAAAATGTGTTTTGTGTTGTTAGAAATGCAGCATTATAAAACACATATTGATAGGGCAACACTTCCATATTGTTTAAAAATCTTTGTAATTTCAAGGCAGCTCTGCTGCAAAAAATCTCAGATTCTATAAAAAAGTCCTGTTTTATTTCTATGGAATCTGTATCATTCACATTAAATGCAGGTTTTAGAATAACTTTACCATTTACACATACCTGTTCTTGTTTTATAAGTTCTACTGCTTTTTGTCTTGTGATTTGACTATATTTTTCTGCTATGAAACAATCAAGACGCATAAACTTACTCAACGATAACAGCTTCTTCAATATATGTGCTACCCTCAATATTACCATACTGACTATACCACGCAAACATATAATGAGCTAACACAAGTATTTGCCATGTTGCAATAAAACAATTTATCACTGGAATATAAAGTGGAATAAAAATAAGAATATTGACAAAGGTAAGCGGCCACTTATTTGTTTGCAAAAACAACTTATAAAGCTCTTGAGACATGATGCTGATGCCAACATCATGGTTTAGATTCTTGCAATAAAATTGAAAATATATAAAAACACCAAGTAGTAATCCAATAAATCCCAAGCCGATAAATGAAAGTAAATAACAACACAACAAAAACACAACAAATTGAAACAAGGTCTTTATAAATAATAGAGCACTCAAATAAAGCGATTGCGTAAAGTTAGGCGGAGTTGTTTTTATATATGGGTAGTAGGTTTTATGCACAAATTGCACTACAAGTGGAGCTAAAAAAGCATTTATAATGCTCATACAAATACCAACCAGAATCACGCAGCACAATAGCATAATAATAGTTGCAAAAAATATCAACAGGTAATATGAAATTTTTGGTAAGAACCCATCATTTGAAGCATAGTTAATCCACATACTTGGAAACTGATGCAAAAACCAATCAAAATGCATTATACTCGAAGTAAGTATCACCATCCATAACAAAATAGTGCAACACAATGGCAAAATACTCAAAAATAACATACGCTTATGTTGCAAACTCTGCCATGCTTGTCGAAAACATTGCATAGAGACTTGTTTTGCAAAAGGAAATGTAATATTTATCTTCATCTTAATATGTTCCTTAATGTTATTATCAAGCAAATGTGATTTAAAGCGTGTTATAAGTGAATTTACAATTAATCGTTATAATTATAGCTTATTTTTCACATTCTGAACTAAATAGGAGCAATAATGAAAAGTTTTGTTTTTAAGCGTGTAGCACAAGTAGTAGCCATTTCTAGCCTTTGTCTTATGCCAGTGATATCAAGTGCAAAAGTTCTTGTTAATGTTGATGGCATTGAAATCTCTGATTCTATCTTTTCAGCATTAAAGCAACAAAACCCAAACTTTAATTATGACGCATTGCCTGAAGCACAAAAAAAGCAATTGCTAGATGAGATTATTGATGGCGTGGTTACAGCAAACGCAGCGAAGAAAGAAGGGCTTGATAAAAGCGAAGAATATAGAATGGCAAACTTGCAAATGCTATCTGGCTTGTGGCTTAAAAAACAAGTTGATAGCCTATCAAAAACAATTAATGTAAGCATTGCAGATGCACAAAAATTTTATAATGAGAATCCAAAAGCATTTGTAACACAGAATGCTGAAGTGCGACATATCCTAGTACAAAAAGAACAAGAGGCAAAAAATATTATCGCAGAAATTAACAAAGTGCCTAAAACAAAAACTGAAAGCAAATTTGAAGAACTCGCTAAAAAACTTTCAATTGATCCAGGCTCAAAGGAAAATGGTGGACTTATGCAACTACCTATCAACAGCCCAGCGATTGCACCAGAGTTTGCACAAGAAGTATTAAAAATGACAGCTGGAACTTACACTAAAGCTCCTGTAAAAACTCGCTACGGCTACCATGTTATCTATCTCAAAAAACTTGACAAACCAGTAACACAATCCTTTGATTCTGTAAAAGGGCAGCTTATCGAGCTCTTAAAACAACAAAAAATGGAAGAAATTCTAAAAGAAAAAGTGAAAAAAATGCGAGATAGTGCAAGAATTACTTATGGTAAGTAGCATTACTTGATGCAATAAGAATTCTTTCGTATGTAAAGATAAGGCGCAACTAGCAAAAGGCATGTCGCGATGCTAGTCATCTCTTGTTGCAAAAATAGAATACAACAAAAAAGTCAAATAGGAATATAATTAAAGTTTAGGTATAATAGAGTGCATTTGTGCATTGTTTCGCCAATCACAAAAAATCTTGCATTGTCCTATATCTATGCAGTAAAGCAAAACATTGGGATCTGGGTGAGTAAAAATGTTTCCAATAGATGGAGTGTTTTAAAAGTATGAGGGAGTTGTCATGAGTGGTATTATCCGCAACAAAAAGGCATATCATGATTACTTTATATTAGAGCAAATTGAGGCTGGGCTTGTATTAGCAGGCAGCGAAGTGAAATCTTTGCGTAATGGACGAGCAAACCTTAAAGATAGTTTTGTGCGTATTATAAATAATGAAGCCTTTGTATTTGGTATGCATCTTACCTATCATCATACGACAAATCCCTATTTTAAGCCTGATGAAAAGCGTCCAAGAAAATTACTTTTACATAAAAAACAAATTGATAAACTCTTTGGGCAAGTTAGCCAAAAAGGATTAGCGATTGTGCCTTTGCAAGTTCATTTCAACAAAAAGGGATATGCAAAATTACTTATCGCACTTGCAAAAGGAAAAAAAGAGTATGACAAACGAGAAACTATCAAACGAAAAGAGCTTGATAGAGAAGCCAGAGCAAATATGAAAAATCATACATATTAATATAAGGGTTGTTATGGAAAAAGTTGCAGATTATGCACTTTATGTGGATTATGGAATCTTTGGTTTTTTAGTATTTTTAAGCTTACTTGTTATCGCCATTGGGATTGAGCGGCTTTGGTTTTATTCAATCATTCGGCTTGATGATTATTGCGATAAAAGAGAATTAGAGCTTGACTTGCACAAACGACTTACTCTTGTTGCAACGATTGGTTCAAACGCCCCTTATATAGGATTGCTTGGCACCGTAATTGGGATTATGCTAACTTTTGTTAGCATTGGAGCAAATAGTATGCTAGATACAAAAGGTATTATGGTGGGACTTGCAATGGCTCTACGTGCTACCGCATTGGGACTTGTTGTTGCAATACCTAGCATTGTATTCTATAACCTCTTAGTGCGAAAAGCAGAAGTAATTTTAACAAATTGGGATATTTTCACAAATCCAAGCGCAAATACAAAAAATAATCCAAGACTTGATTATAGGGAAGATTTAACAAGCAATCAGTTAAGAGAAGACAAAAGACCAAAACCATACAGCTATACAACAGATTCTAACCTTAAGGATCGCATACACAAAGCAAAGCGAATAGAAATAAAAAACAATATGAAAACATATAAGGATTCGACACAAACCACTAACATAATGGATAGTAACCAAAAGGAATGACATGAAAAAAATCGATTCGCTTAATCTCGTCCCATTTATTGATATCATGCTTGTGTTGCTTGTAATTGTTTTAATGTCAGCTTCCTTTAGCGTTTCTTCTCAATTGCCTATTCAAATACCACAAATTGATGAGGGTGCACAAAGCAATATGGAATCTAAACGCATTCATATTGCACTCGATAAAGAAGGTAAAATCTATATAAATACCCAACAAGTCGATAAGGCATCAATGCAGGGCTATTTACGCAGCCTAGATTCTAAAACTAGCGTGATTATTAAAGCGGATAAAGATGCAAATGTGCAGCAGTTTGTAGAAATCATGGCGGCATTACAATATTTTGGTTTAACAAATGTCTTTACAGAAGTAGAGCAGACTAACCCTTAAAAGCTTTCAATAAAGGCAAAACTATGAAGCAGTATCTCTATATTATTCAAGCAAGTAAAGAGCCAAGCAAATGCAAGATTGGAATCACAAATGATTTAGAGCGGAGATTGAAAGAATATAACAGCATTACAGGTATATCACTGGATAATACATATAGCTATCTTTTTACTTGTGAAGTGAGCGATATGCGTCAAATCGAGCAAGATATAAAAAATCAATTTCCGCATTTGCGTGAGTATCGCAGCCGAGAAATTTACTTTTTTAATCAAAGTTTGTTTGATATGTATGTAGATTTTATTCAATCACACCCTTGCTTTCTTACAAAGTCAAACACTAAAGAATCTAAAAAGCAAACAATTATAAAGCCTGCTAATACGCCCACGATGAAAGAGCGGGGCGTTACACGCAAAACCCTACTAGATAAAGCTAGAAAAATAAAAGATGATGAGTTTTATACACGCATGGAAGATGTAGAGAAAGAACTCTCAATGTATCCTACTAAAATATGGAAAGATAAAGTTGTATTTTGTAATTGCGATGATGCGATAGGAAGTAATAGAGATTATACAGACTCTTCAGCCTTTTCACTTTATTTTATAAAACATTTTTTTAGACTAAAGCTTAAAAAGCTTATATGCACGCATTATGGAAGTAGAGCAGATTTATTTAACGCAGGGACACAAGGCTATATCTTTACAAAAGAAGGGGCAAGGGAGCTATTAAATACACCAAAAGGTTATAATGGTGGTTTTGAAGAAGCAGAATCTCTTAGGATTCTAAACGAAGAAGCAGATATTGTTTGCACGAATCCGCCCTTTTCTCGTGCAGCGGAATATTGGCAGATTCTAATAAGCAGTAAAAAGAAATTTATCATTATCTCAAATATTACAAATTGTGTAACAACTGCCTTTATCCATTATTTTATGGTTAAAAAAGTATGGGCGGGATATACCCGTGTAGATTGGTATCTAAATCCTAAAAGAGTCCCAGTCCAAGCAGCAGGGCATTTTTTTACAAATTTTCCTATAAAAGATCGCCCCACTAAAAGCCGTTTAAAATTTATGCCACTAATTGAGATTCCAGATGTATATAAAAGATTTGATGATGATGGGATTTTATCGGTGGATAATAATTATATCCCCAGCGATTATGATGAGCCTTTTGCGGTTTCTGCTAGGCAGATTCTTAATGGCGTGCTAGAGTGTGGTTTTAAAGTAGCCAGAAAAACAAAATATATGCCACATATTGATGGGCAAGAAAAATTCGCAAGAGTGTTGATACAAAAGATACAAGACCAAGATGAGAAATAAAGGGCAATTATGCAAGAGATTAAAAGCTATGAAGAATATTTAGAATCTATTAAAACGCTAAACCTTTATGCAAAGCATTATTACGAGCTAGATGACCCTATTGCTAGTGATTTTGAATATGATATGCTATATAAGGCAGTGAAGCTGTATGAAGAAAATAATGTGGATAAAATCGCAAAAGATTCCCCAACGCAAAGGATAGGCGATAAGATTCTAAAAGATTTTAGTAAAAATAAGCATAAAAAAAGAATGTGGAGTTTAGAAGATATTTTTAACTCAAGTGATTTAGATGAATGGCTTACAAAGCTATCAAATGCGATCTCTAGAATCCAAAAAAATACTATAAGCCCAACACTTTTTGACACAGATATCGATCAGACAGATTCTATAGATATAAACACCCTGCATTTTTGCATCTCACCAAAATATGATGGCATGAGTCTTAATCTCTTATATGAAAATGGAATCTTACAAAGTGCGACTACAAGAGGTGATGGAGAGGTTGGTGAGCTTGTTACGCAAAATGCAAAAACAATACAAGCAATACCACATACAATCCCATTTAAAGGTACAATAGAGATAAGGGGCGAAGTTGTACTATCTAAAGAGAACTTTGCCAAATTAAACGAAGAGCGAGAAAGAAACAAAGAATCTCTCTTTGCAAATCCACGCAATGCCGCTGCAGGCAGTATGCGACAACTAGATTCCAACCTCACAAAAGAGCGTAATCTAAGCTTTGTAGCATGGGGCATAGGTAGTGTTGAAATGAGTGCTTTAGAAACATATGCGAAGAAATCTAATTTAGGCTTTTATGACATACTTATGTTGTTACCAGAGTTTGGTTTTACACCATTTAGGTATTTACAAAAAGTCAATACAAAAAAGATTGAGAGTGAATACCAAAAGATTCTAAGTGATAGAAATAATTATCCATTCATGCTTGATGGCTTTGTGATTGTGTTAAATGACTTGATATTACAAGATAAGCTAGGCTTTACACAGAAAGCCCCAAGGTTTGCTTGTGCGTATAAATTCCCCGCAACAGAAGTGGTAATAAATATAGAATCTATTACCCCACAAGTTGGCAGGACTGGTATCATTACACCCGTTGCAAACTTTAAGCCTACGCTATTAGATGGTGCATTTATCAGCCGAGCGACATTACACAACTATAAAGAAATTGAGCAAAAAGACATACGTGTAAATGATTATTGTTTACTTGTGAGAAGTGGTGATGTGATTCCAAAAATTACAAAAGTTTTACACGAAAGAAGAAAGGGCGATGAGATAAAGATAGTAAAGCCTACGCATTGTCCTATATGCAATCATGAGTTAAGCTATGAAGATATTTATATCTATTGCACAAATCCAAATTGTGATGCAATCATTAAAGCAAAGCTTATACATTTTGCATCAAAAAAATGTATAGATATTGAAGGACTTGGGGGAAGCATTATAGAGCTATTAGTTGATAATGGCGTGATTAAACAATGTAAAGATATTTATAGCTTAGAAGAAAAAGACTTTTTAAAATTTGAAGGATTTAGAGAAAGGAAAGCGCAAAATCTTATCAATGCAATTAAAGATAGTATAGGAAACCGAGAGTTTTGGCGTTTCATTCATGCGCTTGGTATTTTACATATTGGTGAAGTAGCTAGTAAAAAATTAGCCAACTATGGTTATGAAATATTTGATTATAATATAGAGCAGTTGCAAGAGATTGATGGATTTGGTAAAGATATGGCACAAAGCTTTTATGATTTTTGCACTCACAATAAAGATTTTATTAATGAAATGCAGGAAATATTAAAACCACAGCTTCAAAATATGCAAACCACACAGGTAGATACAGATTCCATCTTTTATCAAAAGACTTGTGTTATCACAGGAACTTTCACCTTAAGTAGAGATTCCATAAAGGCGAGATTAGAAATGCTTGGGGCAAAAGTATCAAGCAGCATCAGTGCTAAAACAGACTTTTTAATTGCAGGTGAAAAAGCTGGATCAAAACTCTCCAAGGCAAAAGAACTGGGCATTAAAATTATAGAATCTAGCGAACTTGCACAGATTCTAGAAATATAATATTAGATACTTCTAAACCCAAACAGACATAGAGGAAAGCTCTAAACATATATGGCAAGTCATAGCCATGCTAAGATACAAAAAAAGAAAATAGCTTGAACTGGCAATAAAAGATTAATACATGTTCCATATAGATACTAAGTTATAAACTTATTCATGTATGAGACTAGATTGGCTATCAAGCCTTCATATTAAAGATAAAGAGAATTTATTCCTAATCCATTAGGAAGAAAAAGAACTTTTAAGATCTTATCACCCACAATCTTGTAAGCCTATCTACAAAAAAAGACCAATAATCAAAATATTTAGATCCCAGCAAACAATCTCTTTGCTTTGTAATTGTAGTCGTAAATCTAGTATATTTAGATAAGCTTAATGCTCTACACGTAAAAAACGTGCATCCTTTGTGATGATTTGCCTTTTATCCAAATCTATTGAAAGCACATAGCGATCAATATATGGTATCAAAAAATGCTTATCAAGTACAAAATAATGTGTATTTGCTATTTCTTGAATTTCCTTAACAATACCAATTTCCACACCATCTTCTACAACACGCATACCAATGATATCAAAATAAAAAAACTCATCTTTATCTAAAGCACACAACTCACGTGTATCATCAATAGTGCTGTAAAAAAACATATTACACAAAATTTCTGCTTCCTCACGTCTTGTAAGTTCTTGAAATTCTGCAACATTCTTTGAAGTATGAAGATGCTTGAGTGTTAAGGGTAAATAAGCTTTTAGATCTTTTGTGTGCGTAGGATTATGTATAGAGGTTGTTAAAACACCTTTGTTTTGCACGATAGTATCATTTGCTCTGCTTATATTGCTGTGAGAAGAGGATTTTCCCGTGGCATCATATTTCAAAAGAGAGAGGCTATCTGTGTATGCGACATAAAACACATTGCCACTCAATAAAATTTCTGGGAAATCTGTCAATATTGTAATACGAATGCCGCCTTTTAATCCTACGCTTCTGCCAAATCTACCAACAACAACCATATCAGATGGTAAAAATCGCGGCAAATTCTGTAATTCTGTGCGGTTTGTTGCCATTAGCACCAACTATTGCGACTTTGTGCTATCGTTAGACGCAACCACAAGCTCATAAGAAATATTATCCTTTGCCTTACATGCAGAAATAACATTTTTCAAGGCACTTACCATCTTGCCATCTTTTCCGATGATTTTACCTATATCCTCATTTGCAACTTGAATGCAAATCATATAATCAGAATGCTTACCAACATTTGATGTAATCGCCACCTGATCTGGATATTTCACAATTTTCTTAACATACTTTTCTAAGAAATCTTGCACAGAAAAATTTTGCATTTTACTTACTCAAAACTGCAACTCTCTCACTCATTTTCGCACCGACACTTTTCCAATATTCTAGTCGCTCTCTATCTAACTTTACAACTGCTGGATTAGCCACAGGGTTATAAAAACCAATAGATTCAATCCAACCGCCATCTCTTCTTTTTCTTGAATCTGTAACCACTATTCTGTAAAATGGTTTTTTCTTACGCCCCATTCGTGTTAATCTAATTACTGTTGCCATTGTATTCCTTAAATCAAAAAATTTTTCGCTATTCTATCACAAAACTATGAATTTTTATAAATATTTTCCCTAAAATTATACTCTCTTTATGGAATCTAAGCCAAAAACATAATGAATTCAAATGCTAAGAATAAAGACATTCTATAATAGTGGAAATCAAAAAGAATTAAAGCTAATACATCATGGACAAACTAAGCTTTACAGGTAAAGACAACAATAATACATTATTGCAGTTTTTATTGTAAAATTTGATCTATCAAATACAAAGGCGTAATATGCAAACCCCATGCACACATTGTAAGCAAATATACAACAAAAATGCGTTAAAAGAAGTAAAAGATACTGATACAAATGAAACTTTATATTTTTGTTGTAATGGCTGTGAGCTTGCATATTCACTCCTAAAATCATGCGATTTGGAATCCTTTTATACAAAGCTAGGCAATAATACCCTGCAAACAAAACAAATACAGGATTCTAAAAATGTCATTACAAATTTTAACTCTATCAATTTCACACAAAAATATCTCAAAGATTCCCATGGTCTAAAAGAGGTGCATTTTGTGATAGAGGGTGTTGTATGTGCCGCATGTGTATGGTTAAATGAGCAAATTCTAGCAAAAATACATGGTATAAAAGAAATAAAGATAAACTACACAACACACAAGGCAAAGATACTTTTTGACCCAAATGAAACAAATTTTCAAAATATCTATGACGAAATTGCAAAAATAGGTTACCGAGCTATTGTCTATGATCCACAAGATAAGGAGCAAAATGACAATGTGAGAAATAGAGAGTATTATATCAAATTAGCTGTGGCAATATTTTGTGCAATGAATGTTATGTGGGTAAATGTTGGGCAATATAGCGGCTTTTTCTCAGGCATAGATTCTATTTCAAGTAATATATTAAATCTTGCAAGCTTCATTCTTACTACACCCGTACTCTTCTTTTGTGCGAGCAACTTTTATAAACAGGCTTACAGAGGGTTAAAAAATGGTGTGATAGGCATGGAGCTGCTTGTTGTAACTGGCACAAGCCTTGTATATTGCTACTCAATTTATGCATGGCTTAGTGAGAGCGGGCATACTTATTTTGAATCTGTTTGCATGATTATTTTGTTTGTCTTAAGTGCAAAATTTTTAGAATCTTTAAGTCAAAAAAGAGCAAATGATAATCTATGCCGATTAAATGCGATACTACCACTTGAAGCACGTAAAGAAAACGGAGAAATTATATCTGTGTATGATGTTAAAGTGGGAGATACTCTGCTTGTTTTGGCTGGAGAAATGCTTTGTGTTGATGGAATCTTATTAAGCCCAAATGCACATTTAGATTATGCTAACATCAGTGGAGAAAGCCTAACGATTACTAAAGAAGTAGATGAGGAAGTTATGGCAGGAGCAATAGCTCTTGATAAACCATTGATATATAAAGCACAAAAAAGCTTTGAAGATTCTAGTATGAGCAAGTTGGCAAGACTTTTAAAGAAAAGTGAATTTAGCACACCAAAAATTGCAACAACTGCATTTAAAATCGCTGGTAAGTTTAGTCGCATTGTCTTAAGCATTGCTTTGCTTAGTTTTTGTTACTATTATTTTTTAGCACAAAGTGGTTTTGAGTATGCTCTGCTTATTGCAGTATCTGTAATTGTAATTGCTTGTCCTTGCGCATTGGCTCTTGCTACGCCTATTGCAAGCGTAGTTGGATTAAATGTAGGGTTTAAAAATCACATTATCTACACAAAAGCTGACTTTTTGGAATCTCTATCAAAGGCAGATTCTGTTGTCTTTGATAAAACAGGGACATTAACAGAGGGAAAGATGAGTGTCGCAAATATAACACATTACAATGGATTAAGAGAGCTTATACTAGATTCTAGAAAGCATCATATCAAATGCAATGAAACATCTCAGACAAACTTAAAAAGCGATACTCTACCCATAAATCAAGACAGAGCCTACTTGGATGATAATCTAGATTCTGAAAAATTACACTCAAAGACTCTGCAATCCACCCAAGCAACACACAATCTAGATTCCACAATCAATCCTCCAAACTTCACAAAACCTACAAAAAATACTAAAACATTAGCACAAGAAGAAAAAGCATTTTTATATGCCCTATTTAAACACAACAATCATGTAATCGCAAAAACTATAGCCCATTTCTTATACAACAGCGATACCGCAAAGCAAGATTCTATAAAAGCCTTATCTGATAAATATAGTTTTAATGACTTTTCTCTCATTGCAGGAAATGGATTTGAATCTTATTATAAAAACACGCATATTATAGGCGGTAGTAGAGCATATATGGAAAAAATGGGTATCATATTGCACGATAAGGATATAGAAGATGAAATGAGTGAGTGTTTCATTGCTTATAAATTACATGATGAAAAACAATACACACTTGCCTATAAATTTAGCCTCAAAGATTCTATAAAAGAGGGGGCAAAAGATCTTATAGCATTGCTTCGCAAGTATAAAAAGAAAGTAATCATTCTTAGTGGTGATAGAGAAAGCGTTGTTAAAAAGATAGCACAGGAGCTACATATTACAGATTATAAGCATTCACAAACACCTCTAGAAAAAGCCTCTTTTGTGCAAGATTTAATCACAAATGGACATAATGTCGTAATGATTGGTGATGGGCTAAATGATTCACTTGCATTAAAATACGCACAAGTTGGCATTGCGATGGGAAGTGGTAGTGAAATTGCTCTGCAATATAGTGATGTCATTATCCTTGATGATAGCTTAAGGAGTCTTGCAAATTCTTTTAGCATTGCACATAAAACATTGCGCATTATAAAAGAAAACCTTATCATGAGTTTAGTATATAATGCTCTTGCTATCCCACTTGCATTCTTTGGTTTTGTGATTCCATTATTTGCAGCAGCATTCATGAGTTTAAGTTCATTATGTGTTGTGCTAAATTCCTTGCGACTCTACAAAAGTAGGCTTTAATATTGTTTTTAATCCGCTATAATTTTAGCTTTTTTATAATTTATTAAATCTTTATTTAGAAATCTGGGAGCATTATGCGTCTTTTACTGCTTATTTTTTGCATGTTTAGCTTATCTTTCGCGGAAGTGGTACGCTCCGTAAAAGTGAATAATATTACTTATATGTCAGAATCCCTAGCAAAAGAGATTATTAATATAAAGTCAGGTGAAAAGCTTGATTATGGTAAAGTAGATAATGCTATTTTATCTCTTTACAAGCAAGGTTATTTTAGTGATATTTATGCAACATTTGATGATGGAATTTTGCAATTTTTTGTAAAAGAGAAACCAGCAATTGCAAGCATTGAACTTAAGGGCTATGGCACACAGAGCGAAAAAGAAACAATCTATGGGCAAATTGGAATCAAAAAAGGCGATACGTATGATGATATCAAACTTGATAAGGCGCTTGAAACACTCAAACAAATGTTGGAATATAAAGGTTATTATGGTAGCGTCATTGAGCCAAGTGTAACAGAACTAAGTGATGGTAGGGCAGTAGCAATTACACTAAATGTCAATCGTGGAGACACAATCGTTATTGAAAAAAGCTATTATGAGGGTGCGACAAAACTACAAAAACGAAAGCTAGAAGCCCTTAGTGCAAACAAACAGAGAGATTTTATGGGATGGTTACCTGGGCTTAATGCAGGTAAACTTATGCTAAGTGAGATTGAGCTTGATTCATTGCGTATACAAGATTCTTATATGCGTAATGGTTTTTTGGACGCACAAGTATCAAATCCACTACTATCAGTCAATATGACAAACCACAAAGCACAACTTTACTATAATGTAAATGAAGGAGAGCAATATAAAGTGAGTGGAATCTCATTTGTAATTGCTTCAGAACATCAAAGTGAGATTACAGAAGAAGAGCTTAAAAAAGATCTTAGTGCAAAGATTGGCGAAGTCTTTAATATACAAGATATTAGAGATGATTCGCAACGAATAAAACTAAAAGTGGCAGATTTAGGTTATGCCTATGTTGCAGTAAATCCAGATTTAAAAAAGAATGCACAAAAACAAGAAGTAGAAGTTATCTTTCACATTGACTTTGGTAAAAAAGTGCATATTAATGACGTTTTAATCACGGGAAATACAAGGACAGGTGATAGAATCATACGTCGTGAAATCCTCATAGCACCCGGGGATATTTACTCTTTGGGTAAGATTCAAAGCAGTGAAATCGCATTGAAACGTATCGGATATTTTGAAAATGTCCGCATTGATGAAAAACGCATTAGCGAAGATTCTATGGATTTAGTGGTCAATGTTACAGAGGGACGCACAGGAGAACTTACCTTTGGTATTGGTTATGGAAGTTTTTATGGACTTATGGTAAATGCAAGTGTGAATGAACGAAACCTTTTTGGCAGTGGTTTTGGAGCAAGTTTATATGCAAATGTGAGTTTTGGTGGTGATTTCTCTTACTACAATACAGGGGCAAATAGCTTTTTTACTGCTACACAACAAGCTTTCAACTTAAGCCTTACAAACCCTAGAATCTTAGATTCTAAATGGAGTTTATCGTTAAATATTTATTATAGTCGCTACCTCAACTACGTTTATACCCAACAAAGTGTGGGTGGTGGCTTTACTGTGGGACGCCTCTTGCTGCCTACTTTAAGATTTAATGTGGGTTATGATATTAATAAAACAGATACTTTTGGATTTTACAATCTTTATACAGGACAAGCCCAACCACAATATCAGAAATATTATGATTCAGGAAATATTGATTATTCAATAAAAAATCCCAACTGGGATAATAGCACTGGTGCTGGTCAAACAACAGACTGTACGGCTACTGATTGCAGTTCAATTACAAACACAGAATTCCTAAAATATCGCACACAAGGTTTATGGGATAGAAGCTATTCTGGTTGGAACAATGCTCCTATTAAGAGTTCGCTCACACCAAGCCTTGTTTTTGATAATACAGATGACTACTATTTTCCAAAGAATGGTAACTCAACAACACTCTCTTTAAATATCGCTGGTATCGGGGGTGATGTATATTATACAAAACTATATGCTAAGACGGGATTTTATTTTGATATCAGCAAATGGACAAAAATTGACTTAATAGCACGATATAAGGCACAAGGTGGTTATCTTTTCCGCTATAACCCAAGCCACTTTCTACCGCTTAATGATACTTTTTATATGGGTGGTGTAGGCACAATTCGAGGATATTCAAGCTATTCTGTTACGCCACTAGATAGCGATGGGTTGCGTGTTGGTGGCGATGGAATCTTTACTAATTCAATAGAGCTTAGCTATGGATTAATCCCTAGTGCAAAAATGCGTGTAGCATTATATGTAGATTATGGGATCTTGACCTACCATGGTGCAAATGGTGCAGCAAACTTTAAGCAGTATGGTACAATTTATGGCAATTCAAGCATATTGGCAAGGGGTGCAGCTGGTGTCGCCGTAGAATGGGTATCACCTATGGGACCTATTGTAATAGTAATCCCTATGTTGTGGTATGGACCAACAGACCCAATGGGTACAGGACCTAGCAAGATCTTTAGCTATGGCGTGGCAAATGACATTCGTGCGAGTGGAGGATATCTTACAAACTATCCTAGCTTCTTTGAATTCACTATGGGAACTAGATTTTAATTACAATATTGCTTATAACAATAAAGATTCTAAAAGCTACATTCTAGCTATGAATATGTGTAAATAGACATAAGGATATTAATGTCACTATCATCATATACTTTACGTGCATTATCATTGCGACAAAAAATAATCATTGTTTTACTTTTTAGTAGTGTTGTATTAGGTATTATTGGCGTGTATATCGCACATAGTGAATGGATATTCTCACTTATCTGTGGTTGCCTATCTTATATGTTGCTTATGATAGTAACATTCCAATCTATCCATCTAAAGATCATGCAGAAAATACAAGAAGCTGATACAGAACAAAAGCTATTAAAGTATGCAAGTCGATATGATGATGAAATGCAAGACATTACGCAACAAGCTACAACACAAGATTCTAGCCATACTCAAAATACATTAGAATCTCTGCATTCTATTAAGACCCAAAACTCTCATATTTATCATACAGACACACATAAAACATCCCACACAGATTCCATATCTGCAACTCACAATAAAGTTTCTCTGAATCATACAATTATGCCTGAGAATGATAAAATTTTAGAATCTGTGCCTTTATGTGCAAATACAGAGCACAGAGCACAGATCATACAAGATTCTATACGCAATTTAAATTCTAACAATTACGCACAAATGCCTCATCTAAGCACCAAACAGCAATCAGAATCCACAAGCAACACAAACCAAGCTGCTATACAAACATTTTCAAATAGCTTCTTGAACTCTCAAAATAATAAGAGCTGCCAAGCAACTAACACTCAAGCCAACGCTACAAAACCTATGCAAGAAGCCATACAAAACATCAACAAAGAAACAATACAAAAATTAGATAATGATCTACACGCAAAAAACAATGCCAAAAAACATGGCACAAACAATAAACCAGACAAAAAAGAGAAGGGCAAAGAAAGGACGAAGTTTCTTGATTTATCAAAGGCTAGTTTGGGTTTTGAGCTTAGCTTTTCACTACCCAGAATCCTTGTATTCATCGGCATGATTGTATGTTGTATTATACTAGTATGGTTTAAAGCATTTTATCCGTTTGTATATCTTTTTGGTGTTTTTCTTGGTGTCGTGCTTATCATGTGCTTTTTGTTTGTAAAGCAATGGTGTGAGGATTTTACTAGGACTTCATAACAACATCACACAAAATCATGTAAAATTTGCTAAAATATATACATAGAGTCTTTTAATAATAGGGGTAGTTATGAGATATGTAAGTTTTGTATGTTTTACGAGTGCATTTTTTGCGATAAATGCGGCATTTTGTGTGCCCGTTGCAATACAAAATGATTATGACAATATTTGTTGGAACTGCTATAGCCCAGAAATTGCCATACAAAACTTTCTCTCAAAATATCGTGAGCCATTGCGAAATTTATGCTTCAAAAAAGATGCCAAAGCATGTGAAATGATGGCTACTCTTAATTCTGCATTACAAAATGATATAGATGCACAAGATTATTACCAAATGGCTTGTAAGCTTGGAGTAAAAGACTCTTGTGCTAGAGTAGATATAGATGAAGAATGATTTAGATTTAATGCTATGTTGTTTGTTTTTATCAGAATCTAATACCTTCTTACTACACCCTTATATAAGTAATCTAGATATAAAAGTAAAAATTTATACATTCCCAAATCAATCATCTAAAAACTTACTCAAAAAGAAAAAAGCCCAAACAATGCCATATTGTTTCTCGCATAGTTTTGAAAGATAAAAAATCTTAATATACATTGACCAAGCCAAGCCCTTGTGGGTGTAATATTAAGTAATACATATATAGAAATACTGAAACTTACTTGCTTTCAAAATGTTTATATTCTATAATTATATTTATTGGAATTTCAATAAGATTTTAACTGCTTGTAGCGACAATCTCTCGCATTCTTGAATATCTCTTAGAGTTAGATCTCATGTATTTTTAACGTTTGTCTTTCTTTTTAATTGTTGCATAAAAAGCTAAAGATTCTTCTCACTTGCAAATGTATTATTCATGCTTAAGATTTGTGTTTAACTCCAGCACAACCAAGAAATGCAGCCCACATAAAACGTGATACATATAATTATGCATGATGTTTCTATGTGTTTGGAACTTTATTTGCTTAAGATAGAAAAATTTTATTATTGTAAAGGATTTCTATGCTACGCTCATTATGGTCAGGTGTAAGTGGGCTTCAAGCTCACCAAGTTGCATTAGATGTAGAGAGCAATAATATTGCCAATGTTAATACGGTTGGTTTTAAATATTCTCGTGCGTCTTTTGTAGATATGCTTTCTCAAGTAAAACAAATTGCTACCTCGCCCTATAAAAATGGACTTGGAGGGCAAAATGACTTTTCAGTGGGTATGGGTGTTGGTGTTAATGCAACAACAAAAGTTTTCTCACAGGGTAATACACAAAACACAGATGTCAAGACTGATTTAGCTATTGAAGGGGATGGCTTTTTCATCATCAGTAGAGATAGAGGTGAGACAAAAAACTATACAAGAGATGGTGAGTTTTTATTTGATGCAAAAGGGAATCTTGTAACAAATGGTGGCTATGTGGTGCAAGGCTGGAATAGACCGCCAATTGATCAGGGCTCTGGCTCTACAATGACTGATAATGAATTTTTCAAGGTAGATAATACAGGACCACTTGAAAGTATTCAAATCGATCCTGGTATGGTTATGCCTGCACGACCTACAAGCAAGGTTACACTTAGAGCAAACCTTAGTGCAGGAAGGCATGTAGATGATGTGGTGAATGTATCTGCATTAGATTCCACAACTTATACTGCTTCTGATGGTGTTAGTCCAAAATATGATTCTAAGGGAAATCTTACTCAAATGGCGGAGGATTTTGGTGCATTATTTAATGCTGATGGGGATTCTTTTGCATTAAATGAGAATCAAGGCTTTTGGATGAGCTATAAGACTTCTCGCCTTGTAAATAATGTAGTGACCACAAAAGAGCCAAGTGTCATATATCTTAACGGGCAAAAAGTCAGTTTTACAAATGATTCTGGGCTTTCTGGCACAAGCACACTTGCAGCAGCAGTTTCAGCCATTAATGCTGTGCGTGATAAAACTGGTATTGAAGCATATGTAGATAATGGTCAATTGCGACTTGAGAACCGCAACGAAATGGATGGTGATGAAAATACAAAAAACATCATCGTCACAAAAAGTGGGACAGGAGCATTTGCAAACTTTGTAGAGGGCGATAAAGACATCACGGCATTCCGATATCGTTATACAAAATCAAATGATCCAGATTCTACAACAGGGCAATTTAAAACAACAGAGGATTTGCGTGCTTTGATGCAATATGATGCAAATATGATAAAAAGTCCAGGCAAAGAATATAAGGATAGCACTGCAAGCGTAAGTGTTACGCTTAATCGTTTTGGTATGTTTGAAATCTCAAACAAAGATAACGATGATGGTGTAACTGACAACTTGCAAATCATGGCAAGTGCATATAGCTCAGGGCAAGTTTCAAGCAATATCTTATTGCGTGATGCAATGCGTGCATTAAACACAGCTTCACTTATTGAAGGCGGGGCTAGTGTAGCAAGTGGTAAATTCACACATGCAAGACATGCAACAAGTGTTGATTTATTTGATACTCTAGGCACAAAACATACTATACGATTTGAGTTTATAAAAAGTGGTGGTAAGGAATGGACATTTAGGGCAATTGTGCCAGAACCAGCACAATTTATAGGTGGTAGTGCAGATAACCCAAATATGTTTGAGGGCGGCAGAGTATCATTTAATAATGATGGTAGCTTGGCAGGTATGAATCCGCCTATGTTGCAATTTGATCCAAAAAATGGTGCTGAAGCCCCACAAAGAATTGAGCTAAATTTTGGTAAGAATCAAACTTTTGATGGATTAACAAGCGTAGATAAACGTTCAGAAACCTACAATATAGCACAAAATGGCTACAATGCTGGAGATTTGATGGATGTAAGGTTTGATGCAAATGGTGCATTGCTTGGTGCATTTAGCAATGGCAAAACTCTTGCATTAGCACAAGTTGGTCTAGCAAACTTTGCAAATAGTGCAGGTTTGCAAGCAGAAGGGAATAATATTTTCTCTGAAACAGGAAATAGTGGTGAGCCAATTATAGGTGCGGCAAATACTGGACGCAGAGGCGGTGTAAGTGGCTCTAAGCTTGAGATGAGCAATGTGGATTTAAGCAGAGCTTTAACGCAGCTTATTGTAGTGCAAAGAGGGTTTCAAGCAAACTCAAAAGCCATTACAACATCAGATCAAATTCTAAACACACTCCTAAGCTTGAAGCAATAAGGATATTTTAGGTAGTTGAAAGGAGGTAACGCATGGATATTGTTTTGGCGATGCTTGCTGATAATGCAGCAAAAAAGATTGGTGAAAAGAAATGGGAGCAGTTTCCTTATGGTATGGAGAGACACGCACAAGAAAATGAAAACATACCAAATTATGCTTTGTACCGCTATATTATAAACAATGCAGTGCGTTATCCACACGAATGGGTAATAAATGGGTATGGTGCTAAAGTATTAGTAAGAATAAAGTTGATGGGCAATGAAGCTCAACTTGCCAATATTGACATCATTCAAAAAGCTGATGGTTTAAATGATGAGGCAGTGCGACATGAAGTTACAAAAACTTTTGATCGTGCAAAGAAAGATTTTTCTTCATTAATAAATGTTAATAGCAATCCTGAAAGTACATATATAACACTGCCACTTGAATGGAAGATTGTTGGGGCATAAGCCTCTTCATCTGGGTATGTAACCTATAGATTTATACACGCAGCCATATTGCATACATAAAATCACCCTACTAAGAATCTTTAACCCTTATTTTTTATAAGCATGAGGATTCATACATCTACAAAATACGCTATAAAGATCATAAGCTTAAGCACAAAGATTAATCAATAGTTTTTATCTTTGTTAACATATCATGTGCTATTGCTTGAATATTAAAAGGATGGCAAATCTGTGTCATGCTACTAAATTGCGTACGATTAAAGGTAGTTTGCCTTTTAGCGAGCTGTCGCGTGTGCAATGCAATTAAATGTTCTAACTCACACTCTCCAATCTCTCCACGCAAAAACATAAGACATTCTTTTAAGCCTATAGATTTAAATGGTTGTATTTCACTACCATAAGTCTCTAAAAGCCTTGTTGCTTCTTTGATAATGCCGCTTTTCATCATATTGTGCGTTCGTATCTCTATATTTTTATGCAGTATAACTTTTGGTACAATAAGACTATAAATATTTATAGGTAGAAAAAACGGCACGGGAGGATTCTGTATAAAAAATTGTGTTGGTGACATATTGGTTTGAAAAAAAATTTCTAATGCTTTTGTGATTCTATAGGTGTCATTACTGCTTATCTTTTCAGCATATACAGAATCAATATTAGCCAAAAATTTATATTGCTCACTCAAAGGCTGCTCTTTTAACATCATAAAATCTGTCTGTCTTATATTATCACCCTGAAAAGTATCAAGCGGACTCAAACCTTGCATAATCGCTTTAAGATAAAAGCTGCTACCACCCACTATTAAGAGATTTTTTTGCTCCTTCTTGCAGTATTGTACACTCTCATGTAAAAGTGATAAAAATAAACTTGCCGATACATGTTCATTGGGAGATAAAATATTTATAGCAAAGTGTTTAATCTTTGCAAGTTCATCATTTGAAGGTTTAGCTGATGCGATATCAACTTCCCTGTAAATGCAAAGTGAATCTAATGAGAATATGTAAGCATTTAGTAATGGTGCAAGCTCTAATGATAACGCACTTTTACCACTGCAAGTTGCCCCAACAATAGCAAATATATTTGGATAATTCATAATACGCCCTTCACCTCATCATTATGAAAGTAGGTTTAAGTGAATATTGCAGGATAAACACAAATAATTCTCCCTAAAATTCCTCAACACAATCTCTTAAGACATATTTTCATCTACATCTCAAAATTTTTCATGTATAAAATTGGAGGCAAGAATCATATATGATGTATCAATCATGATGCATATGTGTATTTTCATGATTTAGATTCTCATGCGTCTCATTCTCATGATGATGTGAATGCATGTGGGAATCTACACTTGGCATTTGCATATCTTTGTGTGTATCATGACCATGCGACATACTTTGGTGTTTCTCGTGGTGCATAGGGTTATGCCCTTGTAAGAGTTGAGTACCTTTATAAATACTACTAAAAGCAAAATAACTCATAATAACAAATGCAATATATAAAAAAACACGTCGCATACCAGAGTGAAAAAGTCGCTGACTAAAAAACCCAACAAGAAAAAGAGGTAAAAAAGTGCCAAGAGAAAAGACAAACATGCTCAACATTGCATGCCATACACTTAAAGAATCTGCAGCTTTAATCGCAAACATGTAAACAAGATGGCAAGGAAGTAAGCCATTTAATACCCCAACAACAAAGAATCCAGCAATACTTTTTGAGTGCAAAGCACTATGAAATGCTTTCTTATACCACGCATAGTTGCCGCTAGGGGCTATATTCCCAAACACTTTAGGATAAAATGTAACAATAAATGCGGTAATAAAAAGTAAAACACCAAGCACAATAAAAATGATTGCTTTTGCAGTTTGACTAAAACCAAAACTCTTTCCAATAAAAACAAAACATAGTCCAATAAACATATAACTACACATTCGCCCAAAAAAATAGAGTATATTCGCAAGAGATTGCAAAATCTTTGAACTATCAAATTGTCGCATATTTAGTCCGATAACAATCCCACCGCACATACCAACGCAATGCGAAAGAGATGCAAAAAAAGCTGCACTAAGCAATAAAAGATAATCTTGAAAACTCATTTAACTTCCTTTTTGCAATTGGATTCTAAAGAATTGTTAGCCCAGCAGTAAAACTACAATTTACCTATATCAATAGCCTATTATGTGAATTTATTGGACTAACGCTATCTACCTTACACAACGCTTAAATCACCAGAGGCATAATATATAAACCCACATTATTACACTACAGAGTGATTCTAAACTCTATATTTGAAACAAGATAGAGCACCGTAAAGTAAAATTAGCACAAATAACAATAATCAAATGTTAAAACATGTAAGTATAGCGGAATGAAGCCACATAAAAAAATGCACCTAGCGATAGTTCAATCCTATGTGTATTGTCAATATTTAACGAACCGCCAATATTACCAGAAAACACGAAATTTGTTGCCAATCCATTAAATGGCGCAATAAATCCGAGGGATGGACCAAGAAAAATACCCCCAACAAACCTATCTTGTGGATTAAACTCCAATGTCCAATCTGCACCAAGACGCATAAATAAGCCAGCAGCAGCACTATTTTGTAGCCAATTTATAGTTCCAATACCTCTTACACCATGTCTAAAACCCATGAATTGCCACTCGGATTTAAAATAATGTTGATACCCACCAACTACACCGAGATTAAAAGAACCATATCCGCCAAAGCCCACTTCAGCCCCAGCAAAAACATTGCTCATGCCATAACCAACATTGGACTTTTTAGAACCTGCTGCAAATAACAATCCACTAAATAACACACAAACAATTGCAAGACAACACTTCTTCACACTATCTCCTCTAACAAACAAAAATCAAGCAATAATTGTAGCATAGTTTTATGTATTCACATCTTTTTCTATTGGGTATATTTAAACATTAAGAACTTGCTACACTTGCGAGGAATTATTATGCAAAAGTATCATGGAGAATTTATATGAAGTGCTTACAAAAGATTTCATTAGTAAGCAATGTAGTGAGACAACCTATCCAAAGTAAAGGAGTTGAAAACTGCTAAAGGTTAGAACTTACATACTAAAAGCCAAAGGTTCTTGTAAAAGGTGTAATATAGGTTGTCTCACCACATTGCTCTTAAGTTCAAAAGTTCCATATCATCGACATGCAACGAAGCTCTAAATAACGCAATATGTTCGAAGCCGCATTGTACTAAAAATAAACAAATAAATCAAGCAAGTAATCAGAAAACTACAATAAATTAATTTAATAATTGTAAATATTGCACTTCTATGTCACCAAACATTCTTAATATAGTAAAGCACCTTGCAATACTAAGCTACTATAGAATGTTTAATATTAAGATAATGATTAGTTGAGACTGCATGATACTATTCATCCCAATAAATTCTGTGATTTTTATTACACAGCATAACACCCGCTCATCTACACAAGTAAACCTCGAAATTATATGGAGATAATCACTATACATTACTGGCGGATTAATTCTATGTATATAACAAGTTACTGCTATTTTTTATTACACATTAACAAATTTTGCACAGCCGTGCTGTTCATAGATTTTATAATCTCTATCCACCCTTATAACATATTAAGGTTATGTCGTTTAAATACAACTTATACAAACCTTGAATAAAAAAGCAAATAAGATAGCATAAAAATAAAACTGATCTAAACTTAACTCTACAAAAGAACAAAAGTCAAAACAATCAAAAAACGCTTCCAAAAATACAGAAAATATCGATAGACTGCTAAAATACTTGCATATATCATTCTATAGAAGTACGCTATATCGTTCATATTAGATTCTTGCAACATACTCGAAAGTAGTCAGCAATTCAAATAAACAATAGCAATTAAAAATGAGAAAAATCCCCTCTCCACTACAGCCTAAATATCAGGGTGCACATCAGCATGATATAGAAATTAAACTCAATGCAATAAATTTATCTTTCAATAGCAAGCACACCACTACGCACGATTTCTTTTGGCATAAAGTTGTGCAATGAAGTGATGATGTCTTTAATCATCTGTGTTTCGCCACTCACACTAAAGACAATATTCTTCTCATTCCAACTCACAATCTTACCACCAGAAGCATTTATAAGTGCACTTATTGTGCCAATTTTTTCATTATTCTCAAACTTGATCAATGCAATTTCTTGTGTAACAATATCATTATGTTCTATAACGCTTAACACTGGAATAAGCTTATGCAGTTGTTTTATAATTTGCTCTAACACTTTCTCATCACCGCGAGTCGTGATTGTAATTCGTGAAAGATTATTATCTGTTAATGGAGCAACAGTCAGACTATCTATGTTATAACCTCTACCTGCAAACAACCCAGAAATACGCGCCAATACACTATGTTCATTTACAACAGTGATACAGATAATTCGTTTTTGCATATCTTTCCTTATTATTCTAATATCATTTTATAGAGAGGATTCCCACCTGGAACCATTGGCAATACAATCTCATCTTTATCAACATATACATTAATGAGACTAACTTTTGGACTTTCTATAGCTTGATTTAGTGCTTCCCTAAAAGATTCTTTATCATGTGCTTCTAAACCCAATGCACCAAAACTCTCCGCTAACAACTTAAAGTTTGGTTGCGTGAGTTTTACATGAGATAATCTCCTTTCATAGAAAAACTCCTGCCATTGTTTTACCATACCTAAATATCCATTATTAAGTATAATATTTATAGTTTTAATATCAGATTCTACACAAGTCATGAGCTCTTGTATATTCATCAAAATTCCGCCATCACCACTAAAATTTATGGCATATCGCTGTTTATTTTCACCCTCACACATTTCTTGCAAGGCGACTGAAACACCCATGGTTGCTGGCATACCAAATCCCATTGTCCCTAGTCCACCGCTTGTAATAAATTGTCGCTTTGTGCTAAATGGATAAAATTGTGCCGCCCACATTTGATGTTGACCAACATCGGTAACAACAATAGCTTTATCGCCTAATATCTTTCCTGTTTCTTCTATAACCCACTGCGGCTTCAACACAGCCTTACTTACATTAGAATCCTGACTATCATTATAAGATAATGGATGGGAGCTACTCCATTTTTTAAGCTTTGTAAGCCATGCTCGTCTTGCCTCAACTACCTCTTGTGTTGGTGCTCTATCTTGTAGTTCCTTTATAAGTTCTTGTAAAACAAGATTTAAATCACCCACAATAGGGTAATTTACATTAATAATTTTACCAATAGAGCTAGGATCAATATCAATGTGTGCAATCTTTGCAAATTTTGCAAATTCACTTACCTTACCTGTTACTCTATCATCAAATCTAGCACCCAAGCTAATAAGTAAATCGCACTCGCTTGTAGCCATATTCGCCGCATAAGTACCATGCATTCCAAGCATACCCAAAAAGTTGGAATCTCCTTGTGCTACCCCTCTTGCCATGAGTGTTTCCACGCTTGGAATCTGCGTGATTTCAAGTAATTTCTTTACCAAATCATGACTATTTGCAATAACTGCACCACCACCAATATAAAACAATGGGTTATGAGATTCTAATATTGCATTTGCAAGTTTTTTGATTTGTTTTGCATTGCCTTTTGTTGTTGGCTTATAACTTGCAAGTGAAATGCTGTTTGGATAGTCAAATTCCCCCACTTGTGCACTAATATCCTTTGGCAAATCAATGAGAACAGGACCAGGTCTGCCACTTCTTGCAATATAAAATGCTTCTTTTAAAATACGTGGTAACTCATCAATGCTTTTTACAAGATAATTATGCTTTGTGCATGGACGCGAAATGCCCACTGCATCAATTTCTTGAAATGAATCTGTACCAATTTGTGTTAGAGGCACTTGCCCACTAATCACTACAAGTGGAATAGAATCTGTAAAGGCTGTCGCAATACCAGTAACCGCATTTGTAAAACCTGGTCCAGAAGTAATAATTGCCACACCAACTTTACCAGAAGCCCTAGCATACCCATCGGCCGCATGGACTGCTGCTTGCTCGTGCCTAGTTAGAATATGTCGAAAATAATCCTGCTTGTAAATCTCATCATAGACATTAAGGACAGCTCCACCCGGATAGCCAAAAATCACAGATACACCCTCTAAGTGTAGTGCCTCAATAAGCATTCTTGAGCCATTCATTTGCTGCTTTGCCATATCATTCCTTTAAATAATACCACATAATACTGCCAAAATAAAAAGCTATATTATATACAACTTTTTGCTAAGGTTGTCAAGTATTTTCTACTTATTTATTTGTTTTATATGTAAATGATAAAATTTTTCTTTACCATTTCTTATTGCTTATTCCATAAAGCAAACCTCTCAAACTTGTTTTAGTCTGTTTTATGATATAATTAATCTATGCAATAACCTAGAATCCGCATTATTACATATTGTATCTAGGTTTATTCTAATAATTTGTAAGCATAAAACTTATAAATTAATTAAAAGGGGAATAATGAGATATGTGCTTATTGTAGCCGATGGAGATATCGCATTGCACTTTGTGCATAAAGTGCTAGATGATTACTCAAGCAATAATTTCTATATCGTTTTATACAGAGATTCTCGTTTTTTACCAAAAAAATATCCCAATACCTTTAGATTTCATGAATGCGATTATACCTCATCATTTCGTCTTGAATCCTGCCTAGACAATGATGATGTCAGTGATATTTTCATCGTGCTACAGGATGAAAAAGAGGGGGATGTTGTATATGATTATTTACGCAAAAAGTATAAAAAAAGTCGTATTGTTCGTAGTATACATGCTCCAGAAATTTCCTACGAGACTACAAAGAAAAATGATGGAAACCTGATAGTTGTAGCAGAAACAAATGCGGTTGCTTCAAGGCTATTGCTTCGTATGCCAAATGTTCCAGTTATACCGCGTGGTTTTGGTTTGGAGCAAGGTGAAATTATGGAGATTGGAGTGCCAAGTGGTAGCATTTTTGCATATCGTCAAATAGACACGATAAAACAAGTGGGCTGGTGCATTGTTGGAATCTATCGTGCAAGTAAATTTATCCTTGCAACACAAGATTTAGTCATTTCTCCTGGTGATATTTTGCTTGTAGCAGGTGAGCCACAAAAAACACGTATGATATATAATCAAATCAAAGCAGATATAGGGCAGTTCCCAGCACCCTTTGGACGCGATATATGTCTCATACTTGACATGCGTTTGCAACCAAAGACGACCATGCTGCATGATTGCAAAGAAGCAATCTATGTGCATAGACATCTAAAGAGTGCAAAGCTAACTATCAAGATTTTACATGCAACAGAATTTGAAATAATAAAAGAACTTGAGGAATTACGCGATGAAGATATTGCTGTAGTTGTTGATTATGAGAATCTGGACTTTATACAAACCTTAAAGAATAAGATTAGCGAGAAAGTGGGCTTTATCATTGTAAGTCAAGAAATCTTTGCCAAACGTGCTTATAGAAAAGCTTTGTGGGCGAGTAGATTGCCTGTCCTAAAAATAGGATCACATTCCTTGCGACCAGATAATTACGATCATACACTATCCAAACAACAACTTTATGCACAAAAGAAAATGCTATATCCGCCAAATGTCGCGACAAGTCTACTTGTAAGCTTAGGCGATGAATATAGAGATTCTAATATTTCAACACTTGTATTTGACATCAGCAAGCAACTTTGTCTTGATGTGTCTGTGTATGATTTTGAACCTGATGGACATTTCAATAATGAAATTGATGAGGAGTTTGAAAACCTTTCACGCATATTTGAAAGAAAATATACAATCAAACATAACAACACAGATAACCCCATATTTTATATACAAGGCTTGGATAAGCCTATTCTGCATTTCATTCCATTCCGTATGGCAATAACAAGATCAAGACTTACAGCATACATGCGAACTCAATTTGAATCCATTGTATGCATGGATAATGCTAATCCGCAGCTTTTTATTCCTGTGAGTGAATAGCCAATGCGTGTTGTTTTGATTGACAACTTTGATTCTTTCACGCACAATGTTGTCTATTTATTGCGTGAGATTGGTATCGAAGTGATTGTCTTACGCAATGACTGCACCCTTCAGACATTACAAAATATTGATTTCCACTCACTTGTTATAGCACCAGGTCCTAGTCATCCATTGCAATCTGGAATCTGCCTAGATGCGATAAAATATTTTGCTCCATTCAGAAAAATTTTAGGTATTTGCTTAGGACACCAATGTATTGCACATGTGTTTGATGGCGAAGTAACCCCCATGCAAACACCACAGCATGGCAAAACTTCACATGTAACCTTTAATGACCATCCACTCTTTCATGGCATAAGAGCACCCCTGAGAGTTGGTCGCTACCATTCATTGCATGTAAGCAAACTTGGAAAATGTGAGGCGTTAGCATGGAGTGAAGATGGTGTAATTATGGCATTACAAGCAAAGGGGTATCAAACCTATGGAATACAATTTCACCCAGAATCTATTTTGCAGGAACAAGGTAAGAAATTATTAAAAAATTTCTTCGATTTATGTTAAATATATTGATACTACATATTACAACTTATCTATCAGCAGATAAAATATACTACATGGAATTAACTTCTATAAGATTCAAATAAGAAAGTATGAGTAAAAACTATACTAAAGTAGGCTTACCAGCTCATTACACTCAATCAAGACAACAGTAAATACATTGAAAAGCATTATTAATCAATTAAGTGTAAGTATGCAAAAGACAATATACAAAAAAACTTACCCCCCCCCCCCTTCATTAATTACACTCTAGGGTGTTATAAACATTGCACTATATCAATAATGTAATTATGTATAGGGTCATGAGGTTTAGTATCTTTTTAATCTAGAGTTTTTACTTCTAGTCTATTATTATCTCTTTTATCTAGAGTCTTTATCTTACTCTAGTCTTTGCTTTTTTATTTAGCTTTAGCTTTATTTATTTAAAACTTCTTTCTATTAACATCTTCTAGAATCTTAACTGCAACAGAATCTATTGCATTGCTTATTTCTTGTGATTGATTTGCAATGACTACATTT
>NZ_JRPL02000029.1 GCF_000765905.2 Helicobacter trogontum | reverse complement strand
GATACATCTTTGTATTATAGCAAATTTGGGTTATATATAATGTTGTGTTTTGTGTGAGTTTATGTCTTAAGGTATTATTCTGTTTTGTGATGTTAGTGTCTGCTTCCTGGTTTATAAGCAACAGAATCTTTACAAAGTGGGCAAGTTTTAGGATCATACAACTCAAACTCAAAATCAGCCAATGCAAATAATGGAATATCTTGCGTTAATTTACATGCTTCTTTGCTTTGATCTATAGAATATGTCCCATCTATATTTGTGCGTCTACAAAGTCCACGATTTGCTAATCCTGCAAATGCAACCACAATGCCACCAGCCTGTTTAATACACTCTACACTCTCCATCGCACTTCCACCAGTTGTGATAATATCTTCGCAAATCAGCACACGCTCATTATGTTTAACATCAAAACCTCTACGTAAGGTCATCTTACCTTCCAATCTTTCAGTAAAGATAAACCTCACTCCAAGAGATCTTGCCAACTCATAACCAGCCAAAATGCCACCCAATGCAGGCGAACACACACAATCTATGCTAATACCATAATCTAGTATTTGTTGTGCCAATTCTTTTGCTAGGATTTCCGCTGTTTTTGGATTCTCCAACACCTTTGCAGATTGCAAATAAAATGCACTATGATTGCCACTGCTAAGTAAAAAATGCCCCTCAAGCAAGGCATTATGCTCTTTATAAATAGATTCTATATCTAATGACATGCCCTACACCTTCATCACTTCTTCTTCTTTTGCTTTTACCATACTATCAATTTTTTTAACATGATCATCTGTAATTTTTTGAATCTCATCAGCACCTTTTTTACTTTCATCGGCTGTTATTGCTTTGTCTTTTTCAAGCTTTTTGATTGCATTATTGGAATCTTGTCGAATATTTCTGACTGCAATCTTTGCTTTTTCACCCATCGCTTTTGCCTGTTTAGCAATATCTTTTCGTTGCTCAGAAGTCATTGGAGGGAAAAAGAGCTTAATGCACTCACCATCAGCATTTGGATTAACCCCTATGTTGGCTTCTTGTATTGCTTTCTCTATCTCTTTAAGTAGCGGTTTTTCCCATGGAGTGATAACAATTGTTGTTGCATCCTGTGCTATCACGCTACCAACCTGTGCAAGTGGTGTAGGTGTGCCATAATAATCTATACGAATATTGTCAAGAATGCTCACACTCACTCTACCACTACGCAATGTTGCAAAATCTTTTTGCAATGACTGCAGACTTTTTTGCATATGATCTTTTGTATTATTGTAAATATCTTGCAACATTATTTATCTCCTTGTGTAGTAGTTTTAGTATCTTGGGGTATAGACTCTGTATTAAGCGAAGGATTTAATGGTGTTTGTGGAAGAGCTGGTTGCACACCTTGTAAAAGCGGACTAGATAAAGGTATTGTATTATCTGTTGGTGTTATAGGCAATGCTTTTGGAATCTCTACGCCATCAAGTACACTTGTCCCGCGGCTTGACTTTGTATTATAAAGATAACCTAGTGCAATAGTATTTATAATAAAGAGTAAACCTAAAAACATGGTGATTTTCGCCATAAAGTTGGCTGGACCCTTTGCACCAAATAAGCTTTCATTGCTCCCACTATATGCACCTAAACCTATACTAGAACTCTTTTGTAGCAGCACAACTATAACAATAGCAATGGTTAATAGAACTTGAAAGACAATTAAAACACTGGTCATAAAAACTCCCTCGATAAATCAAAATTCCAAGCCAAAAAATACTAAAGCTTTAGATGAATAAAAGTGCGTATTATAGCAAAAAATACCAAATAACGTGTAATTTAGGACAAAAGTCTATATCTTGTGAACGCAAGCTATGTAGCCAATCAAACATGAACAAATCGTATAAAATGTAATGCCGTTTAAGATACTATCATTATTCTCTAAAGGTGCGTGCATGACAAAAATATGCCTGAAAGATTCTAAAAATTTGTGGTGTATTTTCCAATAACATATTATCAATTTGTATATAATTTGGCGAAAGTGCAATCACATGTTGCTTTATGCCTTTATTGCTAAACGTCATTACCATATGCACACCACTTAATCCATGCGAGGTGAGCAAAAATTGCTTTTGTGCATCCTTATTTGCAGGGTTTAATGTGATATTTTGCAATCGCAAAAGATTGTCTTTATATTGCGTAGGAGTTAGTTCTAGTTGTATGCCTAGTTTATCTACCTCTTCAATATTTAGTTTGCTTTGTATAGAAATTTGTTGTGGGATACATGCCGTATTTAGATACATATTCTTTTGTATTGCCTCACTAATGATATTCTTTAGTATTTTAGAATCCACGCGAAGCTGCGTCGTGGACTCATCCATAGATGATATATCAATGTGTGGTAATGTTGAATTTTTTGGTGATGCCACATGTGGTTCTTGTGTGATTGGTATGTGTACTATATTTGGTTGATTTGCAAATGACATATAGCATATCACAAAACTTAGAGAATATAAAAACTTCATAACTCTACCTTTTATTTGGAATTACTATTGTGTGATTGTAATATGTGAATATTTTAGAATTTTTGTAAGCACATCAAAAAAGTTATGATTAATAGCCACAAAACCCTCGAGTTCATAAAGTGATAAAACAAGTTTATCACTGCCTTTTACACTTAATGATAAGCTTTGGTTTGGGGTGGTAGCAATTGTGATTAATTTATGTAGGACATTTGATAAATTTTGCTGCTCTTTTTTTGAAAGATTTGCTTGTTCATTCACCCTATCAAGGATTCCAAAGAGTTGTTGCAAAAATGTCAAGTAATCTTTGGTTGGCACAGAATCTTGCATTATGCGATAGTCTTTGTCATCTTGCGATGCTATATTTGCAGCAATATGTTGCTCTCGCTTATATAGATCAAACAAAATTTCATTTAAATTTGTGCTTTTTATCCATATCGTTGCATTTTTTATTGCTATTTTGTAATCTTTTTGCCACACTTCATCATCTTGATGCTGTAAAGGTTGTCTAAATTTCTCAGATTCTAAAAAATGTGCTTCAAGTATGTCATTGGTAGCATTATACATAGGATGCGTGGTGGTAACGTTTGTATGCACTACAATGTGATATACACTAGACTTCAAGGTGCATTCTGTTTGGACATACATACCTTTGCTGACTTTGCTTATTTGCATTAGATTGGATTTCTCAATACAAAGTATTGAATCTGGTACAAGCGCAGTAAGATTGTAGCCCTCAAAATTTAGATTTCGTGTGTAAAACTCAACATAGCGGTGTTTTGTTAATGTATTACCCTGTAACTCCAACACATATTGAAATTTCTTTGCTACTACTCCATCAATCCATTCTACATTTTCCGCACTACATATGGCTTTATGCCGCTCATTCTTACAAGTCATATCAGGTGATATTTCATAAGTTTGTGCTTGTATGTAGTGAGCAAGTGTGGTAGCAAAGCACATATTAAAGCTAAATAAATAAAGCAATAATGCACAACATAATCTCATGTAGACCCCTCATGTCTAGACTCTAAACCCATATTAATCACTAATTTTAATGTAACTCTTAACCTTTTAATAAGAAATACTAGCACAAAAAAGAGACAAAACGTCATGTTTTATGAACTGCACTTTTAACATATACTAAACCTAAATTTTTATCTATGTTAGATTAAAGAGTGTTTATTTAGAAACTAAAATTAATGATACAATTTTGCAAAAAATAGAGAGTTATTATTGTGCAATCATTACAAAGCTATTTGCTGCAAGGAGCAACACGTTATTTAGAGTATTTAGAGCAAGAAAACAAAGGTCTAGAGGAAATACATATCACTCAAGTGCGTATAGAAAAGCATGATACATTGTTGCTTGAGTTAGATCGCATACTATTTAGCACAGATTATTTGCAACTCTACATAAAAGATTACGTAATTGATATAGATGCTCTTGAGGAAAAAAGTTTTAGTGAACTCACTAAAATATTAAGGTTAAAACTTTCAGATTCATTGCTCATAGACCTAGCAAATACAATCGTGCATGACAACGAAGAAATAAAAATAAATCAAAATTCTATATTATCCCATGTGCTTGGTGAAGATTATAAAAAAGGAGTCCCAAAATACCTGCGACTTTTTAATGATTTGAAATTTCTTGTAAAAAATATAAAGGATTTTTGCTCACAAGATTCTCTTCATCTTGCCCTACCACAAACTAAACCCATTCCACTAAAAATCACCCTAGATCCTCATATCAATAATGACCAACAAGAAGCAATCAAAGGTGTTTTCACCCATTCTATAAGCTATGTATGGGGGATTAGTGGGAGTGGCAAAACACAGATTGTGCTTTTTAATTGCCTATTAAACCTGATCACACAAAACAAAAAAACATTAATACTTGCCCCAACAAATACTGCTCTAGAACAAATCTTTATTGCCCTTATTACACAAGGAGATAAGAAAGGATTAATGCGGCATAAATTCTTGCGTTTAGGTATGCCAAGTAGTGATTTTTTGCAGAAGTTTCCTGATGTATGCTTGCAAACTGATGAAAGAGAATCTAGAGAAAATGAAGAAAATGCTCTTAATCTATTTAAACCACAAACCCTAAAAGAGCGTCTGCAAGAATGTGATGTTATTGGTGTTACTCTAGATAGTTTTGTGAAACGCTATAATCAGTTAAGTGAATTAAAATTTGCACATGTCTTTCTTGATGAGTGTGCGTTTTCACCACTCATCAAGCTTATTGCTCCACTTACATTAAACACACCAATCACTCTATTAGGCGATCACAAACAATTGATGCCAATCTGCCATATGCAAGATTCTGATATTCAAAACACTCATTTTGAAGTCTGTGTGTGGAGTCTAAACACACTTTTTTTAGAAATGCTTTTTAAAAATCATGCAATGTTGCACACGCAGCATAATTATGATGATATTGTATTTAATACTATCGCACACTACAAACTTACAACTACGCATCGCTACGGCAACAATCTAGCCCTTATTTTAGATAAGCATGTCTATCATAATGGCTTAAGGGGTGAGGGCTTACCAACAGAGATTTATTATATTGATAGTGCAAAATTTGGACCCAATTATCAATACAATCCGCAGAATCCAAGAAATGAAAATATGGGTGAGGCAAATGCCATTGCTGCATTAACCTATATGCTTACAGATGATTATGCCATCTTAACTCCGTTTAGAGATCAGCAAAAGCTTTTAATATCAAAACATATCTCTAGACATAATATTTTTACAATCCACAAATCGCAAGGCAAAGAATTTGATACTATAATTTTTTCACCAGTAAAATTTAGCAAACATATGACAGATTCGCACAATAAAGCTGCATTATTTGCACTCAATGTAGCAATTAGTCGCTTAAAAAAGAGGCTTATTATAGTATGTGATTATGCCTTTTGGATACGGAAACAAGGGCAATTTATCACCACATTACTGCAAAATGCAAATCCTATCCACTTGCCTACAAAACACCTGCAAAATCCCTTGATTTACCATTCTAATTGTAATCTACATAGCAACATGGCTTCATGCAATATAAACATCAATATCAGCAAATAGACTTTTACATTTCATATAAGATTCTATATGAATTGCCAAATTATTATCTCAACACTTCAAGTTAATGTGAATCGATGATAATTTCTGTATTAAGACTAAGATTATCACCCTTGATTGCCACCATTTTAGAATCTGAAATACCAATAGTTACAGGCATAGCAGTTGGCACACCTTTTTCAAGCACCCATATCGTGCCTTGCCTTGCATTATTTGTGTTTATAGCTGCATGTGTTTGTTGCTGTCTCCTTGGCGGTGGTGAAAACATGAGCGGATTAGATGGTTTTTTAGAATCTGGTTTTGCCTTTTGTGATTGTGGATCATAAAATATTGCCGCCACGGGAACTAAAAGCGCATCTTTTTCACTTGCAACTTGTATGAAAGCTGTGGCATTCATGCCTGGTTTTAGAAGTAAATTTTCATTTTGCACATAGATTGTTGTCTCATAACTTGTGATATTGTCTGTTGTTGTGGCAGCAAAATTTACCCTATCTACTTTTGCTTGAAATGTTTGATTGGGGTATGCATCCACACTAAAACTTACATTTTGCCCTGATTGCACTTTGCCTATATCAGATTCTGAAATATTTACCACTAAATTCATCTCTTTTAGGTTTTGTGCAAGTTTAAAAAGTGTTGGTGTTTGAAAACTTGCAGCAACGGTTTGTCCTAAGCTTATACTGCGTTCCAAAATAATACCATCTATTGGACTTTTTATAATAGCATTTTGCAAATCTATTTTTGCAGATTTAAGGTTGGTTTGAATTTGAGCTATACTTGCTTGTTTGATTTTAACATCAGCTTTTGCAGACAGATAATCCATCTTTGCTGTTTGTAACTCAAGCTTTGATGGAGTGCGTCCATTTGTCGCCTCATAGAGTTGCTGTTGTTGCTCATAATTCCATTTTTTCTGCTCCATTGCCACTTTAGAAGCTTCAAGATTTGCTAAACCAGATTGTAGTTGCGCCTCATAGCCGTCTTTTGTTTGATTAAGTTTATTTGGATTAATCTCTGCTAGAATCTGATCCTTTCGCACAGAATCATTGACATCTACATGCAATTTATAAATTGTGCCTGAGATCTGACTACCAACTTCTACTTCATTTGTTGGCGAGAGAGTGCCTGTTGCTGACACGCTTTGTGTAATATTGCCTTGTATAGGCTTTATGGTTGTATAGGTAATATTTTCAGAATTATGCAAAAGGATATAAAGAGCTATAATAACTAACAAGGCAATTCCAAAAACGATAAGCAAAACAATGCGTGTTCTTGTTGCTTTTGGCGTAATGGTATCATAGATTTCTTTTGTGCTTGGCATGATTCTCCTTTTCCCTTATATGCTTAAATTTTATACTTTTTTGTTTTGCTATTTAGAGATCATTTGCTGGATCTCTTACATTATCTTCTTGTGGTTGCTCTATGTTAGGAATCTGCATGGTCTGTAAGACTCCATCTCTCAATTCATTTGGGTGAAAATCACCGCCAAATGCTTTGTATAAAGCAATAACTGCTTGGTTTTTACTTAAATTTGCACTGGCAAGAGTATTTTTTGCACGTAAATAGCTATTTTCATACTCAAGCCTTGAAATAGAATCTATAAGGTTTTGTTGATAACGAGATTCCATGATTATTAGTGTATCTTTGTTGATATTATAATTTTCTTGCGCATGTTGGAAACTTTCCTGTGTGATAGCAACATATTTTGCAGCATTTTCTATCTCTGCTAAAGCTGTATTCATTGTATTTTGTAGTGCATAAAAAGATTGCTTTGTATTCTCTTTGGCAATGATATAATCCTGTGTGAGTGTTTGGCGATTTAAAAGCGGTGCGGCAAGAGAACCTGCCATTTGCCATACCATATCGCCTATACCAAGCTGTGGTGAAAATAGAATTTGTCCTAGATTCCCGCTTAAATTAATGCTTGGTAGTAACGCCATCTTTTTATTATAACGTTGATACAAAGAAGCATTGAGAGCAAATACACTCGCACGAACATCTGGGCGATTAAATAATACATTAGTTGGCATAGAATCTATAGGCGGAATTTGTGGGGTTTTAAAGCTATAATCATCTGCATACATATCAAAACCAAGCTCATTTGCATTAAGCAGCACAAGCAAGGCATTTTTATTTTGCTCAAGTGTATATTCAAGCGAAAGCGTTGTGTTTTTTTGTATAAGATAGTTGCTCTTTGTTGTTGCCACACTATCAAGCCCCACAAGCCCTAAATGATATTTTTTTTCCGTGAGTTTGTAGATTTCTTCAAGATTTTGCGTGATCTGCCTATTGAGCGTAAGAGCTTGTTGGGTTTGTCTAATTGTGAAATAATAATTTGCAATATCTCCAAGCAAAATAACTTGTGCGGATTGTAAACTATATATTGATTGCAGAATCTGCTGCTTACTTGCTAGTCGCAATGCATTGAGTTTCCCAAATAAATCAACCTCCCAACTAAAAGATAAACCTAAATTTGTTGTATTTTGCGTAATATTTGTTTGAATCTGCTTATAGTTGTTATCACTATAATTATAGTTTAACCCCGCATTTGCCTTAGGAAAAAGATTCCATGAATGTATTTTTGCAGTTGCTCTTGCTTGTCTAATGTTAGATTCAAGAGTTTTTAGGTTTGTATTTTGTTGCAAAGCGCGATTTGCAAGATCATTTAGCACCAAGTCATCAAATAATGTATAAAACGTGCTTTTAAAGTCTGTATATTCGGCATTGTTCCCCTTGGTCGTAGCTATATTTTGCAACAATTCTTTGTTTGCAAATACACGTGGCACATGCGTCTTTATTTCCAAATCACTTTCCGCTGGAAGCTTGGCACAACCTACAAAATAGATAGAAATAAAACAAACCCACACAAAAGAAACAATGGCAAAACGCATACGCAAACAATACAAGCATATCATTGCTCTTAGGTAAAATAGATACTGAAACACAACAGAATAAACTCGCATAAAAAAACTTTAATATATATTAAATTTGAAAGTTACTATTAAGTTTGTAATTATATGAAACATTATTAACAATAATATGATTAAGCACCAATAAAAAAGTAATATTTTATCAAAAAACACCAATTTACATGCTTTTTTATTGTATCGTCTGCGAAATATTATCCTAAAATGTTATAATGTGCGTTACTCTATATTTAAAGGAACGATAATGACGTATAACAAGCTCGGATTAAATATCGTGATTGCTGGAGCAGTAACACTAGCAGTAGCATTTGCTGCAAGTGCTATCCCAAGCGATAAAGAACTATTACAAAAGGCAAAAGAATCTGACCTAGTGGCAATGCCAACAGGTAAAGAACTAGCAACTTTCCAACAACAAAAGATAAAAGAAACAGGTATTGCAAAAGGTTATAGCCCATTGCTCACAAAAGAACAAGTTGAATTGGGCAAAAAGCTTTATTTTGATCCACGCTTATCAAGCTCAAACCTCATCTCATGTAATACTTGCCATAATCTAGGGCTTGCAGGTACAGACGTAGTACCAGCAGCTATTGGACATAAATGGAGTGCAAACCCACACAATCTAAATAGCCCAACAGTGCTTAACTCTGTATTTAATGATGTGCAATTTTGGGATGGTAGATCTGCTCACCTAGGAGATCAAGCACAAGGACCAATTCAAAATCCAGTGGAAATGGCAGCACAACCAAAACTTGTTGAGCAAAAAATCACCTCGATACCAGAATATGTAGATGCATTTAAAAAAGCATATGGCAAAAATGTAAAAATAGACTTCAAGCTAATTGCAGATACAATTGCATTGTATGAATTTACCCTCACAACGCCAAGCCGCTTTGATTCTTTCTTGCGTGGTGACACAAATGCTCTTACAAAACAGGAAAAAGAAGGGCTGAATCTATTTATAGATAAAGGCTGCGTATCATGTCATAATGGTATAAATCTTGGCGGCAATATGCAAGCATTTGGCATTATGGGACAATATAAATACGCAAACGTTGGTGACTTCAAAGGTAATGAAGATGGTTTAGTAAAAACCCCAACATTAAGAAATGTAATGCAAACAGCACCATATTTTCATAATGGACAATATTGGGACGTTAAAGATGCGATTAAAGAAATGGGCAAAATTCAGTTAGGCATAGACATAAGCCAAAGCGAAGCAGAATCTATTGCCGCATTCTTTAAATCGCTAGATGGTAAAATGCCAGAGGTTATATATCCTGTGCTGCCTGCATCAAGCTCTAAAACACCAAAACCAACTTTTTAATATGAAGTTATTATATACTAGGTGTCATACTGATTCAAAAAAACATCCTTAAGAGAATTTCTTTAGGAGAATCTTGAGGAGGGTGTTGCTTTGGCAGATTTCAAAGTGATAATTATGCTATAGCAACACACAAAAAACTATTACAAACATATACCACCATACAATTTATGCTTTTGAATACCATTCTGTATCATATGGGTATGTGTTGCAACTTTGCTGATTTTTTGCTACGATTACACTGATACTTTCGAAATTAATTATGGAAATTTAACGATGAATTTTGTCTTAATCATACTTTCTGGTGTGCTTGATATTTTTGCAAATCTTGCATTGCAAAAGTCAGATGGATTTCGCAAGGTGTGGTGGGGGATACTTGCATTAGTGCTTGTAGGATCTGCATTTTTACTACTTTCTGTTGTTGTTGATAATGGCATGTCTCTACCTATTGCCTATACACTTTGGGGGGCTATTGGGATTTTGGGCAGTGTTGCTGGAGCCTACTATTTTTTTAAACAAAAACTAAAGCCTATTGGCTATGTTGGCATTGTTTTAGTGATTATTGCTGTAGCCCTACTGCAATTAAAGTTCTAGGTCATATAGAAACTTTTAAGGCAAAAACATTGCAGGAACACGCCAATCAACAACTTAATTATAGAAGCGGTTTTTTAAGCATAGACATTATATTTTCTCTACTTATCTTATCATTTGCATTTGTGTTGCTTTTACAAGCACAAAAAACAATTATAAAACAGCTAAATACACACGATGTAGAAAATTTTTACGAAGCAAATGACAATCTTTTTCATAGTATCAAACATAATGTATGTAAAAAATACACCTTGCAAACGAGCAACAATCATACTTACAATATGTGTATGATAGAGGGGAGATCTAAAAATGAAGTTACCCTACGCTACTATACAATACATGAAATTAACAAAACAATCAGACACCCAAAATAACCCTGTTAAAACAAGCATAATACATTTCCTAATAATTTACTCATGCAAAAGCAAAAAATGAAATATCATAAAAGCCTGAAATATTTTTACTCTTTTTTAAAAGCTATATGGTATTCAAATAACTTCGCTATAATTTTTCGCACTCACAATTTGACATAAGATTATAATCACAATAAGGAAGGCTATGGAAGTCATACTTGCAGACAAATATGGATTTTGTTTTGGTGTAAAAAGAGCCATAAAAATTACAGAAAAGATTGCTCAAAATAATCCCAATACACTTACGCTCGGACCACTCATACACAATCCGCTTGAAATTAATCGTTTGGAAAAGAACTTTGGCGTAAAGGTGCAAGAAGACATTACAAATCTTGGCGATAGTAAAAGTGTAATTATTCGAACACATGGTATTACAAAACAGAATCTAGAAGCATTGCAAACCAAAGGGGTTAGCATTACTGATGCAACCTGCCCCTTTGTCACAAAACCACAACAAATTGTAGAAAAAATGAGTAATGATGGATACAACATTGTGATTTTTGGAGACTCAAATCACCCCGAGGTGCGTAGCGTAATGAGCTATAGTGTAAAACCACCTATTGTTGTGAGTGATTTAGAATCCTTACAGCAAATACAAAAAATTCCCAAAAAAGTTGCGGTTGTATCGCAAACTACAAAACAGATTGAACAATTTTTACAAATTGTGCAATATCTTGTAAGTAATGCTATGGAGGTTCGCGTGTTTAATACAATATGTAACGCAACTTTTGAAAACCAAGAAGCAACAAGAACTCTTAGTCAAAAGGCTGATGTCATGGTTATTGTCGGCGGTAAAACCTCATCAAACACCAAGCAGCTCTTCTATATTGCACAAAATCATTGTAAAGATAGCTACTTAGTAGAGGATGAAAACGACATCAAAGCAGAATGGTTCGTGGATAAAAAAATATGTGGTATTAGTGCTGGAGCAAGCACACCAAACTGGGTTATAAAAAATGTGGAAAATGCCATAAAAAATCTAGCACAATAGTCTTTATCTTTAATTGATCTGGCTATTAATATAAAACAAGTCTATATCTAATCTTAATATGTGTTTAACAAAATATTTTTGCACAAAAAATCAATGAAATCTTATCTAAAAACTCATAGCATTACACGTGATTAACCCAAGGATCACTTACATTAAAACATAAACATTCTACTGCTTCCAAAAATCTTAGATTCTATAAAGCAGATCTTTGCATCTCTATTGTGAAAACCCAATCAAATATATTTTCATTCAAATAAAATTAGAATCTAAGCCCAGTCTCTAACATAGTCGCCCATGCGTTAGTGTGAGGAAAACTCACTACCTGATTATTAATTTGCATAGCATCATTTGCTGGTATGTCGTAATATCTTACAATAGTCTTAATATAGAATCCTAAATTCCTTGTCAAGCCAATATCTACACCAAGTGAGCCAAATAAGCTGTAGCCATATCCGCTCTCCATTTTATTATCTTGATCCTGTGTAAAAGCATATATAGCATGTGCTGCACCACCACCAAAGCTATATAATAAACTTGTTCTGCCACCAAATGACTTTCTACCCTGCAGTTCTGCACCATAAAAACCCAAACCATGTCCAAATGCGCCTATATATCCATCCATATTACTAATAAAATTGATATAAAGTGGCGATTCCAAACTTGCTACATTAAAGCCTATCTTAAAACTTCCTGATACAAATGCACCTGCTTTATCACCGAGCAAACTAGCATCAAAATTATTTGCAAGATCGGAGCCATAAATGCCCATAGAACCTGAACCACCCTTAAATCCTAAGCCAACTTGCAGTCGCCTTATAATCAATAAATCAAGCTCAAATGCACCATAACCACCTTTGAAGCTCCCATCCGCTCTGCTATTACCGCCAAAATCAGTATATATCCCACCAACACCAACATTACCGCCAATACAAAATATCGAATCACAGGCTGCATTTGCACTCGACATTAACACACCCATTAATACAATGCTTAATCCTAGTTTTTTACGCATTTTTATCATAACCTATTCCCTTTTCCTAAACACCAAGACAAATAAAACTACATCATACTTGTTTTGGCAATCTTATCCATTCTACAAGAATATAACTAAAATAGAGCTTAAAACACTCTAGTATAATAAGCCGCTATCCTCTAATCATCTTGCAAGGCCTTATAAACCTTGTATTTAAAGGTCTCAAATATATCTCGTGGCTCTATACTTGCGATCTCAAACTCTGTGCCTTCTGAAACCACATAAGGATTCCCAAGCAACACGCGATTAAGCTTTGTGTCTCGCATATTTTTACCACTACTTCTTGCATTATTGCCATAGAGTGTAATGCAATTTGCTCCCATAGCCCATGCAAGATGGGTTACACCCGTATCACCACCAATAACACAATCAATCTGCCGAAGTGCAAACTTCAGATTATTAAAGTCAAGTCTATCAAGTTGTGTAACACATAGCCCCTGCTTTCTTAGGAGTGAATACAAAGAATCTGCTCTATTCTTATCCTCATTCCATACAACATGAAAATGGCATTCTTGCAAAAAATCTTGTAATAAACGTGCTAACTCTGCATATTTCTCTATTGGATACATTTTTTCTTTAATCGAGGCTTCAAGAATAAATAAAAATGTGTATGGTCTTTTATCCATGCTATTTAATCTTGAAAAATGTGTATTTAAAGATTCTGTAATGGAGTGATAATTAAAGCCTAATCCCTGTGTGTGCAAAGACATAACTCGCTCTAATGTAAAAGGATTTGTTTGAAACTCTTTTAGATGGGAAAAAAGTACAGAAAAATTCCTCTCAAGAATATTAGAATCATAAGGAATTGAAACCTTGTGTGTGTAAAAAAAACTTGCTAAGCCCTCTCTTGCTCCATCTCTAGAGAATCCAACAAACTTTGCAGATATAAGAAATTTGCCAACAATAGCCGACTTTATAAGTCCTTGCATATCAATCACTATATCAAACTCACCACAACTTTTACAATATCGTCTTATTTCCAAAAGCCCACTTATGCTCTTTAGAAGCTTTTTGAATGGCAATGCGTGAATCTTTGCAATACAGGGAGAATGATCTAAGATACCACTAAACCTGTCATCAACAAACCACTCTATTCTATAATCCCCAATTGCCTTAAGTCCAGCGAGCATACTTGAAGCAACCACCACATCGCCAAACGCAGATAATCGTATAATAGCAATTCTCATATTTTTCCTTTTTTGATAAGCTACATTATAGCATAGCTAAGCTTAGAAACTTTTGCCAGATTAAACAGGATTTATTGTGTTTTGATATAATCTAGCATTTTGTTTAACGAGGTTAACATGGGATTTTATAAAAAAATACGACCTTATTTATATAAATGCGATGCCGAAAAGATTCATAACCTAACAGTAAAAGCAATGAAATTGCCACAAAGGATTCCATTGTTTGAATCTATGATTGCAAAATACTATTGTCGCATTCATGAGAGCTTAGCGCAAGACATACATGGATTACATTTTTATAACCCAATTGGACTTGCAAGTGGGTTTGATAAAAACGCAGAGATTGTGCGCCCCCTTGCTAGTCTTGGCTTTGGTTATTTGGAGCTAGGCAGTGTTACACAGATGCCTCAAGAAGGCAATGAAAAGCCCCGCATGTTTCGTCACGTAGAAGAAGAAAGTTTGCAAAACGCAATGGGATTTAATAATATTGGTGCAAGAGGTATGTTAGCACACCTAAAAGAAGTGTATCCTTTTTGTATTCCACTTGGGATAAACATCGGTAAAAATAAGAATATCGCACAAGGAGATTCCTTAAAAAACTACGAATTAAGCCTTGATACACTCAAGGATTATGGAGATTATTTTGCCTTTAATCTCTCTTCGCCAAATACACCTGGTTTGCGTGACTTACAAAATGAAAGCTTTGTAGCAGATCTTATCGATATGGCAAAGGGTGTAACAAATAAGCCAATTTTTATCAAAATATCGCCTGACATGGAAATAGATTTCATGCTTACTGTGTGCGATAGTGCCATTAAACATGGTGTGAGCGGAATCATTGCTACAAATACAAGCATTGATTACACTCTTGTATCACATCCAGCAAAACGCAATGAGCAGTGTTTTGGTGGTATCAGTGGCAAGGCATTGACATCACGCTCAAGAGAGATTCTAAAGATCCTAGGGCAAAATTTCCATAAAAAAACAACACTTATTTCTGTTGGTGGAATTTGTGATTCCAATGAAGTGTATGAGAGAATAAAACTTGGTGCAAATTTAGTGCAGATTCTAAGTAGTATGGTATATGAAGGTCCAACCATCATAGCGCGTATGAACAATGAGCTTGCAGAAAAATTAAAGGCTGATGGATTTAACCACATAAATGATGCAATTGGGGTAGCAGTGCAATGAGAAAAGATATATATAAAAAAATTATATTAGGAGTTTTTATAATGAGCAGTGTTGTATTTGGAAGCGTATTACCAAAATATGAGAGCAAGATTTTAAAAAATGGTTTGCAAGTTGTAGTGATTCCATTACATAATAAAAGTAATGTAATTGAGACAAATGTATTTTATAAGGTCGGATCACGCAATGAAGTAATGGGAAAAAGTGGTATTGCACACATGCTTGAGCACATGAATTTTAAAACAACAAAAAATTTAAAAGCAGGTGAATTTGACGAGATTGTGAAAAAAATGGGGGGTATAAACAATGCTTCTACAAGTTTTGATTATACACGCTATTTCATTAAATCAAGCACACAGAATCTAAACACATCATTAGAGCTTTTTGCTGAACTTATGCAGAACCTACAATTTATAGATTCTGAATTTCAATCAGAAAGAGATGTAGTAGCCCAAGAGCGTTTGTGGCGGACAGACAATACGCCAAGCGGCTATTTATACTTTCGTTTTTTTAATACCGCTTATGTGTATCACCCATATCATTGGACACCTATAGGCTTCATGAATGATATACAGAATTGGAGTTTGCAAGATGTTAAAAGCTTTCATGAGACTTACTATCAACCGCAAAACGCAATCTTGCTTGTAAGTGGCGATGTAAATCCACAAGATGTGTTTAGCGGTGCAGAAAAGTATTTTGGCAAAATTAAAAATAAAGGTGAGATTCCAAAAGTAATTATGCAAGAGCCAGAACAAGATGGCACAAGAGAAGCATATATTACAAAGGATACAGGCGGGATAGAATGGCTTATTATGGGTTTTAAAACACCAGATTTTACACATAAAGACCAAGTGGCATTAGAAGCCATAGGTGACATATTGGGTGGTGGGAAGAGTGCTATTTTACCTGCGATATTGCAAGATAAATTACAACTTGCATCTTCTATAAGCGCATTTAATATGGATATGATTGATTCTGGTATGTTTATTATTGTGGCAACAGGTAATGCAGGAGTAAGTGCAAACGATTTAAAGAGTGAGATATTAAAACAAATTGAAAAATTGAAAAAAACACAAATCACACAGGCACAACTTGATAAAATAAAAATAAGCACACGTGCAAATTTTATTTATAGTTTAGAGAGTGCAAGCTCTGTGGCAGGGCTATTTGGATCATACTTCGTGCGAGGAGATATACAACCGCTTTTAGATTATGAAAAAAATCTAGAAACTCTAAACGCTAAGCAGATTCAAGACGTTGCAAACAAGTATCTTGTATTAGAACATGCGACGACTTTGATTATGAAAAAATAAAAACGTGGGTTTATGTTTTTAATCTCGCTATCAAGCCTGCAACAATATCGATCCAATGTAGTGGCACAAAACTCTAAATAAGGCTATGATTGCATGAGGCAAAAAGGTAGACATTATGAGCAGATAGCATTAGAGTATCTCACAACTTTAGGATTTGAGTTTATCGAACAAAATTTTCATAGTCGTTATGGTGAAATAGATCTCATCATGAAAAAAGATTCTATTTTACATTTTATAGAAGTTAAGTCATCACACTGCATGAATCCACTTGCAAATATTACACCAAAAAAATTAGAAAGACTTACAAAAACCATACATGTTTTTTTGGAACAAAGGCAGATTTCAAGCCATTTTTGCATTGACGCGATTAGTATCTACAAAGATAATATTATGCTAATCGAAAATATTACGTTTGGATTATAGCTATATTTATCTTTTCAAGTAGCAAAAAGATATACAATAACCAAGTCTTGTAGCAGAAAAATTAAGAAATCTGATGTACTGCAACAAAAAAAGCACTTTAAGATTCTATAAAAATGTCGATTAGAGATTATATTCTGCGTTGTCGTGTGGAATTTGTTTGATACAATACAAAAAAAGATTCCATATTATGTAAGTATGGAATATAAATTTCTTGCGTTTTTTGATTGAACCTAATTTAAATAATAAAACCATGATGTTGTTTAGGAGTGTGTTATGGCAGGAAAAATTACTTCTCTTGGGCTTGGTAGCTCGGTTTTGAATGCTGATGTTATTGATAAATTGCGTAAGGCCGATGAAGACAATGTTATTAAGCCCGTTGATAAAAAAATGGAGCTTAATATTGAGAAACAAAAGCAACTTGTAGAGATAAAAACTGCCCTTGAGACATTGCGACAACACACACGCAAACTCTCTGATTATTCTACATTCTTGGGAAGAAATGTAAATGTATCTGGTGAAGCGATAAAAGCTACAGCAGCAGCTGGTGTGCCTGTGCAAAATATCAATATGGAAGTGAAACAACTGGCAAAAAGTGATATTAATGAAGTTGGTACAAAATTTGCCTCAAGAGATGATGCATTTAGTAACGAAGATGGTGTGCTTGATTTTTATAGCAATGGGCAAAGCTATCGTGTAGATATAAAAGGTGGAATGACTGTTGGAGAAGTGAGTCAAGCCATAACTGATGCAACAAATGGGAAAATCATGGGTTCCATTATGAAGATTGGTGGAGAAAAACCATATCAACTTATGATCAACTCAAAAGAAACGGGAGAAAATAGTAGAATCTATTTTGGTTCTCTTTTAAAGTCGGAGGGAATGGGGAATCTTGACATTGATTTACAGGGGGAACAAGACTTTTTTATAGAAGTTAAGGGAAGCGATAAGCAGGTGCACAAAATAAGTGTTACACTCAATATTCCACAAACTGCTAGCGATAGATTTCTGATGCTACAAAATGCAATTACAGAGGCGTTAAAAGCAAATGAAGCCACTAAGGAATTGGTAGAGAATGGCGATATTACATTTGGATTGCCAAATGAGGGACGAGGATTTATCATCAATGATAAGAGGGGATTTAAGATTAGTGTTGGTGGAGACAAGACTGGGAATCTTGGCTTTATGCAAAAAGAATCAAAATCGCAAGACTTATACTCAAGCAATATTGAAGTAAAAGAAGGTGCACTTACAGGTAGTTTTCAAGTTAATGGCAATAGGCTAGACCTAGCACAAATCACGAAAAAAGAGAATACAGCAGATCAAAACGCACAAGCTGTTGTAGAAGCTCTCAATGCAATTAGTGGAATACAAGCAAGTGCAAGTCAAAATAAAATTTCTCTCAATAGTGATGGTGTTACCATTGATATCAAAGCCACAACTCCCGAAGAGACGCAAGCTCTTGCAAGCATTGGGTTAAAAGCTGGAAAATATAGCGATTTCTCAGCACTACAAAACAATGTATTAAAAGTTAAGAATGTGCAAAGTGCGGCTGATTCTGAAGTGCTTTATAATGGTGCCACAATTAAGCGTCCAGGCAATACTATTGATGATATTGTAGGTGGGCTAACAATTAACCTACAAAAAGTATCAGAAGAAGGCAAACCAGATGTGATCAGCATCACGCAGAATACAGAAGATATTGTAAAAGAAATCCAAGAATTTGCTAAGGTGTATAATGAGACTGTGCCTAAGCTTGATGCGGTTACAAAGTTTGATCCAGATACAAAGAGAGGTGGGGTATTTAATACAGAATCACTTATAAGAAGCATTCGTCCAGACCTAAACCAAGCAATTACACAACATATTGCAAATGGGCTTGAAGTAAAAAGCTTAATGGATTATGGTATCTCTTTAAATGACAAGAGTGTTATGCAACTTGATGGCGGAAAACTCTCAAGTGCATTAAGTGCAGACCCAGAAAAAGCAAAAGAAGTGTTTTATGGTGGAGAAAAAAAGGATAGTTTAGGAAAATATAATAGGTATGATGGAGTTTTTACAAAAGTAAATAAAGTTTTAGCCGATTTACTTGAAGGTGGAAACGCTAAGTTAAAGACTTTTGAGCAAACGCTTGAAAGAGAGTTAAAAAACTATAATCAAGAAAAAGATAAAGCAAAAAAAATGCTTGATGCAAGGTATGACACTATGCAACAAAGATTTGCTTCTTTTGATGAACAAATAGCAAAAGCCAACAACTCTTTCAATGCTGTTCAAATGATGATAGACCAAGCCGCCGCTAACGACAAAAAGAAATAAGGAGCAGTTATGAGAGCGTTTAATGCCCATAATATGTATCAGCAAAATTCTGTGAGCGTTGAGAGTCCAGCAAAACTCATAGAAATGTTGTATGAGGGTATTTTGAGGTTTTTAGGTCAGGCACGCAGGTGTATGGAACAAGACGATATTGATATAGAAAAGAAAATCTACTATATCAATAGAACTACTGATATCTTCACAGAGCTACTAAATGTCCTTGACTACGATAGAGGTGGTGAGGTAGCAGTATATCTTACAGGGCTTTACACACATCAAATTAAGCTTTTAACACAAGCTAACATGGAAAACAATGTTGAAAAAATTGATATTGTTATGAATGTAGCAAAAGGCTTATTAGAAGCGTGGAGAGAAATACACCAAGAAGAACTAGGGCGTTAGTATCTTTTGCAAACAATTTGAATACACTTTTTTACTTATAGAATCTCCTCGATTCTATAAGAATTCTTTCGAAATTATCTTTCACTATTATTGATATTAATTGGGTAGCTAGTATATTGTTGTTTTGCTATATTTTACATAGTTTCACATATTAAGTCTAATCTTGTGCTATGTGATAAAATAACGACACACAGGTAAAACTAAATGTTCTAGTTCCAATCTACCCTTAAACCAGCTAGCCCATACTCTACCTGTCCTTAACATCCCACCCAAGTATAAAACTTCCTAAATAACACATTATTTATTAAATACATATCAATACTTCAAGATATTTATACAATATAGTTATATATAAGCTTCATATATGTTATTAGACGTAATTTTATATAATTGTATATAAGCCCTTTGATTGACATTAATTCTAATATTCACATCATTCTTAAACCTTATTGATAAACTTCTTGGCTTTTGACATGCTTTAGGTTTCTTTGATACCTCTTACAGAACTATACATAAAAAACATTTTATAAAGCATGTTTTAGAGGCTTATTCTTTGAAGAATTTTTTAGATAATGCATGATGAATAAATTAGTCTTAAAAATAACTACTTGGATATCTTTATTATGGCAAAGTTTCTTTTATAAACTTTTGCCACCCTTTCCTTTTGCTAGTGTTATCAGACTATATTTAAAAGGGTAACTCTATCAGTGTTTTTCTATTACTTCATACTTGCAAAATCAAAAAAACACCTTTTAGAATGAATATACTAAAAGCTAAAAGGTATCTAATGTATTAAGCCTTTCAACATACCATATCACAACAACAGCAACAACCACACGCAACACATGCAACATTTAAGTTTAAATATTTGATACAAACATGAAATAACTTGGTAAAAAGCTTTATGCATTCCTTATATAAAAAACATCTAAGGGATTGTTTCAGAATTTATTTTATATTCCTTACACAAATATAAGTATTGAAAAAGCCTATTTGCAACAACTTGTTTGCATTCCTCTCATTATATAAACTCCTCAAGGATTCAATATAGGCTAAAAGCTTCTAAAACATGCTTTATAAAATGTTTTTTGTGTATAATTTGTAAGAGATATCAAAGAAGCCTACATCACATCTCCAACAACCTTACAAATATAGCTTAATTTGGTGCGTGTTACATAAAGAAAGCTTGTAATTTATTTATTCAATAATTCTTATATGTTT
>NZ_JRPL02000028.1 GCF_000765905.2 Helicobacter trogontum | reverse complement strand
CCGTATTACAAATCCAGAAAAATATAATAAACTTAAGCCCTTGTTTACATGTTATGATTTTATAAAAAGTATTGAGAAGGGTATAAGAAGGGTGTTTAAGCCACATAATAAGCAATGAAGAGTTCTGCTTTTGCTTATTCTTTTAATCTGTGGGACTTTATTTTGCCAAATTATATTTAAAAGAGGCTCATATGAAGGGTTTGATAAGATATTTTAACTTATCTCTACAACAATATTTTTTGCATACATGAAGGCAAAGCAGCAGGACTTATTGTTCTGGTGTATATATGATGAGTGTGTCGCTTGATTCTAAAATCTATTTGAGATTCTAATTTTTACACGGATGAATGGATTCTAATAAAATTTCATGCTTATGTGTTGTATGTTTTTGCACCACACAAGCTCACTACACTATGCAAACAAGCACTACTGCCTCTAGAAACAGATACATCAAAATATAGTTCTATTAAGCATATTGTGGCAATGTAACCTCGAGTGTTTGCGGAACATTGCCAAGTTGCGTTTGCGCTTCAGCTTCTTCAATGCTTTGAAGTTTTATGCCTCTCTCATTTTGATCTCTAGAATCGTTTTGCTCTGTATTACTACCTTGCCCATCATGAGTGCTAAAATTTAAATCAAGATTATTGAATCCTATCTGCATGAGATTTTGTCGCAATTCTTGTGCATTTTGTACAAACATTGTCATGACATTTGCATTTGACGTAATGCTTACCTGCAAGTCTTTACCCTTTTTGGATATAGTCATTGCTACTTGCCCAAGGTTTGCTGGATTAAGTTCTAAATTAATGCGTGTAATAGGCGGCTTGTAGTTTAGAATCTCTTCTTTAAATTGACTTGCAAAATGTCTCATTGTCTCCCTTGCCATCGCATTTTTTACGCTCACTTCTTGCTTTGTGTGTATGGAGCCCACCTCTTGTTTTGCATCAATTTTCTCTTTTGATGCCTCTTCGCTTTTTTTATCTGTTTTTGTTATAGCATCTGTTTCTTTTGTTTTAGAATCTGTCTTTAGATTCTCTGCAAATACCGCATCAAAAGGCTTCTGCACATCCATCTCAAAAGCTACATTTTTGGAATCTTTAATTTCTTTTGGATCTAGAAACTGCCCTTGTTGTGCCCAGCCTTGATAGGTTTTTTGCATCATAATGGAATCTTTTCCATTAGCAACTTTACTATTTTGTTGTGCTATATGCGCAGTGATTTTTGCCCTATTTACCTCAAGCAAATCTGCCAAATCTTCATCGCCTGTAATACCTTGCAATTCTTCTAAAAATTCTTGCTCCATAATTTCATTACGGACTTTGGAATCTGTGATGTTTTTTGGCTGTATGCGTGTGCGTTCGATCACCATAGACTTATCACCATCACCTATCTTAAATTGTATTTTTTCTATTTCATTTTGCATCTTTCTTTTTGCGTTTGCATTTGCATCATATCGATTCAATAGCTCTGCCAACAAGGCATCTTTTTTTGCCTGTTCTCCTATATCCTGCATGTTTGTTTTTGCAAGTGAAGTGCTTAGGGCTTGTCCCTTGTCTTGCAATGAAAGAGCAAGTCGCTCTTTATTGTCCTCAAGTAAACTTCTGTCCATTAAATCTTGTGGATTTATGGGGTTTTTCCTACCATTTTCTATGATCTCCATTTTCTGCAAGTTAAGATTTCTTGCTTGTGCCTCTTTTTTTACATCATTGAGACTTTTTAATTGGACTTCTTGTTTTTGTGCTGTGTCTTTAGCTTTAGATTCAGTAGATTTTACTTTACCTTTCTTTATTTGTGTTTCATCTATATTTTCATCACTTGATTGTGCGGAGTCTGCTGACAAGTCCGCTCTGCTTGCACCATCTTCTTTATTTTCCTCTTCAATTTTTGTGGGATTATTATTTTTTATTAGTTGAGAATCTTTGCTATTAGAATCTACTTTTTTTGTTTTTTCAGCTTCAGAATCTTTTACATTCTTTTTTTCTAGCTCTGTTTCGTTCAGCTCCTCTCCATTTACCTCATTATTATTTTCTTTTTTACTTTCTTTTAGTGCCTTGGCAAGTGTGGCTTGATCTTGCTTTTTGTTTGGCTTTGTTGTGAGTGGATTTGGCTCACTTTCTTTGGTTACATTTTTAGAATCCTTGGTTACTTTAGAATCTTGTTTTTGTGGAGCATCTGTTTTTACAGGTTTCTTTTGTTCTTTATGTGTAAGTGCTTCCGAAAATGAGAGTGTTGTGGTGTCTGCATCTGTTTGTTGCTTTGGACTATCTGTTGGTATTGTTTGAGCTTGAGTTATCCCAGAAACATTCATATCAGCGACCATAAAACACTCCTTAAATTTGTTTGGAAATATCAATCAATACAAGCAATTTTCATTCCTAAATATTATATCCCCAATATATTATGATATAATATTCACCCTAAAGTGATTGAATTATAAAAAAAATAACAAAAGTAATGCAAACATTTTATTTTATTGCATATAATTGCAAATGAGTAGCGAATATTTTGGTTAATGCAGGAGTAACTTATGAGTCAAAAAAAAGCTGATTTTTTAGTTGATTTGCCTATGGTGTTTTCAGTAGTGCGACCTGAAGAGCTTGTTGCAAGTGCAAATGAGTTTTATGGGACAAATATGATTTTACCAACACCTGGTAGCAGGTTTGATGCACGTACAGAACGAGGCGTTGTGCATGAGTTTCACCTTTATAAAATTACAATTAATAAACTAGATAAGGATGAGAGAAGTTTAAAAAATAATGTGAGCGGCTTTGAAACCTTTATGGAAAAAATAGGAATTTTTACAAATTTATATGAAATTATGACTTTTACAGAAACAATTACGATTTTTTCTAGTCTTGAAGAGGCTGATGTGTTTTTACGTGCATGTTTGCGCACTAATTCAAACCTAAAAACAAAGAGTGCATTTTTATGTACGGACACAGAGATAGAAGGATTAGATTAATTCAATACACCTCTACTTTATGGTAGTTTTATCATTCATGAAAGTTTAGGGATGGGCAGAGCTTGCAGACTAATATTTACATGCAACAGATAGGCTTTTATACTAACTTTATTTAAGATTTATAACTTCACACTTTAGTGTGTTTATCTTAGTATCTTAAATACTAAGATTTGCAATGCTTAATTATGCATACGCGTGGATTTTTGTATGCATTGTTATAGCTAGACTATATTTTAAAATATAACATATGTTGTTTTAATCCATCTGAGATTTGCTCAAGCTTACGGATGGTTTCATTGGTGTTTTGTAATGATTCTCCTGTGCTTACTGATAGGTTAGAGATATTTTGCATATCCTTAGCAATGCTTTCCATTGTTATTTCTTGTTGACCCGATGAGTGTGCAACTTCTTGGGCTTTTGTAAGAGAATCTTGAGCCTGTTCTTGGATTTGGCTAAGCAAAGAGACAGAATTGGAGATAAGCTCTTGTCCTTTTTCAATTTGTGGCACAATAACCTCAATAGATTCTACTGAAGTTTCAATACCTTGTTGGATTGATTGGATAATTTTTGCAATCTCATTTGTGCTATCTGCTGTGCGTTCAGCAAGTCGTCTTACCTCATCAGCAACAACGGCAAAGCCTCTACCATGCTCTCCTGCTCTTGCTGCTTCAATGGCTGCGTTTAATGCTAATAGGTTTGTCTGATCTGCGATTTCTGCAATAAGACTAGCGCTATTACTAATTTCAAGAGACTGCTGTTGCAAACCACGCATATTATTTGCCGAATCGTTAATAAGCATTGTCATTTTTCCAATTTCTTCTGCAGTTGTATTGACTACTTTTACACCCTCTAAGGATAGCTCCACATTTTTGCGTGCATTTTGTTCAGACAATCTTGCTGCATTAGAAATCTCGGAAATAGCCTCATTCATCTCATTGATTTTTGTTGCAATAACAGAAGAGCTTTGTGTCTGAATAGTTGAGGCTTGTTTGGCTTCGTTGGAAGTTTTAGCGACTTTATGCGTTGCTTCATTAATTTGATTTGAAGATTCTATAACCGCTTGTATAATATCTTTTAATCGCGTTTGCATGGTAGCAATAGAAGCAAGCATACTACCCTCACCCTTAAAGGTTACGCATTCTTGCAAATTGCCATTTGCGATTCGAGACACCGCACGAGATGCAAAGTATGGTTCACCACCAAGTGAATTTAGCAAACTACGCATAATATATGATGCGATTAACACCCCAAATAAAATACTTGCTCCAACTAGCACAAATAAAATAACTTTGAAGGAATCTACCGCGTTTCTTAACTCTTTTGTAAGAGCCCCATTTTTTGATTCTTCCAGATTAATAAATTCATTAATTTGTGCCAACCATGTTACAAAATACGGTGCGAGTGCCTGTAATTCTCTTTCTGCAGCTTCATTTTGCCCACGCTTTTTCATAGCAACAATTTCATTGATCATTGGCATAGCCTTCATGCGAGTTTGATGAATGGCGTTATAGATGCGTTGTTCTTCACTATCAAACATATTTTTTGCCACAAAATCTCTCTCCATGCCATCAGCGGCTTTTGTATAAAAGTCCTGCAAAGAGCTTATTTGTTTTTCCAGACTCGCGAGTGTCATGCTATCATTGCTATTTGTTAGGACAACATCCCTGATAGCAATAGATCGATCATGCACACTACCCCGAAAATCTATAGCATGTCTTTGTTTTAAAGCATTCACGTCATTGATTTGACGCAAACTTTTAATAATGTAATCCACATTGATAAGACTAATAACTGCAATAATACATGTAAAAAGAAGCAGCACTCCAAAGCCTATACCCAGCATAACGCTGACGCTCATTTTTTTCTTTTCTGTTGTTTCCATGATTACCTCCCCTGAATGTAAAACATTTTCATTTTTTTGTAAAATTTAAAATATGGTAAATGCCATATCGCATTGAACTGACCACGATATTTTAGCACTTATAAATAAATTTTATAGCCCGTGAAATAGATTTTATAAAAGTTTTAGCATTTAAAGTATGATTGAATCTGTGGGTATGTTAATACCTATTTTTAAAGCTATTTATTTAAAATTTCCTTATCTGTGTTGGAGTGATATTATTAAAAATAATAAAATTTTTTTATGACTATATTAGGTAATTTATAATTACAAATTTCTGTAAGTTATATGTCTTTACTCCTAGATAAAAAGAGAGTAAAGAGGTAAACTTATAATATTTAGTATTACATAGCTTATTAAGGCTTACTCGTTATAATAACGCTCTATTTTTAAAAATTTGACTTTAAAGGCTGTAAATGCAAGATTCTCTTCATACAATCATGCAAAATGATGCATATATGCAGGGTATATTTTTACATGAAATTTTTGCATGTTTATTTTTTATTCCTTATTTGTGGTATCTATTTATTTTATATCGTGCAAAAACATTTTTAGACATGAATAGACGAATTTATTTTGTCATGCCTATCACTATTGTTTTACTTGGTGTAGGTATTATTACGGGCGGTTTTCTTCTTGCTATGCGAAGCTTTATTTTTGATGTGCGTATTGTGGTGATGATAGTTGTTTTAATGCTCTTTCTTGCAGGAGAAATATATCGCATGAAAACTTTGAAAAAAGCACGAACAAGTAAAGCTAGTATGCAAGTCTACAGACGCACATGTAAGATAATGTATATAGCTTTTATGATCATCTTTGTGTGCACTATAGCCTTTATTAAAGCATATAGGGGTTAATATGCAGTTTTTTTACCATAAAGATTCTGGAGCAGAATCTATTATTTTAGATCCCAAAGATGCACACTATTTGTTTCATGTTCGCCGTTTTAAGCAGGGCTCAACCTTACTTACCTCAAATCTTGCTGATATGCAACTTTACAACTACAAGCATGAACGAAAAAATACTTTTAAACTTGTAGCCTTGCATAGTAAGGCATCTCAACCAAAAGCTTATGCACACATTATACTTGCAATGATTGACTTAAAGGATATCTATGATATATTGCCTACTTTAAACGCCCTAAATGTCTCTTCACTACAACTTTTTTATGCAGACTTTTCTCAAAAAAATCGCAAGATTGATATGCAAAAAGCACAAAAAATAGTGCAGTATTCATGTATGCAATGTGGACGTATGCAGCCTATGGAAATTGCAGTGCATAAGGATTTGGAATCTGTTTGTAAAGCTTTTCCAAATGCTGCAGTCATTGATTTTTTACCTACAGAAGCGATAGATAAGAGTTTTATGGACACAGATATTTATCCTAATTTAAATGGACAACAAATTCACACGATACAAGATAATTCCAAGGAATTGCACTCTAAGGCCTGTAAACATTTAAACTTAACACAATTTCTAGATCCCAACACTTATCATAGTGGGTGCGACAAGCCACCTAAAGATCTAGATTCTAATCAGAGCTTATCTTCTTTGGAAGTTAAAGATGGTGGGAATCTTGTGCAAAATACTTTAAAATACACACGACAAACTTTTGAGAATCTTACACAACAAGAACGGCAAAATATCTCTAAAGGTGGGATCATTATTGGTTGTGAGGGTGGATTTAGTCATAATGAGCGTATGTTTTTACACTCAACACGAAAGGTGTATCCTTTGCAAACTCCCTTTATTCTCACTGCTCATCTTGTCAGCACATATATCGCAGGTCTTTGCGTGTGAAATACGCAGTAAAAAATGTCAAGTTTTTGTTAAAAATATATTGTATATCTCATTTTTTTATAGACTTTTATGTTAGAAAACATTATAATACGCCTTTATTTTAACTTGTTATAGATCGTGTGGCGTGTGGTGATTTCATGCGGTTAGGGTTACCACGATTTTGGCGTTTGAGCGTGTGGGATTATATTTATTTTCTAAGCATTAGACTGAAAATAGATATAATGTAGAAGTGGAGGGTATTGTGTCGCGATGCGAGATGAATATAGAAAGTATATAATCCATAGCTTTTTCAAGCCGTATTCTATAAGGAAAAGCAATGCCGAAAGTTCTTATTATAGATAACGATACAAATTTACAAAAATCCTTGCATGGTAGTCTTTGTCAAGCTGGCTTTGAGACATTATGTATTACTGATATTTCTGTGATTTTGGATAAAATCATGCAAGATGACATTGATGCTGTGATATTGGAGCTTTTAAATCATGAGATAGATGGTTTTGAGTTGTGTAAAAGAATTAGAAATCACACACAAATACCAATCATTATTTCATCAAGTCTCACACATATAAGTGATAAAGTTCGTGCGTTTGAGCTTGGCATAGATGATTATATGACAAAGCCCTATGAAGCCATAGAGCTAATAGCAAGGATAAAGGCTTTATTGCGAAGGATTGAACCACGAAAAAGAGTTTTTGGTGCGTTAAATATTGATGCCAAAAGACGCACAATAAAGCTTTATAATGAGAGTATTGAGTTGACTAATACTGAATTTGATATTTTGCTTTTTTTGGTAGATAATCGTTTGCAACCTGTAAGTAGAGAGCGAATTGCTCATACAATTAATGCAATCCATGATGATACTGGGTTACGCAGCATTGATACACATATTAGGAATTTGCGTAATAAGCTTGGTGATTCTGCAAAAGAACCAAAGTTTATTCAGTCTGTATGGGGTATAGGTTATAAATTCTGTCTTTAGATTCCAGTGCCATTTAGATTGGACGCAGAGTATGATGTACAATAAATAGTAGTATGAGATTCTATAATTTTATGTAAAGGTTTAAAAAATGAGACATTACAAAATTACAGCAAAAGGTAAGGTTCAAGGTGTAGGATTTAGAAATTTTACTAAGGCATATGCAGATTCTAAAGGTTATACAGGCAGTGTTCAAAACCTTGCCAATGGATATGTTGAAATATTTGTTAGCCTTGAGGATTTGGGTGATTTTTTGGAAGCCTTACAAAAGGGCAATGGCAGAATGAATGCGAGTTCATTTGAGGTGGAACATTTGCCATCACTAAAGCTCTCAAGCTTTGAGGTATTGCGTTAATGAATCTTTTTTTATCGCTTTTTGATATTGTTACTTATATTTTATTTATATTTGCGTTAACCTACTATTTGGCAACAACACTGCAATGGTATAACTACAGCTTTTTACGAATTCTTACAAAGCATCATAAGAGCATATGGCACTTCTACTATTTTGTAGTGCCGCTTCTTATGTATATTGCATTATCAATGATTTATCGCGGTATGCTTTTTTATGGATATTTTTATTTAATGTATTTGCCAATCCTCTTTATTTGGTATAAGAGTCTTGATAAAAAGCTTGTATGGACGCAAAGAATTAAGCGTTTGTTTGCAATTGTTTTACTGTTTACTATCATTAGTGTGTGTTTATCTGTATTGAGCACATTTGATATTATGCATACGCATATATGGGCTGCATTACCACTTGTTTTTGGTTTTTTATTTGCAAATATATGTGAAATGTTGATATTTAGAATCTATGCAAAAAGAGCATATAACAAGTTGCAACAACTCCAAAACTTAAAAATCATTGCCATCACGGGAAGTTATGGCAAAACAAGTATAAAGAATTTTATCGCACAAATCTTGCAACAGCAATTTAATGTATATGCAACACCACGCAGTGTAAATACTTACAAGGGTTTGGTAGCAGACATCAATCAAAATATTAATGCAACGCATGAAATATATGTAGCAGAAGCAGGAGCACGTCAAGTTGGTGATATTAAAGAAATCGCAGATTTGCTACAACATCATTATGCAGTTATCGGTAAAATCGGGCATGCACATATAGAGTATTTCAGAAACATTGAGGCAACAATAAAGACAAAATTTGAGATGCTTTATTCAACACGACTTTTATGTGCTTTTGTGCAAAATGAGAATAACTATCCAGAGACGATATTGCCACAATTTGCAGCAAATATGGACAAGATTGTATCCTATCCACCAAAGATTAAAGACATAGAATCTACACTTGAGAAAACATCTTTTAGTTTAGAGCTAGATTCTGTCTTTATCCCTTTCACGTGTAGGATACTAGGGAGGTTTAATATCGATAATATCTCGGTAGCTATCATGATTGCAAAAAAGCTTGGCATGGATATAAAAGCTTTGCAAACCGCGGTATCAAAGCTTACACCAATTCCTCATAGATTACAGCGGATAGACACACCGCAAAAAGTGATTATTGATGATAGCTTTAATGGGAATCTTGAGGGTATGAGTGAGGCAATTCGCCTTGCATCACTGCATGATGGCAGAAAAGTTATTGTAACGCCTGGTTTAGTAGAACATGATGAGGTAAGCAATATTTCATTGGCACAACAGATTGACAAAGTGTTTGATCTTGTGATTATCACAGGAGATTTAAATGCAAAAGTCCTTGATACACATATTACAACACCACAAAAAATCATACTTAAAGACAAAACGAGATTGGAAGAGGTTTTAATACAACATGGTATGCAAAATGATTTGGTGTTATTTGCAAATGACGCACCAAACTATATTTAATATCATCTTGATATTTATATAACTAGGTGTAAGTCAAGATGTCAAGCATATTTTCCACTATGATTGTTGCGCGTGAATGAGGGTTTTAAGATTCGCTCTGTATTGACAGGAGAGTTTAGGTCAAACAGAAAAATCAAAACATCAGAATCTTAAAGTCTTTATATGAGCCCCATATTTAGAATCTCTAGCACAATAAAAGCAAGAATTGTCTTATAAAAATTTGTATAAACAAGTAATTTTGTAAATTTCTTTTTTTATGATACAGCTTAAAATATTTAAATCCTTGCGATACTTTATGAATCTATTCAAAAAAGAGGTGCAGAACATTACTTGCTTGTGAAGTATTAATCGTGAATGAAGCAAGTAGTTTTGGGTTAGATTTAATCTTAATATTTCTCCCACGAAGCCCCTTTTTTCTCTTTAAGCATGTTGAACACAATCATCATAAATGGGGTATGCATTAGACTAAGAAGTTTTAATTAACCCTTACATATTGTAAGAAAGAATATAAACATATCTATATACATTACATTGCATGTATTCTACACTTACCTATGAGCACAATATACATCAGGCATTACACAATAATCATTGCGGATTAGCCCTATAGACACCAACAACTACTTCCTTGTTGTTTGCACTTGGTTTGTGACTACAATATCTTTCTTAATCTTATCAAAGATTGCTTGTCCTATACCTTTTACTTGTTTAATATCTTCAATCTTTTTAAATCTAGTTTTTGTGCGATATTCAATGATTGCTTTTGCTTTTGCTTCACCTATACCATTTAAAGTCATAAGTTCTTTTTGACTTGCAGTATTAATATTTACTGCTGCAAAAAGAAAGCTAGAGAATATAACAAATAAAAACAAAAGTCTTTTCATATAAAACTCCCAAGTAAGATTCAACAATATTAAAAAACATTAAAACTAAGACAACATGTCTTATCCCAAACAATACAATAACATAAAAATCCTATATTGTATTGTTTCATACCTATGTGTCTTATATTTTTATTTTGTGTGTGTAGAAATGTGAGATGTTTGTATTATATAGAGCAAATAATGCTTAACAATAGATATAAATACCAAAAAAGTTATGTATATCCTAAACAATCAGTGTCGTTTCAACTTTTTCTTAAGTCGAATATAGCTTAGTGTAAAACATACGCAAAAAATTAGAGCTAGTGCATAAAAGTTTGGCATAATATTATGCAAACTATCGCCCATTTGATTGAGCCTTATGAATCCATTAATGCCATGATATGCTGGGATAATTTGCACTAACCACTGCAATATCTGTGGCAATAACATAACAGGATAAATAAAGCCCATCATAAACACAAGTGGTAATGACGATATGAGTATAATTTGTGTTGGTAGTGCACTATCATGTATAAAGGTGCTAAGAAACATGCCAAATGCAACACAGCTTGCAATAAACATTAACCCAAAGAACCAAAAATCAAAAGGGTTTGCAGTCGTATGAATCCCATAAATCTTAAAAAACACACCAAAATAAAGCAAAAAGAGCACAACATAAATACCGCTAAACACAATAACTCTAGCCCACAGAACATAACCTAAAGGTGCAGTATTAAAGTAATGTGCCTCATGATTATCATGTGCTTTATTTTGGCTTGCTCCTTGTATCATCACACCTACAAGAAGCGTTTGATGTAAAATAAAGACTAAAATAGCTGCTAGGGCATAATTGATATATCCCACAGAGGGATTGAAAAGTGCAATGGAATCAAATTTTACAAGTGTAGTATCATCACCAATATTAATTTCACCAGTTAGTGCTTTTGTGCGTTTTTTGATTTCATTACTCCAATAGTTTCCCACCTCATTCAACCCTTCAATAATAGTGCCATATATCAAAAAATAAGACGCATTTGCACGATATAAAAGGGTAGTTGGTACGCCTTTATACATATTGGCTTCAAACCCTTTAGGAATGCTTAATTGTCCATAAACCTCACTTCGCTCAAGCATGTCTTTTGCTGTATTCAATGAATGGACAACATGTTCTACATCTAGGTTTTCACTCGCATTTACAAGGAAGATGAAATCTTTTGAAAGCTTTGTGTTGTCTAAGTCAAGGACAACAATCTTTTGTTTGCGTACCACATCAGCATAATAGGGTGTAGGGTATAAGAACGCATAGAGTAGTGATCCTGCAAATACTACAAAAACAATTGTGATATTGCTAAATACTGCTTTTAATTCCTTGCCAATCACTTCCAAAAAAGTCATTTTCTACCTTATTAGTCTTCCTTGATTAGGTGTAAGTCGCCATTTAATTTACTTTTAAACCATGCTGCTTTGCCACTTTATAAGCCTTAGGTTTCTAAAATATATGACTAGAATCTAAACCTTAGGTAAAGCAACAAATAGCTACAACCATGAAAGGACGGAATCTTCTATATCTTTTGCATTGTAGATTTGCGTGTGTAATTCTTTTTTGCTAAAGAGATCTAGAATACTAGAATCTATTTGTAAGCCATTTTGAGTTATGTTACGCTCTCTTAAAAGCATAAAGATTTGATCTAGTGCCTCTTTATCACCTAATCCTTTCAGCATAGCCTCATCTGTGCTACACAATGCTTTGCATACAACTTTTGCAAACTTAGCAAAATGGGCTGTTGAGACAATTACTTGCGGTATATTTGTGTTTAATGTTTTGTTTCGATGTTGTGCGAATAAATATGCATTGCTTGTGTGTGGATCAAGCACATAGCCTTTTTCAAATGCCATTTTGATGCCCTGTAAGCATTCATCATCACTAAAACTCTTTGCTTCAAATACATCTTGAAAAAGCGATAATTCATCAGCGTTGAGTTTAAAATATTGCGTCTCATCGAGTGCTTGCATACACTCCTTTGTTCTTGTTGCACCAAAATAGGCAAATAAAAGTCGTTCAATATTTGAACTCTTTAAGATATCCATAGCAGGAGAATAAGAGAGTTTTAATTTTTTGTCTCGTATATCATAAACACCTGTTGTAAAAAATTCTGTCAAAATATCATTAGGGTTTGAAGCTATACATATTTTGGTGATAGGTAGCCCCATTTTTTTTGCAAAGAATGCTCCTAGTGCATTACCAAAATTACCGCTTGGAATAATCACACTAAATTCATGTAATTTTTTCTTCGCTAATTCTTTTCCAATAATGAAATAATAGACTATTTGAAATGCTATACGTGCAATATTGACAGAGTTTGCAGCACTCAAGGCATAACCTTTTTTTGCCACCAACTCCCTAAATCTTTCACTTTTTAAGAGAGATTTTAATGTGCTTTGGGCAAGATCAAAATCGCCCTTTATGCCATATATCTTTAAGTTTTTTGCATCCTGTGTTGTCATTTGTAGTCGTTGCACATCACTTGTGCCGCCTTGAGGGTAAATGCAAATAGCTTTAATATTATCTTTATTTGCAAAACCACTTAATGTCGCAGGTCCAGTATCGCCGCTTGTGGCACTAAGAATTAAATATTTTTCATTTTTCTGCTTAGCAATAGCGGACAACAAAGCCGAAAAAGGTTGCAATGCCATATCCTTAAACGCATATGTTGGTCCATGATAAAGCTCCAATGAATATAAATTTTGTTCTATTTCTACAAGTGGGGCAATATCTTTTGTGCGGAATGTTTCATAACTTTTTAGGACAGATTCTAGAAGTTCGGACGGAATATCAATGCCTAAATGTGCAAAGACTTTTTCACACACCTTGTTATAGGGAAGAGTATAAAGCTTCTCTAGATCTGCTAAAGGCTCTATATTATGAAATGTATAAAGTCCGCCATATTCTGCATTTGGATCAAGCATTGCCTGAATAAATGTCTTGTTTGTATCATTGTTGCTTCTTGTCTGTGCGAGTATTTTTATGTTATCTTGTGTTTGCATGGTTTCCCTCTGTGCTCTATTAAGGTGTTGTGTGTTTGTAAAATTCTATAAAGCAGAATTATAACGAAAGTTTTTTGGTTTCATAAAACAAACAAAGAGTATTATTTGACCCATATATATAGACAATGGCTGTTGTGTTTGGATTAACATATTGTATCTTTAGCACTACATTGCAATGAATACTCTTTAGCGGCATTAAATCGCGTAAGAACCTGATTGTATGACTTAGCAAAAATAATTACTACAGATACATCCCATTATTACATAGTATTGAATCATGTTTATATGTGTTTTATGTGCGGTAAATACTTTAATTCTGTCAATATGTATGGCTTAGATTAAAATACATCATGTTGTTTTGCCTAATACTGGGTTTTAATTTTGAGTATTTATGAATAAATTTAGATTCCTCTGTTTGTGGGAGATATGACTGATTTTTTAGCATATCGCATTGAATAACTATAATTCTTACAAATATATCCTCTTATAAATAAGATCGCAAACCCAACTTGCAAGAATCTTTGTAGGCTGCATAAATCTTTCAAACAGCAAAAACCTACCCTAGAATCCATGATTTTTATGTTTTATGTTTTTTATGCAAGGTTTAAGGTAAGATAGCCTTTCTTTAACCACCATTTATCAAGATATGAAATAAAGCTTTCTAAGATATATATCTTCAAATGCCGCTTACATTCCTATTTGTTGCAGACTTGATGCTATTGTTAATTTTTTATGTTTTATGATTAAGATTCTATAGGGTTGGAATTTGTGGATATATAAATATGAGATAGAATGTTTTTTGATTATGCGGCTAGGCTGTGATATTTTCATTTTTGAGATATAATACACGCTTATGGAACAAATTGTGCTTTAGTTATGGTGTTGTGGTGGCTTCTTTATGGTTTGGCTATCTAACAATGACAGAGATTCAAAGGATTGAGTATGTTGAAGCAAGAGAACTATTTGAGTTTTGCTATTGTAGTAGGTTTTTTTCTTGGCTTGATGTTTGGTATAGCGAAGTTTGATGAGCCAGAGCTCATGATACTTTGGACAATACTTGCTACAATGGGGATTTATCTTATTGTGACGGTATGTATTTCTGCATATTATTTATTTATGGATTCTCATGGCACAAAACTTCACAAAGAACGTTTAGAAGAAAGCCTTGAGTATTATCGTAAAGAGTTTGATAGAAAAGAACAAGAAGCACAAAATATTCGCAACTTTATTAAAGGGTTGCAAGGCTCAGAAAAGTAAAGCAAGAATAATAAAAAAGGATAGAGTATGCAACAAGCTTTTAGTGCGGCAGCAAGAGGTCAGGATGCGTATAATCAGTATTTAAAAAATACGCAAGATGAGCTTGCTTTGCAATACTTGCCTGCAGTTAAAGCTATGGCATTTCGTTTGAAAGAGAGACTGCCAAGCTCTGTTGATATGAATGACTTGGTTTCAATTGGAACTGAAGAGCTTATCAAACTTGCTAGACGATATGATTCTAATAAAAACGACTCTTTTTGGGGTTATGCAAAGACGCGTGTTAATGGTGCAATGCTTGATTATCTAAGAACGCTTGATATCGTTTCTAGAGCATCAAGAAAGCTTATTAAAGCGATCGAGGCAGAAGTTTCGCGTTACTTTAATGAATTTGAAGAAGAGCCTAGTAATGAATATCTTGCAAAGGTATTAAATGAAGATATTGAAAAAATCCATCAAGCAAGACTTGCAAGTGACATCTATGCGGTTGTTCCACTTGATGAGCAGTTTAATGCGCTAGAAGATGGCGATATTTTACAATATTGTGAGCAAAAAGAGCTAATGGAGATTATCCAAAAAGTATTAGCAAAACTTACAGAGAGAGAGCAGTTTATTATCCAGCTTTATTATTTAGAAGAGTTAAGTTTAAGTGAGATCAGTGAAATTTTAGACATTACAGAATCTAGGATTTCGCAAATCTCAAAGGAAGTAATCAAAAAAATCCGCAGAGAGATAGGAGAAGCAAATGGCTAAGATTCTAAGTCAAGAAGAAATTGACTCCCTTTTGAATGTTGTCGATGAAGAGGGTGCAGTCGATGAGGCGGAACAATCAGAGATAGTTGCTGAGAAACAGATTGTTGTTTATGACTTTAGACGTCCTAATCGTGTGAGCAGGGAGCAACTAAGAAGTTTTAGATCTATTCATGATAAAATGGCAAGAAATCTTTCTAACCAGATTTCAGCGATTATGCGTTCTATCGTTGAAATTCAATTGCATAGTGTAGATCAAATGACTTATGGTGAGTTTTTGATGAGTTTGCCTACACCTACAAGCTTCAATGTATTTTCCATGAAGCCTATGGATGGTGCAGGTGTTTTGGAAATCAACCCAAGCATTGCCTTTCCTATGATTGATAGACTCTTAGGTGGTCGTGGCGATCAATATGATGATACAAGGGAATTTTCCAATATTGAGCTAAACTTGCTTGATACGATTTTGCGTCAAATTATGCAAAACTTAAAGGAATCTTGGGCGGCAGTTGCAGAGATTTTTCCAAGTATTGATGCAAAGGAATCAAGTCCAAATGTTGTGCAAATTGTGGCGCAAAATGAAGTTGTCGTTATGGTTGTTATGGAGATTGTAATTGGTCATAGTAGCGGCATGATGAATATTTGTTACCCTGTTATCTCGCTTGAAACAATTCTTAGTCGTTTAGCAAGTCGCGATTTAATGATGAGTGAAACAAGTGGGAAGAAATCACGAAATAGGGAGTTACAAGCATTAATCGGTGGTGCGGATGTGCATATTGCTGCAATGTTGGGAGGAACCCAATTAAGCTTTAAAGAAATCTTAGAGCTTAAGGTTGGTGATGTCATTATGCTTGATAGGGTAGCTGATGATACCGTGCATGTAAGCATTGATGGTAGGGATAAATATCGTGCAAAAATCGGCTTACAAAGGTTTAGAAAAACAATACAGATTCTAGATGAGATTAAAACAGAAAAAGATCAAGTCAAAGAGATGATTGAAATGCTTGAAGCGCAAAGAAAGAGCAAAGTAACAGACCTACAAGATGAAGGATTTGGCAATGAATGATTTTATTGAACTTTTTATACAAGAGATGGTAGCTACCATTGATGGCATGATGGGAAGAACCGCGGTTGTTACGCATACTGGGGATACAGAGGTAAATGATGGTTTGCTTAGCACACCATTTGGAAAAGTTGTAGTGGATGTATCGCTTGGGGCTTCACAAGTGAGCGCACTTTGCTTTATTATGCCAGAAAATCTTGCTACTGCTTTGCCTGACTTGATGATGGGTGGAGAAGGCGATACAGGCAAGGAAGTGATGGATGATGATGACAAGGATGGCTTAAAAGAGGTGTTTCAGTCTATTACAGGTGCACTTGCTACTGCACTTGGTGGGCATGAAAAATTACCACATTTTTCCTTTTCAATAGCTGATGTGAGTAACGTTGGGAGTGGGGGCAGCTTAAGTGACTTTGATACTGCGAGTCGCTTTGATGTAACTATAGATTCTGTAAAGTCAGAACTTATAATGCTTGCAAAAAATGATCTTTTAACGCATGTCCCAAAAGACTTAAAAGCACCAAGCAGCTCTGCTGGAACAAACAAGGATGTAAGTCTAAGCGATAAAGAAATGCGAAATATTGGTATGTTGCTAGATATTGGGCTTAGCGTAAAGGTTCGCATCGGGCAGAAACGAATGCTTTTGAAAGATGTTATTTCAATGGATATTGGTAGCGTTGTAGAGCTAAACCAACTTGCAAGCGATCCATTGGAAATCTTAGTAAATGATAAGATTATAGGAAAAGGCGAGGTTGTTGTTGTGGATGGTAACTTTGCTATACAGATCACAGAGATTGGCACAAAAAAAGAACGATTAGAGAGTTTGAGGGGTTAATGACTTAATGACTTTAAGTTTTAGCTACGAAGTTATTAATCTAAGGGTTTAGCAGAAGCTATTCGTGTTTGCAGAGATCATATTGCTTGAAATGGAAGCATTATGGTAGTGCTTTGGTAATTTAATTTATTCAAAGAAGCATGTATTAAAGGTTTTTAGATGGGATTAAGAGATTCTAGGACTATAAAATTGTTGAGAGAACAGGGGATAAAGCCTTTTGTGTCACATTGCGTACGGAAAAGCATAAGAATACTGAATAAAAAATCTGTTTTTTTGCTTTTGAACTTTTATCCAAAGTTTGTTTTAAGCAAATCTCAATATAAAACCTTTAGGTCAGTATATCAGCATTTCGAGGAAAATTACAAGAATATTATTCTTATAAGTCCACTATTTTTTATGAATCACATCAAAAAACATATTATCTGGTTAGAATCTCAAGAGTTTAAAAATGAGTATGGTGGTGTTGAGTATTTGGTAGACATTCATACGCAAACTTTAGGTGAAAATACAACCACGCATAATGGTGTGACTACCTTTCCAAATCATATTGGTCGGTTTGGTGCAGATTGCCACGACTTAGATTCTAGGTTTACAGATAGTTTAATAGACACATATACCTATCCATTTTATCCACCATTACTGGAACCAGCCAATACGGATTACTCTACCATAGATTCCAAGATTGCACTAGAGTTGCGTTTGCCACCAAAAATGGTGGGGGGGGGGGGTCGTATAAGTTCGTGTTTGTGCGTTATAGCCTATCAGGTAGCCTTGCATTGCAACAATTTTTTGAGCGATGCGATATATACCCATGCACATATGATGATTTCTTAAATAACAACGCTAATCTATATCAAAATATCTACTTTGACATACAACACTTTCACGCGTATGAAACTCAAGAGGATAATAAGAGGCTGTATTGTGTAAGTCCAAAAGATCCTGTTATTATACTTGTAAGGGATCCTATATCGCGTCTCAAAACACTTGTGAATCATGGTTGGTATATAAAGCATACACACAATTTTGACCATAACTTTACCATGCAGGAAGATCCATATGATGTTGTTAATAGAAAGGGTTATCATAACGAACACTATGTATTTACTTCCAATATGCCTTTTGTTACAAATGGTTTGCTAGAGTTCTTCTTTTCCACATGGTCATTTGATTACAATTCTGTTGTATCTAAATTGTCTTTGCACCACAATATAACTTACATTGATATGCATGAGATTATGCCAGATAATGCTTTTGACACTATGACTAAACTTGCTAAAGAGTTTGATTTTGCATTGCCTAGTATGGACGATAAGGAATTCTATCGTACAAGAAGATTTGGCGTGACATCATATATTTTGCCTTTGACTTGTATTATTCATACCCATGATGGACAGACGCTCTCATTGCATATCACATCCTCACGTATAATGAAAGGAATTGCATTAAACATCAACAATTTTCTATTTAATGATAAGCACCCACTATTAGACCAAGTTGCCTTTAGTATGAGCAGGGAAGATCTACAAGCCTTACAAGAAGATAGGGAAACATTAGACAAGGTAAAGGTATATATGGTTAAATTCTTAGATGAGCTGAAGAAGCGCATAGATTATATACAAAGAAACAATAAGCATGAAAATGACATATTGGAAATCTTTAGGGGCGATAGAGAGCTATGTAGGGAATTCAAGACTATGCTCGACCGAGAGCTTAGCCACATAAAAGCACATAGACCAGATATCGTCTCTTCATGGAAGTATTATCAAGAGTTTGAGAGGATATGCGTGGAAGACCATAGGATTGGTTAGTGCATTTTTATAATTAATAAAAATCTTTTATAATTATCAAGACTTATCCAATAAGCAAAAATTCTAAAAACAACCCTTACTCAAACCAATAACAAGCAATCCCATATTATATAACCTGTTGATAACAACTTTTTCTAACTTATATTCTTGAAAAAGCAGATTCTAATTTGTTGCATAAAAAATTTGAAAATGATGTTAGAATACAGCGAATCAAAGAGTTTAAATTAAGGAAATATCATGCCTTTTGTTAATATTAGAATCACAAAAGAAAAAGGTGAACCCACAATCAAGCAAAAGCAAGAATTGATTGAAGGTGTTACAGAATTGCTTGCTCGAGTTTTAAATAAAAATAAGGCTTCTACCGTTGTGATTATTGATGAGATTGATACAGATAATTATGGCTTGGGTGGGAAAACTATCACAGAGGTAAGAAAAGAGCAAAATAACAATTAATTTTATCTTACAATCAAGTTATTTAGTCAAGCCAAATGAAGGGCGATTATTTATCAGCAAATCCAGATACCAATTAACTTCATAAAAGATATATCTAAGTAATCACATAAAAACTTAGTGTATTACTAAAAAGAAAATACTAAAAGATTCTATGAGTAAATACTCAACACTCACATGTTTGCTTGAGAAAGCATTGTAACTAGAAATGTCATATATTGTCATTATGTATATTTTATTGATATTTTAGTTACAAAAATGCTATATGTAAAAAATAAAATAGGTTACAAAAATAAAATAAATGACAAAATCGCATAAAAAATAATTTTTATGCTACAACAATCCGATTTGTTAACTTTCTATTAAGAAAATTTAAATTTGACTTTAACAAAGAACGAGCACAAAACGATTAAAAAGGCAAACATATGAAAAACTTTCTTAAGCTAATTCTTATTAGCCCTATTCTCTTTGCAAGCTTGGTTAAAGCACAAATGTTTATAGGTATCGATATGGGTTATGATAAGGGTGCATTGACTGATAAAAGTGGTGCTGCTAGTGCAGCTTATGGCATTAACGTGGATCCCAATCGAGAAACCCATGCTTTTGTTATGGGTGGTAGTGTAGGTTTTGAACACATCTTCAATAAGTTCATAGGCACAAGAACATTTATAACTACTCTTTTTGGCTCACCCACTTCTAACGATGGTTTGGCTTATCAGGTCTTCACCGCAGAATTCAATACTGATTATGTTGCAAGGTTTATTGAAATGGATAATCTTGCGTTTGGTGCATTTTTTGGTACTGGATTTGGATCGTATGTGCTTAACAAACGATCTCAGAGGTTTTCTGAAGTTCCTTCTATGAGTGTTCAATTTTATTTAAGATTGGGTATAACAACAAAGATCAAAGATAGGCACATTTTTGATCTTACTACACAGCTTCCTATCGTAGGATATCGCTTTGGTCGAGAGAGTTGGGATGTTCACTATATTGATACAGGTTTTCAACAAATAGTTAAGACGCCCATATTAGCATACACTGCCGTTCGTGTAATGATAAGCTATAGATTTATACTATGAGCACCAACCTATATCAATAACAATGTTGAAAGTTGCTATTCATATAGATTGGGATTCAATCTATGAGTTTTTAATTTTATTTTAAAGGAAATATCATGAAAAAAATTCTTGCATTAGGTGTAATTAGCTTTAGCTTAAGCACAGCATTGGCGGAGGCAAAGTTCTTCTTAGGTGTTGATGCTGGTGTTTCAATAACAAATGGATTTCATGGCACTGATAATGGTGCAGCTTGGGGTAGTGGTGCTTTTTATGGTCAGGGTCAAAATTTCCAAAATTGGCTTGTTGGTATAAATCTTGGGACAGAACATTTATTTGTTGATGATCTTGTTGGTTTTAGATGGTTTCTTGGTGTAAATTATGGACAAATGTATAAACCAAATGCTATAACTGTATTTATTATGAATGATATAATCAATGTGGATAATTGGAGTATTTTTGAGGTTCAACTTGGTGTAGATGCTCTTGTGAATTTCATTGCTCTTGATGGCATATCATTTGGTGCGTTTGCGGGTATTGCTGGAAATACAAGTATTTTTAAACCCGATATGTTTAAGGTAGTAGCAGCTCAAGAGGATTTATTTGGGTTTTCAGGTGCAGGAGTTGTAGGGCGACTTGGTTTAACAATGGGAATTGGGGAGCATAATAGAATTGATTTTACCACTGTTATTCCTATTGTTACAATAGATATAGGTAAGGATGGAGCAGCATATGATCCTATATCGTTCATGCTTGGCTACAAGGTGTTGTTTTAAAGCTAGCCTATGAGTTTTTAATTTTATTTTAAGGAAATATTATGAAAAAAATTCTTGCATTAGGTGTAATTAGCTTTAGCTTAAGCACAGCATTGATGGAGGCAAAAACTTTTGTTGGTATTGATGTGGGGTATGATAGAAGTGCTTTTTCTATTAGAAATGGTATTGCAAGTGCACCCTATGAGTCGTCAATTGGAACCACTAATGGTTGGGTTGTAAATGCAAGTTTAGGTGGCGAATGGTTGTTTACTGAATTTGTTGGATTAAGAACATTTTTAGGTATTGGCTATGGACAGACATACATTCAAAGACTGGCATTTCATACCTTAAATGTAGATTTAAATCTTGATCTTCTTGTTAATTTCTTAAACACAGGCGATATATCATTAGGGGCATTTGTTGGTGCTGGAGCTGGGATTAATTCTGCTTTGCAACACTTTATGTTTGAAGGTTTTTTACTGGGTGGAAACCTGGCTAGTTATGGTAGAATTGGTGTGACGATGGGATTTCTTGAAAATCATAGATTTGATTTAACTGCACAGCTTCCTATTACAACGACGAGTGTTATAGGTGCCAATGCAACATCATTCACTCCTGAACAAATACAAGCACTTATAGACAGCGGGGTTGTTGGGGCACACAATCCAATTCGCATAACACTTGGCTATAAATTCATATTTTAGAATCTGTAATAATATGTAAAACAAGAATACTGGATAGATGAATTGTGTTTTATAAAGGATTTGAACATTTTATAAAAGTAAAGTTTTTTCTTTTGTATTTGCTTGCATATATGCAATTAGTTGCAGCAAAGTCAAATCCGTGTTTTCCTATCCACACAATTTCTTTTGCTTCACTTGATAGCTACCTGTATCACACCGATGAAGAGGTGGAGCTTATTTATTCTACCTTTCCTTTTATTAACACACAGATAAAACCTTATCTTAATCAATGTATGAATGCCCAAGACATTACTACACTTCTAAAGTCTCTTAATGATTCTGTCATTAAAAAAGGTTATTTGACAACTCGTTTTGGGATTGGTAAGCAGGATTTAAGCACAGGAGAGCTTAAGATAAAAGTGTAATGGCAATACCACAATACTCCCTAAAACATTACAGAATCTATATTACGCTCTTTAATCTTCTTCTTATTCACCCCCCCCCCCTTCATTAATTACACTCTAGGGTGTTATAAACATTGCACTATATCAATAATGTAATTATGTATAGGGTCATGAGGTTTAGTATCTTTTT
>NZ_JRPL02000027.1 GCF_000765905.2 Helicobacter trogontum | reverse complement strand
GACAAAATTTACATTTAAAATCAAAGTCAAAAAATGCAGGATTCAAGCACACTTTGATTTTAAATGTAAAATGACTTTGATTTTAAATGCGGTTATACACATAATATCTCTACCATTCCCATAATGTTGTATTTACAAAACATATTAATAATTAAGTCTTCGTTGATAAATAACATGGAAGAAAAATAACATTGTATTTAGTATCAATCAATGTTATTTTATTATAAAGCCTTGCAAATGGCTTCCTTGTGTAAGACTATGTATAGCAAAATTTTCTATACAATCAATTATATATAGACTAGAGCACTCTAGTAATAAGTCATGCAGATCTTACATCTTTTGTAATTAAACTAGGTGTGTCAACTAAAACACATAATTAACTTGGAATCTAAAACGTCCAAATTGCGGATTCCCAAGTGCATAACCATAGGCTGCAAACATATTAATACTACTTGTAAATTTGTAAGTAGCACTTAATGCAACATCAAAAAAGCTTGCGGCTTTTACAAAGTTTGCATTGTTGTATAACAATCCTGTTTGATTTAGATTGTTGCCACGAGAGCCTTTTTGCAAATAAAAGAAATGCGATGTGTCAATATAGGCAACATCAAGAGCTGTGCTAAATTTTTTATAACCCATTTCAGCCCTTACGTAAGGCACGATAATAGATGAGTTTTTAAAACCGCCTACACCCAATATTCCAAAACCATTTGCTTCTGTCCCAGCATAGCTATTCCATAGATGTCCACCAAGCTTTAATCCACCTGTATTATCAATGATTGTCCCATAACCATCGCCAAAGCTACCAGCAAAACCAGCTGATGCACCAAAGAAACCTACAACCTTTCCTGCACCACCTTCTTCATCGCTTGCTTGTGTAAAATTATATTTATAATCAACACGAATATTATACATACCACGATCTTTAGCATACCAATCTTGCTGTCCAGTGGGCAACATACCACCAGCATTGTGTCCACCAAATAATCCTCTAAGATTTGCTGAACCACTATATATATATGGTTGATTAGCCATTGAGGTATAAGATACTTGCCCAGTAAATGTTAGATTTTGATTCCCAAAATTCGCACTATAGGCAATATCACCAAATACCATAGCATTTACCCATCTATGAATCCCAGCATACCAAAGATTATAGGATAACCCAGTCTCTTTTGTAAAATCAGCACCACTTTTTACATAAACCATAAACACATTATTACCAATACCAGCACCTTTTGAATCAATCCCTGGTAAAGATATATATATGTCATCACCCATCCAGCTGTCCCACCATTGAAAACCAAAGTTCATAGCGCCTATATCAGTATTCTCAGCAAAAACCCCAAGTGCCCTATCTAGGTTATTGTCATTAAAAGGAGTACCAGGACTTCTTTGTCCAAGTCTTACAACAGACTTTGTATGCAATGTCTCTTTTCCATCAAGTGTAATATAGAAATCTCCGATATTAAATCTATCTACAAGAGAATCTATGGTTTGTCCTCTAGATCCACCAATATCATTTTCTGTTGAATTATTATCAGGTGTAGCAGATCCTTTTGAGAAGAAGATACCCGCGGATGCACTCACACCATAGATAGCCCCTGAAGTAATTGTGGGTTTAAAGCGGAACTGGTATCTAACGCCCTCTCCATCTCTTCCATCAACAGCATTTATACGACCAAATGCAAATCCATCAATACTTGCATTATTAATCACATCAGAAAGCTTTGCTGCCTCTAAATTACCAAACATACTTGCCACCATAATACTACCTAAGGAAAGACTAAAGAGAGCGCTTCCATGTTTTTTCATCATTAATCCTTTCAAAATGAGACTAGCTTATATTACATAGCTTCTTCGACTTTACAAAAAAAATATTAAAAAGTCAATAAAAATAACGGGAAAATATGGTAAAAACAACAAAAAGTAAATATAAGTGTTCCATTAATACGCAAATACGCAATAATATTGGAATTATTTCTATATTATCATTATTGCATAGAAAATAAGTCTATATTAGTTATTTCAAAATATATACACGATAGAATCTAAGCGAAAATAGCAATAAATATAAAAAGGTTGTTTGTGCAATTTTTGATCGATTTTTGTTCCGCGGATTCTATAGAAAAGAGCCTAGTATTTCCACTACTTAATTGTTCTAAACACGAGGCTGCAATTCTGCGTGAAATAGTGAGTCTATATATGTGTGGAGAAAATGAAGTTGACATTCAAATGTTTTTAGAGCAAAGATATTATGCCAAGGGCTTTGAAGTGTTGCCCTACTTAAAAGGAATCTTACATCTAATGAGGCTTGGTTGGCTAATTGCTCAAGATAGGTTTGTGCAAGAGAGATGTGAGAGTGCACTTGAGCTACGCAATGCAATCATTAGTGTTAGTCCAAATCTTCTAAGGCTTTTAGAGCATGGTCGCTTATTTGATAGTGATATTAAAGATACTACTTATAACAACTCTCTTGAGTATTTGCAAGATGAGTGGAAAAGACTGCAGCTCATGCGTCAATACAATAAAATTCAACCCATACTCAATACAAATTTATCACAATCCTGCGATGATTACATTAACAATATACTAGCAAACATTATTCATACAAATGCTACAAAAAATACTAAAACAATAAAAGTGCAACAATATTTTAAGAAGCATCATCTAAATTACCATGAAAAATTAATCTTTATTTCTCTAGCACAGGCTCAATATAATGGCGAATTTGGATTATCGTTAAGAGAGATTGTCTCACTTGGTAAAAATGAAGAAGAAAAAATAGTTTTACAAAACCTGCTCACAAACAATGCAAAGCTGTTAAAAGAAGGTATCATCACTCTTTTTGAATCTTTTTCAGATATGTCTTTCATGGAGCAAGAGTTTTGCATACCACAACATGTGTTTAATAATCTTATGTGCGAAAAATCGACCCAAAAAGCACTGCTTGAAGACGAGGTAGCAAAGAGTGAGATTTTTGATATTATTGCACCAAAAAAGGGGTTAGATTCTGTAATTTTACAAGATCATGTAAGAGAATATTTTGAAATTTTATTGCAGCATTTGAATCCTAAAGTGCATACACTCTTACACAAATGGGGAATCAAAGAACATGCAGATATAGATTCTAAAATCTTATTGTATGGGGCTAGTGGCACAGGAAAAACTTCAAGTGCATATGGACTTGCTAGAGATTTAGGACAAAAAATTCTCTATCTTGATTGCTCAAAAGTATTGTCAATGTATGTTGGTGAGAGTGAAAAAAATGTACGCAAAATCTTTAATGAGTATCAAGCCATAACAACAAGAACAAAAGAAAAACCTATTTTATTGCTTGATGAAGCAGATCAGCTATTAGGTTCTCGCAATGACATAGCTGGTAGCACAAGTCGAATGTATCATCAAATGCAAAATATATTTTTGGAGCAAATAGAGAAGTTCTGTGGTATTTTAATCGCTACTACAAACCTTGTTGATAGTCTTGATACTGCATTTTCTAGGAGATTTCATTATAAAATACTCTTCAATATGCCCGATAAAGCCATGCGTGAGAAAATTTGGTTACTACATTTACCAAAACATGCGGATTTTGCAGTCACAAAAGAACATATTGCAAAAGAATTGAGTGAATTTAACCTTAGTGGTGGACAAATAAAAATTATTGTATCAAATACGTGCTACAAAGTCGCAACACGAAAAGATTTAACATTTAGTCTAGATGACTTTGTAGCAGAAGTTAAAAAAGAGCAAGATGGTGCTTTTGGTGCTTCAAGAAGCATGGGTTTTACCAATAAATAAGGAATTATATGAAAAGAATTATAAAAGTCATCTCTTTTTTTATTTTATTGTTTATTGCATGTAGCATTAGTGGTTGTTTTCTATTTGGAATGAAAGGTATTTTTGAGGGGAGCAACTATCAAATTGTAAAACTTGAAATTGACAATAAAGTTGTACTAAGCCCACAAGAACTTGCCTACCAAGCAAGAGAGCAACTACAAAGCAATCCAAATGCTTACTTTACAAATCCATACGACTCAAATGTCCAGAGACAATCAAGCAGGATTGATGATTTAAATGCTAGTTTTGAGCAGTTAAAACAAAGAAATCAAGACGATGAAAATGATGATGAAAGCACACCGGCTACGATACTAGCAAATATAACATTTAGGGCGACTTTTAACCTTGATCGTTCACAGGATATGCTTTATGGAAAGGCTGGGTGCAATGATTATACGGCGAAGTTTTTTTGGCAAGATAGCACAAAAATAGTTATTTCTGGTGCAGCAAGCACACGCAAACCATGCACACCAAAAGAGGTTGCATATTTTCAAAATACATTGATACGCAACCTCGATGGAATCTATGTGGTTACAAAGCTTAAAAATAGAAAAGGTTATGTCTTAAATAATGGGCGTATGAGGATTTATATAAAATAGAGGTATGGCTTTTATAATACATAAAAGATTTGTATAATTTTTGCAACTATGGCCAACAGATGGTATAGAGCTCAAAGGTTTTTATCTATTGCATTGATGATTAAGAAAAATATTTCAGATTCCATATCATGCTTTGTGTCGGTTAATAAAATCTTATAATGAGTTTTTATATCTTAAAAAGTTTGGAATCTTTTTTGTAACCTCAAGCCTTGAAAAACCAAAAGTGAAGTATTAACACTAATATCGCAATAAAGATTTGTGTCGTACTTAAATGACATTAAAACATGAAACAAGCTATATACTTTTACTCATCCTCTTGCAAGTAAAATATAAATTATTTACAAAATATAAATTATTTACAAAGTTAATTTGCTTTCAATCTCTCCAAGTATCATGGTAACCCAAAAGCTTAGTTATACCTGTGAGGTTGAATTTAATACAAGGACTTTATCATATAAAGATAATAATCCAATAGAAACTTGTGTATCTCTTCAATATAAAAACAGCTATAAAATTTCAGACAAATAAAAACCTTCAAAACATGCCTTATTGAAGAATTTTTTGAAAAAATTGTTATATAGTTTTTTAGAAGCATCAAAAAAGAATCTGCGAATATATCTACAAGTGAAACCTATGAAAATATATCTTAAAATGGATGTATATTTCTTGAATTACACAAAAATATAATCAAGATGTATTTGAAGTAGTAGTTTTGATTGTATATTTACAAGTCTTGGTCTCTGCAATCCATAATATTTTAAGTTCATGAGAATTTTTAGCCACCAGACACTTATCATCTGTAAGTTATTCTGCCTCTAATTTTATCTCTATGTATTTCAAAAAACTATGAAAGATTGCCCTTCTCAAATATTTCAAGGAATATTTTTTAAAATTAAACACAAAGCTACTATTTTTCTGCAAACATAAAGAATTAATAATGTCAACCTCTCGCACGATACAAGGTTTTTTATACTCTAAGGCTTTTACAAGCCTTAGAACAGAATGTTTTTTACGATAAAAATCTTAACCGGAGGGGGGGGGTGTTATTTATTTAAACATTCAAGTGCATATTTCTTGCCAAGCTCATATGCCTTTTTATTCAGATCTGCAACCTTTGCAGGTACCTTGCTCAGCATTGTTTCAATCACTAACTCCTCAGAGACGCAGTTTGTAAAAGTAACAGTCGCTGCAAGGGCTACAACACTTTGAGTTACTACATTGCCCACTTCTTCTTTTGCAATTGTAATAATTGGAATCTCATAGATTCTAAACCTTTGTCGATCCTCATCCGTAGGCTTCACAAGGTTTGGCTCCAACACCACGATACCCTGCTCTTTAATGCCAGACTTATAGATATCATAACTCATCTGTGCAACAGATAACATAAAGTCAATATTGCCATCCATTGCATAGGGATATAAAATATCTTCACTATCAAGCAAGATATCAACCTTTGTAGGACCACCACGCACTTGACTTGTATAAGTGGAAGCTTTAACACCATAACCACCACCTCTAATTTTAGCTTCAGCCAAAATTTCACCAGCCAAAAGAACGCCCTGTCCACCAACACCCGTAAATCGCAATTGATGTTCCATTAATGTCCTCCTTTTGCAGTTACTTTCGCCTTATATGCAGCATACGCTTCACAATATTCTTCTGTTTCTGTGTCATGCTTTAGTATTCCTGTTGGAAACTTTCCTTTCTTTTCTTCATCGCTCAACTCGTCATATTTTCGTTTTGGCAAAATCCTAGAATCAAGCCATTTTAGCATGTCAGTAGCCTCTACCATTTTATTTTTTCGCCCAAGATTCACATGGCAATTCGAGTTAACATCAAACAAGCTAAACCCTTTATGCTTGAAGCCTTCAATAAGCACTTTTTCAAGTTTTTTAGGATCCAAAATACTTTCCCTTGCAACGAAAGTCGCACCCGCTGCTGCACCCAACTCACAAATATCAAACTGATTGTCAATATTGCCTCCAGGTGCTGTAACAGTCCAAAATCCCTTTGGTGTCGTTGGCGAAGTTTGTGAATTTGTTAAACCATAAATAAAATTATTAACAATGATGTGGTTGATGTCAATATTTCTACGACACGCATGTATGGTGTGATTCCCACCAATTGCTAAACTATCACCATCACCACTTACAACGATTACATGTTTATCTGGGTTTGCAAGTTTTATACCTGTTGCATATGCCAAGGTTCTACCATGTGTTGTATGCACCGTGTTGCAATTTACATAAGAGCTCATGCGGCCACTACAACCAATTCCACTCACCAAACACACATCATCCATATTCCAACCAACCGCATCAATAGCACGTATAATGCTTTTTAAAATCACTCCATCACCACAGCCCCAGCACCAAAGTGTTGGCATTTTTTCTACGCGCAAATATTCATCATAATTAAAAGCCATATTTCTTCCTTTATTATCAACCTACTTCATAGAACGTAATTTTTCGATTACTTCATTTGGCGTTATAGTTCGCCCATTTGCTCGCCCCATAAATTCAACTCGACGTCCAAGTATGCGTTCAACCTCTTCTCTATATTGCCCTTTATTTAATTCCACCATGAGAATCTTTTTAAATCTTTCACCTATTTTCTTTAACTCTTTTTCTGGACTAGGCCAAATTGTAATAGGGCGGAACAAACCAGCTTTAATCTCATTAGTTTTACGCAACTCATGCAATGCTTCTTTTATACCCAATGTAGCACTACCATAAGATATAATCGCAATATCAGCATCCTCAAGATAAAGTTCTTCATTATTGCTTAGATAATCTGCTCTACTTTCTACTTTATTAAACAATCTATCAATAAGGGCCTGCCCTTCAGCTGCATTTTCAGTTGGGAATCCAATTGCACCGTGATGCAAACCTGTAATATGGTAGCGATAACCTTTGAAGAAAGGATTCAATACAGCAGGCTCATCTGGTCCTACGCCATAAGGTTTGTAATCTTTTGGATCACCCATAAATTGCTTTCTCACCTTATTGTTCTTTTGAATTTCCTCAAGTGTTGGAATCTGTGTTTTACCATACATGTGCCCCAAAGTCTCATCGAGCAGCAAAAACACAGGTTGCATGAATTCTTCTGCAAGATTAAACGCACGCACACTTTCTGTATAAGCTTCAGCTAAAGTCCCTGGTGCCAACGCAATCGACTTATAATCACCATGTGTTGGATGTTTTGCAAATGCAACATCACCCTGCCCTACTCTTGTTGGCATACCAGTGGATGGACCAAGACGCATAACATTCACAATAACTAATGGAATCTCTGCCATATAACCCAATCCAATTTGCTCTGCTTTTAGTGATATGCCTGGACCAGAGCTTCCAGTCATCGCTTTTACACCACTCATGGATGCACCAAGTGCTACGGATATACCACTAATCTCATCTTCCATTTGAATAAAATTTCCACCATGATGTGGTAATAAATGTGCCATTTCATGCATAACATCAGAGCTTGGCGTAATTGGATATCCACCATAGAATTTACAACCTGCATCAATAGCACCCATTGCAACAAGCTCGTTGCCACCTGTAATTACCTCACGCATTGCTTACACCCTCCTCAATTGCCATAAATCGATTTGCTTTTATCTTTTCTGCTCTTTCTTGTGCAGCCTTATCTGTTTTTGCAAATTTAAATTTCTTTCTATCTGCAACGGTAATAGCAAAATCTGGGCAGTGTAACTCACATTCCATACAACCAATACAACTTTGTGGATACATAACTTTTACAATTTTACCTAACACTTTGTGTGCATCAAGCTGCATTGCTAATACTCCAGCAGGACATCGCGATACACAAATATCGCAAGCTTTACAGCGTTTCTCATTGACCCACACAGGCGTGTTTTCAGGCATTAAAACATCTGACATATTTAGGTTCTCCTTAATAATTTGAACTTTTGGGTTTAATCTTAAACACATAATCTCGCAAATAGATCTCACAAAACATAATAAAAATCCACCGCTAAATTCTGTTGGCTAAAATCCAGCTAACTATTTTCATAGAATCATAAACTTACATGCCAATTTATCACTGCAAACTGTGTCTGTTTGCAGTAGAGTTAATACGGCAATAACATATATAACTTTTATTACTTGATGCCTTTATCAGCTAGAAGTTTTTTCATTGTTTCACCAATAACTGCTGGACTCTCTGCCACAATAACACCTGCTGCACGTAATGCCTCTTGTTTTTCTGCAGCCGTGCCTTTTCCGCCGCTTACAATCGCACCTGCATGTCCCATTCGCTTACCTTTTGGTGCAGTAGCACCAGAAATGAATGCTACAACGGGCTTTTTAATCTGCTCTTTAATCAATGCAGCAGCATCAATCTCTAAGCTACCACCAATTTCACCTACCATAACAATTGCCTTTGTTTCTGGATCTGCTTCAAACATAGGTAAAATTTGCTTATAGCTCAAACCAATAATTGGATCACCACCGATACCTACAGCAGTTGAGATTCCTAACCCTTGTGTTACAAGCTGATTAGCACTTTCATAAGTGAGTGTTCCACTTTTTGAAATAAGTCCAATGTTTGTGCTAGATTTCTTAAAGATATAGCCTGGCATAATACCAATTTTACACTCATCGCTCGTAATGATACCTGGACAATTTGGTCCTATCATATCCATGCCTTGTTTTTTTGCATACATCTTTGCAAACATAATATCTTTTGTAGGTGCACCTTCTGTGATCACAACAGCAAGTTTAATTCCTGCTGCTGCTGCCTCAATAATCGCATCAGCAACAAATGCTGGTGGAACAAAAATCATGCTCACAGTAGCACCAGTTTTTGCAACCGCTTCCTTCACGGTGTTAAACACAGGTTTACCTAAATGCTCACTTCCGCCTTTATTAGGTGTAACACCACCGACAATATTTGTACCATAAGCTATACACTGCTCACTATGGAAACTTCCTTCTTTTCCTGTAAAACCCTGAACGATCACTTTTGTATCTTTATTTACGAGAATACTCATCTTTTCATCCTTAACATTATCATAATACTTTTTAATTCTACTTATTTTGCTGCCGTAACTACTTTTTGTGCACCATCTTTTAGATTCTCTGCTGCGATGAGATTTTTAATACCAGCAGTTTTTAGAATCTCTTTAGCCTTTTCTGCATTCGTGCCATCAAGTCGCACAACAACTGGGACTTCCACACTCGTAAGCTTTGTAGCCTCAATAATTCCATTTGCAACCCTATCACATTGCACAATACCACCAAAAATATTGACAAAAATAGCTTTTACATTCTTGTCTTTCAAGATGATTTCAAAACCTTTTGCAACCGTTGTAGGATTTGCACCACCGCCTACATCAAGAAAGTTTGCGGGTTGTCCACCTTCATATTTAATGATGTCCATGGTAGCCATCGCAAGTCCTGCTCCATTAACCATGCAACCTACATTGCCCTCTAGCTTTACATAGCTAAGATTGCTTTCACTTGCTTCAATCTCACTTAGCTCTTCTTCTGTAAAATCACGCATAGCAACAATATCACTATGTCGATATAAAGCATTATTGTCAAAACCAAGCTTTGCATCAAGTGCCAAAAAGCTCCCATCTCCTGTAAGAATCATAGGGTTAATCTCAACCTGTTCTGCATCTTCATTGATAAATACATCATAAAGCGATTTTGCAAATTGGCTAAATGGTTTTTGTTGCTCCTTTGTGAGCCCTAATCCAAGCGCTAACTCAAGTGCATGAAACGAGCGGAAACCAATAGTAGGATCAATGGCTACTTTAATGATTTTTTCTGGACTTCTTTCTGCAACCTCTTCGATCTCCATACCACCCTCTGTGGAAGCGATGAATATCGGCATCTCAAGTCCTCTATCTAATACAACCGCAATGTAGAATTCTTTTTTAATATCTAAGCCTTCTTCAATATATACACGCCCCACCTTTTTACCTGATGGTCCTGTTTGATGTGTTACCAAAGTCATACCAAGCATAGAATCTGTAAGTGTTGCCACCTCATCTAAGCTTTTAGCAAGTTTCACACCACCTGCTTTACCACGACCACCAGCATGTATTTGTGCTTTTACAACCCATACACTACCGCCCAATTCATTTGCGATAGCTTTTGCTTCATAACCATTATTGGCTACTCTGCCACGAGGCGTCGCCACCCCGTATTTTCTCAAAACTTGTTTCCCTTGATATTCATGTATATTCATGTTATGCTCCTATTTTTCACGAAGGAATTACAAAGTGAAACACAGGTAGCACATCAAGGTATCTTGTGTAGTGCTAGGGATATTGCGTTTCGCTTTGGTTAGTCAATTCTCTTACAAATTCACTTAAAAGAAGTTAAAATGTGATAAAAATTCACAAATTTTACTCAGAGTGTTAATTTTTTACCTTTTTTATATTTTTGAGGTGTTCTGTATAGGTTGCACTAAAGTCGTGTGTACCGCTCTTGTTACGCATAAAATAGAGATAATTTGTATTTGCTGGATTTATTGCTGCCTGGATTGCTTCAACACTTACACTACCACTTGGCGTACGCGGTATCCCACTATGTTTATAGGTGTTAAACTCACTCAGATCATTTCGGATTCTATCTGGTGTAATACGAGTGTGTGAATATTTCCCATAATTTAAAGAACCATCCATTTGCAATGGCATCTTTTTTGCAATGCGATTATCTATAACGCTTGATACAATTGGCATCTCAGCAACATTTGCTGCCTCCTTTTGTATGATGGAAGCTTTTGCGATGATTTGAAACCATTGCTCTTTATCATAATGTCCTATAAATTTGATAGCAAGTAGCTTATGCTTCTCAAGAGATTGATTGATTAAGGTTTGCATGATAAAGTCAGGGTCAGCATGATAAGGCAAACTATAAGTGTTTGCAAGGATAACACCATCACTATAAGGAGCATATTTATTATAAAGTGTCTCCAATTCGCTCACGCTAAAATTAAATGTCTTTGCAATCTGCCTTAAGAAAAAATAGTTTGTCTCACCTGGTATTAAAGTCACATTTTTCATTGGTGCTTTTGAGGTTGCAAGTGCATTTAAAAATTGCCCCTTACTTAATGTTTGCTGTGGTAACTCTATCCAACCACTTTGTGGTCTGCCAATGAGTCGCAAAAAATATGTATCAATCAGACTCACATTATAACCTTTGTGTTGCAGATGTGTTATAATTGATCTTGTTGAACCTTTAGGGATGTAAATAATCTTCTCTGAATATATAGGGATTGAAAGGTAAAAACACGCACCAAGAAATAATATCAAAAATAATTCAAAGAGTATGTTTATAATGCCAGGTAAAGAAAATAATGAAAATTTAGATTGCAATTTAGAAGAAAGCCAAAACAATAGTGTTTTGAAATTAGAGGCTTGTGAAGTCATTCGAGGTGATGAGGGTGATGTCAGGGCTCCACTACTCCAAGTAAATGCTAGAGATGAGTTTGTAAATCTTGATTCCAAGGACATAAGAGAATCAGCCTCTGCCTTATCCAATAGGAGCGATTTAGGTGAAGAGGAACAAGAATTTATAGCCAATACTCTAGATTCAGCTAAGTTGGACTTAGCCACATCAGATTTAAGTAACTTAGATGCCAAAGAAGCAAAAGCACTCCTAGAAGAAAATCTGAATGCACAAAAATCACTTAAGAATAGCTTGAATTTGCAAGAAACCAGTCGCACCTTACAACAAAACTTAAACCACATAAACATTCCTCACTCAGATTTTTCAAGCAATAATCATACACTAAAACAGACAATACTACCATTAAAGCAAAGTAACAATAGTAGCAATCTCACACACTTAAGGAATAAAATAACCATGCAAACACAAGATTCTAATAATCCTAACATCACAAATGACACCTCAAACAAAAAAGACTTTAACGATAGCCTACAGATAGTAAAACAAGAATTAATAGAATCTAATATATCAGAATCTGATGTAAAAAAGCCTGCGATATACATAAAAGCTGATACCACAGAAAAAAAGACTAATAAAGCTCAAGAAAATAAAACAAAGAAAAAACGCAACCCGCTATTAAGACTTATTATATTTTTTATAACAATCCTTGGTATCACAATTGTAGGCTATCAAATTCTATCAAATGGGATTTCTTTTAAAAAATTACAATTTGGCAATGTAGTAATCAATAATACTTTTTTGCAACTAAAAAATAAATTAATAATGGAAGTCGAATCGGTTGATTTAAGTGCTTTGGGAAATAATGATGACGATACACAAGAGACAAAACATTTTAATGATATTCTACAGCAAATCATACAATACACACAACGAACATTATATGTTCTAAGCTACTTTGAAAAACTAAACATAAAAGAGCTTATATTGCCAAATAATCACACATGGAGTATTGATTACACAGATACAATTTATCGTGTACAAGGCACTTTATTTGATGCAGACTTTGCTATCAATAACAACCACAATAATATACAACTTAACATTAATAAATTTCAGTTAAAAACATTGCCACTACACTTTGAGGGATCATTTCTCTTTTCTATACCAAAAAAGCAACTCTTCTTTGATATAGCAGCAATAAAAGATAATAATATAGATCAACAACTTCTACTTTCAGGTAAAACAAACTTTAGTGAAATTGACTTAAACGCAAAAAGCAGCACATTTGATAATCTCGCCATTATAAAACCATTTATAGATGATATACAAAACCTCAAATTGAAGCAAACCTTGCAAGACTGGCTATTTAACAATATTAAATATGAAACACTATATTTAAGCAATCTGTCTGCACACATAAAACTAGATGATATAGGCAACACATTACTACATAACACAACAGCAGAAATTATTGTAGAAAAGCCAAAAGCCACTTTAGCAACTGGTGTAAAGCCAATCCTTGCGGAACAAATGGTTGTAGCCTTTGAAGATTCTAGTCTAAGAATTACCCCAATCAATGCTACATTTGCAGGTATGAATCTTGCCCAATCAGAAGTACTCATAGCAAATATGCCACATAGTGATGTAATCATTGAATTACATGGAAAAAATGTGAGATTTGACTCTAATCTTGCCAAGCTTTTAGAGCATTACGGAGTTGTTTTACCTATCACACAGGATCTACTCACACAAAATGTTAAACAATCAAAACAAACCAAGATCAAGGCAAAAACTGAAAACACTAAAACTACAATAGATAGTGCAATAAATATTACAGAAAACATTGTAACAAAAGCCCTGCAAACCAAACAAGTACTTCAAACAAATACAGATAAAAAACAAACACAAAATATGATGAATAATGAGAATTTGTATGAAAAGATTCTGGAATTAAATCCAAATACAACACTGACAAACGAACTCTTATACAATCCAAATCTAGCTAAGTCAAACACAAAAGAGACAACAAGCATGCATCTACAAATTGCAATACGACATAATGATAAAACTCCAACACAACCACTATTTTCATTGCAAGGTGTCATTCAAGCACAAAATACTAGCTTGAAGTTGTATGACATACCGCTCAAAGCCAATACGCTCAATATAGCTCTTGACATCACACCAAATCAAAAAAATGTATATATCAATGGTGAAAGGGTAAAATGGCAAAGACTTGTAGATGCAAATGTAAATGTCTTGTTTGATATCAGTAAGCATAATATACAAGCAAATGCCTATATACATAAAGCGATCTTAAACACACACAATCTAAAAGATTTAAGACTAGTGTCCAATAGATCAACTACACACGCGTTAAATATCAATAACAAAAAACAAGAAAATAGCCCAAACAATAATAAAGTGACTTTAAATACCAAAAACTCAAGTTATACTGAAAACCTTATCAAAACAGGACAACTAAGCAATATAGCTCACCCTGCCCTACATGTAAGTTCCAAAGATTTTACACAAGATAATAATTTAAATAATAGCGGAATCTATTTTGAAGAAAATAGCCTACCAATCAATACGCAAAAACTTCTAAAGCATTTTGATGGTTATATAGTGCAACAAACCAATATGCAGGTGACAGACAATAATGCAAATAATAACTCATACAAGTTACTAGAAGATGCAAAAAAACAGCAATTGCAAAATAAAGAAATATCGCCTGAAGTGATTAAGGCTTTGCCAAAGAAAAATATAAAAGATAATGGGCAAAAAGCACAAGAGGATGAAAATGTATTGAAAAATTTAAAAAGCAATCCTGTATGGAATGATTTAAAGATTCGCACAAAAAGCACACAACCATTTCAACCATTAAGTACAAAAGAGCTTACAGAGTTAGCAAAACAAACAATAGAAAAAGAAAAAGATTCATTTATGCTAGATCAAGACTTTCTTAATATAAACAATGCAAATATTCATCTTAATCTATCTTTTGCCAACAATAAGATTATCCTTGATATTCCAGCATTAAGCTTACATTTAGAAAATGGTAAAAATCTGCAATTAAATATTGCAAAAATTGAAAATATTTTGCAATTTTCGCCACTAGCACGATATTATGGAATCACACATGGCGATTTTAATTTACAAACCACACCCTATCCAGAAACAAAAGAAGAAAGCTTTAAACGCATAGATTTTACACTTAATCTCACAAAGCTAAAGCACCCACTATATACCATTAAACATGAACGTGTTACAGATTTAAGTCTAAAAGGGCATCTACAAGATGATTCTATTGTGATTTTAGTCAATGATGATATCGATTTTAAAAGTCAAGATTCGCTTAGTATGCTACGCATGAGGGGTTATCGCATTGATATTGATGAGGCTATGCAATCCAATATTCCATTTTTTGTAGATTTATTTAAAGATAAACAAAAGGATGCTCTACCCTATTCTGAAGCTGCAATATTGCAAGAACTCAAATTTATTGCAATTAAAAACAAAATAAGAAAACAATTAAATATTAATCCTTTGGATTTCAACATTATAGGTGAAGATTTGCAATTTAGTTTTTTGGGTTATACCGTGCCATTTGATTCAGTAAATATTCGATTTATTGATAGTCGTATTATAATTGATGGACAATATGACAAAGGGATTTTAAATGCCTCGCTTATTAAAGATAATGTCTATATAAAAGCAAAAAACTTTAGTGGAGATTTTATTAATCTTATATTGGCTTCTTCAAAAGGTGGTAAAAAAATGCTTAATGGTGGGGCTTTTAGTTTGGATGGAATCTATCGTGGCGGAATCTTAAATGCCTCAATAGAACTTCAAAATACTGCATTAATTGATTTTAAATCAGTGCAAAATATTTTTGCTCTTATTGATACGGTGCCCTCACTCTTTATGTTTAAAGATCCACATATTTCTACCAAAGGCTATCAAGTAAATTATGGCAAGGTACTTTTTGCAATCAATAGCGATTATGTTGGTTTGCAGAATATATTTTTGCTTGGCAGTTCCATGGATATAAACGGACAAGGTATCATTGATATTGATACGCAAGAAATGAATGTGAATTTAAATATTTCTACAATCAAAAATCTCAGCAAATTTATCAATAAGATTCCAATTGTTGGCTATTTGATACTGGGGCGAGAAGGTCAGATTAGTACAAACTTGATTCTAAGCGGTAAATATACTGACCCAAAGGTTAATATCACACTTGCTGCTGATATCATCAAAGCACCATTTAATATTTTAAGACGTGTTTTTCCAGTTGAAATGCTTGTAAATAGCTCAAAGGAAAAAGAAGAAATGATGCTGTATTAACACACAAAAAGCAACACACATATTACTATACGTCGCTTAAATCACCTATATAAGGGCTAACCCTTACAAATAATACACAATCTCAAGAAACCAATAACATAGGTATTTAGCTTAAGCTAATGCTTAAATTTCATACACCTGCTTTTGCCTTGAAACAGAGCATAAATAAATCAGAATCTGTCTAGTTTTTCACATAAGGTGCAAAAATATGCCGCAAAAATACGGGAAGTCTAAAAACACTAGTATGCAAGTTTGCATTATAACATTGTAAATTATCAAGCATATCACTCTTTTGTAATTGTAAATCCGCTAAAGGATGAGCATAATTACTTAAAAAAGCATAAAAACTAGGCATAAGCATAGGAAGCATAAAAGGCATCATTACATGCCCAAACTTCATACCACAAGCTAACGTATCAAGAGCAATGCTTGGCTCAAGATAACAATTTGCAAGTCCAAAAATACAAACAAACTTTTCATTTGCCATTTTTCTTAGTGCTTCAAATTCATGTGGTTTTGGGCTAGAAACATAAATAATAATATCATAGCCACTCTGTTTGATATCCATAAATCGCTCATAAAAAGTAATATTTGGATTCTCTTTTATTTCTTTAAAACCAGGGATAAAACCGCTTAATGTGTAAAGTGCTTCCATGTCACCTACAACCATATCTACGCTGATATTGTGTTGTGCAAGATGATTGGCAATTGCTACATTTAAAGTCCCACAAATGAGAGCCTTTTTTGGATTTGTAGTAACGCAATATGGAATATATGCAAGCATCTCACTTTCAATAAAGTTATAGCGTTGTGTCATTACAACTTTTCGTATCTGCTCTTTTCCATCACCTTTAAAGCTAATGAGTGCAATTTGTTGCAACACCTCGCTACTAAACAATTCAATATCAATTGTTTTACCTTTATAATCTGCAAACTTATTTGTAATAGAATATTGGTTTTGAAAACTTTTTGTAACTTCGTTTGTCATCCACATAAAAAACCTTTTATTTAAATGCCTCGCATTATAAATCAAAAATAGTTAATTTGATAACATCTTCTCAACATTCCTATCGATTTTACAAAACTCTATATTCCCATTTATTTACCATAATCCAGAATACATTAATCACATATGTTGCAATCTCTGCACAATATCTGCTGTAAAAAAAAGTTCATGTGCAATAAAGCGAAAATTGATAAGTCCTGCAAGATACCCATCGCCTTCGGGCAGTTTTGCTCCTGCGGTAGCATCGCGTACGATGCCCACCTCAAAACCCTCTGCAAGCAAATCACGCAAATGAGAATCAAGATGTACATTTGCATCCATGCCGCATAAAATTACTTGCTTAATCCCACTAATACGCAACTGCGTTGTTAAATCACTTCCTTTAAGTCCAAAATCTTTTCTAGGTGTTGTAAGTATAGTTTTATTATCGAGTATAAAAGATTTATATTCAGGTAGAAAGTCAGCACCACTTTGTTCAATATTATTAGCATTTAAGCCTGTGCCATTACCATAAGCAAGTTTTGTCCCACGCACAAAATTTTTCATAGGTGTTTTTGGTAATATTTTTAAATCCTGACTATTCCACACCACATATGATACAAATGTAGGTAAACGCAACGCCTTTGCAACTCGAAAAAGCATACTGATATTTTCAATCGTGTTGTTTTCCTTGATACTAGCACCATACAAACTCCAACCAATACCCTTTGGACTAAGAAAATCAATCTGTGGATTCACAACGACAAGTCCAACAGAATCTTTTTGCAGCTTCATCTGCATTTTTGGAAGCAACACTTTATCACTATCTACATAAAGCGGATTAATGTTAATATAGTTTTGTTTGCGTATCTGCTCTGTTGCTTCATTAATCTCTTCAGCTTGAAGCTTTACACCAGATAGTGCACCTACACCTAAAGCACCTACACCTGCAATCTTTGCAAAACTCGCCCTACGATGAAAATCTATTGTATCCTGCATAATCAAATCCTTATATTAAGAATAGGTTCCATAATATCGAACATTTTATAAGTTTATTAAACCTATCTAATTCATTATTATTTGGATACTAACAATTATCACTTGCCACATTATCCCACATATATGTTCGTAAAACCTGCATTAATAGATTGTTTTACCTTAATCCTCATTTTGCAAGCGTTTCTACATAAATGCTTTGACTGGGAAAAGCAAAGCTTAAGCCACACTCCTGCACAATTGCCATAATTTTAAATATTACATCTTCTCTTATTTCAACATAATCTCTCTTTGAAACACTTTGAGTAAAACATTCTACTAAAATATTGATCGAGCTATCAGCAAGGGCTTCCACACACACAAAAAGCCCACTTTTATAGCCCAAAAAATCTTCAAGAGAAACAATATCTTTTCTTAGAGTCATAAGCCGCATTTCTTCTTGATTATATGTTGGCGTTGTCGTTATGTCTGGATGATCTGTAAGCATTTGTTTAATATTGGCAACACATTTTTTTAGTTTTGCCTCATCTGCATTATATGTAACACCTATACTCATTTTTATTCTTCTACCCGCCTTTCTACGACTCCAATTGCATATAATTTTTCCAGCTAATTCGGCATTTGGGACAAAAAGCAGGGCATTATCTGCGGTGCGAACAGTAGTCTTGCGTAGTCCAATCTCCACTACAACACCATCAATACCATTACACTCAATCCAATCTCCTTGGGAAAAAGAATTATCAAATAAAAGCATAATTGAGGCAAAAAAGTTTGCGAGTATATCTTTTACAGCAAGTGCAACAGCCAATCCACCTAAACCAAGCGATGCAATAATTGCAGACACATTGAAACCCAAATATTTTAAAATAAGCAAACATGCAATAATGACAACAACTGCATACAGAGCTTTTAACATAAGATTTATAATCTCTCGTCTAAATTCATTATTTGTCTTTTGCAAAATCTTTGTTAATAGCACTGTTCCATAACTTTTTATTAAGGCTAGTGCAAACCATGCGACATTAATTATATAGAGAATATTAAACCATACTTCAATTTCTTCTGGTTGCAACTGCGGATAATATAACACGCCTATACAAACACGCAAACTCCATGCAAATAAAAATAAAGAAATTGGTCGCAATAAATTCTTCTGAATAGTAGAATGTAGTTCTTTATCTTGTTTTGTGAAATGAATGGTAAGCCCCATCAAATAAACAACAAGATTTGTAATAAGTTTACGATACGCCCATAGAATAACGAAACATAGGATTGATAAAAGCACCTTGATAAAAACTAAGTTATCATGATTCACATCCATAAAATTTGAAAGAAACTGCAATGTCCAGCGTATACTCGTATGCAATATTGTGTTCTGTGGCACAAGCTCATCTGCATGCCATTCCAAATAGGAAGTAATTTCAAGAGCAGTTGCAAGCATGTTCCGATACCGCTCTATTTGTAATTGCAGATCTTTTTGCTGTGTTGTAGGAATTTCCTTGAGTATATCAAAAGTTGTTGGCATAGCATTTAGAGCTTGCAATGTTGGACGTAAAATATCAACTACCTTTTGTTTCTGTGAAAAGAAATCAATTTGTTTTCTTAATTTTTTAAAAAGAATAGCAAGATGAGATTCAATGATGAGGCTATTTTTAGCAATATTTTCATGCAATAGCATACTATGATTATGTTGTATTTCCGCATCCTTAAGTCGCATCTCAATTTGCATTTGCATTTGTTTGTTCTTGTCGGTATCAAAGCCTATGTCTTGTTTAGTATTTTTTATATTGCTTATAAAATTGTGTAATAAAAGGCTTTTTTGTTCGGTTAATTTCTCTTTTTGCTTAAAATCATAATTTCCTTGCAATGTGTGAATCTGCCATGAGATATCTACAGTATGCTGAAACAGGAGAGCTAAACTCTCAAAATGCAAAGGCAAGGCTTCTGTATCTTTTGGTGTTTGTGTTTTTAGATCTATATTCGCTGAATTCTTCGCGAATACAAGCACACAAATACTACAAAGCATCAACAAAATACTGACATAATGGTATACTCTTTTCATGTAAAATCCTGATTGTATGGAATCTTAGAACATAAGTTTTGCAATAAAACCCCTATCAAAACCTGCATAGTCTTTATAAAAGGTTGGCTTATAACCTGAGTTTAGAAGTGCTTCTTGCATACTTTCTTTTTGATCATAACCCATTTCACATATGAGGAATTGTATTTGTTTTTCTCGAGCTTGCACTATTAATTTCTTGAGAATCTCATCACCATTTTCGCCACCAAAAAGTGCAACATGTGGTTCACATAACACTTCTTGATTGAGTGGATAGTTATTTGCAATATATGGGGGATTAGATACTAAAAGCGTGATTGGTTTACGCATAATAAGATATGGCGATAAGAGCAAATCAGATTCTACAAATTCACAACGACTTTCTAAACCAAGTTGTTGCATATTATACCTTGCAACATTGAGTGCCTCTTTGCTAATATCAGTCGCAACCACACAAGTCTCCTCGGTATGTGTAAGAATGGCTGCACTAATTGCACCGCTACCCACACCCACTTCCACAAAATGCGTAATATTGTGTGCTTTGATAATCTCTAAGGCATGCTCAACTAAAAGTTCTGTCTCATGACGAGGAATTAACACCTTATCATTAATATAAAGCTCTAAATCATAAAAGCTCACTCTATTTGTTAAATATTCAAGCGGCATACCATTCTTCCGCATCGCAAGCATTTTAAAGTAACGCTGTTTATCAAAATCAGTAACTTCCTTTTTTGCATGTGTATGCAGTTCTACACGAGTCATATTGAGAATATATCCAAGCAGAATCTCTGCTTCATAACGCGGACTTACAATATGAAATTCTGGTTCTTTTATATCAAGGGATTGATGTGATTTGTTATGCTCTTTTACAGAATCTTTAGGTAATTTTTCAGACTCAAAGGAATTAATATCTGCGAGCAGAAATTGTGTTTCATACACAAGCTTCTTAAATTCTTCAAGATTCATATCTTTTAAAAACGCAATTGCAACACGCAACAATAAATCAATTTCCATTATATAATCCCCCAAGTGCCTTAAGTCGCTCTAAAAGCGGTGGATGAGAATAGTAAAAAAATATATAAGCTGGGTGTGAATAAGGGAATGCTTTATTTTCATTTACAAGACGCACTAAAGCTTCGCTGAGTGCTTTATTACTTACACAAGATGCACCAAATGCATCAGCCCTATATTCTGCCTTTCTACTAAAATAACTTTGTATTGGCATAAATAAAAACGACAAAACAGGAAAAAGCAAGATAGCGAGTATAAGAATATTACTATCTGTAAGGGGCAATCCCAAATACAAACACAAAGAATCAAAAAATAAGCCCATAACAGCAAACATAGCAAATAAAATAAAACCGCTTATTACAATATTCTGTATTATATCGCCATGCTTAAAGTGACCAAGCTCATGTCCTAAAATCGCAATAAGTCCATCTTCGCTAATCTTATCAAGCAACGTATCAAATAAAACCACTCTTTTTAAACTTCCCAAACCACCAAAATACGCATTAAGCCTACCATCCCTTCTACTTGCATCAACAACAAAAATACCACTGCTACGAAACCCTGCACGCTCCATAAGCATTGCAATTCTCTGATTAAGTCTTTCGTCCTTTAGGGGTGTGAATTTATTAAACATTGGTGCAATAAGAGTTGGATAAATCAACTGCATAAAAATAAGAAAGGCAAACACAACGCAAAAACCAACGATCCACCACATACTAAGAGTCTCTATAATCCATAACAATATGGCAAAAATAATACTCAACAAAATCCCACTAATACACAACATTTTTACACCATCAAGTATAAAATCTTTTACACTCTGTCTGTTAAAACCATAGTGAGTGTCTATGAGTTTATGAAGTATGCTAAAAGGCACATAAATAAGAGTATGCAGCACAAGAAAAGATAAAATCACAAGTAAATCTGTGCCAAAATTACTCACTGGCTGTGCATCACAAAATTGTGTAAGATAAGCAATGCCAAATTGCAACCAAAAAATCAACACGATAAAACTAAAAATATGTTCTATCAAAGCGACTTTACACCTCGTAATAGCGTAGTTTGCAGCAATATTATAATCGTGTGCATTCAGAATAACTGGCTTTTTTGTAGCATAAGTTTGTACATAACGCATTTGCAAAATATTTAGTACTATTGCAGGGGCAACAAGCAATAGCAAATACGCCAAAATAACAAGATACAATGCAACCTCCTTTTTTTTGCGACAATTCCTTCTGATATTAAGACCCCCTTAGCGTATTATAAAATTTTAAATATCGTGCTAATACCACATTAGAAGCTATGATATTTTAAATCAAATGTAGGAGTACTACAAGTTTCAATAGTCTTGCATAAACAAATAAGAGTTATCAAGGAACAATAGAACAAGAAAGAAAGTAACATAACGCTTTGCATAAAAACTTACAAACAGAAGCAAATATTGTAGAATCCTTTGTGAAAATTTGTTAAAATTACCTCTTTTACAAACACAAAAGGAAAGATATGGAGCAAGTACAAAAAGACTATAAGGACACACTAATACTGCCAAAAACAGATTTTCCCATGAAAGGCAATCTGCCACAAAAAGAACCAGAACGATATAAGCAATGGCGAGAATATGCATATCACACGATGAATAAAACCAAAGCAAATACAACAAAAACAAACAATAGTATATCAAACACCTTTACACTCCATGATGGACCACCATACGCAAATGGACACCTACATGTAGGACATGCGTTAAATAAGATTCTAAAAGATTTTATTGTCAAGTATCATTATTTTCAAGGAAAACAAGTGTTTTATACGACTGGCTGGGATTGTCATGGCTTGCCAATAGAACAACAAGTAAGCAGTGCATTTGAAGCGGAGAAAAAGATTCCAACTAAGCTTGAAATTCGATCAGCATGTAGAAAACATGCAGAAAAATTTGTAGAAATACAAAAAAATGAGTTTTTATCATTTGGTGTTGTAGGAGATTTTGATAATCCATATAAAACAATGAAGTATAAATTCGAGGCCGATATTTACCGCGCACTTGTAAAGGTAGCACAGGCTGGATTATTAACACAAAGAAGTAAGCCAATCTTTTGGAGCTGGGCAGCAAAAAGTGCGTTAGCTGAAGCTGAGGTGGAATATAAAGACAAAAAATCAGATTCCATATTTGTAGCATTCCCTTTGCAACAACGCACTATACAAGTCTTAGGACTAGAAGCTTATGATACAAAAGTCCCTCCGTATATGCTCATTTGGACGACGACACCATGGACGCTTCCAAGTAATGTCGCTATTGCACTAAATCCCCATGAAGCTTATGTGCTCGTTAGTGATGGTGCAATCATTGCCGAAAAACTTTATGTAAAACTAAAAGAAAGAGGTATCATACAAGGCGAAATACTTGCAACAATAGATTCTAAAACTTTTGAAAAACAATATGCTATAAACCCTCTAAATAATAGAGATTCTATGCTGATTTTGGCAGAGTATGTAAGCATGGAAGATGGTAGTGGAGCAGTACATAATGCCCCTGGTCATGGTGAAGATGACTATTTTACATGTTTGAAATATGATTTACCTGTAATTATGCCTGTTGATGATTCTGGATGTTTTGATGAAAGTGTTGCGACATTGGGACTATTTGAAAAAGAAGTAGTAAGTGAATTTATTGGTACACATATTTTTAAAGCGCAAAAAAGAATACTTGAAATTTTAAAAGACAAAAAAGCCCTATTGCATCATGAAGAAATCCTGCATTCATACCCACATTGTTGGCGAACAAATAAACCCATCATATTCCGTGCTACAAAGCAATGGTTTATTCTCATGGATAAACCATATCATAATGGAAAAACGCTCCGCGAAGTTGCTCTACAAGAAATTGAGAATACTAGATTCTATCCAAAAAATGGGATAAATCGTATAAAAAGCATGGTAGAAAATCGCCCTGATTGGTGTATATCAAGACAGCGAGACTGGGGTGTCCCTATTGCATTTTTCATAGATAAGGAAAGCGGTGAACCCCTATTTGATGAGATGCTAACAAATCACATCGAATCTTTGTTTGAAGAGCATGGCTGTGATGTATGGTGGGAGAGAGAAGTTATTGACCTATTGCCTACTGCATATAGAGACAAGGCGAGTCAGTATGAAAAAAACATGCACATTTTGGATGTGTGGTTTGATAGTGGTAGCACTTGGTTTGCTGTGCTAGATAACAACATCTATAATAGCGGACACATACCTGCTGATGTATATTTGGAGGGAAGTGATCAGCATAGAGGTTGGTTTCAAAGCTCTCTTTTGTTGGGTTGTGCGATAAATCATAAAGCTCCCTTTAGAAATATCATTACACATGGTTTTACCATCGATGAAAAAAGTGAAAAAATGAGTAAATCAAAAGGTAATGTCATTGCACCAAGTAAGATTATTAGCGAAAATGGGAGTGAGATTTTACGCCTTTGGGTGGCTTTATCAGATTATCAAAATGATGTAAAAATATCACAAAATATCTTAAAGCAAGTGAGTGAAAATTATCTAAAATTAAGAAATACTATCCGCTTTTTACTTGCAAACACACAAGGATTAACAAAGATTTGTGATAGATTTAGTATTATTGATGAATGGGTGCTACACGAGGCGAAACAAGTGTTTAATGAGGTCAATTCATTGTTTAGTGAATATGACTTTTCAAAAGGGTTCCAAGTTTTAAATGGATTTATTACTGCAACTTTAAGTGGAATTTACTTAGATATTTGTAAGGATAGTCTATATTGTGATTCTCCAAGTTCTCCCAAACGCATTGCAATTCAGAGTGTATTTGCAATCTTGGCAAATAATATTTTGCATTTACTCGCACCATTTCTAACATATACGGTCGATGAGGCATTAGATTATGCATCATCTGTTATTAAGGGTGGCGCAAAAAATGTCTTTGAATTAGAAAAAATGGATATACCAAGCTCTATAAATGATTTTGATAGCAATGTTGAAAAGCAAAACAGCATTCATTTATGTTTAAATCTTAGAAGCCTTTTTAATGAACAAGTAGATAAACTTAAAAAAGATAAAATAGTAAAATCAAGCTTAGAACTTAGCTTATCGATACCAAAAAAATATGAAAAAGACAAAGAATTAATCGCAGATTTTCTCATGGTAAGCGAATGTGTATCTGAAGCAAGTATGAATGATATCTTATTTGACATTGAATTGGATAATATGATTTATCATATCTATAAGGCCACAAAAGAAAAGTGCCCTAGATGTTGGCAATTTAAATCAGATTCGAGCATGGAAGTGTGTGATCGTTGTCATCAGGTATTGAATCTGCAATGTAAAGATTCTAAGCACTAGGTTATGTGATCAAAACAAAAAGGACAAGTGATTTTACAAAATAGGTGCTTTTCGTAAAAATAAGGTGATTTTATATGGAAAAAATAAAGCAGAATCTAAAAAGCATTATCATAGGTGGCATTGTTATTATAATTGTTACCTCGCTTTTTTTATATATCAAAGATTCAGATTTTTCACTTGAAGAAAGTATTAAAACCTTGTGGGAAAATCACGTAAAAGATTGGGGGTATGTGATTTTATTTTGCTGGAGTATCTTGGAGGGAGAATGGGGACTTTTGCTTGCAGGGATTGCGGCACATCAAGGATACCTAGATGTATATTGGTGTATTTTTATAGCAGGACTTGGAGGTTTTGCTGGAGATCAAATATACTTTTATATTGGTAGATTACGAAAAGAATATGTATATAAAAAATTTCGTAGCCAAAGACGTAAATTTGCCCTTGCGAGTAGGCTTATGCAAAAATATGGTTGGCCTATCATTTTTGTCCAACGATATATGTATGGGCTAAGGACTATCATTCCTATAAGTATTGGCTTGACACGATATTCTGCTTTAAAATTTGCTCTAATTAATCTAGTATCAGCGTGGGCATGGGCAGCTATCACAATTGTTCCTGCTTGGTATTTTGGCGAAGAGATACTCAATGTTATTCAGGGTATTTTTGCAAAAATAAAAGGAAATCTTTTGTTATTTGCTATTTTATTGGCTATAATTGTAAGCCTTATTGCCATATTTATATGGTGGAGAAAAAATCATATTAAGGAAAAATATTAATGCAATATAAGTCTAAAATAAATCTACTTATAAGTGAAGAAGAAAAAGGTAATAAAATCCTATTTATTGATAAAGCAATGTTAGAAGATTCCAAAAGGAATCAAGAGATACCCGACTTTACACTTTTAAAAGAATGTGGATATGAGGGCAGTGGTATATTTTTTGCACAGAAGAGTAAAATCTTATATGTTGGTCTAGAGAATAAAGAAGCAGATGACTATGCTAATGCTATAACTGCCGCGTATAAGTCTATAAAAACTCTTAAGTTAAATGAAATAAATCTGTCATTCAAGGGATTAGATGAAGGCATACAGATTGCTATCCTACAAGGATTTTTGCTTGGTAGCTATGAATTCAAGGGGTATAAGCATAAGAAAGATGGTGAAACAGAATTTATCACGACAATCTATTGCATCGGCTTAAAAGATAGTTTGTTGCAACAAGTCATGATCATATGCAATAATGTGAATTTTGTACGCAATATTGTAAACACACCACCAAATATTGCAAATTCAATCTTTTTATCCGAGTTAGCTCAAAATGAAACTATCAAGTTAGCAAAGCAACACAAGGATGCTGAGATCAATGCGACTTTACGTAGTAATTCGTATATGGAAGAACAACGCATGGGAGCATTTCTCGCTGTCAATCAAGCCTCAAATTATCCCGCTTATTTAGCTCATTTAAGTTATAAACCAAAAAATGCAAAGAAAAAAGTTGTTATTGTTGGAAAGGGGCTTGTATATGATACAGGCGGATTAAGTCTAAAACCAGCCGACTATATGACAACCATGAAAGCCGACAAAGGCGGAGCTTGTGCGGTGCTTGGTGCATTTTTAGCTAGTGTGCAACTAGAGCTTGAGATTGAGTTGCATGCAATCATGGGGATAACTGATAATGCGATTGGCAAAAATGCTTATCGACCAGATGACATATTAATCTCAAGAGAGAAAAAAAGCATTGAAGTAAAAAATACCGATGCTGAAGGGCGATTGGTATTGGCGGATTGTCTAAGCTATGCGCAAGACCTCGATGCTGATCTTATTATAGATTTTGCCACACTGACTGGTGCATGTGTCGTAGCACTTGGAGAGTATACGAGTGGTGTCATGGGCTTTAATGAAAAGTTAAAACAGGAGTTTGTAGAATCTGCTTTAAAATCAGGTGAATTAGCACATACACTTCCTTTTAACGCACATCTAAAGAAGCTTGTAGAATCTAAGATAGCTGATGTAAGTAATACTTCAACCTCTCGCTATGGCGGAGCTATTACCGCGGGATTATTTTTAGCTGAATTTATTAGAGAGGAATATAAACAAAAATGGCTGCATGTTGATATTGCAGGACCAGCATATGTAGAGAAAGAATGGGGTGTAAATCCGTGTGGTGCAAGTGGTATTGGCGTTCGTTCTTGCGTTGAATTTTTACGTAGCCTCACTTAACTATAAAGTAGCATTTGAAAGAAAAAATCTTACGATCTTTATCACGCCTATTTAATCACACAGTCCTAAGCTAACTTTTATATATAGCCTTGTGGGATTTGATATAAATAGGCAAAGCATTTGCATTCTTCATTCAATCATTATAAATAAAAATCAAGGTTAAGTTGCATCCATACTCACATATTTTTAAGCTTTACTCTTTAGATTCAAGATATTATATCAGCATACTAAAAAGCAACCTATGCAAGTAGTTCTAAACTCTCACTTTATCAGCAAATACCTAGTATCTCAAAAGATTAGATATAAAAGGATTAAATAAGCTGGAAAATTACTTAAAATTTGCAACATTAAATCTATGCGATAAAATCTTACCTAGCTTCAGTATTTTTATTCTCTGCATCTCACATATCCAAAAAATATTTCAGAATATTTAAGATCACAAAAACAAAGACATTTAAATAAGGACACAACCAAACACAATCACATGCTGAATATCGCAATAATGTAAGAATAGTTTTTTCAGCACCCAAACTTTATAAATAGAGCATGAAGTTATATATTTAAGCTTATAAAAAATACAATATAGTTTAAAGTTAGAGTTATAAAATAGGAAATTAGTAAAAGCCTAATAATTTTTAATTATACCCCACTCAAGCTAAAACAAACAATAAATAGCGGTATTAATCCTTATTATACACACATTAATACTGATAAAATTCCCCAAACCAACAAGCACATCAAAAAATATCTAAAAAACTATCTACATAGTCTCTAATTAGGAAGCATCAGAAACATCTAAAGCCATTACATACCAAAACTCTGCAAATACGGCTCAATATGACATGTATTATATAATGTAATTCATTATGGTAGAATCACAAATAATTGTAAAAAAGATATGAATGAATTTTATTATAATGTTTTAGCTGAAATAAAAAGTGATAAATACAGAAGTTGTGGTTTTTATAAGATGAATAAGATTTTAAAAAATTAACTACCCAACAAACAAAAAAATAGAAACCATCATGGCAATTACCCAACCAAATCATAGATACACAAATCTTGAAATCTAAAGATATAGATAACATTAACTCTATAATCTACTTATACTACATTCTCGCAGGTGGTGATGATCTAAGAGCCTGTCACTTTAGAGAAATAGAATCCAGTAATTTAGATTTTCATAATGCTATGGAATTAGATAAATCTAAACCTATTTGTCATTTACTTTGTGGAAACAAATGAGTTCGAATCTAGTGCTTCACTAGATTCATTCCATAGAATCTACAACTAGCAATATGGATTCTAAGAATTCACAATCAAACAACATTACATCTTACAAACAAATACCAACTCTCATAACTCACTAGCAATACAGAACCTAGTGCTAGAGTTTCTAAAATAAATAACAATACCAACGATATAGATCTTAATCAATCCCTGCAATCTCATAACGCACATGCCAATCCAAACATCACAAATTTTAACAACATTTCTAATAGCACAAACTCAAATATAATAGGTACTTCCACCCTAAACATCTTTTAGGAAGTCAAACCCTCACACCCCTAAATTATTCTCGCTCCAACCCTAGTCTTAATATTAAACTCAAATGCACTTCTAAAAAATCTAAAGAAATACTAGAGAAAGAACAAATGCAAAGAGGGTAGACACGAAAAGATTCTAAGATTCTTGGAATCTTAGTAATATCTATTATAACAGATAATAGGCGTGTGCTCTTTACGATTTGTTGACCCACAATATTATGAATTTAAAAGTTTAGCAAAAAAAGAAAGTGGAATATACACAATAAATGAAAAAATGTATGAAATCTTAACCAAAAAAACAAGGTGGCATAACTTTTGTTGTAGATAGGGAATATGATTTTATAGAACCAACCAATCGTAGTCGCATAGAATCTGTTATCGATTTAAAATATTGTTTTTTAGACGAAACCAATCACAAAACAATGATGTGTGATGTTGGACATCTTGCGTATTATTGTAAAAATTTTTATTTATCAGAATCCAGGTTTTTGGATAGTGGGCGATGAAGGGAGAGGTTTTGGCATTGAATGGCACAATCCATTAATATGCAGTAACGAACAAAAATTTACCTTTAAGGATAACAAGTGGCAACAAATAGAAAATTAATTAATAAATTCAGAGATATGGCAGAGTGTGCTGATGCATCGTATGCAGAGTTGCATTGTGTGTTTGAGAATGTGCAATGAATATCATTAAAAAATATCTCACACTG
>NZ_JRPL02000026.1 GCF_000765905.2 Helicobacter trogontum | reverse complement strand
TGCTCTATCTATGACTTGAAGAGATTCTGCTACAAGAGCTTTATCAGATTCTAATCCAAGCTTTGTTTTTTCAATATTGTCATTGATGGCTCGTGCCATGACACCTATTTCATCTTGGACATGGATTTTTAACAGTTGCGGAGGATCTTTTCTTTGATGATTTAGATATTTGAAAAACTCAAAAAGAGTGTAAGAGATATGTTGAATTTTAGTTGCTATTGTTATACGAATAAAGATAAAAGCAATAAGAGAAATAACAACAATTGCTGGGATTCCTATAGAAACCAAAATAAATCGCAATTCATTTATGGGTTTTTCAATAGAATCATAAGGAGCTATTGATACGACACTCCAATAATGTTTTGTGCCTGGCCACAGTTCAAGCGAAGCAACTGCTGCCTTTGAACGAATCCCACGGAGTGAAGTGTAAGTAAAAATACCATTTTTAAGCGTTTTTGCTGCTTCAACAAGGTCAGAAGCAGATGGATCATGGTTTAGTTGGCGAATATCTTTTAGACGTGTAAAAGCTCTTCGCTCTGAATCACTATTGAATAAAACCTGTCCATGAGCGTTAATTACAAAACGCTGTGCACCTTCAAAAACATCGAGTTGGTGGTTAGCCAAACGCTCCTCAAGAAGCTCCAAATTAAGAAAATTACCAACAACACCTACAGTTTTTCCATCATGGATAATAGGAGTAACCGCACCTTTTAGATAATACTTTTTTCCATTAATAAGTATCTCATCTGAATCTGTCATTGTAACTTTTTTACTTGATAACGTCTGAGAGATTTCTGGAAATCGATTCAAAAGATCTTGTGGAAATGTAATGACTTCTGTCCCACCTGGCTCTGTAGGTTTATGATCTATAGCTAGGATAGCTAACTCTCCGCTTGGTAATACACGCGAAACTGATCCTATAAATTCTTTTGTGTAATCTCTGCTCATAATAATGAAACCTGCCAAAGAATACCGATTTGCATCGACAATATTAGCCAACAATTGCTCTACTTTACTTTCGCGCAGATCTCTTTCCCCAAAGATATTATTAAGACCTGCTTCAGATGTGATGGTTGTGGCAAAGATTTCGTTTGCCGCACCTTCAAGAATATTTTTATAGCGACTTGCCGTATTACTTAGAAGTTTATCGCTTTCAATGGCTAGAATACTTGAAGCATTTTGTGAAACAACAAAAAGCATCACTATTATGCAACACAACACGATAATAGATAGAACAGAAACAAACTTTGTACCAATGCTGAGGCGACTGATAGTCATACTCACTCCTTAACAACAACAAATTAAGTCCAAATTATATACAAAAATTAAGATACAAAGCAATAATAACTAAGGTTTTTTTTTGTTTTTTCCAGCAAAGTTTAAAAACTTTTTTCAAAAAATAGAGATTTATGAAAGGGTAAGATATTTTATTTACACTTATTTCGTAAATTAACTGGTATTATGTTTGCCCGAATACAAATAAGAGTCTTGCAAGCAGTGAAAACATGTTAAAAAAGAACTATATGTTAGAATCTAGATAGACTTGAAATTTGATTACAAGTATAAAAAATACATAAAACAAAATGGTATTTCTGAAAATATAATATGGTTGATTTGGGATGATGCAATTTTGTTGCATAGTCTATTCTAAGTTAAACAATAAATCCGCATAGATTGACTAATACTCTATTCCTTGCTCTTTGATTCTGCCATACCCTTAAATACTTTGCACGAATATAATTTGTATTTACTTGTATGTCTAGCTAATATAATATATTGTTTGATTTTTTAAATAACTAAAAATATAAATTTTTATGATAAGATGACGATCGTATTCTAGTTTTAAGACTGTTATAAGGAGATTTTATGTCACCAAGTAGTTCTTCAATATCAACTATTCAAACAGAGGCAGAATTTAAACAATTTGTTGAAACGTTCTATCAAGATAAAAGACAACCAAAAAGCTTTGGGATTGCTCGTGCGACGCTTTCTCACCTTAATCCACAAAGTGTTATAAGCATTAATTTTCCATACTTAAACTTTATGCAAAATTTTGGAAGCTTTGCAGTATTTGCAACTGCAGCAAAAATACAAAACTTTAATGGCAATGAAGTGGTTGTTGACATTGATGCGGCTTTTGTATTTCGTGCGTTATGTTTGTTTTATCCTTTTATCGAAAAAGAACTTCTAAGTTATGAAGATGAGCAGGAAGGTGAAAGCACTTTGCAAAGATTTAGGAGCCTTTGTGATAAATTTTCAACCGATCCTTATTCCATAAAAACTGCAGATGTGCTTTTTACTGATAGTAAAATACATCAACATATTGGATCAAGACATAAGAATATCCAAGTTGTTTTTGAATTATTGCGTCATATAAGCGACATCTATACCGGTGAAAATGAATTTTATAAATTCCAACTTATTGCATATTTTGATGATTTACCAACGCAATCCCTACAAGTAGCTTATGCTAAATTACATGCGTTATCAGCAGGTCTTGCACCGCTTAGAAGCCTTAATCTTGATGGAATCTTTGGACTTTTGCCAAACCTTGCATGGAGCGGTAATAAACCTTATGAATTGCAGTATTTACGCGATAATGAGGTGTCGTTGAAAATGGAGGGTGAATTTCCGTGTATTGATTTTATAGATAAATTTCCTCGTTACTTGATGCAAGTTTTACCACAAGCTGACAATATCAGAATCTTAGATGGTGCAAAAACTCGTTTCGGTGCATTTTTAGGTGCTGGTTATACTCAAATGCCTGGTGCAAGTTATGTAAATTTCAATTCTGGTGCGCTTGGTGCTTGTATGAATGAGGGACGGATCAGTTCGTCTGTAATTGTTGGTGAAGGCACAGATATTGGTGGTGGAGCAAGTATTCTGGGTGTGCTTAGTGGTGGTAATACGACACCTATTAGTATTGGTAAAAATTGCTTATTAGGAGCAAACTCTGTGACAGGCATTAGTCTTGGAGATAGCTGCATTGTAGATGCTGGGACTACAATACTTGCTGGAAGTGTGGTAAAAATCGATAGTGAAGAGGCACTAAAAATTAAAGAAGTTAATGCGGATTTTGAAATACAAAGCAATGGATTATATAAAGGACATATGTTAAGCGGTTTGAATGGTGTACATTTTAGATTCATGACGCAAAACCCTTGTCTCATTGCATTTAGAAGTGCTAGAGCTATTAGCTTAAATAAAGATTTGCATTAACAACATCTTGCTACCTTGTAGAATCTTAAAAATGTAAAAAACACTGCTATTGGCTTATTTATGTTGCATTACACCAGCATAAATGAATTCTATCATGTCATTTTATTGTGTTGTCCTCATAAAATTATTCATTATAAAATCATAAAAATAGTATATAATTTACATTATTTTGTTGGAGTGTAAGTATGGCAGATAGAAATGTAACAGAAGATAGATATGAGATTTTAGACAAGAAACAAGTGCACACTCCTCGCGAGATTGAGTTGGCTTCATATCTTGAAGACATGATGGCAAACTATGAAGGTTTGCTTGATATGAAGGTGTTGTTTAGTGCAGATTTAGGCACGACGCAAATACCACTTCATGAGATTTTAAAATATGAGAAAGGCTCCATCATAGATTTACAAAAACCAGCAGGTGCGAGTGTAGAAATATTTGTAAATGATAGGGTTGTAGGTAAAGGTGAGGTTATGGTGTATGAACGCAATCTTGCTATAAGGATTAACGAAATCCTAGATTCTAATGCGATTGTGTATTATATTGCGCGTGAAGTTTCTGATCACGAGAATTGATTGCATGAAGAATTAAATATATATAAGGATATATATATGCGCTCTAGCATATTCGTATTTGTGTTGTGTTGCTCCTTGTTTTCGTGTGTATATGCAGTTACAAAACCATATAAAATAACACAAGTTATGCTGCATGATAACATGGAATCTGATATAAAGTTGCTGCTAAGTGATTTATTCAAAAAGAAAGTAGATGATACTTTGATTTTAGAGTTGAGTATTGCTCCGCAAGTTTTAGATTCTATAGATTTTAATAAAGTTGTGACAACACAAGAAGCCTCAAGTGCGACAACATCAAACACACAATATAAATACATTGTGCTAGAAGATTTTGTTATTGATAAACCGCAGCAAATAGATACTCCATTGGGTTTGATTAAACTGCGACAAGATTCAGCATTGAATAATGTCTATGTAGAGTTTAATCATACCTCTACAATACGAAATGCCATGCTATTTGCGTATAATAAAAAAGTATATCTTGTGTGCTCTAGCACTGCCTTATCTAGCCGCGACATACCTTTAACTAAAGATTCTAATGTTCAGAGTATTTTAGAGGAGAACAATTATGAGGTGAGCTCGTGGCGATATTTTGTTGTGCTAGGTATTATGATTATTATTTTAATACTATTATATATGATTAAGTTGCGACAAAATAGGGGCATGGAAACCTCTAATATTATCCTTGAACAGGCAAAAATACTTGATTCTAAAAATAAAGTAGCACTTATTAGATATGGAGATAAGCGTTATTTAGTTGGTATAAATCCACATGGTATAACCCTGCTTGATTCAATACAATGTGATACTCAGACAAAAAGGTCAGATGATGTAGATTTGAATTCACAACACAAGGATACAGAACAGCAAAATTTTATGCAGCTTTTTTTAAAAAGGCGATAAATGCGTAGCGTTGCGACACATTATAGAATCTATAAGGACAGGTTCTTACTTGCCTTTAGCTTGTCATTACTTGTGCATATTGCCTTATTTTTTATCTATAAGAGTTTGCCAACACCAGAGAAAAAGGTTGTATTGCGTCCTATTTCGCTTGGGGTATTACAGCAAGAAAACATTAAACCAAATGCTATGGAATCTAAAAATACTCAGGCGCAACAACCAAAAACCACACAAGACAAGCCTCCAATAAAACAACAAGTAGCAAAAAATACTTCAGCTACCACCACATCACCAGAAGCACCACCAAGTACAGATATAGATTTGCAAAGCCTAAGTATCCCACAAAATGAGGGGAGATTTGATCCCTTTGCCAGTCCGACACCAAGTTTAGCTCAAGAACTAAAAAGGCAAGCCGATAGTGCAAACTTTGATAAGCTACCACAAAAAATACGCGATGATTTAACGCAGCTTTATGGTACAGAATTGCAAAATATGAGCAAGGAAGAAAAGGATTATCTAGCGGAAAGCTATTTTTTAAACGGAGAGGTTTTTCAGCGTACAGCTGATAGGATGGGCTACCCTCAACTTGCCATATATTTAAAACAGCAGGGTGTGGGCTTGATTGAATTTGTGTTATATCCTGATGGGCATATTGAAGATGTTAAGATATTACAGTCAACCAACGCAGAAGCCTTGGATAATTCTATGCGGGTGCTAATCGAGCAATCTGCAAAAAGTCTAAAACGACCACCCAAACCAATTACAATACGTGTGAGGGGTAACTATAACTTAAGAATGCAATAGCTCAGAAAACTATAGGCTGAATGCTTTAAGGTGCGATATGGTGTTATGAAATTACTATTCTAGCTTTTCTCTTAAACATGATTTCAGCACTTTTAATGTATAATGGGTCTAGTTTTATTTTGTGAGGGCATGATGAAAACAAAGATGATACGAAATCTCATTATAGCCATGTTATTAGTTTTCATAGGCGGTGTTGTTGTATATTGTACAAATACCACTAGCAGTACGCAAGATAATAAGGCATTGGGGATAAAGACACAAGATAAAGATTTAAGTCCTAACGCGGATAAATCTCAGGTTTCTAAAATGCAAGATGATGAAAACTTAGCGACTGATGATATCATGAATGAATCGCAAAATTCTAAGACACAAAATAAAAGTAATGTAACACCTCCTTTAGACTCCAATTTAAGTGCTTTGCCCACAGATAAATCTAGTAATAAAAGAGATGATATATCATCAGAGATAGCTGCAAAGTTGCAGCCACAAGCAAATAATACCGCTTTGAGTAAAAAACAAGATTCTAAAACACAAACTCATAGCACTGCTAATACACAGAAGGCAAGTAGTCTGCAAGATAGGCAACCCAAGATGCAATCAGAACATATGAGCACTAAAAACAATGAAGTCACAAGTAGCACCACTTTAAATAAAGATTCCGCGACAAAAAATAACATACATGATGAAGTAAAATCCAGCAGAAATTCACAGCAGATGCAAGATAAAAGTACCACAAGTAATAGTAAGGAGAGGGGGGAAAATACAAGTAATGTAAATCAGATGACTTCTAATCATATTGTGCAACCCGACATGACACAGGGTCAATCTACACATGAAACTAGAGTTATTGATCCTAAAGAATCTATATTAGATTCCCATCACACAGATACACAAGATAGCCGAGTTAATCATGCAAATACAGAGAATAGGTCTAAAAATTCTGATAATCCTAATAAGAAAAATACGCAAAGTCAAGATAATACAAGTGCGCAAAATACGCAAGAAAATCTTGAGAGCATAAAAGATTTGCAATCATCTAACACAAAAGAAAATAATCAGTATGAATCTGAGAATCAAAAAATATCTGATAAGCAAAATAGCAAACAAGATGAGATAAATCAGATACAGCCAAGGGATGATAATAGGGCGGGAAGCTGCATAGTTGCCCTAAGATGCAATAGTAATGAGATAATGCGTAAATTTGCTACGACAAGTCTTGATTTACATGCGAGTATGCGTGCTAGCGAAGAGACTCGTCTGAAAGGGAAGAGTGCTGGTGATGAATTCATGCGTCTATGGAAACAAACAAGAACGACAATCTTACCCAAACTTACTTCGCATATAACTAATATCTATGAGCAAGATTCTCAAGTAAATAGAAATACAAGGATATGCGTTGCCAACTATTACACAGAAGTGCTAGAAGATTTTGGAAATGGCTGGAAAGATAAAAAGGGTGATAAATCGCCTATTTATCAAGTTACATATCAAATCTCATGCAAAGACTCTCATACTGCTAAACTCACAATTCTCAATGAAAGTCAGCTACAAGAAAGAGGGCGAAGGACAACTTTTGTGCGTAAAAATATAGCAGAGCAAAAGCCAATAGGGCGTGTACCGCCAAAATGCGTTTCAGAACTCGTGCATAAGCAGCTTGCACAAGCAGGATTCTATAAGCATGCTATGACAAGGGCACAAGAAGAGGGACGTAGAAATGGTATAGAGGCACAGCAAAGATTTATAGAGCTATGGGATAAAACTAAGACTCAAATAACCACGAAACTTACTGCCCATGTAAGTAATATTGAAGATAAAGGCGTACAGACAAAAACTCAAAAACGGATGTGTGTTGCCAACTATTACACAGAGGTGCTAGAAGACTTTGGAAATGGCTGGAAAGATAAAAAGGGTGATAAGTCACCACACTACATTGTTTATTATGCAGTTGCATATGCAAATAATGAGGATGAAGCTATTATTATTGACATTACTGCACAAAATAGGGTAAGAATAAAATAGTATTGAGATATTTCAAGCAAAATATCACTTCTAGTAAAAAGGGTTTGTAAAAATTAAAAGATGATAGTGAATAAGTTGGGCTAGTATGAGCACGAGGTAAGTCCCAAGATCTTTTGTCATCCACAAACAAATGTAATGAAATCAGAAATCAAGCATTAATTTTTAGTTCTTACTCTAAAAATTAAATCCGTTTTAATCCTCCACGCTATCTTAACCCATATCTGCAAGGTTTTAACTTGTAGATGTATTCCAAAGATCTGTTTAATACTTTTAAAAACCTACATATAAAGCATATAAGTAAAACTAGGAGAACGCTATCCATAAAATTTTCACATATTTGACACATAAAGATCTTAGGTATTTTTTACACATTAAAAGTGTATTGTTTGGGTAGTTTTTGTATTTGTAGGTTTAAGAATAGATAGAATCTAGAATATTATGTAAAACATATTCCAAAAGACTTTTATTTTTGAGCAACCTTTTAGATGTTATGTGGTTGATTAATAAAACCAAAACAACTATTTGAATGTCTTTATTTATAAAGTGCATTTTACTTTCTAAAGGGGTTTTGAAATGAAAATTAGTAATTCATATCGGTCAAAAAGCATGATGTAAAGCACCATGAATCCATACATAAGCAGGATTAAAAGAGGTGTTAATTACACTTAATAAGGCTTTTAATAATATTAATAGTGCATACAATAGACATTACAAAAAGCTAGATTATAATTTAATCCCTCTGATGTATAAGTTTAATATCTATGTTCCTTTAAGGGTTAAAAACATTATTAATCTTGAATGGAATGAAATAGATTTTAATAACAAAATGCTTGTAATCCCTGATTCCAAAATGAAACGAGGTAAAGAATTTAAATTGCCTTTGAATACTCAAGCATTAGCTATATTAGAGTTTATGTATAAGCAAAAGTTAGATAAATATGTTTTTAGCCGTGCTTTGAGTGATAATGTGAGATATAAACGTGCTTTGTATAGTGCTTTATGTGAGTATAAAGAATTAAAAGATAATGGCAAATGGTATCATGGTGCTATAAGTGATTTATGCGATTTGCAATTATCTTCAAGTTCTATTTTCTTCCCATAAAGTATGCTCATAAACTTATTCTTTCTTTCAATATTCATAAATTTTTATCCAATCAATTTATTAAGCTATCTGTAGCTTCAAAATAAAAGTGTCATGTTTATGGATTTACTATCTTATTACTATCTTTTAAAATCAATGTGGCATATACATTGGATATGTAAAAAACAATAAATGCAAACAATTAGTCATAAAATGAATAAATACACTTATCCACAATTTACCACTTAGCATCCATGCTAAGCCATAGATTATACCTGCCAAAGTTGCAAATAATATTAAGTTTAATCCACCTTGATAATGTAAAGAGCCAAAAATTAATGAAACTATAAGCAAAGATGATATTTGTCCGATTTTATTTGCTAATCTTTGCTGCAAATACCCTCTAAAAAGTGCTTCTTCTGCTAAGGATACGAAAAATATATTTGCTAACATAAAGCTAAAAAACCATTTTGGTATGTGATACTCTAACTTCAATAAGCCAAGACTTGTAGCAAATAATAGTAGTAATATTGGCGATAGTATGATTGAGAACCATATAAATATATTTTTATTGAATCTTATTGACTTATTTACAAATAAAGTTGGCAAAACAGCAAGGAGAAAAAAGGGTATCAAGGCTTTATCTAGATTAAAATACATACTATAAGGCGCACTATTTTCACTTACAAGTACCTTGTCTAGCATCTTAGGATTATGAAACCCTGGTATAAAGTGCAATAACAAAGCAATGACAAAACATACAATTAAAACTTCTAAAAAAATATTTCTATATTTTATCTGTAAATATGCCAATATCGCACCTATAGCAATAAAACCTAATCCCAAGGAATCCAAAACTCCAAGATAACTAAGCCATACTAGAGAAAAACCTAACACGACTAAAGAAAATTTTGCAGTATAGCCAAGCAAAGCAAGTGAAAAAGCAAGCAACAGCCAAGGTATCGACATAAAAAACCTTTGTGATTATAAAATTATATTTCCTCTATTTTATCGTATTTGGTTTTAGTTATCTGCGGAAGCTATATTTAAAAATTTTCCTCAAAAAAACTTTCTTGAAAATAATTACACATCTATTGCTGTATTATTTTATTTTAAACACAAAATAACAATTTATTTAACCAACTAAATTGCTATAATATTATAATTCTTCAACTTTAATTAATAAAGGACAAAAAATGCAAAATGGACAAATCAATCTATCCGATGTTTTTTATCAGGAAGGATATAGCATTCCTAATTATCAAAGAGATTATGCTTGGGAAAAAAAGAATTTTACAGAATTGTGGGGAGATCTCAGCGAAGCAATGAATTTTAAAGATGGACAAGGTCACTTTATTGGAACAATTGTTGTCTCCAAAAATGAGGAGGATAATAAAATATATGACATTATTGACGGACAACAAAGAATAACAACAATTTTTATGCTTCTTTATATTTTGGCTAGCAAACAATCAGCAGAAGAAAAACAAGCAACAAAAATTAAATTTTTAACCAGAAAGGGAGGAAAATTAAAATTTGAAGTTGCGCCACAGAATCAAGAATTCTTCAGAATGATATTAGATGAAGCAGAGAAAGGAGTTTTAAGTTTAAGAATTCGTGAACAATACGCAGATACAGAGGGGAAAAAGAATTTATTTAATGTGCTAAAAGAGATTTTGGATACCGTCAGCAAATTAAGCACAGAAGAAGTGGATAACTTTTGAATGCTCTTTTATCTATGGTTGTAATGTGGCTAGAAGAGCCAGATTCAGGAAGAGCGATTAAAACTTTTCAAAGCGTAAATGACAGAGGTGTTGCTCTTGATCTATTAGATAAACTAAAATCCCTACTAATTTATTATTCGAATACATTTTGCAATGGAAAAGACGGGTTAGATAAACTTATCAATAATTGCTTCGGGGATATCTTTAAAATCTTCGCAAAAATAAAAGAAAATAATCATATCTCTAGTATTGGAAATCAACAATTTAACGAAGGCGACATCTTTAGATATCATGCTGGAAGCAGAAAGTTTGATGAAATTGATTTCTTGGGATATTATCGAACGAGCACAGACAATACATACGAAGAATTTAAGGATGTCCTTAAACAAATTGAAAAAAGCAAATTGGAGAATTTTATTAGAACTTACATTGAAGATCTAAAAAATTTCTATCAAGCCTTTCTTGACTTGCTGTGTGAAATTGATACCAATCCAATTGTCTACAAAGCAATGCTTATCAATAAAATTAATCCCTATTTTTATAACTCACTTATCCGACTTAAGATGAATAATGAATTAGATGATGAAACATTTATACTTTTTGCAAAAACTAATATATTGTTCTTCAAAACTGGTGGTTCTAAAGATGGTACAGCATATAAGCTAATCGAAAAATATATCGAAGGTAAAAAAGAGGGGTTAAAAAAAGAGATGATTGCTTTATGTAGAAAACATTATAACATCGAGCGTGTTTCTCAATTCTTCGTTGGAGAAACGCTCAATTCTCAATACTTCCACTTTGCCTTTTTTGAAAAAAATTGTCGAGATATGGATATCTATAGTTTAAAGAAATTAATTAAAGAGAAAAAACTTTCTCAAGAGAAAGAACACATTATCCCATTAAGTCTATTGGACTTAAAAAATGAAATTGAGATTAAAAAACTTGGATTTGATGACATGGATGACCTTCGAAACCATATCAACACCTATGGAAACTTTATTTCATTGGAAAATTCTCTTAATACTAAGGCAAAAGATAAGAACTTGTATGAAAAAAGCGAAATTTATAATATGAGTGAAATACCTTTTAATAGGCAATTTGACACAAAAAATTTCAACAAGGCAGCCTTAATTAAAAGAAACGAAGAAATGCAACAATGGCTAATCAATATATTCTTTAAGGATTTTACTAATCATTAAAATCAATACCTCTTTTTCGAGGCATCAGGAAGCTCATCCACTTGATTTAAGAAAGAACAAGAATTTGCCCAAGTGTGAAATATTTTTGTATTTGAGCACTTTGGGCCACAGAATCCAAATCAGTATTTATGCGTTTGTTTTCAATATATCCCAGAACTAAAGATTCTTTTGTAATTAGAAAATCTGGAGCACCTCTGCCTTCTTTATCATTATTTGGCTCATGAATAATTTTTATATTAGCATTTGGGGGACTAAATTCTGAAATTTTTACCAATAAATTTTCCAAATATGTGCGATAAGTGTATTCTTTATCTGTTGGACTTATATCCTTTATTCGTTATATATAATCCAATAAGACTGCTTGTATATTCTTCCCTTGCTCCATATTTTCAATTTTACTATTGTTGCACAATGGTTTAAATCTATTTGGAATTTCAAAATTGCTCCACCCTTTAGATTTCAAAACCCCTATTTACTCCCACTCAATTGTTCCTGGTGGTTTGGAAATAATATTATATACTAAGGATTGGTGTCTTCTGTTTCATTGTTGGTATAATAATCTACATATTTTAAAAAACTATACTTACAAGCATACAAGCTGATAATTTGATAGTTTTTTAATAATTTCTTATGCGTTTTTATAGTCTCTCCACTTTCATCAATATCAACATCTCTTACTAAGCAAAAATGATTCCCAAAAAAGACCCACTTCCACAAAAACAATCCTTAACTAAGGAGTCTGGATTGGAAGATATTTAATAATACGTTGCAAGAGTTGTGTGTTTTTTTGTGTAGGATATAAAATATTTTCAAAACCTTTAAGCCCCCAACTATCTTATATTTTTTACGTCTGCATTCATGGCATAAACTTTTTCTTGGATTATTATTTTTGCTCCATTCTATTAAGCCCATATTTTGCAATCTATCAAGTTCGCTTAATGAAAAACACCGATGTCTCCCCTTTGGAGGTTTTAAGCTATTCTAAGCCTCGTCATTTTCGCCATTCCTTGTCTCTCCAGGCATACACAAAGGAATTGCAGTATAAAATCCTTTTAAATCTTGTTGCTTAAAACGCTTTTGTATCTCACTTTGTTTTATTTCTTCATATATACCATTCCAAATATGTTGAAGTTTTTTGTATAAAAATCATATATTCAACGCTTCTAGACCCCCCCCTTTTTTTTAGAAAAATTTTTAGGGTTACACTTAATGTGCGTAATATCATTGATAAAATGTTTCCTACCAAAAACTTCATCACATAACACCTTGACATAATGCCCATTTTTCTATCAATATGTAAACACCAACTCCTTCTTTAAACCATTCATTATTGAATTAAAAAGTAGGCGATAGTATAAAAAATCTAAATAAGTTTCCATATTAAATGTATCCCTATAAGCAATACTAAATTATCTACTCGCACTCATTGTTCTGCAAAATCTAAAAATACTATTTGCACTAAATGAAAGTTTTATATAGACTAAATCTACCTTGCTTTTTAAAAGGTTTTTTAAATAAAATTTAATCGTATTAATTTTTATTGTATACAAGTAGGCTTTTTTGTTTATGTTGCTATATAAACTATTTCTATAGGTTTGTCTTAAAAATTTATGTAATGCTAAAAAACATTGAAATAAGAAAAATATAAATAAACCTGATGTAAAAAAGTACGCAATATAAGGGTGGACAAATATGTTCATTTTTAAAATATCTTGCTAATACTACGTGTATTTTGATGCTCACCAAAATCTGTAAGAAATTTTACTTCTCCAATAATACATTTATTATTTAGTCTAGCCATAAAATCCAAATCTTTATCTCTAGCATATACTAAAAAATTAGTAGCAAGATTTTGCTTTGCAGAATTCAGGATACTTACATTCGCATTATCGTTTGTTTTCATAAGATCATCCAATCTAGTTGCTTGTAACCTGAATACTTCATTATCTATCCATCATTTAAACAAAAGGGGACAATTTGTCTATTTGTTTCTTTTGGTTGTGAAATATTCTATAGAATTCATCCAACCTCTATCCTTCAATTTACCACCAATTCATGCAATAATTATTAGAGACGCATAAGTATCATTTCTGGCATACCAAGCTCTCGACCTAAAGCTCTTACTTCATCCAATCAGGCAATCCAACTGCATTATGATGGCTTTTTATAGTCTTGCTTGGTCCTTTTACGCCTACAGATTCTATTACATCTGGATAAAGCGTGCCTTGTGCTAGGAATATTTAGATTATATATGGCTTATTGTCTGCAATGCTATTTGTAAAATAATGCAGATAAGTTTCTATATGTTCTACACCTTTTACACGAGGTTTTTTTGTGTTTAACGTATTGCGTAATATTATAAAACTCATCAATCTTAGCTTTATTATCTAAAGCTTCTATATCTTCTTGAGTTTTTAAATCTTTTACACTCCCGAATAATCCCAATTCATTTAATGTAGCAATTATCCAACTCCTTTCTTGCAAATTAGCACCATAACCTATGGTTAAATATCCCTTATCTCCTTTTGCATGATCATTGTAAGGCAATGCACCAAAACCCTCAACAACTTTAAGAAATTTAAAGAGATCTTCTAAATACTCTGTATTTTTTGTTGTTTCAAACATCAATTATTTCCTTTTTAATAAGTGCATTTTAACTCTCTTTTATTACCTTCTAAGAGATAAATGCGTGTTTCTGGATAAGCAGAATTCTCATCATGAATAAATCTCTTATTCCATAGGGTAATATAATTTTTTCCTTTAAACTCCATAACATCATAAACTAAATAGCTTAGTATAGGAATTTCAGAGTTAAATCTTGCCTGTTCTGGTATTCCTGAAATTTTATTGCTTGGCAGAGCATATGTAGTAAATGCTATGTGAGGCACTTCATTAACCATTACAACTTGATAACTAGTTTTTTCTCCATGAAAATGCAAATCATCTCCATAGATTTTATCACTTGCCTTTGCATCTAGCTTACCATTTTTATATATTGCAAGTGCACCAAAATAGTTCCCTACTGAAAGAATTACATTATCTAACACTCCATCATTATTAATATCAATTTTTCTTTTAAAAACGAAAGGATATCCCCCAATAAAATCTTCTATTGTTTTTATAATCTCTCTTTTTTCTGTGCAATAATGATAAAAAACGACATGTTGATTATTTGCTCCAAAAGCACAAAAACCTATACTAAAAGGAGGATTGACAGAGGGGGGGGAACTTCTTGCCATTTATTCTCATCAAATTGATCTTTTCTTGCATATTCACATAATTCTTTATTATTAGAATCTAGCACTTCTCCTAGAAGTTTAAGTAGTTGCGTAATGCGTTCTTCATAAGCATGTGTTATAGAATTAACTTTATCCAAATTTTTAATAAAAGCTCTTTGTGAATCTAAAAGATCTTTTAGTCTTTTTTCTTTATCAGGAAACTTAGAGATTTTTAACTCTTTTCTTAATTGTGTATAGACTTCAGCCATATAGCGATCTAAATTTTTTAACTCCTCACTTTCATCACTACATATTATCTTTTCTACTTTTGTAGTTGCTTTAGCACAATCAAAGCTAGGTTTAGCTTCTTTCGGGGATTGGGCATTAGCACTAATACCTAACATTAAACATAATCCTAAAACTACTAAAATCTTTTGCATAGAAACTCCTCCTTGTAATAGAAATTAATTTTATTTGTAGGCTTTTAAACTCATCATAGCTTAAATTTGTTATTTTAATTGATATTTAGTTTCCCAATAATTTATTTTTGTTATTTTTAATGACTAAAGAAATATCGTCAATGATATTTTCCATGTATTCCATCTTATATTCGCGGTTAATTCGAAAACAAATAAAAATATGATTTAAATCCACTAAATCCTTTGAAATATCATATTCGTAGTTTATATACAAATTATATTGATGAATACGCTCACAGTAACCTGCATAAAAATCTATAATTTGTTCCTTATCTTCATCTTGGAAAAATTGATTATAAAGATTGTATTTTTTGCAACCCTCTAATATAAAACACATCTTTAGTCCTAAGAAGCAATAAGCCATTGTGTATTTTATTTTTCATTTCAATTTTTGACTTAATGCCTCTTTATTAATTGTACTGTAGGCTAAGAGGATTATAGCAGTAAGATAATCTCGCTTGATACATCTTGCTTCTAATTCTACTCCACTAAATTGATTATGCAACTCATAAGGTGGAGTGCTTAAAGATACTTCCTTTTGTGCCTCTTCTTGGGCTTTTATATTTACAGCCAAATAAGGGCATATTTGTCTATCTTCATACGACACATCACGAGTTTATCAAACGCTTTTGTTGTTTTCTTATCTTTTGCCCTTGTTTTGTATCTTTTGGGATACTCTTTAGGATTGAAAAATAGAGTTTAGAATATAATCTATCAAGTTTTTGCAACTCCCCACTTTCATCATTGCATATTATCTTTTCTACTTTTGTAGTTGCTTTAATGCAATCAAAACTAGACTTGATTTGAGAATCTTTGGCGTGTAGTTTAGAATCTTGCTTAGATTCTAACAACTTTACATGTGCTTTTTGACTAGATTTTGCACTCAATTTTTGAGTGAGTAATGCTATGCTTAGAACAATAAATACTATTTTTGTCATTTGGAATCTCATTGTATTTTTATTATTCAACTTACTAGAATTTTAATAGTAATATATTAGCCTATACTGCCTATTATATAAGGCATATTCTCATTCACTCTTAATCTCCCCACCTTTAACCACTAAGCCATTAGAATCTATAACCAATCCTGTTTCATACGATTTGATCAATAATAAAATTCCTGATTGACTTTTGGATAACCCATTGACATAATTTTATAGGCTTGTTATTGCATTTGACTTTGCCTAAAAATATCGTATTTCTAGCTACTTTATTGATCATATTGCTCAAGGCTCATCAGGACCATCTGTATCAAAATTTGGATACGCAATGTAGGTAATTTTTGTATCTTTTCCTTGTTGTGCTAAAACAATATATACCGAATAATCTCTAGAATATGTAATCCAAAGCGTTGTGTCATCTTTATAGAGATAGCAGTGCATCATATTCCCATCTCTTATTTTGTCTTGCGTAGATTCTGAGTTTTGCTTTGGAAATTGATATGCTGGATAAATGGTCAGGGGGAAGGGAAAATGAGAAACAAACTCTTTATATGCAGATTCTAAATGAGCATTTGATACGATAATCATATATTTTTCCTCTGCACTTTGACATTCTGTATGTTTGCAAATATCTGCATAAGTCATTTTGCCTAGTGTTACCTTATGGCTTAAACTATCCCATGAGATAGCCATATCCTCTTGTAGCCATTGACTAGGAGATACTATCTCTTCAGCACTTAGCTTACAGACATCACTTAGCTTAGAGATAAGCTCTTCTGCATAAGAAATGCCTACAAGCAAGAAACCCATAATAAAAATTTTAATCATTTAAAATCCTTTTAGATCGAAATTATTCTGTGCTGATGGATAAGACAAATATTGTCTTGTATTTTTTTGCTTTAGACACAGAATTTTGGTTATTGGATAAGCCAATCATAAGCTGTGTGGCTTTGTTTACTCCATATCTTTGTGTTTTGAAGGCTACATGCATGCAGCGTGTATCATGTTTTTTTATGATGTAATGCAAAATTATATTGATATTTTCTAAATCTATGATTCTTTACTATAAATATCTCTGTAAGCTCAATCCTTAGCCCCCCCCTTGCTTCCATTTATACGTGAATCTTTTGAGGTCTATACTTCTTGTTGTCATTTTTTACATCCTAATTAGCATAAATCTTATATATTCAACTTTTTGTGATGTTTATATGTGTGCTCTTACTCATAGGTTATCCAGGATTTTAGTATAAGTCATTGAAGTCTTTCTTAGTGCTGATTGTTTTAGACAAACTTTTTAGTTGAACCCATATGTTTACATCCCTATTGTATTTCTATCATCTCATTAGATGTAAAATACTTGGCAAACCTATATTTTCCATCATTCTCCATCCTTAATTGCATCTTATTCATATTATACATTTGTTGATATTCTAGCAATAAATTTCTCATTCATAAAACTATTACTTAGTACAAGTTTCGTGTCGATCAGATTTTACATATTGTTTCGTATAATATTTATTTTCGTAGCTTTCACACTTAATGTTTTTATTGTAGAACAGGCTTCACAAATTTATATTAAGCAGCAGAAGAGTGTGTCAGAACGTGGGTTTAAAGATCTATATCCTGTAGCGATTTGCACGAGGTATTCATGCGTGACAAGTTGTCATTTATGAGTGGAATCATCGCATTCTTGAGGTGTTGTTGTGTTTTTGGAATCTTTTGTTTGCAGCGATTGAAGCAGTGTGATATTCTTGGATTGACATGATGCGTCTTGGATGACTAAAGTATCACCTCTTACTTGTACTTTTTGTGCTTGTGTTGTGTCGTTGTGTTGTATTTGTATTTTGTTGTTTGTAGGGGTATTGGCATGAGCTGTATAAATCATGCCGCATAATATATAGCCAAATAATAGAAATGAAATTTTATGTAAAGTATCATAATTTTTAGCATATTTTAATGTTGAAGAAGTTGTATGACATGTATTTTGTAGCGTGGGTTTCACACTTATGTTTGAATGTGTTAGGTTAATATTATTCAATCTTGCATGTTTAGCGTAATCGACACTAAGATCTAGCCTTGCTTTATTTTGTATTTTATATACTGCAATTTGGCTGATAGATCTTAAAGGTTGTAACATCTTAATGTTTAGATTCTTTAGAGGTTGGATTACATGGGTCTGTAGCCCATTTGAACTCATTTTAGAATTTTTATTTTGTAAAAAATTTTGCATATTAATCCTTTTAGAAATCTTATTATATTGTAAAAATATCTATATGACACAATCACAGACTTTGGTGACAAGTCCTGAAAAATAGATTAAGCCATTATCGTAAAATACTTGCAATCTCTCTTTGCTTGGTGGTATGAGCGTGTAAGTCTTGCTAAAATCTCTTAAACTCACATATACCGCACATGCACCTGTTCCACATGCTTGAGTTATATTTTCAACACCTCTTTCAAAGGTCGCATAATAGATTTTGTCATTTTCTCTTATGGCTATATTGATATTTGCATCATATTTGTGTCTCAAATGCGAAAGAAACTCTAAGTCATTGCTAAGCAGATTAAACTCTTTCATAGAGGTAGCAAAATATACTAAATGTGGAATCCGCATGATAATATGCTCAAACTCATAGACATTCCCTCGTCTATTCTCCACAACATTACCTTGCAGAGTGTATTCTCCAAGGTTACTTTGCACATACGCATGTTTGGAATCTACAATTTCTGTAATACTTGTGTCGATAATACCCGTTCCACTAAGAAAGCTGTGATTTTGTGTAGCAAGTTTATTGTGAAAGGCATATAAACTTGCTGCTCTGCTTGCATTCCCACACATACCAGCAAAACTTCCATCAGCATTATAAAACTCCCACTTGTATGCAATCTCCCTGCTTTCAGAATCTTTATTTTCATACGGCAACAACACAACCATACCATCAGCTCCAATCCCATAAAATCTATTGCAAAGTTTTATTGCCATTTTTGCACGATTTTGCTCCAAAAAACTATGAAATATTAAAAAGTCATTGCCACTTGCACAATACTTGCTTATCGTCATATCTGCTCCTTAATCCAACATATATCGGTCATAATAATACATTTATAATGACTAGCTATATGTAGATGACTGCAATACTCGCCTATTATATCTAAAATCATTAATTTTTAGTAATAAAGATTGTGGGCTTTATCGCAATATTAAGCTATTTTGTTATAATTCTGTGTCTTTTAATATGTATGAATATAGATTTCTAGGATAAAGGGTTGTTATGGGTAATGCAAACATAGATAATGAAAATATGCCTCCATGGGATACAAATAAAGTCTCGCAAAATCCAATCGATCATAAATTTACTTTTACACAACCACTTGATATTTTTTCAATGGCACAAAATGACGCGCAACTAAAGGACACACAAGCCCCACAAACTACGCAACAATTATATCAAACCATGCAAACACCCCTAAACCATATGCAAGATATCACCCCAACACCGCAAAATATACAAGATACTCATAACAAGATTCTACCACACAAAGATAATGATCAAACACAAAATAAAAACATGGAGGCAATAGCACTTGCACTCAAATACAGACCAAAGACATTTGCAGAACTTGTAGGGCAAGAAAGTGTCGCAAGAACATTATGTTTGGCTCTTGATAGCAAAAAAATCGCAAATGCGTATTTATTTAGTGGTTTACGTGGTAGTGGTAAAACTTCCTCAGCTAGAATCTTAGCACGTTCCTTGCAGTGTGAAAATGGAATCACTTCTAGTCCATGTGGTATTTGTGCCAACTGCATAGCAGCATTAAAAGGTGCACATATGGATATTACAGAGCTTGATGGAGCGAGTAATAGAAAGATTGATGATATGCGAGATCTCATTGAGCAGACAAAATACAAGCCAACAATGGGACGATTTAAAATATTTATCATAGATGAAGTCCATATGTTGACAAAAGAAGCATTTAACTCGCTTCTAAAAACACTTGAGGAACCACCAAGTTATGTTAAGTTTATTTTGGCAACAACTGATCCACTAAAAGTCCCAGCAACAATACTAAGTCGTGCTCAACATTTTCGCTTTAAAAGGATTCCAACAATCGCATTAAAAAATCATCTTGCACACATTTTACAAAAAGAGAATGTAAGTACAGATGAAGCGAGTTTAGATATGCTCATACGAAATGGACATGGAAGTCTTAGAGATACTTTGACGCTATTAGATCAAGCTATTGTTTTTTGCCAAAATAGCCTTACTGCACAAAAACTCGCGGATATGTTAGGTGCGTTAGACCCTAGTGCATTTGATTCATTATTTCAAGCTCTTTTGCGTAAAGACATGCAAGAATGTGTGCGGTTTGCTAAATCATTGGAGGGCTATGAGATTGAGATGATATTAGATGAGCTCAGTCTTTATATTAAAAATAAAATGTTAGAGGAGATTCCACAGATCCCACCTGTTTTGGGTATGCGTTATGCAAATATTATTAATGATTCTAAGGCAATGTTGCAGCTTGATTGCGATAGCGATTTTTGTCTTTTATTAACGATACTTAAAATGCTTGAAGCACAAAAGATACGAGAAGTAGCCAATGCTATAAAACAGCTAGAAAGTATGCAAACACATCTGCAAACAGAACAGATTACGCAATTATCAAATGAATATAATGCGACTACACAAAATCAAATGCAAGATTGCAATACCAACAACACAAGTGCTACACAAACGCATGTTATACAGCATTCTAGCAAAACAGAAACTCATGCAATAAGCACCAATGCAACAGAAACCAATATGACAGAAACTCATCAAGCAGCACAGGCGACAATAGATAATAGCTTGCAATCTCTACCAAGTGAGATGATAGAAGAAAATACTATAAAGGAGAGTATAGCTCAAGATCATGAGTTGCAAATGCAAACTAAAATAGATGCAGACTACTTGGATCATGCTAACATCAATCAAGATTCTAACACTCATGTTATATCTCAGGATAATGCCAATAATATCACCCATGTCAAAGAATCTAATTTGCAGACCAATATGCAATCTATACAGCATGAAGATGCCCTAATGACTTCAAGCCCACAACAAGCACAAATAAATGAAAAACCTTTTAGTCTTACAAAAAATAATCATCTATTTCTAATGCTTATAGAAAAGCTTTATGAGAGAGATTATAATATTGGGGATATTTTTGAGAAAAAAATTGCATTTGATAAACTTGAAGGGAATGTATTGTACCTTATTTTTTACACTACAGAGGATGAAACCCTTGTTTTAAGACAGGCATATAGCGGTATTATGCAGGTCATGAAAGAGGTTTATGGGGATTCTATAAAAATGCAGGTTGAAAAACAAACCCCACAAGATTTAGAAAAGCTTATGCAAGATAACCTAACCTCCACAATAAAGCATGCTGAACAAAGCCAAAACCTGCATGCCAGTACAGAAAATACAAATACAGAAACCAGTAATACACAAATACAAGAACAAGTAGCAGCTAAAGATCCAGCTATGCAGTTTATTGCACAACATACTGATGTATTGAAAAGTATGCAAAATGAGCTTGGTATCAAAGATATGAAAGTTATATCGCTTAAAAATCTCTAAAAATTAGGACAATTATGCAACGTATCTACAATAGCATACAGGCAAAAGATAATCTTGGTGAAATTATTGAGTTTATCAATTTATTGCAACAAAAAAATAGTTATACTAAAACGCCTATAAACATTATCCTTTTAAAAGGGCAGGTGGGTATGGGGAAAAGCCATCTTGTGCATGAGTATTGTAAGCATAAGGGTATTATGAGTAGCTCTCCTACTTTTGCTTTTTTGCATGAGTATGGTAATGAAATATTTCATTATGATTTGTATCTCAAAAATGATGAATATGCAATGATTAGGCTTTACGAATCATTAGCAAACAAGGGCTTACATTTTGTGGAATGGGGTAGCCAAGAATTATATTTGCAATTACAACGCATGGGATTTTCTTGTGTTCTTTTGGAAATATTGCCTACTCATGATACAAATATGAGAGCATATAATTTTCTAGTATAGCTAAGAAGATGGCAAAATAGATCGTTGCGATAGAGCTTTGTTAGCATATATGAAATACTTGAGTATCAATAGCTCATGAAAGGTTGGCAAACGCTAAGCATTTTGTTGTAATATGTTTGTGATTTTGCAATGATGTCTTTAGAATCTGTGAAATACAATGACTCATAATTGTTCTCAAATGCATTTTTACTCCAATTTGCACTTCCAAGTCCAATCAAAGTCCCATCAATAATAATCATTTTATGATGCATAATACCCTTATATTTTCCTGTTTTTGCTAGGTTACCCTCTAAAAGACATGTATGGATATTTGCAAATTTCTCAAGATAGCCAATCGTGCTATTATCTGTAGTTTTTTGCCCCATGTCATAAATAATATTGATTTTTACACCTTTACTACTTGCATCACGTAAGGCTCTTGCAATCTCTCTATTTGTAAAGCTATAAATGGCAATATCAATACTTTTATTGGCTTGTTTAATCACATTAAGCAATTCTCTTAATGCCTCTTGTTGTTCGTAGGGCATGAGGTAGATTTTTTCTAACGCATGTAGGGGTGTGAGGGTGCATATTATGCTAAAAAAGAGAAATATAATCCCTTTTTTAACTCGTCTAAGTAACGCATTTCTTGTAAATAGAAAGTATGTGTTTTTTCGCATTTAAACTCCCACTGTATTAAAAATAAAACAATTTTGTATTATAATGGCAGATTTATCAGTTTTTGTCATAATTGTCATTATTTTTTTACAATTTAAGAGAGCGTATATGAAAGTATTATTAATCAATCAAAACCCAGTCATTAAAAAGCTTGTTGGTATGGCGAGTAAAAAGCTAAATCTTGAGATTGAAAATGTTGCACGCATTTCCAATGACTTCAGGGCAAAAGACTATATATGTATCATTGTAGATGATGAGAATGTAGGCAAAAATCTTGAGCGATTAACTGCCTTGCAAGATCAAGTGAAAGTCTGCTTGTTGTTTGCACGCAAAACACAAATAAAAAAGCATGAATTCAATATTGCTATTCAAAAGCCATTTTTACCCACAGATATTTTAGAAATATTGAATGACTGCATACCAAAAGATGGGGAATTAAAAGCTACTGATGATGGTGTATCAAGCGAGGGCATAGAAGATTATGACAATATAAGTGCTATTAATGAAATTGATATGGATTTAAGATCGGCTGAAGTTACACCGCCAGATGGTATAAATATAGATACCGCAAAACTTCAAGCAGAAGCTGAAAAAATTGCAGATGAAGACACAGATGATATGCTTGATTTTAATCCCGATTCACTTGATTTTTCAGATCTTCAAGCTGCTGGCGAGGTTACGAGTGAAGCAACGCAAGATGAAGTAACCCTAGATCAAGATAACAGCACACAAATACCACAAGATACAGAACTAGACCAAGTAACACAAACACAAGATTCTGGAGAAAGTGCAGAGATAAAGCATACTAGCGAAGAGTTAGAGCATCGTGCTGGTTCAATATTTGATAATGATTTAAGTGATTTAAAGCCAAGCAGTGACAATCCTCTAGATCTAGCAAATTTTGATCTTGATTCCATTGTTGATTCATCAGCACTCAAAGCCGCGAGTTTAGGCATCCCTGCACAGATAGAAGAAGAGGCAAAAGAGATAGTAGATAATCTTGGCGATGATGAGGATGATTTGTTTTTAAGTGATGATGAAAGAGACTTATTGCAACCTAGTCCTAAGAAGTTTATGCAAGCAAAAAGAGAGGAAGAAGAGCTTAGAGCAAAAGAGCTTGAGAGACAAGAAAGCCAAGCAGACCATGATGGCGATTTGGAGGTTCAAGAATCTCTAGAGAGTGATATTTTAGGCGATATACTTGATGATGAAGTCTTAAAAAACGTAAGTGATGATTCTGATAGAAACGATGCGACACACTTAATAGATAATAATGTAGATACCAATGCTTTAGAATCTGCAGCAATAAAGAGTGATATAACGCAAGAAGATGATGAGGTAGAGTCTGGAAGTGCTATTGCAGAATCAGATGTAAGCAATTTGATTCACAATGATGAAGAGCTAGCAGATGATACAAAATTAACAGATGTGAGTTTAGATACACAGATGATCAATTTAGCACCACAATCACATACAGATAACAGCATAGATTCTATTGATTTAAGTGGGCTTGATGAAACATTAAGCAAACAGACTACTCAAGATAATGTAATTGCAAATACGCTAGATGATGCTTTTGATGATCTTACTGCTGCCCTTAATAGTGCGTTTGATAATATGATGGCAAATGACACATCAAACAGCGACACAAAAGACTCTCAAACTAATTTAGATCCATTGCAAGAGTTAGAAGATCTAGATTCTAAAATACAGATAGGAGAACAAGAAGAGAATCTAGAATTACAAGAAACAGAAAATAATAATAGTAAGGATTTAAACTCACAAATCAATGCAAATGAAGATTTAGCATTAGATGTAGATTTAAATCCTTTAGAAACAGAGATTAAAGCAGAGGATGACATCTTAGAATCCCTTTTAGATTCTGATGCAATCAAAGAAACTACAGAGAATTTAGCACAAGAAAATCTAGACTCTATGCAAAATGAATCACAAAATCAATCATCTAATGATCTAGATTCTAAAGAAACTAATGATTTATTGCTTGATTCGTTTGACTTAGATTCTATAAATCTAGCTGATAATGCAGAATCTAACATACATAATGATGGATTAAGTAATGAAACAGACATAGACTCTTTATTACAACTTAATGAGGACTTAGATACACAATTAGATGAGATACATTCAAGTGAAGATAAAGCATTAGAATCTACTACCACAGAGCAATCAAGCGACATTTTAACAGATGAGCTAGATTCTAGTAATTCTCTATCTAGTGATTTAGATTTAGAGACTAGCTTAATGGATGATGTGAATGACGTAGATATGATAGGCTCTAATCAGGCAGATATGGATCTAGAAGCAATGCTTAATATCGATGATGTGCCAGATACTACACGAAAAATAGATAGTGCTAAACCACAAGTATTAGGAGAAGATACCTTAGCAGAAGTTAATAGGGCACTACAAGCTTTAAACGATGATGTTGATGATGTGTCTCAAAGAGATGAAGAAAAGAGTTTGGCAGATGATACTTCCGTGCAAGAGGATATAAATGGAGAAATCAATCTAGGTGATAATACAGATGAGCTTTTGACAGATGTATTACACGATAATGGCATGGATTCTGATGTGCTAGATTTGCAAGGAGATCTAGATCTTAATATTGATTTGAATGAGGGGGGACAAATTGATCAAGAAAGAGATTCTAATGTGTTTGAAGACGCTTTAAGGCTAGATTCTAAAGATGAAAATATATCTAATATTTTAGAGCAACAAGATCACATTCCTCTTGATATGCAGACAATGCAAAATACACAAGATGAGGATGCTGATACACTTTATGTTACCTTGCCATCAAATGAAGAGACGCTTGAGAATCTAACAGAAACAGAGTTAGCTGAAGCTTTGGGTGAGAATACAGACTCAACCATTGTGCGTCTTGAACCTAATCAAGATATTCATGTGCAAGAAACACTTTCAAACTCTTCCTTGGCTAGTAAAGAAGATCTTGTTGTAAATGTGTCGGATGAACAGGAAGAAGTAAAATCTAGTATAGATGAAAAATTGATTGATGATGACTTGCAATTTGGGAATTCTAGTCGTGAAAAAAGTGAGATTCGTGCGGATAATGTAAAAGAGCTTGATGCAGATTCTCTTATTGATTTTTTCAAAAACACACCAAAAGAAAAATTGCATGAGATTTTTGATGGTTCTGAAATTAACTTTAGCATTCATTTTGGCAAGGGTAAGTAAGAATATCAAAGTATTGTGATGAATTGATTTGACCTTATTTCATCAATGTTTATCTTCACTACTTTGTCACTTGAATTGCCTAGATCTTTTAAGTTAGATTTACAAATGAAAATATGTGTTTCTTTTTATATATTTTAATGACCTGATAGAAAGGATAGATATGGTTATTTCAATTTTATGTGGTGGTAGCGGAACGCGTCTTTGGCCTTTATCAAGAAAGCTTATGCCAAAGCAATTTGCAAAACTAATTGGTGAGGATTCCCTTTTTAAAATGACGCTAGAAAGAAATTCTAAACTCTTGAGTGCACATGATAGTTTGCAAGTCATTACCAATGATCAACATTATTTTTTAGCCCTTGATATAGCAAAATCACTTAATATACATATAGACATGTTTATTCTAGAAACCTTAAGTAAAAATACAGCAGCAGCTCTAACCTTAGGTGCTTTACTCGTAGCAAGACAGAACCCAAATGAGCTTATCCTTACACTGCCTAGTGATCATATTATCCATGATGATGATGCATATAGAGCTTGTGTAGAAACTGCGTGTAAGTTTGCAAGTAAATGGGGGGGGGGGAACATTATAACATTTGGTATTGTACCAAATAGACCCCATACAGGATATGGTTATATTCAAGTTGAAAATAGTGTAGCACAAGAGGCTTATAAAGTCATGGCATTTCATGAAAAACCAGATGAAAAACGGGCAAAAGCCTATTTAGAAAAAGGTGGATACTATTGGAATAGCGGCATGTTTTGCTATCAAGCCAATACTCTTTTAAATGAGATGAAACACCATGCACCAGAGATTTATCAGCACTGCAATGCTTTATTAGAAATCTCTTTGCAAAATAATAAAAATGAGTTTGTGCGACTTGATAGAACTTTGAGTGAAGAATTACCAGATAAAAGTATTGATTATGCTTTAATGGAAAAGACCAATAAGCTTTATATGGTTCCAAGTCGTTTTGTATGGAATGATGTTGGAAGTTTTGAATCTTTGTGCGAAGAGTTGCCAAAAGATTCCAATAATAATACTATAAGTAGGCAGAGTATTGCCTTGCATTCTCACAATAACCTGATTATGTCAAATAAAATGGTGGCAACATTAGGGATAGATGATTGCGTTATTGTTGATACACAAGATGCATTGCTTGTAGCAAAGAAAGGTTATACGCAAGAAGTAAAAAGGATTGTAGCAGAATTAAGCTCCAAGAAAAGCTCATTGGTTGAGACACATAACCAAGCATTTAGGCCATGGGGGAGTTACACGGTATTGCAAGAAAGCCCTACATATAAACTAAAAAGCATTATTGTGAAACCAAAACATAGATTAAGCTTACAAAAGCATTATCATAGAAATGAGCATTGGATTGTTGTGAGTGGGAGTGCATTGGTTCAGATTGAAGATAAAGAGATATTTTTATCACCAAACCAATCTACATATATTCCAATGGGATATGCACATAGGCTAACAAACCCAGGAACAATTGATCTTGTCATGATAGAAGTGCAAGTAGGAGAATATTTGGGCGAAGATGATATTGTAAGGCTTAGTGATGATTATGCTAGACAAGATTGTTAATGGCTGCAAATTATAGAAATGAGATCATTATTATAATATCTACACATTGTGTAGTTAACCTCCATATGCAGGTGTTGTTTTATGTTGGCATCAATTTTAAGTCCTACATATTGTATTGTTGTTTTGTCTGTTTTTGTTGTTATATGCAGGGCTATTTAGCATTTTTTTATCAAGATATGTGCTATCCTTTATCTTTTTAAAATAAAAAAGATTTTAATACCTATCTTACTGCGGTAGTGTTTTATGGTTTATTCTTAGTGAATGATGATGAGTGTGGTTTTAGAGTTTTTATTCATATATTTCGTTGCTTTTTATCTTAAGATTGTATATTGTTGATATATGCCAACCTTCTTATATTTTTTCAATCTGTAGTTTTGGTTGAAATATGCTATATTGTAATTTTATTTTAACAACGCCTCTCTTTATCGCCCCTCATGGAGCAAAATTAGATTTGCAAAAATATCCTAAATTTGTATGTTATCTAGAATCTATGCATAAAATTATTTAATACATTATTTTTTAGATTTTAATCTTAGAATTTTTTGTTTTTAGTATCAAGAATTAATAAGGTTTTTCTCTACTTATACTTTGTATTAATGAGAGTTTAAAGAATATAAATACGAAATTTTCATGTATTTTTTAGAATCTTTTTAGTAGTTTGCTTTGATATGTGTATTGTTTTTAATGATGGTGGAGTTCATCTCATATCACGCTATTTCACCAATCAAGGTAGATCGCTTACAATAAGTTGTGAATGGTGGATGTAGCCAATTTGTGCTTGGGTGAGTTTTTGTGCATTTGGCGGAAAATAAAGCACTTTTATCCATTCTCTCCCCATGATTTCTTCATAGGTGAAGTCAGCTATCAAGCTGTAACCAAGCTGTCTTTGCCATTCACTCACTCCTTGGACTTCCCATAATGACATGTTCAGATTTAGTAACAAAGTCTCATCGTTTTTATTACTGCCTTTAGTAGTGGGGATTTGCTTTATTATCCTACCATTTGGTTTTTCATATAGATTTATATATCTATTTGTGCTGCTGATAGTAAGTTTATACATATTTAATTCTTTATTGATCTGCTTCATATAATCTTGTTTCTGATTTGGGCTATCTTTTAGCATTTTGAGCACTTTAATATTTGTTATTGCTATATCTTTTCCACTTGCACATGCTGAAAAGCTCCAAGGCATAACACCTATAATCTCTACTTCTACCTCATAGCTTACACTTCCACCAAGTCCTTCTTTATACCATTTGGGCAAAAGTGACACAAACATATCATAATATCTAGGTTTATCTAAGATAATATTCCCACCATTTATAAACTCTAATCTAGAATCCTTTGTCACAAAGGTGCTAAAATATGCAAAGTTATCACATGCATGAACTTCATTGGGCGGTAGAGAAAAATCTGCATTAAAAGTGAGGATTCCTTTGGTCTTTATTGGCTCTTTAAAGATAAATTTACATTCACCTCCACCCCCATCGCCATAATAGCAATATTTCTCTTTGTTATCTTTTTTATTAATTTTTGTAGCAAATATGGCATTATGCTTAAAAAACAGAAAAGATTCATAGGTGTTTTGTGTAGTAAAAACTTGCCTTAAATCTCTAGTATTTGCGTCATTAAACCAAAATAGCATTGCTTTATAAAGTTCATATTGTTCATCATGTAGCCCATTATCATGGCATAGAGGAATGGCATATTTTGCAAATAAATCCCCAAATTCTTTTACAAGAAATGGAGCAAGTTTGGAAGAATAAAGGCTAATAGATTCCTTATTGCCATTACTATTATATATTTTATTTTCCCCATTTATACAGGCAAATTGTGTAAGATTTTTGTATTCTTTATAGTTTAATTCCCTTTGTTTAGATATGGAATCTAAATGTTTAAGATATGTTTGCAGTCGTGTAAAACCGCCTTGTTTTATGCGACTTGTATTAATCGTGTTTGCAAATAAAAGTCCATGCAATACACATAGGATACATATTATCTTTTGCATATTTCTCCTTTAAAATAGAGCATGTATGTAGAGTTATTCATACATGCTTCTGTTAAGTATATCTATGAAACCATCAAAGCAATATATTTCAAATGTTCTTACAAAAAACATCTATATATGCATGGACTTCACTATCTCAATAAGTGTTTATATATAACACATCTTTATTGTGTGATTTTAGCAGACAATAAAATATATAGCAGAAGTAATTATAACCTACAATTAAAAATTATATATACTTTAAGTATGATTAAGAATTAATACAAAATATAGATGTTTTAAGATATAGGTTTTTGAAATGAAGTGTTTATATTTGCTTATTATTATCAAAAAGAATATGTATTGTATTAATATTATGTGTGTTAAAACAATTAGGACAACATGCTAAAATATACATTCTTTATGCCAGTCTTTAAAATGTGATTGGGAATGAAGATCTACATAGGTCTTGTGTGGTCTGACTATGTCCTAGAAAAAGAAGGTAATATATTTTATGGGTTGCCTGTTCTATAGATAGTTTTAAAAAGTGGAGGGAAGTAGTATTGGTAATGATTAGATGTAGTGTGAATATATTACTACGATATCTCCAGTAATACCCAAATCTCTTCTCTCAATAGGGATTTTTTCAAATTTTTCTTTACAGATACATATATCAAGTGAGATATAGGGTGTGTTATTATTTATCTTACAAGTTTGACTTGACATTTCTTTCCTCTCTAAGCTTCTCTATTTCGTTCATATCAAATTGTTTGTTATTTTTATACAAAATAGAATGAATATTATGAAAACTATAGCTCATTTCAAACATGCTTCCTTCATATTCATCATCATTTAAGGTGCATACAAATTCTGTTATATGCGGTTTTAAATTCTCAAAAAGTTTATCAAGATTTTCAATATTTTGCCCACAGACTTCAAAGTCATAAACTGTTTTATCTTTGATAAAGGGTGTAACTAATGCAGTATCAGTGCCTAAAAGTATTCCAAGCCAAGCTGGTTCAACAATGTCAATATAAAAACTTCCCAAAGGAAGCACTATTTTATCACCAATATATCGTTGAATAATAAGATTTTTGCTTGTAAGAAAGATTGATTTTATATTTAATGTTTTATACATTGCTAATGGACTTACCACAAACCACATTACAACCAATACAAGTAAAGCAATTGTGATAGATAAGCTATTATCATCTCTACTTAAATATTTTTGTGTGCCTATAATAATATAATATATACCGCCAAAGAAATATATATATCGTGCAAACCAAGAGTAAAAGAAGCTCAAACTTTTTTTATGTTTCAACTCCCACACAATCTCATCACCATTAGAATCTAGCTTTATGTTATCTTTGTTTTTAGTGTCGTTGTTTTTAGTGTCGTTGGGTTTTTTAGATTCTAAATAATTAGATTTTAGTGTGCTAGATTCTAGCTTTGTAGATTCTATGTTTATAGAAGTTTGTTTTATAGAATCTCGCTTTATAGATT
>NZ_JRPL02000025.1 GCF_000765905.2 Helicobacter trogontum | reverse complement strand
GGCACTTCAGTAGAAGAACACATAATGGTAAGCTTAAAGTTAAGGCAAGAAGACAAGCATGCTTTGCTTATAAAGAGGAAAAATAATGGGACAATGGATGAGTAGTAAAGAGTTTGCGAAATTGCATGGCTGCAACATTGAGGGTTTATTAAAATCTATTAAGCGTGCAGATATTCTTGGCAAAAAATTTTGCACTTTAAAAGGTAAAATTTTACCTTTTAAGTACACCAATGGCATTGGTCGTGGTGGTAAAGTCCTCCAAATATGGAGTGAGCCTTTTAAGAGTGAAGCAGAAGCAGAGGCATTTCTGCATAATTATAGGGTGGATATGCTAGAAAAGATGGCAAAACACACATTTGGTGTGAGTAATGAGATTACCACGAATGCTACGCATACTTTGCATGCACTCAATGACATGAGTAGTGGTGCAGTGGTGAGTGGTGGCGTAAATGACACTTTGGCGTGTAGTGGTGTAGGCAGTAGTATATTAACAAATAACAACAACATACCAAGCAAAGCAATAGAATCTAATATAGCGTCCATTCATACAGAAGCAACTGCAACAATGGGTGGTGTAGTGGATTCTCATAATAGTTTGTGTGGTGATTTGCATGTTTGTGATGATGGGGGAGATGATGCTTGTGATCTTTTGCATAACCAAAAAGAAACAGATAGTATTAGAGATGTAACGCTTTCGCTCAACATGACAAATAATAGCGACTTGACAAGTAAAAAAGACAACATGACAAGTGGGGGCAGTGTAAATGATGAGATTGCTATGAGTGCTACGCATTCTCGCAATGACAATGTAGATTATGTTAAAGATGTTCTAAATTCTCGCAATGACAAGGAAGCACAAGAAACAACACAAGACACACAAGAAACAAACCTGCAAAATACAAAGCAAGAAACAATACAAGACATACACTCACAAAAAGCAAGGCAAGACAATCTCACTTCATTTGACTTTGCTACAACTAAGGCAAGAAGAATAGCGTTAGAGAAAAAGCGGATTATAAAAGATTGGGAAAGCTTAAAAAATAAAGGTGTGAGTGCAAAGGACTTTGTAGCAGCAGTCAATCTCAATGTAAATAATGACTACAACTTGAAACTTAGTGAGAATAAACTCTATGCTTGGCAGAGGGCATATAAAGAGCAAGGATTAGATGGATTACTTGATATTAGGGGTTATGTGAGAGAGGGAGCTAGCCTTATTGAGAGTTTGGGGCTAAAAGATTTGCTAGATTCTATCCTAAATGCACAAAGTGCTCGTATAAACATTAATAGTGTGCATGAGCTCTTGCATATGCACTTACATATGCAAGGAGTGCATGATATTATAGACTTTAAATCTAAGAAAAGTGAGTATATAAGCTATGCAGTGCTTAATAGATATATAAACGCATGGAAAAAGAAAAATCGACTTAAAAACACCCTTACACACAGAGGTGAAGATGCGCTAATTGGCAATATGAAAGCTAGTTTAGGAAAGAGTAACTATAAAGTTACAAGCATTAATCAAGTAGTAGAGATAGATTCTACGCCATTAGACAAAGTCTTTAATGCTCAAAGCTTGGCAGAGAGCTTGGGTGTTGATATAAGTCATGTAAAGTCATGGCAAAAAAGATATGTGCTTATCTCTTTAGTAGATACGTATAGCCGTGTAGTTAGCTTTCATATCAGTGATACTGAAAATAGCTTAGGTGTAGCTCGTGCAGTCGCAAAGTATATCCTTAAGTATGGCAAACCTAAAATGATTAAAGGAGACAATGGCAAGGCATTCCTCTCTAAATACACTAAGGCAGTTATGGAAAACTTAGATATAGAGTATAAAAATGTAAGGGCTTATAGTGGGTGGTTAAAACCTTATGTAGAAAATACTTTTAGAAGTTTGCAAGATAGAGTTGTATCATGGGGGCGTGGCTATATCGGACACAATGTGAGTCAGAGACAGGCTATTGAATTTTTCTTTAGTAAGAAAGAGAGACGGCTTAAAAAGGGAGCATTAACAAACTTAAAAGAGCTAGATAGCTTTGAGTCTATGCTTTATGCGATAGATACATATACGGATACACTGCTTAATAATCGCTATCTAGATTCACTAGGCATGACTCCAACAGAGGCTTATAATCAAAAAGCAAATGAAGCAGTGGCTATGAATGAGTATGAACTCATTATGAAGCTATCACCAAGTGTAAAACGCAGAGTGAATAAAAAGGGCATTATGCATGGTGGAGTGTGGTATCAAAGCATTCAAGCCTTTAGCTATGACTCTGTAATCGTGCGACCAAATATCAATAATACACAAGAGTTGTTTATCTATGATGAAAAAGGGGTGTTTGTAGATATAGCTACCCGCATAGGCTTTGATGGTGTGAGTGCAGAGAGTGCAAAAATGGCTGAGAAAATATCGCTTAAACGCATAAAGGCAGCTAAGAGAGATATGCAAACTGCAAAAGATAGTCAATATGCAAACTTGCAGGGCTTAATAGAGAGTGCTGCAAGTAATGCTCCAAGAACAATAAAGCCTTGTGTGCCTAAAATCAATAATATAGACATTGTATCTGCAAAACTAAAGAGTGAGGCAAATAGGGCTATTAGTGGTGGAGATATAGTGAATCTAGTGGAGTTACAGACACAAGAAGAAAACATGAAATCTAAGGGTGAAGTTAAAAGGGATTTGAGTTTTTATAGTGCGGTAACCAAAAGCAAAGAATAAAGAAACTTAGAATCTAAGGGCTTTTTAGCCTTTGGCTTGTGAGTTTCTCACAAAATCTAACAAAAGGAAAGGCATGAAAGAGTATTTTTTAGCGGATATTTTGTTTCGTGATGAGGCGTATTTGTTACTAACAATGCTTCGTAAGAATGATATGGATTTTAGATGTAGGTTTATAGAAAAACATGGGCGTAAAAGGCGTGTGTGTAATATCAAAGAGATTGCAATGTATTTAGAGCTTGCAAAAGAGTTTAAATATACTCGCAATAACTATGTGGCTAGTGATACAAAAAGACGCATGAATCTTATAGAAAAGCTAGAGAAGTTTATAAAGGATAACGCATGATTGAAAAAATAAGAAAAGAGTTAGAAATATTTATGGAACTTCATAATGTGAGTCAAAATGCCTTATCTCGCGCGCTTGGCATTAATGCTAGTGCGATTTCTACCTTTAGAAAGGGTGAGTATAAGGGCAATAATGAAGAATTAGCTAGAAAAATTGAGCTTTATATCCAAAATACGAATAATAAAAAGACTAATAGTGAGATGGATACTAGCAAGATTTATGAGACAAATGATAAGAAAATGGCTGACTTTGTAATCAATGAAGCCTATGTTGATGGGCAGATTGCTTTAATCACTGGGGAAGCTGGAAGCGGTAAAAGCACTATTGTAAAAGAATATGCAAAAAATCACCCAAACTGCATATTGATTGAAGCCACACTGCATACGACTGCAAAGGTATTGCTAGAAATCCTTAGTGATAGACTGCATTTAAGCTATCAAAAAAGTTTGCATGACAAAGTAGTTGCCATTGCTAAAGAGTTATCCCGTAGAGATTGCCTTATTATCATTGATGAAGCAGAGCATTTGCCTTTAAGGGCACTAGAAGATTTAAGACGCATTTGGGATTTTAGTCAAAAGGGCTTTGTATTAGTTGGGACTGAAATACTCACAAAGAATCTTATGGGTAAAAATGGGGATTTAAAGCAATTATATTCTCGTATTGATTCAAGGTGGCATTTAAGGGGCTGTGATGAGAGAGAGTGCAGAGCTTATTTTAATGAGCATATTTTTAATTATACCAAAGGGAATTTTAGAAGCAGTGCAAAGCTTTTTAGAAAGGCTAAGAGACTTGCGAGTTTGCATGAGGTGGAGGTGAGTTATGAGATAGTAAAGCAAGCATCAAGCATGATTATTTTGTGAGTGTGTTTATCTTGCGACACTTTGAAGTGAGTTATCCTAAAAGTTTCAGCTTTGGCTCTTCATTCAAGAGATTAGATAGTTTTCGAGATAGTCACATACGACAAGTATGCTCCTACATCAAAAACTATTCTCAAAACTCTCAAGGCAAGGGCACAAATCTTAGAAGCTATTTAAGTAGCTATTTTGCAAAAACCCTTAAAGCCATAATGCAAAATCTTAAACGCATGAAGCATAGCAGATTTCTTTACTACACAAACTTAAAAAGTAGTTAATCCTAGAATGAAGGGCTTTTATAGCCTTTCATTGTGGGATTCCCACAGAGATTTTAAAAAGGAGCAGTAATGACAAAAAAGACATTGTGTCAAATACATAAAAGCTATGTCCCTGACATAGATAAATATACATTAAAGAGCATGAGTAAAAAAGAGCTTAAAGGCAGAATAAAGCTTATGCGATTTTGCCTTGCATTATTGGGTAAATCATGAAGTGGTTAGAAGTAGTAGGCTGGGTGTTTTTAGGAGTTGTGTTTGTGTATGAGGTTAAAATCATATATGAATGGCTCTATTAGCTGTGCGTTGCCTCTTTGTTGCTTTTAAGCGAGTTTTCAATTTTTGCTTCGGTCATGTATATATAATACACTCCCTTGCAAAAATTTCAACAACACTTAAAATCAATCAAAGATACTTCCGCATGGGTAGTTTGGCTGTTTGCATGGATCTAACCTTTGTATAGTTTAGTTAAAAGGATTTATATGAGTATTTTTAAGAGAATAAAGCAATATTTCTCTGATTTGTATTTCTACTATTCTGTGTTTGAAACAAATAGAAAAAAGGTAAAAAAATGGAAAGAGAAACAAAGGAAGCAGCAATGATTATATTTGTTTGTAGCCCTTATTTAGCAATCTTGCAAGGCAGAAGAAAAGAAAGAGAAGCATTAAAGCTTATATATAAATATGCTAAGGCTGGAAGTAAGGCGGTTAAGGAAATGGGATATATTCCATTATCGCCTGTGCTATGTTTCCAAGATGTCTATGATGAAAGCATTGAGAGAGACAAAGCCTTACACGGAAGTAATGCTTTACTTAAGGCATCTCAAGGCATTATGGTTGTAAAAACGCCATATAACAGATATTCGAGTGGTATGGCTAAAGAGATAGAGAAGGCAAAAGAGCTAGGATTAAGCTTTTATGAATTTGAATGCAAGGAGATAATATGAAATATAATGATTTTATTGATGTTGATAATGAATTAAAGAGGCTTTGTGAGATTTTAGTAAATATTGCAGAGATTGAGGGGCAAGTAAGCCTTGCATGTAATGCAATAAAAGAGCAGTATGCAGAAAGAATACAAGAGCTTAATAATGAAGCAAACTTTATCAAACAAGAGATTGAGAACTTTTGTAATGCAAATAAAGCAGCCTTTGTAGATAAAAGAAGTAAAGAGCTTGTCTTTGGCACAATTGGCTATCGTGTGAGCAAATCTGTAAGTCTGCCACGCAATAAAGATAAAATAGAAAGTCTTTGTGAGAGTATTAAGAAATTTGGTTTTAAAGATTGCATAAGCTATGAAGAAAAGCCTAATAAAGATGCTTTATGTGAGCTTGATGATGTAGCTCTTGTAAAGCTAGGATTAAAAAGGGTGGTAAAAGATAATTTTAGAATTGAGCCAAAGTTAGAATCACTGCAAAGGGGGTAGATATGGAAGAGATTAAACATGGGCTAGAAGAAATCACTAAACATTTAAAAGATGACAAAGATTGGGAGTTAAGCTTTAAGGTAGCCCTGCTTTTTTATAGCACTGCAGACAAGCTTACACAACTCTCACAAAAACAAAAGCAAGAAACAACTGAAAGCTAAATGTCTGCTTCCCTAAGCTAAGACTTAGGGGAAAATATAGACTTTAAATACTTTTTAAAAGGTATTTAAAGTCTATATTTTTGCAAAGCTAGGAAAGAGTATGAGTAAAAAGCAAAGTGTGTATGAAGAACGCATGCAAGAGCTTATCAATAAAAGCTATGGCGAATTTAATATTTGGGAAGAGCTTAATAAGCGTAATATGCTAGATAGCCTTATAAAAGATTCTATGCCTAGTCTTGCAAGTGGTATTGTGCGTATTGATTTGCATGATAGGCAGGAGAGAAAGAGCGTTATTGTGAATTTCAAAAGTGTAGGCTATCTCAAAGAATACAGAATGAAGGAAAAAGAGATTATAGAGACTATGCGTGCTTTATATAAAGAGCGAGAGCTAAAGTCTAAAGGGCTAGTGTTTCATAAATTAGAAGCAAAAGTGTTAAGAGTAAATGTTGAAGAGAAGTGTGAAAAAGAAGATCCAATAGATTACATAGAGGGTACAGAAAACTTTATCAATCATGTAGATAGGAATACAAATCCAACTCTATGGAGAATTTTTGAAGAGATAAGAGTGATAAATCTAGCTAAAAAGGAGAAATACAATGAGCAAAAAGCAAGAGGACTTTAGAAAAAGATTACTCGCAAAGATACATATACATAATCGCTATAAAGAGATTAAGGAGAATGGTTGTTGGGAAGAGTGGGTAGAGCTTAGATATGGGCTTAAAAGTGCTAAGTTTTTAAGTATTAGCGAATTAAAAGAAGTGCTAGATCTATTAAATAACAAAATAGCAGATAGAGATTATATGACAAGTGATAGAGTGGGGAGAGCTATGCTACTGCCTTTAGCACAAAAGGTGCAAACTCTTAGCAAGAAACAAGCCCTAAGCATAGAGCATTTACTCAATATTCTTCGATATAATGATAAACAGAAAAAGGCTTTTTTTAAAAGGCAAATAAATAAAGAGATAGATTCCATTGCAGCATTAAGTAAAGAGGAGGCTACAAAGATTATCATAGGATTAAAAAAGATAATACAATGGGATAGTAAGCGATTGCAGTATGCAAATAATGCGGATTTTAATGCTTAGAGCTAGAAAAAGTTTGTAAGAGAAAGGATAGAGATGAGAGACAAGACAGAGAAAAAAACAGAGAATCTTATTAAAAAGACTTGTAAGGAATTGGGGCTTACTTATAGAGAGCTAGGGGAGAAGATTGGGTATAGTGAGAGTGCGATAAATAATGCTTCAAGACAAGAGAGCTTGAGTGAGCCTCTCACAAAGGCGATTGAACTTTATTTAGAAAATCAAAAACTTAAAGAGCAACTTCGAGACTTCTATACACTTAAAGCAATCCTTACTAAATAACACTTTTAAAGTGTTAATTTAATACAAAAAACATAAATAAAATGCAATAATACTTGTTTTTAAACCTTTAATGTGTTATAATTACATTATCAAACATAAATAAAGTGTTTGATTGTTCTTTGAAAGTGGATTGTTAAACCTCAAAATTTATTTCGTTAGTTTTGCTATAATATTATGTATGATTTAACAAAAAATATTGGTCTAGGCTTATTTGTAAATGGGACATTCGCTTTACTCAATGGTGATTTTGGTATTATGCCGATAGTCATTTCATTAGGGAGTGTATGTATTATGTATATGTCTATCAAGTTAGATGAAAGGAGTAAAAATGGGTCAAATAATACTCACAATAGCAACAATTAGCTTGTGTGCTTTTTTAGCGTATCAGCTTTATTTTAAGAAAGGTTCACAACACTAACGAGTAACTTGGAGAGATAATCCCTTTTAAAGAACTAAAAATATCTTTATAAGGAGAATAATATGCAACTACAAGTATTTAATCATAAAGATTTAGGACAGGTTAGGGTTATAGGCGATAATGAGAATCCTTTGTTTTGCCTTAGGGATATTTGTGAGGTGTTGGAGATAGGCAATGTCTCTGATGTTAAAAATGCGATAAACAGGGAGTTTGAAGGTGGGGTAGATTTAATCTACCCCATACAAGATAGCTTAGGTAGGACACAACAAGCCACCTTTATTACCGAGCCACAACTCTATTTTGTGCTTATGCGAAGTGATAAACCAAAAGCTAAACCCTTTAGACAATGGGTGGTAAATGAAGTCCTCCCTTCATGCTAAAACAATGTAGCCTCTCTTTTACCCTCCCTGCTTTTCTTTATAATATCTCTTATAGTTATTTCACTTAAGTTATATTTATAGGCGAGTGTCGCAAAGTTTGCTCCATTAAACTCTTGTATTATCTTTTCTTTTGCGTTTGGGATTACTTTTGGCACATAAAGGCTTATGCCACCATACTTTTTACATATCTTTTCAAAGCTCATACCATTTTTATAATCAATGCAGATTTCTTCTAGGTAGTGCACATTAACTCCATTGTTTTTTTGTGATTATAATTTTTTTTACTAACAAAATAGCAAGAAAAAAACAAGTTTTTGCTACAAAAATACACTAAAAGAATTATTATTTTACATAATTAATGTATTTAGACCTTACTTTTTTATACGATTTTTGTATATAATTAACAAATTACATTATTGGAGTTTAAGTTATTATGGTTCTAGGGTATTCAGAATTAAAAAAGATTGCAAAAAATAATATTACATGTTTGAATGATGAAAACATAAGAGGTAGTAGTATAGATTTAAGTCTTAGCGAAGAAGCAAAAATCATTAACGCTGCAAAGGATATTAATTTTTTTGAACTCGATACACAAAAGCAAATTAAAGATATATATGAAACTATTAATCTTGCAAGAGGCTATCCGCTCAAGCCTCAAACTTTTTTATATGCCTCAACATGTGAAAAGGTGAGTGTACCTAATGACAAGTGTGGGATAATATTTCCTAGAAGCACTTTTGCAAGATTAGGGCTTATATTGCCAACGTCTTTTTATGCTAATCCAGGGTATAAAGGGCATTTACCCATAATTATTTTTAATGCTTCTCCATGCACTATTACTCTTCCCCCATATATTAGAATTGCACAACTTTTGCTTCTAGAGGTCAAAGGTGAAGCAAAACCATATCGTGAATTTGAGGATACAAAATACCAGAATGAATTACAGCTTACTCCACCTTGTTTTAACGATAAGGAAATGGGAGAAATTCTTGCAAAACTGCGATAATATGAATATTGAAGAAATAGTTGAAAAAATAAAAAGAAAGCAAGATGAAATGGGGAATAGGACCCCTAGTTTAAATAATATTTATGATGCATTACTAGAGGAGTTTCCTAAAATAAAAAGCAGGTCAAAGGAATCTAGAGAGGTTATTGTTAAACATCTAAAAAACAGCACAGATCAGCTAAGTAAAGGCATAGAGATACAACTTAAGGATTTAATATATCGTATCTTAGGGGATATTGCAGACATATTCAAGCAGCACACAAATCATCTCCCAAACTTAAAATGACTTAATATTGCCTCTTTAATATCTTCTTTTAAATCATTTGGAATCTCATTATCTTTGACAGGTAAAAAAGGTCGCTCTGGGATATTTACTTTTAAACCTCTACCTACTTTACCACCAAATTGATGGATTTTAGCATATTCTAGGTTTGTGCCAATGCTTACACTGCCTTGTGTGCTGGTTTTACTTGTTTGTAATTTGGTGCGCGAGTTAATGGAGCTTTGAAGTGTGCTTGTATCTCTTAAGATTTTATTGTTTGTTTTAGTTTTTAGTGTGCTTTTTGCTAAGGGCTGCCATTTTTCACCAAATGGGCTACTCTCTTTATCAAAGCTCTTCATGCTTGTATTATATACCTTGTCTGCCACTCTATCAAGTAGTGGGTGCAGATTCTCACATTGTTTTATTGTGTAGTCGATGTCTTTTATTAAATCATTTAATGTTATTTTTGCCATTTTTTGTTCCTTTTGTGGTATAGTTCCTGTGGGCATAAGGAAGCAAGGTGCGTATTTCGCATCCCACTTGAAATAGTAGTGTGCAGCCCTAAACCTTTACTGCATTATGCCCCACCATCTTTTTGATAAATGACTTTTTTATTTTTTAATTTTTTAAGCAATGTATCTTTATCTCTGATAGACACTAAACTCTCCACCCAAATTTCTTTTTTATCACTTAAACTTTTTAAACTTAATCTATACCATCTGCCAAGCTTTGAAGCTACAAGATATTTTACATTTGATTGTTCATCTTGGTAGATTCCATATATATCCTCTATCATATCAGCAATTAAACTATAATCAAAGCTATCAATCTCTGGGTGTCTTGTTTTGTGTGCTGAAATAACACTAGCCCCAATACTTATATATTCTGCCTCTGTATTGAATATATCCTTTAGAAGTTGTGGTGTGCGGCATATATGCGTTGTTTTCTTTAAATCTTTACCTTCCCATAACTCATTAATCCTCCTAAACCTCTCATTCCTTATATCTACTTCTTGCATGATTTTATTCAGAGCGTTTGTAGCCGTGTTGTTATTGATATATGTTTTAAGCTTTGACTCTATAATGTTTCTTAAATCATCTTGTGGCGATTTTGGTGTAAAATCTTTTGGGATTATTTGTGCTACTTCTAAAGGCAGACTATGTGTAGGCTTTAATCCTTTTTCTAAAAGCTCATTTGCATAGATAACTTCTACTCTGCATCTGCAACCAAAGTCATTAGGTGGATAATATCTATCCCAAAAGGGATGAAGTCTTGGGAGTATTATATTGTGTAACTTTGCATGCAATGCTCTCACTTTACTATCCTGCATCGTTACATAGCGAAAGTAGATTCCATCATCATACTTGGCTATATCTATATCTACTTTTGTATCTGTTAGAGAATCTATTTTAAGATATTCTTTTGGTGAGCTTCTTTGCATTTGTGCTTTCTTTCTGCCTTGTGCATAAGCACTTTGTATATTTGTAGCATAAATCTTTTTTAGTCTAGAGTTGTTTAAATCGCCATAACCACTTTTTTCTAAAAATGGCTTTAGCTCCTTTTTCCATGATTGAAAGCTTTGTCCTTTTGCTAGAGCATTAACTAAGCTTTGTTGAATTTTACTTAAAACATCGATGTCTGCTACTTTGCTTACCACAAAAGCTTTATTATAGAAGTCTTGTTTTAATTGTGCTTTTACATCTTTATTAATGCCTAATAGTGAGGTTACCTTTTTGCTTTGCAGGGCTGCTATGGCTTCATAAGGTGGGGTGCTAAAATCTAAGCTTATATTGATACTATCCATTCTTATTTCCTTTTTGCATACCATAGAGATTTGCTTGTAACATATATGCTAGGAGCTCTTCCTCACGCAAGAGTAACTCCTCACCGCTAAAGGCTTCATATAGTTTATTGCTTACTTCCTCAAAAGTTTCACAATCTTTTATAAACTCTTCTACATTAAAACCACTCTCTATAGGAATCTTATCAAGCTCTTTATCTAGCTTTGTTTGTGGGAGTTTTATTAGCTTTTTATACTCTTTAGAGCCTTTTTGCATGGTGTCTTTGCAAAATATAGTATTTGTTTGTGCCTGTGCGTTTTTAGTTAAGGCATTTAATATATCCTTTATTGCATGTGTTTGCGAAGTATTACCATAATCTTGTGGCTCTTGCATAAAACTTTGTGTTTGCTTATACTCCAAGCCCTCTATTTTAAAGGTATTTTCAAGATGTTTTAAAGGGATTTGAATCCCCATATTTGATAAAAGATTATAGACTTCTGCTTGGAGTTTCTCATCTTTTTCTGTATTGGTATCTATCTCAAAGTAAAAAGGTGCAACATGTGCAAAGTTATACTCTAGCATTTTAGTTAAGAGTGGGGTGATATTTTCAGCTAAAAGTCCTGCATCAAACTCTAAGACATTTCTTGTTATGCCCTCATGTACACTGCCTAGTGCTTGTGTGCCAAATTGAGTGCTATTGCCTGCTAATACTTGAGAAGTGATCACTTTAGAGATACATTCATCACAATATCTTACAAAGTCTAGGAATGTGCCTTTATCTACATTTCCATTTAAGACTTCTAGCACATCATCTTTTGCAAAAAGCCCAACACCATTGCTTCTTAGATTTAGGGCTGATTGAAGGATTAATTTACTTGTCTCCTCTGTGCTTGTAGCCTCACTCTTTATAATGAGTGGTGGGACAGAAAAGCTATCTAAATAGCTCATGTATCTTTGCAAGGCAATATGCTTTAGACTTGCTAGGCTTATAATCTTATTCATTAGACTTCCTTCGAGTAAATTTCCTGCATCACTTGGGTGATAGATGGTATAAATATCTTCATTTGCTTCATGTAAATAGATTCTGTTTCCTGCTTGTTCTATATAGGGCATAAAAGCTTCATCACTTTCAAAGTATCGCATACTGATAAAATCTAGCTTTGGATAAATCTTAGAATTAAAGGATTCCCACTGCAAGATAAAAGAGCTAAATCCATAGGGGATAGATGTGCTAAAGAGAAATAAAAGCTTTCTAAAGTCTCTAGTCTTTATAAAGTCTTTTAGGAATATATCTTGTTCTTTGTTTTCACTCTCTATAAGCAAGGGCAGTCTTGTTACTTGCATTTTTCTCTTATTTAGCTCGCTTGAAATCTGTGTATCAAAGCGTTTAAAAAACTCAAACACACTTATAACTTCACTTAGGCTTTCATTTTGCAATGCGAGTTTTACTTTTTTATAATTGATTTGACTTGGAATGTCATTCATATACATTGGGTTTAGGGTTGTTTTTGATTTTTTGAAGAGTTTTTTTAGAAAATTCATGGTTATCCTTTATGTTGTTTTCAAAGTTGGCTATCCTTGCAAAACAAAGCTCATATTCTAAGATTTGAGTATTTGCTTTTAAAGCTTTATGGCTAAAAATAGCTAGGAGTTACCTAATTGCGTAATGACTAGTATTTTTAGCCATAATCTTTGAAATGAAACACCAAAGCTGAATATTTTAAGACTATAACTCTTTTAGGGAGTTAAACTTATCTTTATAATCTCTTGTAGCCTTCAGTGCTTCCTTATAATTTATGCAAGAACTAGCAATCATAGCCCTTCTTGCTATGTCTATGCTATCAATCAAGTCATCATGCGCTCCTTTTGGATAAGTATCTAGCTCTTCTTTTAAGAGATTATCATTTTCATAAATGAGTAAATCCCCATCACTCAAAAGTGGGGCTAGGGAATCTAGGCGTATTTCTTTATTTGTATTAGATTTGATACCAATGATTGGTGTATAGATTCCATGAGTTAAAAACTTCTTTTTTAACTCATTTTTAAAGAATTCTTGAAAGGCTACTTCTTCACAGGCTATTGTTATATGTTCTGTTAGCTTTCTTGTCTTTGTAAAAAGTGTGAGTATTTTATCTATCATTTTATCTGGGGCAATCTTGTAGCCTTTGCTGCTAGCATAAATCTTACTTTCTTTTTTATTATAAAAAAGAGTGGATAGGGCAAAATAGTCTCCCCTTTTCTTACCAAGACTAGGGTCTATACCTATAAAGCATGAGTCTATATGTGGAGGTAGGTTTGTGTATGTGGTGTAATTACTTAAGGGGGCATTGTCTTTATCTAGCGGTTCGTTTTGAAATTCAGAGTAAAAACTTGCTTTATCTTCTAAATAATCGCTTAATATCTCTTTTATATGTAAGCTTGTATCATCAAGAATATAGCCTCTTGGTTTAAAGGTAGCAAGACTTTCTTTTGTAAGCAAGTCTAGGTTGCTTGGCATTTGTGGGAGTAGTGGAAAAGAGAATGTTTTAAAATCTTTACGAAGAGCTATGCGCTGCAGGAGTGAGTCATAATGCAGTGTTGTGCCCACAAGCATAATGTGATAATAAGGATTAAGACGGCTTGGGAGTTTGAGTATGGCTTTATTAAACCATTTATAGAGTTTATCTCTTTGGCTTTTAGATTCTATGTTCTCATCATTTTCAATATCATCACAAATGATTAAATCTGGACGCATACTTAAGAAATTTGTCCCACGAATTTTTTTACCTGCTCCAAAAGACTTAATTTTACATAATTGTGAGACTTTCCCCGTTGCTATCTTTAGGGCGCTTTTACTTTTATCTTGCAGTACTTCTGTATTATCGCTTTCATGAGTATTTACTTGGCTTTCTCTCTCTTGTTCTACTGAAAAGACAAGCTCTTCATTATTCCACAAGCTGCCCTTTTTTATCATAAAATCTTGCACAAGATTAATATTGTCCTCTAACTCTATTTTAAGCAAGTCGATGCCTTCTTTTGCAAGATCGAGCGTAGAGCTAATAATAATGGCATATCTTTTATCTCCTCTTAAAATTTGCCAAAGACAAAATAGTCTTGAGATTAAAGTTGTCTTTGCCGCACCACGATAGGCTTTTACCACCATTTTATTGGTTGGAGTAACTTTATTTGCAATAATTTTTGGCAATTCTGTATAGACCCATGCCCTAAACTTTGAGCTCTCCTTTTTTGTCATGCCATATTCTAAACCAATATGATGCCCTAAATATGTAGTAATAAAAGAATAAAAATCTTGTTTAGCTCTTTTTACACGACTTTCTCTATCTTTGTCATTTAGTTTTGGTAAAGCCTGTAAAAAGCTTTTTAAATCTTTAAGGCTATCCATATACCACCCTTTAATATTTAAACGAATTTAAACACTATTTAAATACTTTTAAACGCATATTTCTTTAAGCGTTGTAACCATATTTAAAAATTGCATATGCTCTAACAAAAAAATACAAAATATTGCGTGTGCTTCTCTTTACACCAATAGCCTCCATTGCTTCTAGGAATATCTTATCAGCTTCATTTCTTTTTACAAGCTCCTTACTATTGTTGTTATAAAGGATGCCCCAAGATTCTTTTTGCAAAAAAGCCTCGCATAATCTATCATGCAAAACTGCTGCTTTTGTGTATCTCCCAAAAGGTGGGAATATACTCCAAAACACTCTTGGCACACTGGCAAAATCTGTAATAAAGCCTTTTTGCACTCTGATTGTAAGTGTATTTTTTTCACTTCTATAATACATAAAATCCTCTAACACTTCATATTCACTGCCATCATCTAGCACTTTGACAAGTAGAGGCTTTGTGAAACTATTCATTATTCTCCTTTTTTAAAAATTTTTAAGATTTATTTGTGGTGCTCACTTACCAAAGATTATGTAATTTTTAAAGAGAGTTACCTTGCAGCTTCTCATAATCTTCCCAGCTCACGCTCTCAATTTCTGCAACATCACTTAGTGTCAGCAAATAGGCTTTTAACGCCCCACATATTGCAATAGTCTTTGCCTTATAAGCTAATCCATCCTGAAAGACTTGTTTTAGTTGCTCTTTTGTATGTGGGATATTTTGTTTTGGCTCATCTTTTCTATAACAACGAAAATACCCATCAATCCCAGCAACAACTAATGCGATTAAATTCAATTGGTCCTCTAGCCCTGAATCATAATAATAGGTATCACCTAGCGCACTAGAGCTAAAACTTGTAAGCAAGTTATCGCAATAGAGATTGAATTCAGCTTCTTTTTTCTTTCTTGCCTCTATTAATATGTTGTTTCGTTTCTCTATTATTTCTTGTGGCAATTCTGCTTCAAAAAATGGTGTATTTAAATTCTCACCTTCTACATATGATATATCATTATGCGTATCAATAACGCTAAAATTACCTGCTACGCTTAATGTGTCACTCATATTAATTCCATAGATTGCCATAATCTCTCCTTTTTAGTATTGTTTCTGCAAAACTGGTGTGTTATAAAGCAAATTAGAATCAAGCAAAGTGCCACAAGCATATAAACTTGTGGTAGCATCATCTTCACAGAGTGCTACAAGGTTTGCTTCAGTATTAAAACTAAAAAGCATGAAATCTTTAAGCTTTGTAGGCAGGATAACAGGTTTTAGTGTCTTTGTATTGATATTATCGCCTACACCTAAACTATTGTCGGTATTAAATCCACATGCAACAAGGCTATTTACATCTTTCTTTTTTGCAAAAAGGCGTGTATTTGTTCTATCATGTGTTACAACAAATTCTATATCTTCAGCCACGACATGTGCTATTTGTGAGTTCTGTGTATTATCTGAACCAAATCCAAAGCCACCATATCCAAAACCAAAAAGTCTCCCATCACCTTTTAATGCAAAGCATGTCCCACTCTTACTTGCTGGGAAAATATCAATAAAATCTTTATTATCCCCATTTAAAATATCAAGCTTGATAAATACATTAGAATCTGTTGCACTCTCACTGGAAAGCTGCCTTTCTTGATTATATCCTGCACCAAAAATTGAGCCATCTTCTAGTAGAATAAGGCTTGTGCTAGAAATGTGACTGACATTATTTATAGAAGCTTTAGCAAGTTTTACTTTCTGATTAAGCTCGAGTTTATAGGGCATAAGCACATTGGCATTACTCCCATTCCCACAAGCACCTTGAATATTATGTCCAAAGGTATAAAGCACTCCATCTTTATCGATACAGAGTGTTATGCCTTCATTACCTGTGCTTGCTAGAAAAATAGATTCTATGTTTGAGAGATAGGGGTTCTGTGTCCATGTATTAATATCGAGTGTATTATTTGTGCCAAGCTGCCCTGTGGCGTTCCTGCCTGTAACATAGACTTTGCCATCTTCACAAAGAGCAAGAGCTGATTGATAAGTATTTGAGATTGAGCTTCCACATACAATACTCTTTATTCTTGCAGGAAAGTCTACTTTTATAGGAAGAGGTATTGCATTTGTGTGTCCAACTCCTGCACAGCCACTTGCATTACTGCCCCATACATAGATAAAATTGCCCTCTTTAGGAAGTGCATAAAATGTGGTATGTCCGCCAAAAACTTCTATAAATTCAATATCTTGTGGCAGTGCAACACGGCTAAAATGAGGAGTATTTGTATTACGCCCACTCCCATTTGATTGCAAAGAGCTTGCATGTCCATTCATAAATACACCACCATATTGTGTAATCTCACCATTAGAGTCTAAAAAGATTTCCTGAAAAGCAAGACTTCTGTATAAGTGGATATTTTTTAATAATCTTAGGCTTTTGGTAGGTTTTAAGCCAAGTGCTAACACACTCTCTTTAATATCTCTTTTGCACTCCTCGCTAAAAGCATGCAGAATTTGCACATCTTCTTTTAAGCCATTGTTGTTATTTGAGAGTTCTAGCACTTCCTCTTTTATTTCTTGCAGTAACTCCATTGCAGCAATGAGGCTTTGTTCATTATCTTTTAGAGTATCACTCATTTATGCTCCTTAAATATAGTTTGAATGATTAATTCTGCATTTTGGCTTAAGAATTGCACGACTGCTTCATTTTGTTCTTGCAAGGCTAGTTTTGCAATACCCTCAATCGTTTTTCTTGCTATATCTTCACTCTGCTTTCTACTTGCAAATACATCATTTTTTTGCGGGGCTTTGAGTTTCCAATATGTTTCTGCATATTTATGCAGTTTTTCTATTGTCTCTGGCTCTAACTCCTCACTCTTTTCTATAAACTTTTCAAAAGAAAGAATGAGGGTTTTTAGAAATCTTGCTTCTTTCTCTCTTATAGATTCTATATCCCTTTCTTTATTTAAAGCAAGGATATCCCAGTTTATCCCCCTTTTTAAATCCTCTTTTTTATGGTAATAAAAGTTTCCACGAGAAATATTAAGCGTAGTGCATATATCATCAATACACATGCCTCTCACATACGCTTCTTTAATCTTGTCTCTCACTTTTTCCCCTTACAATCTTATCTTTTTATATCTTTAAGCTTCTTAGCGTGTTTATTGCTTACATGCATAACATAAAGCTTAAAAACTTTAAACATTAAATTAGGCAGCATTCTAACTCTATTTGTAGGGCAATTTTCCTAAAATCCTTAGGATTCTAATCTCTTATCTTCAATCATAATTGCTACTCAAATTTTTGTAAAAGGCATAAAAGCATGACAACAAATGCAGTATTTTTAGAATGCAATGCAGAAAACAATAACACAAAGATAAAAATTTCGCCCATTGGTGAGTTTAGCGGTGTTGATGGTAGGAAGTATTATTTAAATGCAGAATCTGTGCTTACTAATACAAAAAAGATTGGCACAGATTTGATGCTTGATAAAAACCATGAAGACAATGAAGCTATGGGTTGGTTTTCTCTCAACTCTTTGGAGATAAGAGAAGATGGGCTCTATGCGACCTTAAATCTTAATAGTATTGGTGAGGGGCTTATAAAAGATCGTGTTTTTAGATATTTAAGCCCAGCTTATAGCTGCAAGGGTATGAAAAATAATGCGTATGTAGTAGAGAGGATTGCAAGTATTGGACTCGTAAATCGTCCTAATGTGCTTTTTTCAGCACTAAACAAAGAAAGGGCTAATATGCAAGGGAATAATACAGAAGGGAGTAAAAATATGGCTGACTTAGAAAAGTTAAAAGAAGAGTTGAGTGCAGCTTTAAGTGAGAATGAGGCATTAAAAAAGAAGTTAGAGACCTTGCAAAAGGAAAAAGATGAAATTCTTTCAAATTCTTTAAAAGAAAAGATAGAGAATGCAATCAGTTGTGGTGAGATGTTGCCTGCTAGAAGGGAGAGTGCATTAGCTTTAAATGGGAGTGCTCTAGATTCATATCTTGAAGTATGCAGGGAAGAAGCAAAACATGTCTTAAAAAACAAGAGTGTAGACTTTAAGCCTCAAGGGGATGGGGATGGAATAGATTCTCATGTGAAAGCACAACTAGGATTATAATGTGTTGTCTCTTGTGCAAGTGTGAGCACATGCTTCGCACGATCGCTGATTTTAAGGGATTCTTCACTCAAAGCTTGGTCATTACCGACATAGGTAACTCCCTTCGCTTTTGCTTTGAAAACCCTTAAAATCAATCAAAGATATTTCCGCATAGAAGTGTTTATTTTTTATGTGTAAAAAGACAGATTTATAGACTTGCAGAATAAATCAAGATAAAAACTTATAAGGAGAAAACAATGGCAAAACTAGACACCGCTTACATGCAACAAGTAAGCAAAGGCTTATCAAAAGTATTTAATGATGCATTACAAAACAATGTGTGCGATTACAAAAAGATTGCAACAGAGATAAAAGCAAACACTATGAGTGTGGATTATGGCTGGGTGGGTGATTTACCTAATATGCGTGAATGGGTAGGCGATAGAGAGCTTAAAGACTTAAGTGCGAATAAATACACAATTCAGCGTAAAAAGTGGGAAAGCACTATACAAGTAGAAAGAGATGTAATTGAGTATGATAATCTAGGCATTGTAAAACCTAGAGTGCAAGGTATGGCTGAAGCTATAGGCGCACATTATGATGATCTTGTATTCTCTTTGCTTGAAAAAAATGAGACTTGCTATGATGGTAAAACTTTTTTTGCGACAGATCATCCAGTAGGCAGTGAGACTTTCTCAAACTCACATAGCTTGGAGCTCACAAGAGAAAATCTACTTGCTGTGAGAAAAGAGATGAGGGCTATTACTAATGAGTTTGGCAAACCTTTGCGTATTGTGCCAAATCTCTTAATTGTGCCACCTGAACTAGAAGCTAAAGCACTAGAGATATTAAACGCGCAATTTGTAGGTGGTGGAGATTCAAATATCACCTATAAAATATGCGATTATCTTGTATGTGATCGCTTGAGTGATGAGGGGGCTTGGTATTTACTTGATGTCAGTAAAACATTAAAACCTCTTATTTTACAGATAAATAAAAAAGTAGAGTTTGTAGCCCTAGATAATCCAAGCGATGAAAATGTGTTTATGAAAGATGCATTTTTATATGGAACAAGGAGTGAGGATAATGCGGGGTATGGGTTGTGGCAATTGGCTGCTAAATCAAAAGCATAGCTGTGCGTTGTCTCTTTGTTGCTTTTAAGTGAGTTATCGTAAAAGTCTGCGGTCTTGACATGTATAATACACCCCCTTGACTTTTGACTTCACAACACTTAAAATCAATCAAAGATACTTCCGCACGGAATCTAACCTTATGTATAAAAAGCATGAAATCTTTACAATAAATCTAAAAAGGAAATACAATGACAAGCAACACTCAAAATGCTAATAAGTTGCGACAAGGCTTAGAAAATGCAAGGCTAAAAGATAACAATAAAGAAAATTACAACAAGATACTTTTAGAGCAGATTCCAAGCATTGAAACAAGACTTGTGCTTTTAGAAAATAAGGTTAAAGAGATGTGCTCTAAGGATAAGGGCGAAAAGATAGAATCTAAAGAGAATAAAGAGAGAGATGAGAAAATGGAAACTAAGGCAAAGGCTTAAGGCTTTTTGTTAGCATAACTTAGTAAAGGTAAAAAATGATTGACTTAACTCACACCCCCTTACAATCCCCAAACTTTAAAGTCTTAAAGCAGAGGGCATTAAAAAGCTTAAGTAATCCTAGTGAGATTGATGATGATACTTTAATGTTAGCTCTTCAAGATTCAAATGAAGCATGTAAGGGAAAAGATGTGCCAAATTACATACGCATTGACTTTGCTTATGTGCGTTTAAAACTCTATTTAAAGATAGATTTAAATGGTGAAGATGAGTTGTTGTTTAAAAATGCACTTGAAGTGATAAGAAAAGCAAATTCATTTGATATAAAAGGGGATTTGTTCTCATCTAGATTCTATAACTCTGGCATAAGGGAGAGTAGTATATGATATTAGAAACTATACAAGAAGTGCAAAGGTTATTACCAAATACCATATTACTAAGCAGTGATAAGATAACTCAAGTAGGACAATATCTAAGTTTTAATCGTTTTAGCAAGATGAACTCTAAAGAAAGTCTATTTGAGTTTAAATTATATATAGCTGGTTATACACTTGATAAGAATACAGAAGGTGTGCTTATTCTATGTGATGAGTTTATAAATATCTTGCAAGATAATAAGACTAATGCCTTTTTGGGTTATCTTGCTTCATTAATCCTTGTAGATGATGCAAGACTTATTACTCATAATGAAGGGCTTTATATCTATGCAATTAGTTTTAGTGTAAGGCTTAGAATATGAAGTGGGTAACAATCATTATCTTTGGTTTGAGCGTGATATTCTCACTTATCTTTGGCATAAGGGCTTATATTAAACATGCAATTCTTACAGGTTCTAGTAAGGTGATATGTGAGAGTGCAATATTAAATCAAAATGAAGCAATACAAAAAGAAGCCCTAGATAAAGAAAGGCTAGATAAACATAACAAGGAAGCATTAAAGCAAGAGAGAGAAGTTATTGTGAAATACAACACAATAAGGCTTACAGATAAGAGTTGTGAAAAAGAATTAAAGGAGATTAAAAATGCGTTATCTATTTTTCATGCTAATCCCCCTTAGCTTTATCTCATGCGCTAGAGAAACTGAGATTAGGTATAAAGAAGTATTTATCCCTAGTAAATGCGAGATTGTTAAAAGACATAGACCAGATACAAATGGATCTGTGTTAGAACAGATTATAAAGCTGCTTGGCTATATTGAACTTTTAGAAAAGGACATTAAGATATGCAGAGGTGAGTATGAATGATTTTTTTGAGAGTTTGAAAGAATATCTTTTTGTTTTAGTCATTGGTTTAATCATAGGCATTTTATTTCTCATAAAAGGCTATGAGCAAACAGAGATTAAGACAAAGGGGCAGTTGTTTAGATATGTGATACATGGTGTGTTAATCTCTATGTTTATTACATGGCTTGGATTTGAAGTCTTTGTATATGTTGGTCTACCCTATCAATTAAGCGTGGCTTTAGGTGGGGCATTAGCCTATCTTGGCACAGATAGATTAGTTATGATAGTAGAGCGGTTTATACAAAAAAAACTTTAGGTCCTACGTTTGTCTCTTGTGCAAGCGTGAGCACATGCTTCACTGAAGCACTGATTTTTGTTGATTTTTTACTCAAGGCTTGGTCACTTACAACAAAGTAGGCTCTCTGTATCTTTGACTTAAAAACAACAAAAATTCATCAAAAATCTTAAATGCAAAAAGCTTAGCGGGTTGGTCTTTTGCTTCCTACTTAGCAAACTTATTGAATAAAGGAAAAACATGAAAGAAAACCCATATTTTCAAGAAAAAGAATTTAGATGTAAATGTTGTGGCAAATTGCCTCAAGGTATGCCACCTGATGAGCTTGTAGATGTGTTAGTAGAAATTAGAGAGCACTTTGGTAAGCCTTTGATAATTAAAAGTCCTTATAGATGTCCTGAAAACAACAAAAGAAACAATGGTGCAAGTAAATCAAGACATCTAGTAGGTGATGCAGTAGATTTCATAATCAAAGGTGTGCCTACTAAACAAGTATTCGAACATGTATTAAAAACATATAATGACAAGCCCTTTGGGATTGCAATAGGCATAAATCCTCATGATGAGTTTAGAGGATTCGTGCATTTAGATACAAGGGGTTATAAGGCAAGGTGGTCTTATAATAAAGCAGGTGAAGCATACTTTGCACAGATTAAAAAGGAATTTAACTTAGCTTAAGGAGTAAACATGGTAAATAACACACAAAAAGACAATCTCTATCTTGCAGGTGGCATTATGTATATTCAGCCATATTTGCAAGATGGGAGTTTGAGTGAAGAAAAATATGACATGGGTGCAACAGAGGTTACTCTCACAAGAGATACGCAAAGTGCTACTGCTTTTACTCGTAGTGGAGGATTAAAACAAAAGATTGCAGAAGTGGTAACTGAGGAAAATTATACCATGAAAATCACTTGCAATAGTTTCTCACCAGCAAATCTTGCCAATGCGCTTGGTTCTCGCATTGAAGAAGTTGTGTTTCAAGAAAATGAGATTTTACCTAGTGGTGAGGTTTCAGATGGTGAGTATAAATATGTAAAGATTAGTGCTGGAACTAATCCATTATTAAAAGCAAAACTTATCTTCGTTGGAATCCCTGTTGCTGGTAAAAGAGTGATTGCAATAATCCATGAAGCAAATATTAAAATGGGTGGTGATTTACCTTTAATGAGTGAAGATTTTGCAAATATGAGCTTTGAGGGCAGTGCGAATAAAACAAATGAAGGCTATTACACGCATTTTATAGAGCAAGAAGTAAAAAGGTTTTTACCTACAGAATTAAGCGCATCAGTAAAAAATCTCTCACTACTTCTTAGTAAAAAAGAGAATATTACCATTAACACAAATGCAAGTGATTATAGCTATGAAATAGAGAGTGAAACGCAAGATTTTATCACTCTAAAAAAGATGGATACAAATTTAGAAGTAACTTCTAAGAAAGTAGGCAGTGGCATAATAAAGATAAAAGCAAAAGGTAAGGATATGAAAGAGAGCGAGTTAAGCATTGAAGTAGTAGTGCAAGAAATGTCTATAACAGAACTTAATGCTTCAAATAAAAGCGTAAGCTTAATTGAGGGTGCAAGTGAAAGTATAGATATTAGCACAAATGCTACAAGCTTTAAGGCTGAAGTAACACTGGGGGCTGAAAAGATAAAGCTTTCTCAAAGTGAAAGGGGCATAAGTATTGAAGCAAAAGCACAAGGCAGTGCAAAAGTTAGAGTAAGTGCAAAAGGTGAATATATGAGAGAAAACTCACTAGAGATTGATTGTGCTATCACTGAAAAGCCTATGACAGAATTAAGCACTACACCAGAGAGTTTAGCTATTACTTTAGGAGAAACTGAAAACTTACAAGTCAATACAAATGCTACTGATTTTACCTATGAGTTACAAGAGCTAAGCGAGGCAGACTGCATTACTATCTTAAAGCAAGATTCAAACCTTCAAGTAAGCGGTGCAAAAGTTGGGACTGGTAAGATAGTATTAAAGGCTACTAAAGAGGGCATGAAAGAGGCGATTAAAGAAGTGCAAGTAGCAGTTAATAATACTTGATAACAGAATCTAGATAAAGAGAGTCTAGAAATTTAGCTTAATGTAAAACTTTAATAAGGAGAGAATATGAGTGATTTTGTATATAAAGTAAAAAGGGCAGAGATTAGATTCCAAGCAGAGTTAAGCACAGGTGAAAAAATAACTCTAAGCCTATTAGAAACAAATGCAAGGCAATTGCAAGAACTCACAAAAGAGAGTGGTATCAGTGAGAACCTAGAAGCAACAATTAAGCAATTAAAAGAGAATCTAAGAGGCGAGAGAGTAGGAGACTTTGTAAATGACTTAATAGAGAATGGCTCACTTGATGCCTTTTATACCACAATGGCAGAAAGCTTTAAGAAAAAAAGAGAGGCTAAAAGAAAAAACTCATAAGATGGGCAAAGGAACAAGCCTTTCTCGCTAGAGATAAATCTAGCGTGCCTTTGCCCATTGTATTAGAGGATATGGAAGAAATAATTATTGCATTAGGCTTTAATCTTAGCTTAGAGTTTCAAGTTGGGGCTTTTAGCGTGATTGAATGTGTGAATTATCTTATTGTTAAGGATTATTGTAAGAGAGAGGGGCTAGATAGTATTCTTATACTAGAACTTTATAAGGAAATGCTATCAGCTAGGCTTACTTAGTTTTTTATGTTGCGTTTTTCTTTTTGCGACTTTTAAGCTAGGGGAAATTCAGCTTTGATTATACATTTACAAGATTAGCCATAAAAATAGCTAGTCATTATCGCATGAGATAACTCCTAGCCAAAAATTTAAAAAAGCAAAGATTGCCATAATGCAAATCTTAGAATCTGTGTTTTGTCTTGTGCAAGGTAGGACTTAATAACCCTTAAAAGTGTCTCGCAAGACAACGCATTACTATAAGGGGAGAAGTATTTTGAATAATTCCAATGTCTCACTTGACATAGTCTTCAATGTTACAGGCGAACAAGGCATTAATAAAGCAAATTCTGCCCTAAATACAACAAAAAAGAATCTAGATAGTGGCACAAAAGGTTCAATTGGTTTTGGGTCTGCAATAGGTAAGCTAACTATTGGTTTAGGGGCTTTAGGACTTGCAGCACAAGCCTTAGGTATGCTAAAAGATGTATTGGTAGAGCCTATAAAAGATTCCATAAGACTCAATGCTGAATATGAAAATCTCTCAAACTCTATTGCTTCTTTAATCTCAATCAATCATGAAAATGTAGATTCTATGGGGAATGTTTTATCCGTGCAAGAAAAACATGCAAAATCTCTTAGTCTAGCTAAAGAGACTATTAATGATCTCAAAAATGTTGGCATTGAACTTGGTTATAGCATGAATGATATGAGCGATATGTTTAAAGGCTTTTACTCAACTGCTGGTGCTACTATGAGTCTAGAACAAGCAAAAGAAGTCATGGAGAAAATAGCAGTAGCAGCAAATGTATCTGGCGTAGATGTAGAGTCTTTAAAAGTAACACTTGATAATCTAGGCAGTGGTGTAGCAGATACTGCAACTGACTTTGGTCGCTTTATAAAGTCTCTAGGCTTAAGCACAGAGGCTATGACGCAAGCAAAAAATGAGGGCAAGTTATATGAATTAATGCTAGAAAAACTCTCTCCCTTGCAAGAGAGTGTAAAAGCACAAAGCATGAGTTATTCTGTAGCAGTAGGTAAGCTTAACTCTGCATTTGATGATTTAAAACGAAGTGCTATGAGTGAGTATTTTGAAAAGATAAAAAACTCCATTGCTTCAATGACTGAATTTATTACAAGCAATAAAGAGAGATTTCTAGCTGTATTTGCTGCATGGATAGATTATATACAAAGAGTGTTTAATGCCTTAAAAGAATTAGTCCTGCTTTTATGGGAAGAGTTTGGTAATGCTTTAAAGTGGATTGCAAGCTGCTTTAAAGAGAGTAATAAAGAGCTTGATACCTTTATTATCTTATTAAAAGGTATGCAAACTACTATGGTAGGCATTGTAGCTGTTATTAATGTCATAGTTGAAGGTGTAAAGCTTGTTATAAATACGATTAAAGGCATGATAAATAATGCAATGGCAGCAGGTGATGCAATAAAATATGCCTTTTCATTTGGAAAAGACAAAGTTGCCCTTGCAAGCTTTCATAAAAGAATGGCAGAAAATGATGCAATATGGGAGAAAATGAAAGGCAATGTCTCTCATATGGGAGATGTGCTTGTAGATAGCTATAAAGAGATACTTGCTCTATGGAATGATGAGCAAGAAAAGGTGAATAAAGATGTTGAAACAAATACTACAAAACTTGTAGCTAAGAAAAGAAATGCTACACAAACAAAGCAAACTACAGCACAAAAAAAAGGCTTAAGCGAGACTGAAAGACTAAAAGCATTCTGGGATTATGAGTATAGAATAAGGGAGAGAAATATCTCTCTTATGCAAGATGGTAAGAAAAAAGAAATCGCATTAGAAAAACTACGCTATGAAAGAACGATTACAAATCTAAACTTTGAAGTCAATGAAAAGCTAAAGAGTGGAGAATTAGAACTCGCTCAAGTTAATGCCCTATATGAAGCAGAAAACAAACTCCATGAAAAAAGAATGAAAGAGATACAAGAATATAATCTCTATGTAGAACAGATTACAACAAGTCTTAACTACTCACTTAGCTCTGGGTTTAATGAACTCTTAAGCGGTAAAAGTAGTATAGCTGATGCGTTTTCTAACATTATGAGTGAAGCACAAAATTCAATCACACAAGGTTTTAGCACAGCTTTAAGTGATGCTTTTACTAATAGCAAGGTAATGAAAGGTATGCAAGATGCCTTTGGCAGTGTATTTGAAAAGCTTATGGGGGAGGATGGGGCATTAGGCAAACTCTTTGGTGAAGGGGGAGCATTAGGCTCTCTTATGGAGAGTGCTGGTGCAGCTATCGCTGGATTTAGCATAGGTAATTCTGTGGGAGGAATAGCAACTAGTCTTCTTGGAGATGAAGGCAATAAGAAGATAGCAGATATTGCAACAAAGGTGGGTAGTGGTATTGGTGCAACAGCTGGAGCGGCTTTTGCAGGACCACTAGGTGCTGTTGTAGGTGGTGCAATAGGCGGACTTGTAGGGGCATTAGGTGGGACTTTTTATTCAAACAATACAAAGCAGACTGGAAGTGGAGTAGAACTTACAAGTAGGGCTACTAAAGATTCTATTAATGCAAGGGAGTATGCAGACTTTACAAATACAAAGAAATATATGTGGGGCCTAATCAAAAAAGAAAATCACTATACAGAGCATTATAGTGCAAATGAGAAAGCATTAAGGGCAATAAAGAATACATTAAGAACCTATGAGTATGCCTTAAAAGATATAGGCGGCACAATGCAAACAATAGGTGTAGATGCAGGAAGATATAGCTCATATGCAGCCATTGCAGATGCAGGTGCAAAAGAGCTTATTGCTAACTTCTTAGGCATACCAAAAACAATAGAAAACCCAGATTTAAGTGCAGTCTATAAAGTATGGGAGGATTATGCTAAAGGTGTAAATAAAAGTGTCAATGAAGCCCTTTTGGAATCTCTAAATACCTATATCAACACAGGAAACAATTATCAAACTTGGCTTTATAACTTTAAAGGACAAGAGAGTGAGGCATTAAAGTTTCAAGCAGAATTAGCAAAGCAGCAAGTAGAAAGGATTACAGAAGGCTTAGGGGCTGAAAATGTAACCATAGATAATTATATGCAGTTTAGAGAAGATATGCTAAAAAGAAGCTTTGATCCAGAAACTATTGCAAATATTAATGCTTTAGGAGAGGCTTTGATCTCAAGTGGTGAAGCTACTAAGAAATATGAGGAAGCACTAAAGGGAGAGAAAAAGACTAAACTCAATATGATAGATCCCTTTTTAGCAAAGACAAAAAAGCTAGAAGACTTACAAAACAATAAAGATGACACACAAGAAAAACTAAGCGTGCAAATGCTCTCTACTCTAAAACAAATATTAAGAACAAACCAAGAGAGTTTGGAGATGGCAAAATGAAAGTATTAAAAAGAAATGAAATCATTATTCTAGAATCTAATCTAAAAGATGATACACCATTATTTGATATAAATAAATCCTATACAAAGGGTGATATTGTAAGAGATTCTAAGTCTAAATACAGAGCAAAAGAAGATACAAGCAAGAATGAGTTAGATAATCTAGCTTATTGGGAGTGGATAGGTACAAGTAATTATTGGGCTATGTTTGATTATTATCTCAATACTTCAAGTGTGAATGAAGAAAGCATTGAAGTAACCTTTTCATGTAAAGATTCTGCTGGAATCTATATAGCAGGGATTAAGGCTAGATACTTACTTATAGAAGTCTTAGATAATAGGAGTGGTGAAGTTATAGAAAAAAGAGAGTATAGACTGAGTGGGAATGAGATTACATGTTGGAGTGAATACTTCTTTGGTGAAAAAGATAGTCTAAAAACGCATAATATCTTTTATGAGAGAACAACTTTTACAAGGAATGTTAGTTTTAGGGTTAAGGCTTATGGTTCAAATATAGTCTCTATTAGCTCTATTATCTGTGGGAAGCTTATTAATATTGCTATGAGTTTATATGCTAAGAATGCTATCTCATTACTTGACTTCTCAAAAGTTGAGACAGATTCATTTGGCTATACACAACTTACTAAAGGAAACTTTAAAAGGACAAACACATTTGAAGTCTTAGTGGAGGATAAGGATATGGATAGAGTGAGTTATCTCTTAGGTGATTTAAGGGGAGAGGCTGTAGTATTTATTATCTCGGATTATTTTGAAAACTTAATTAACTTTGGATTTTTGAAAAATCATGAGATATTGTTAGAGAAAGTGGGGAGAAGTATTGTGAGTATTGAAATAGAGGGATTAATTTAGTATGCGTCGTCTCTTTGTTGCTTTTAAGCGAGTTATCGTAAAAGTCTGCGGTCATGTATATATAATACACTCCCTTGACTTTTACTCAACAACACTTAAAATCAATCAAAGATACTTCCGCATAGAATCTAGCCTTTTTGCGTATGGGCTACCACGACTTCCTTGCGGAATGGGTGCAATGACAGACAAAACCAGATTTCTAAGATTTGCAAGTGAATGTATAATCAAAATGAAATCTCTTAAAATCAAACAACAAAAGGAGTAAATATGACAAAAATAACACCACTACCAAAACCACCTACAACACAAGATAGTATAAACTTTGATGTAAGAGCAGATGAGTTTCTAGAATCTTTGCCAAAGTTTGCAGATGAGTTAAATGCCTTTGGTAAAGATATTGCAAACTTTGGGGATTATGTAGAGACAGAGTTAGAAGAAGAGATAAAAGCAAAGTTAGAAAAAGCAGTGCAAGAAGGGAAAAATAAGATTATAGAAACTGCAAAAGAGAAGCAAAAAAGACTAGAAGCAATAGCGGCTATCAAATCAGATAAATGGCAGAATATCGCTCAATTTATCTTAATCATGCTAAAAGATATTAAGGCTAACTTAGAGAAAGAAAGGCTAAAGAGACAAAGATTGCTAGAATATAAGCTATTCTTTAGAGAGAGTTTGCCACAAGGATATGTAAAGCCTCATTCAATTTTAAAGATAAGTGAGTATCCACTTGTATGGTTTTATTGTAAAAATACAGCTAAATCAGTGCAAAAGGGAGTAGGATTCACACATTTTAGATTACCGCAAGGAAATCTCTATACAAAAGGTGTGAGTGAAAAAGGGCTTGTTGGTAGCTTTGGAGAACAACAGCTGTTGGAACATACACATAATTATAATATAACTAATCTATCAAACACGGGCGATAGAATTAAAGGTGGAAGCGATAATTACAGAAATTTTTCTTCCCATCTCTCTCATTCAAGTGTGGCTACAAGTCTTACTGGTAAAAAAACAAATGAAGTAAAGCGTATTCATCTATTAGAAGGATATTTTGTAGGGGAATAGTAAGAATAAAACCTATTTAAACAATGTGAAAATATGCTTTAAAGGATGTTTAAATAGGGCTTTTAAGTTTAGCGTAATCCTTAAAAACAAAAATATTTTAGCTCTTTTGTAAAAAGGAGTATGAATTTTTATGTTTTATAAGGAGATTGTATGAATAAGAGTGGTTTTTATACATTACTCTAATCTCTCAAACATCTTTTTTAGATTCTAAGCTTTTTTAAACGCTTCTCTTTACGTAGATTCTAACTTTTAGCTATTACTATGAATTTCCCTTTGTTTTTGTAAATAGCATTCACAAGAGCGTGTTTGCCTGGCTAGTTTTTCTAATGCATTGCAGAGGAACCATAGCTCTTGTTCTCTCACTTGAAACTCTTTTGAGCTAAATCCCATAAACATAGCAATATGTGCAAGTGCTTTTATATCATCATGGATATTATTAAGCGTATCAAGGACATCTATATGCGTTTTTATCTATATTCTAATACACCCCTTTTAGCTTCTCTTAACACACAATATAAAGCATGCTCGCTTCTTTGCATAATCTCTTGTATCTCTCTCATGCTTTTCCCTTCTTCCCTTAAAGAGAGGATTTGTATTTTCTCTTCCTCACTTAATCTTTTGCCATAATGCTCTGGCAGGATTTTTACCTCTTTTTTATCCTTATTGTCATACAAGGCTAAAAGCTTTCTTTGCAGAGCTATCACTTCATCTTTTAAGCTTTCATTTTCTTGTTTAATGCAATCTTTCTGTGTATTAGAATCTTGTAATTCTGTAATGAGATTATGTAAGATTTGTTCTTGCTTAGCTCTTGTCTTTTTGTTTTGATTGATATAGTAGCCATTCTTTCTAATGCTAGGGAGGACTTCATTTACCACCCATTGTCGAAAGGGTTTAGCTTTTGGTTTATCACTTCGCATAAGCACAAAATAGAGTTGTGGCTCGGTAATCATGTTAAAGTCTTTAATCCCATAGCCTGTATCAAAGCTACCCACTTCTAGCGTGGATAGCTCAAATTCCCTTAAAATAGCCTCTTTTACTTTATAAGTATCTTGTATTTCCAAAATCTTACATACATCAGCGAGGCAAAAGAGGGGATTCTCATTATTGCCTATAACTCTTACATTTCCTAAGTCTTTATGTTGAAATATTTGTAGCTGCATGACTAATCCTTTTTCTTATCCATACTAAAAACCTTGTATGTTAAAGCACATAGCCATACAATAATCACACCAAATAACAAATTTTCTAGCATTTTTAGCCCCTTTATGATAAAATTAGGCATACACAAATGTTGGTTATTGTGGAAGTGGGCTTTTATGCCTCCCACCCACCCTACCATTATCTTAAGAATTATTAAGCATTTTAATAATCCAAATAATAATGGCTACAAGTCTGGCTAACTTGATAATTAAATCTAACCACTTCATTTGTGTATCTCCTTTCGTAAGATTCAAAAAGTATGTTTTACAACCTTTTGATAATATAATTATATATAAAATATGTTCTTTTGTCAAGTATAATGGTATGTTTTGTGAATATTTTTTGCAGAAAAAGTATATGTAGTGTATTTTATTGCAATAAATAAGTATTTAATTTATCATGTTCTTTATAAAAGTTTTAAAACTTTCAAACTCTTGCAGTTTATCCCTTAATTGTTGTATTTCTATTTGCATTTGTAGAGATTTTTTCATTGGTTCGCTAATCTCATTCTTTGCGATTGCACTTTTTATCGCACTCTCACTATACCCAATCTTCTCCCCCAATTCTTTATAAGTTAATCCCAATTCCTTACAAGTCTTTTTAATCAAATTCTCATTTTTTTTATCTGTTTTTTCTTGCATTTTTATCCTTTCGTAGTGGTAATTATAGCCTATTTACATGAAAATATTCTAACATAAGCTTTATAAAATATAATCCCCTACCAACATGTTTTAGATTTCTTGCATAATAAAAATATTTCAATTAATCAATTTTTCTATGGTAGTGATCCTATAGAAGTAGCCAAACATTCTTTGAAATATAAGATTTTAAAGCTATATACAGCAAATGTATCGGCAGGGGCTGGGTGTGAGAATACAGAGGTAGAATGCAAGGATATTATATTTGATACAACCATGTTAAAAGAAATGGGGTTTTATGAATGTGAGGTTGTAAGGGTTTGTGGTGATAGTATGGAGGGAGCAATACATCATGGGAGCTTATGCTTTATAGATGTGAGATACAAGGATATTAAAAATGGCAAAATATATGCGATAAATACAAAAGATGGTGTGTTCGTAAAGCAATGCTATCACACGCCTACTCACATAATACTTTCAAGCATGAATGATATTTATCTGCCAATACAATATCCATTAGAAGAAGTCAATGTGATAGGTAGGGTTAAAGGTGTGATAAATGCCTTATAGGGTGCATGGGATAGATATTAATTATAGCTTAGTGTCAGTATGGGCTAGTATCAACACACATAATGAAAGACAGACAAACAACTTCTGTTATAGCGTTTGAGAGTTAAATTAAAGATGTTTGTGTTTATGAAATAATAAGACAAAATTTACATTTAAAATCAAAGTCAAAAAATGCAGGATTCAAGCACACTTTGATTTTAAATGTAAAATGACTTTGATTTTAAATGCGGTTATACA
>NZ_JRPL02000024.1 GCF_000765905.2 Helicobacter trogontum | reverse complement strand
GATTTATCAAAAAGTTACAACGCTTTGGGATAAAAGCTAGTTATTCAGATGGATTATTAGTTATCACAGAACAGCTGAAAAGATTTCTTGGGTTTAAATCAACTAATTGGCAGGTTTAAGTTGGAATTGCTTGTAATTCAAACTTCAAAAAGATATTTTCAACCAAAAAGAACTAAAATTTAAATCTTTTTTAAAATAGGCTATAATCATACTTTTGCATTTTTTATACTTAAGGGAATCCGATGTCTTTTTTTGCCAATGCAGTAGTATTATCTGTGCTCGTCATGGCAGTATTATGTATCTTACGACTCAATGTTTTACTATCCATCATTATAGCTGCTCTCGTGGCTGGATGGCTTTCTCCCCTGCCCCTAGAAACTTCCTTGCCTATGACAGCAGATTCTCAGCACTCGTTTTGGCAGTACTTTCTACTCAAAACCACAACTACAGGTGAAACCCTCATTAAAGGTATGGCAAGTAATTTAAATATTGCTTTGAGCTACATTTTACTGGGTGGTATTGCAGTAGCAATTTCGCGTACACACTTGACAACCTTTTTACTCTCTGCTATTGCTAATGCAATAAGTAATAGAAAATTTATCTTTATCCTTAGTATTGCTTTCATTTCATGTTTTTCACAAAATCTTGTACCCATTCATATTGCTTTTATACCTATTTTAATCCCTCCACTTCTAAGCCTCATGAATCGTTTAAAGATTGATAGACGTGCTATTGCATGCGCACTTACATTTGGTTTACAAGCTCCTTATGTAACGCTTGGGATAGGCTTTGGACTAATTTTTCACACAACCATTCGTGAACAAATGAAAGCAAATGGTATGCCTATAAGTCTAAGCGAAATTAGCTCGGTGATGTGGATTGGTGGAGCAGCTATGTTGCTTGGACTACTTTTTGCAGTATTTGTGTTATATGCAAAGCCACGAGAATATTTACAGAAAGAAGAGTGTTCTATGGGAGATGCGAGTATGGGTTGGCGAGAATATGCAACACTACTAGGTATTGTTGTGCTTTTCATTGTGCAACTCATTACACAATCCTTAGCACTTGGAGCATTTGCTGGACTTATGTGTATCATTGTATTACGTGGTGTAAAGTGGAGTGAAATAGATGTGATTATGGAAAATGGGCTAAGAATGATGGCATTTATTGCCTTTGTCATGCTTGTTGCAGCAGGATATGGCGAAGTCTTACGCACAAGTGGCGAAGTACAGAAGCTCGTGCAGGTGGTAGCAGATTTCACACATCAAAGTCACAATGCAAATACTCATACAAAAGATGCCCTAGAGGGTGTTGCAAATGTAGAAAACTTTATAAATGGGATCAATGTAGCAAAAGAAATACACTCAAATACACTCGATTCTAATTTACAAACAACTCCAGATTCTCATGCAGCTCATAATACCACTACACAATCTCTATGGGCAAAGTTTATAGGAGCTAGTTTAATGCTGCTTGTAGGGCTTTTAATCACTATTGGCATTGGTACAAGCTTTGGGACAATACCTATTATTGCAGCAATTTATGTGCCTTTTGGAATCTCTCTTGGTTTTAGCATCCCTGCAATAACCCTGCTTATTGGTATCGCTGGGGCACTAGGTGATGCAGGAAGTCCTGCTAGTGATAGCACTCTAGGTCCTACTTCTGGGTTAAATATGGATGGGCAACACAACCACATTTATGACACTTGTATCCCAACATTTTTTGTATATAACATTCCGCTTTTAATCGCTGGTGTGATTGGAGCTATGATACTTTAAACAACTCAATGCTGCAATAAAAATGCAGGTAACTCAAACCTAAGTAAACAAACAACAAACTTACGTAAGTTATATAGAAACGTAGCCCCATAATCCTCTCTGAAATATAACGTGTAATTATAGACTGAGGAACAAGTATTAAATTAAAAAAAATATAAAATTAAAGTATCTTACTATTAAATATGTGCTTTATAGGGTTATTAACTTTTACACAATAATAGTTTTATACTCAAAATATTACACATCTATCTCTAAAGTTAGTCCATTTAAATCTTTTATTACACACAAACCTTTTATGGAATCTACATGAAAAGATAATGTATCTTTATTGTAAAGCTAAGACGTGGAGAAAAATTTATAATGTATAACATTAATCCAATCAAGCATATGTAAGGTAGCAGAATCTGATACAATGAGGTATAAAATTTAGAAATCTTTAAATAATAAATCATTGAATATTGAATTATTTAGAGAAGTAAGATCCATTACAATAATATATATTGTCACAAAAATGTAAAGTTTCTGCAACGCAAACTTTAACATCCAAATGCCCCCTACCCCCAAATCTTAGTGAGTCTATTTAACATTGCTAGTAAAATTAAAATTTACTTTTTTATATTTATTTACTTATGATGATACTAAAAAATTTGCTTTATTAACCTAAATAAAAGATAATAGGTGCTTTCACACTGTTATATATGGAGACCAACAATGACTTATGAACAAGCACATAAAATTTTTCAATTACCATTTATGGAATTACTTTATAAAGCACATACGCTACATAGAGAAAACTTTAATCCAAATTCATTACAAACAAGCACGCTTTTAAGTGTAAAAACAGGTGCTTGCACTGAAAATTGCTCATATTGTGCACAATCAGCACATTATAATACAGGTACAAAAAAAGAAAATATGTTAGATAAAGAACAGATTCTAAAATACGCAAAAGCAGCAAAAGAAAAAGGAAGCTCTCGTTTTTGTATGGGTGCGTCTGGTAGAAGCCCTAGCGATAAAGATCTTGAAGTACTCTGCGATGTAATTGGGGAAGTAAAAGATTTAGGCATGGAAACATGTGTTACTTTAGGCTTATTGAATGAGAGTCAGGCTCAAAAATTAAAAGATTCTGGGCTAGATTTCTACAATCACAATATTGATACTTCAAAGGAATATTATAGCAACGTTATCACCACAAGAACATTTGAAGATAGACTAAATACGATTAAGAATGTGCGTGATGCTGGACTTAAAATTTGCGTTGGTGGGATTTTGGGCTTAGGAGAAAGCAATGAGGATAGAATTAATATGCTTGTATTACTTGCAAATCTCCCAACACCGCCAGAATCCATACCAATCAATCAACTTGTAAGAATTCCTGGCACACCATTAGAAAATGGCGAAACTCTTGATTGTTTTGACTTTGTGAGAATTATTGCATTGGCGCGCATTCTTATGCCAAAGTCATATATACGACTATCAGCAGGTAGAGCACAAATGGATGATTCTTTACAAGCATTATGTTTTTTTGCTGGGGCAAATTCAGTTTTTTATGGAGATAGATTGCTCACCACAGAAAATGCTGCACCAAACAAAGATGATATGCTTTTTGCACGGCTTAATCTCTCCAAAGAAGTTTTTGTTGAAGCAAAGGCATAAAAAGTTAATATAATAATATTCAACATGTCAAATGGTGCTTGGGGGAGGATATATAGAGTTTTGAATTATATGGGGTTTTACTGCAAACTAATATGAGCAAGATTTCACCTAACATCTATGTAAAAACTTCTCTAATATCTACATGCCTCAAAAGTTTATCCAAGTCACCATAAGTATAAAGTCTATATATAAATTGCGTATCAGCACCAAACAATCTAAGGCATACAACAGGCTAGAAATATTGCAAATATAGCCAAAATGCCATGTATTATATATTGTAGGCTTTTGGCAAATATAAATACGAAACTTGCTCTATATATTTGGATTTTTCATACCATATAGCAATACATCATGGAAGATTTCAGTGTTACTTTTACAAACCCTAAAACCATTTTGCAAAATACCAAGAGGATGAAACCCCTCTTTTTCATAAAATTTTATGGCATGTGTGTTTGTTGATACAACTTCAAGATACAACATACAAAGATTATAATGCTCAAAAGCAATGTATTTCAACATCTGCATCAGTATATGTCCATATCTTTTATTTTTTTGTTGTGGCAATAATGGGTTTTTATAGATTCCAAGATACGCGTTTTTGTGTTTAAGGTTAATCCTTGAAAAACTAATTACGCCTATATCGTTTGTAAGATTTCCATCTCGTGTTTGCAATGTTTCTGCATCTTTAACAAGGAAATATCGAGCATGTTCATCATATGGCAGGGAATGTAAGAAATTCATATGGGCTTGTTCGCTGATAATACTACTCCCATACATTTGCTCCCGTACAAAGGGATGATTCCTATAAGTAAGTATATTCATAGAATCTTTAGAATCCAAATTACAAAAATCTAGTGCAGTATAATTGTTGAGTGTAAAATTTTGCGCTTTTTTTTCTTGTGTAGATTTTAATGTGTGATTGAGTGCGGTAAAAATGAGCTCTGTAGCAAAATCTTTCACCTGTGTTCCAATTTCGATATACTTTTGTGTGTCTAAAGAGTTTGTGTTTTCAAAAATCTTCTCACATAATGGTAGTGTAATTGTTTTTATTAGATTCTGCGTGGCAAGTGTATGTATTTGTATGTCCTGATTTGTTGCAAGATTGATTGCAAATACCTTTGGACAAAGTTTTAAAGCTTCAAATAAAATCCCTCCACCAGAGACAATACAATTTCTTGATTTTGCCAAAAGCGTAGCAACTTGTATTTGAGTAATATTAGAATAGATTCTATAGGGCTTTTTGGAATCAAATTGTACCTCGTTGCAATCCAAGTATTTACTTCTAAGTAAGCTACCTTTATAATTTGCTCCAACTACCACTGCAATACTTTTTGCAAATGAAAGCAATTGCATAAAAATCTCACTACTTATATCATTGGAATCTTCCCCACCTAGACACACAAAAAAATCATAAAATCGCTCGTGCGAATCAATACTTAATTTATAAAAGAATGGATGTAATAACACATATTGCAAACCAGAAAATATATATCTTTTTATATCATTATCAACCATCTTCGTATTATAAAAACCATTAGAATTCAATAAAAATACTTTTGCTTTTAGATGAGCATTTTTACTCTGCATTCGCACAACACTTTTTAGAAACTCAAAATGTCTGCCATCATCATCAAATAGAATAAGTGCTTTTGAAGATTCTAAAAATGGAGTGAAATTATCAATCTTGTAGCTATCAATAATACAAATGTCATTATGAAGCAATGAAGGATTCTTCATGTCTTCCCATTGTAATGCTAGTGGATAGCACACTGCTTTATCATTGATGACTTGCCCTTGTGTCGCAATAAAATCCTTAAAAGAAGCATTGCCACGTACAAAAAAATCAACACTATATCCCATATTAACAAATACTCTAGCAAGATTGTAACACCTTGCAATATGTCCTAATCCTAAGGATTTTTCACTCTCTGTTAATATGCGTATGGTCATAATATATCCTTATTGATATGTTTGAAAAGGCTTTCTGCAATCGCTAAATCAAGCATAGTATCAATATCATGTGCATATGCCATTTTAATCCCCATGCTTTTTTCACCAAGTAATGGAATCTGCATTAAAAAACTTTCTGCTTTACCCAGATAAAACTGCCCTGCATCAACAAATGCTTGAGGTAAATCTTGCGAACGAGTATTTATAAAATCCTGAAATAAAAAGTTTAAATATCCACTACCATTAAGACAAAATGAGCGAAATACTTTTGATGCCTCAAGCATAGCAACCACATAGGCTGCATTAGGATTTGTATCAAGTAGAGTGCAAGATTCTAAAATGATTTGTTCTGTAGCAAACATTGCTGTTGCATAAAGACACAATACTTTAGAATGTGGTGTTAGATGTAAAATAGGCCTATCTTCTTGCCATTGCATCATATTTTTGATACTTTCAATGAAGTCTTCTTGTTGTATTTGATTGTCTTGTGCATGTGTTTTTTGTATGTTTACATGGAAAAAATCTAGCAAACTTTCATCAAAAGAGTCTGTATGGATAAAAGGCAATAAAGCATGGGTAACTACAGGTAGAGTTGGCGTCATATCATCTGCTAAAGCTTTGTCTCTTACTAATGGATATGCACCCAAACTTGCTGCAAACTCCAACATAGAAAGATCATCACTGCTTACAATTACATGATCACTTAACCTGTGTGCCAATTTTATACTTCGCTCAAGCATGGGTATACCACAAAAAGGTTGCATATTCTTTCTAACAATCCTTTTGCTATTACCTCGTGCTGGAATAACTACGCAGTCAATTTGTTTCACATATACTCCTTTATTATCTAGTAAGAATACACAATCATATGCAGACCTCATCTTGTCTATGCTCTATACTTCATTCTATACACATATATACATTATAAAAGACATAAGAAGACGACGTTTATTTATTGCAACTGATTTGCATGGCTTAGTAATATTTAAGATTCTATGATTCAGTAATCTTAATCACAAAACCGCACACCAAGACATAGAATTAATCACTACTAAAATAACAATGATGTCAAATCGCAGTTTATTTCGCTTCAATCACTTCAATAAGATAACTTATAAGCATATCACAAAAATAAATAAAATTTATATATAATCATACAAAATATGCTCATCATCAAAACTCATCGTAAAATGTAATATAAAACACGCCAATAAGCCAAAAAACATACAAACTCATACCAAGACAAACAAAGCAGTGTATTAGAATCTAGCATAAATAAAATAGGACAAAAGACAGATAGAGGTAACAGGCTTTTTATCTTATATGTTAAAATCTTTCGCTAGACTTATACACAAAAATACCTTATGTCTATATAAAAAGATTGGAATCTAAAATAATATAAATCAATAATTCTTATACACTCTCTATAAACACTTACAAGATTCTATATTAAGAAAAGAGTATTTTAAAATCATAGAAGTTATGACTCAAAGAATTGCATGATGTCTGATTAAGATAAAATGAGCAAAATAATTATAGAGACTATAAAGCACAATATCTAGAAGTTTGCATACTTGCACTTAGGCATACTGCTCCTTTTATATTGGCTATTGTCTCAATAACTACAAGAAATACAAGTGTTGTACCATCATGCTTGTTCAACACCCTGTAGTGCAAAGTAAAGCAAGGCTTTTAAAGATTCCAAATTGCAATGAGTGGCACTTGAGATAGGCAAAATGAAAAGTGGGGCTTTTATTGATGTTTTATTATTGTCGCTGTGCGTGATAGATTGCATTGATATTCCATGCTTCATAAAATCAAGTAGTTGTTGTGAAACATATGCTTGTGTCTGAAGCTGCAAATCTTCATATTGCATAAAAGAAAAGGCACCAAACCCCTCATATAACTCTACATCACTTTTTGTAAAAGCGATTGCATAAGGGCGATTTGCAAGTGCTGGAGCATAACATAAAAGCTCATGATAAAGCACAATAAATTGATTGAATAAGGATTTATGTGCTAAATCTTGTGGAGCAAATAAGGCTTCTATATTGTAATCTTGTTGCATCTCCACCTCGCTTTCTTGTGCCATATTCATTCTAAACCATGAGGCATCAAGCATGAAAAGTAGCAATTTTGTGCGTTCTATATGCTGCAAGAACTGCAATCCAAGTCCTTTGCCTTCACTAGCACCCTGTATTAAACCTGGAATATCAGCAATCACGAATGAATGCAAACTATCAACATCAACGACACCTAAATTCGGAATAAGAGTAGTAAAGGCATAGTCTGCAATCTTTGGTCGTGCATTTGTAATCGTAGAAATAAGACTTGATTTGCCAACATTTGGAAATCCAACAAGAGCTACATCAGCAATCAGCTTAAGCTCTAAACGCACTTGCAGTGATTTTCCAGGTAGTCCTTTTTGTGCATATGTTGGACGCTGGTTGCTTGCATTTTTAAAATGAGTATTTCCGAGCCCACCTTTACCACCTACAAGCAACTTTACTTTTTCTCCATCTATGAGTAGATCAAGCAGTATCTCATTATTTTCCTCATCGATTACTTGTGTACCTGGCGGAACTCTAATGATTATATCCTTTCCCTTTTTTCCATTGCAGTTCTTCCCCTCTCCTGGCATTCCATTGCCAGCTACATATTTTTTATGTCCGCGAAATTTTGCAAGCGTAGTTGTATTTTTATCTACTAAAAAATACACATCTCCGCCACGACCACCATCGCCTCCATCAGGACCACCTTGAATGACAAACTTCTCTCGTCTAAAACTAACTGCACCAGCACCACCATGTCCAGATGCAATGAAAATTGATACACTATCAACAAACATTGATACTCCTTTATCTATATTGTTACAATATGTTACTATAAAATTTTACGTTTTATCACATGGAATTATATCTATTTTTATACATCATGTGTAACCATTAATAGGGTTGTAGCGGTAATTTATCACAAGCTTCCTACCATAGTTTTCATAAACAAAATTTAATAAGTCAAAAATTTTATACAAATTAAAAAAACAAATATTGACAAAAATGTTAAAAATTAGATAAATTAGGATAAATACATAAAAAAACAATAAAGTTATAAAATATAGAAATATGAAAGGTAAATATGGGCTACCTATGTATTCTAAATAGTATTTTTAGTGCAAAAATATTCGATATGTTAAAAAAGATACCTAATTTTGGACTACTTAATATTATTAGATTCTATATTATTAAAACTTTTAATCTACAACATATATTCTCCACTAGTAATAAATTTTTGATATGCAAAGTATGTTTATTTACCAAAATTTTAATTTGCAACCCTGTTGCTGATGTTATTAACAACGCTGCACAAAAGTCTTTCATCTTATTTAAAGGAGATATAGATGTCAATGTATGAAAAAGTGTATCAACAATCCATTGAGAATCCAGAGGCTTTTTGGGCAGAAGCTGCTAAAAAAGTGCATTGGTATCATGAATGGGATAAGGTGCTTGATGTAGTTAATAATCATTACAGGTGGTTTGTAGGTGGCTGTATGAATACCTGTTATAACGCGCTTGATTTGCATATAGAGAATGGTAGAGGCGATCAGGTGGCGTTGTATTATGATTCACCAGTAACAGATACAAAAAAATCTTATACTTACAAAGAGTTGCGTAAGAGGGTAGCAAAGACGGCTGGGATATTGGTCAATAAAGGTGTAGTAAAAGGCGATAGAGTGCTTATTTATATGCCCATGATCCCAGAAGCTGTGATTGCAATGCTTGCTTGTGCGAGAATAGGAGCTATCCATAGTGTTGTTTTTGGTGGTTTTGCTGCACATGAGTTGGCTACAAGGATTGAAGATGCAAAACCACGTGTCATCATAAGCGCTTCTTGTGGGATAGAGGTTTCACGTGTAATTAAGTATAAACCAACACTTGATGAAGCCATTAAAAGCTCTAGTCACAAGCCTACAACATGTCTTATTTGGCAACGCCCACAAGAGAGAGCAAATATGCTACCTTGGCGTGATGTGGATTGGGCAAACGAGGAAGAGAAGGTAGAACCTGTAGAATGTGTACCTGTTGATGCTACCGATCCGCTTTATATACTTTATACTTCTGGCACAACTGGTAAGCCAAAAGGTGTTATCCGTAGTAATGGTGGACATTCTGTGGCAATGAAGTGGTCTATGGATAATATTTACAACGCAAAACCAGGTGATGTCTTTTGGGCAGCAAGTGATGTGGGTTGGGTTGTAGGGCACAGCTATATTGTATATGGCACTTTGATGAATGGTTGCACTACAATTGTATACGAGGGCAAACCTGTAAAGACACCAAATCCAGGGGCGTTTTGGCGTGTTGTGCAAGAATATAAAGTAAATATTCTTTTTTCTGCACCTACAGCTTTTAGAGCAATTAAAAAGGAAGATTCTAAGGGTGAATGGTTGAAGCAATATGATATTAGTTCTCTCAAGGCAGTATTTGTTGCAGGTGAGAGGTGTGATAGCGATACGCTGAAGTGGATTGAAAAGCTAGTAAAAAAGCCAGTAATCGATCATTGGTGGCAAACAGAAACTGGCTGGGCAATTGCTGCAAACCCATTAGGGCTAGAGGAGATGCCTATCAAACCTGGATCACCCACAAAACCAATGCCTGGCTTTAATCTAAAAGTCTTAGATGAAGAGGGTAAAGAATGTAAGCCTGGGAAACTTGGGAATCTTGTGATTAAACTACCTTTGCCTCCTGCCTGTTTAATGGGAATATGGGGCGATGATGCAAGATATAAAAATTCTTATCTCAATCATTATCCAGGTTATTATCTTACTGGTGATAGTGGCTATATTGATAAAGATGGTTATGTATTTGTAATGGGGCGAATGGATGGAGTCATTAATGTCGCAGGACATAGACTATCAACGGGTGGTATGGAAGAAGCAATTGCCAAACATCCAGATGTTGCAGAATGTGTAGTTATTGGTGTGAATGATGAATTAAAAGGCGAGATTCCCTTGGCATTTGTCGTGCTAAAAGATGGACTAGAGCGAGACACGCAAAGCCTATGCGATGGCGTTGTGCAACTTGTGCGTGAAGAAATTGGTGCGGTAGCATCTTTGCATATTGTTGCAGTGGTAACAAGGCTGCCTAAAACACGAAGCGGCAAGATCCTTAGAGGCACAATACGCGATATTGCTGATGGTAATGAGTGGAAAATGCCAAGCACGATTGAAGATCCTAGCGTTATGCCTGAGATTGAAAAAGCGTTGCAAACTCTTGGTTATCCAAAATCTAAAGACATGAAGGAGGCAAAATGAAAACAGCAGGACAAAAATTTAGAGAAGCATTAAAGGACAATAATCCTTTGCAAATTATTGGAGTAATTAATGCATACTCTGCAATACAGGCACAAAAAAGTGGTGCAAAAGCCCTTTATTTGAGTGGTGGAGCATTGGCAGCAATGAGTTTAGGTGTACCTGATCTAGGTATTAGTTCGCTAGAGGATGTTTGCATTGATGTTCGAAGAATCACGTCAGTGAGTGATTTACCTTTGCTTGTTGATGCAGATACTGGTTGGGGAGGAGCATTTAACATTGCACGAACAATTAAAGATTTGATACGAAGTGGTGCAGCAGGTTGCCACATAGAAGATCAAGTCGCACAAAAACGATGTGGGCACCGCCCTAATAAAGAGCTCGTCAGTAAAGAGGAGATGTGCGATAGGATAAAAGCAGCAATGGATGCAAAACTCGATCCTAGCTTTGTGGTTATGGCACGCACTGATGCTCATGCGAGTGAAGGACAAAAAGCAGCAATTGAGAGAGCATTGGCTTATGTAGAAGCAGGGGCAGATATGATCTTTGCTGAAGCTATTCATACGCTAGAAGAATACAAACAATTTACTGATGTAATTAAGGTACCAGTTCTAGCCAATATTACAGAATTTGGCAAAACGCCTTATTTCACATGTGATGAACTAAAGGGTGTTGGAATCTCTATGGTACTTTATCCGCTCTCTGCCGCAAGAGCTATGAATAAGGCAGCATTAGCAGTTTTTAAAGATATCATCAATAATGGTTCGCAAAAAAATAGCATAGATTCAATGCAAACACGTGATGAGCTCTATGAGATGCTTGGCTATCATGAATACGAGCAAAAGCTAGATATGCTTTTTAAAAATAAAAAATAATATACAAAGGAGAAAAAATGGCAACATCAACAAAAAAAGTCGGTGGTTTAGCAGGAGTAAATGCAGGAGAGTCTGCAATTTGTACTTGTGGTACAGGACATGGGTTAAATTACAGAGGATATGATATTTATGATTTAGCAGAACATTGTGAATTTGAAGAAGTGGCTTATCTACTTTTAAGAGAAAAACTTCCAAATAAAGATGAGTTAGCATCTTTTAAAAAGGAGTTAATTGCTGCAAGAAATTTACCAAAAGAGCTAAAAGAAGTCCTAAAACTTCTACCCAAAAATGCACATCCTATGGATGTGATGCGGAGTGCTTGTTCTGTGCTTGGTTGCTTAGAACCTGAAGAATATGATGTGTTTAAAGCATCTTTCCCAAATCAACAAAGAATTAGCACAAGGCTTCTAGGTATCTTCCCTAGCGTATTAACATTTTGGCATCATTATCACACAAGCGGTAAAGAAATCAATACAGAATCTAAGCAAGATTCTATTGCTGGATATTTTTTGGAATCCCTACATCAAAAAGAACCAAAAGAGTTATGGATAAAAGCAATGCATACAAGTTTAATTCTTTATGCAGAGCATGAGTTTAATGCTTCTACATTTACTGCAAGGGTAATCACTGCAACAATATCTGATGTGTATTCTGGCATTACAGGAGCGATTGGAGCATTAAGGGGACCATTACATGGAGGGGCAAACGAAGCAGCAATGGAGCTTATTTCTGAATTCAGTACACCAGAACAAGCGACACAAGGAATTTTAGATAAACTTGCTCGAAAAGACAAGATTATGGGATTTGGACATCGTGTATATGTAGAAAAAGATCCGCGAAATGTGGTTATCAAACAATGGAGTAAAAAGCTAAGCGATGATATAGGTGATACAAAAGACTTATATCAAATCAGCGAGGCAATAGAAAAGGTAATGTGGGATCAAAAGAAGCTTTTTCCAAATCTTGATTTCTATAGTGCAAGCACGTATCATTTTATGGGTATTCCAACACTCTATTTTACGCCTATTTTTATTTTTTCTCGCACAGCAGGTTGGCTTGCACATATTATGGAGCAAAGAGCAAATAACAAGTTGATTAGACCAAGCTCAGAATACACAGGACCAGACAATAAAGTGTTTGTGCCACTAAATAAGCGTTAATCTGCTTTTTGGCTAAAGACAGAATCTGCTATATTATTTAGGATATATGTTTTGCCAATATAGCACATATATAACATCTTAAAGAGTTCTGTTTTTGGCTCAAAGCTTTTAACCTTTATATGTGTTTATTTGTATGGATTTATTAATCCAGACTTTTAAATTACTATGAGATTATGTCACACGAAAAGATATAGGTACGAAGATGGTTGTCGTGTTAGATTTTATGTGTTCAGGCATTTCAATTTTTTAAGCACTAAGGAGAAGATTGTAAGCTAATTTAGATATTTTTCCTTACTTAAATATGAAGATGAAAAAGTCTAGATTCTATATGTGAAATTTGGCTCATTGATATGAAATTTATGGAATGCATTTTTTCACTATCATCTGAATACGTGTGAGCTTTAGGGATTTTTAGGGTGGATTACCCTAGCAATAAGAACCATTCTAAAAATCCTTATATCTTGTAAATAGATACATAAGGGCGAATTTTTAACTTAATTACAAGGAGACACTATGAGTGCAGATATGGGAACACTGGATACCAAACGACCAGAATTTGATGAATTGCTAACAAAGATTGCACGTTATGCATTGGAGTATAAAATTAATTCACCTTTAGCGTTTGAAACGGCAAGATATTGTCTCATGGATACCATAGGTTGCGGACTTTTAGCTCTAAATTTTCCTGCTTGCACAAAGCTTTTGGGGCCTGTTGTTGAGGGGGCAGAATTTCGTCCGCTAGGAGCTAAAATCCCTGGTACCAGCTATCAACTAGAACCAGAAAGAGCAGCATTTAACGTTGGTGCAATGGTAAGATGGCTTGATTTTAACGATACTTGGCTTGCTGCAGAATGGGGACATCCAAGTGATAATCTCGGTGCGATTTGGGCAGTGGCTGATTATCTTAGCCGTAAAAATATAGCAGAAGGCAAAGAACCCTTAAAGGTTAAAGATGTGTTAAGTGCAATGATTAAGGCACATGAGATTCAGGGCGTATTGGCACTAGAAAATTGCTTCAACAAAGTTGGTTTAGATCATGTCTTATTAGTGAGAATTGCTTCCACTGCGGTAGCATGTGCCATGCTTGGTGGAAATTTTGAAGAGGTGAGAAATGCAGTAAGTCATGCGTTCATTGATGGTGGTGCTTTGCGGACATATCGACATGCACCAAATACTGGCTCAAGAAAAAGTTGGGCAGCAGGTGATGCAAGCTCAAGAGGTGTCAATCTCGCCCTAAAAGCTCTAAGTGGAGAAATGGGCTATCCAAGTGCGTTGAGTGCAGATTTTTGGGGATTTGAAGATGTAAAAATGCGAGGTAAAAAACTCACGATTCCTCAAGAATTTGGTAGCTATGTTATGGAAAATGTATTATTTAAAATTAGCTTCCCAGCAGAATTCCACGCACAAACTGCGGTAGAATGTGCATTAAAATTGCATAATGAAGTCAAAGATAAGCTAGATTCTATTGAAAAAATCGTAATCACAACTCAAGAATCTGGACATAGAATCATCAATAAAGTTGGTGAACTTGCAAACCCTGCAGACAGGGATCATTGCATCCAATATATGGTAGCTGTACCGCTTGTATTTGGAAGATTGAGTGCAGAAGATTATGAAGATTCAGTAGCAAGCGATAAACGTATTGATGCCTTGCGTGATAAAATGGTGGTAGAAGTGGATGAACGCTATACGCGTGAATATTTAGAATCTGATAAACGCTCAATTGCAAATGCTGTGCAGATTTTTTACAAAGATGGCAGTAAAAGTGAGAAAGTAGAAGTAGAATATCCTATCGGACATAAACGCCGAAGGGATGAGGGGATTCCTGTGCTTGTGGCTAAATTTGAACGCAACATTGCCTTAAAGCTTAGCCCGAAAAAATGCGAACAAATTAAGGCAGTTTGCAGTGATCAAGCTAAGCTAGAATCTATGGCTTTTAATGATTTTAGTGATTTATTTGCATTGTAAATATAGTATTAATTCTTGCCTTCTAAAGCCATTAATTTAATGCCATTAAATTATGATTAAATAGGCAGATGACAAGAGATTAAACGTAGGGTTACTAAGTGTTTTGGTGTTTCTTTATAGCATAAAGAATACATTACACCCAATAACCAAAGTCTTAATAGTCTTAACTATGACAAAGAGGTATCAGTATATAAGCTAATGCGAAAAGATGTAAGAATCTAAGGGATATGTAATGCAATCTAAATAAGAAAATTTCTTATTATAGGCCATCTTTGCATTCCATCAAGATTTAACTAGACTTTCTCTTCATTACCAACTAAAAACTTGTTGAATACTTTGCATACAATAAATGAGGCATTTATGCAAATTATATTGCAACACAGCTATGGTGCAACAAAAAGCTCAAGCATAAAATAACATAGCAAATACTTGCTATTTTATATGTTCTATTAAGCAAACATATAAAGATGAGTTTAACTCACCCATAAATCTTTTTCAGATTATCAAGCTTAGAACCCATATTAAGCAATAGCATATCAGCAATTACAAGAGCAACAATGCTTTCACACACCACGCTCCCTCTTACACCAACACATGGATCGTGTCTACCTTGTAACTTTATCTCCAATTCATTATGGTGTATGTCTATTGTCTTTTGCTCACAAAATATACTAGGCGTAGGCTTAAAATGCACTTTAATTAAAATGTTATTTCCATTTGATATACCCCCTAAAATCCCACCAGAATTATTACTTACAAAACCATTCTTATCCATGTAATCATTGTTTTGTGAACCATATAGCCCAGCAGATTCTATACCGCCACCAATTTCTACTGCTTTAACCGCATTAAGCCCCATTAAATCTCTTGCAAGTATAGAATCAAGCTTATATGAGAGCGGCTCTCCCAATCCAACAGGCACATTAAAAACAGAGATCAACGCACTTGCACCCACGCTATCCCCTCTTGCCTTTGCGTTTAAAATCTCAGTTTGCATGGCATCCTCTTTTGAGTTATCAAGGGCAAATATAGCGCTCTCTCTTGCACATATAAAATCATCACGTGTAAAATCTACACGTGATGATTTTATATTACCTACACGTGTAATGCCGCTTAGGATTTCAATATTAAACTCCTTTAACAGCAATTTGGCTAAACCACCAGCAAGTACACGAGCCACACTTTCTCTAGCACTACTTCTACCACCACCACGATAATCTCTATGTCCATATTTATGATAATAAGTGAAATCAGCATGCGAAGGGCGAAACACATCTTTAATTTTTGTGTAGTCTTTACTACGCACATTTGTATTAGGGATAAAAAAACCAATGGGCATACCTGTACTAATACCTTCAAATACACCGCTTAGAATCTGAAAGGAATCCTCCTCTTTTCTTGGAGTTGCAAACTTCGACCCACCCTTTCTTCTTGCAATCTCTGAATTTAAAAATTCATAATCAATAGTTACTCCAGCGGGCATACCATTCACAACACCACCAATACCCTCTCCATGACTCTCTCCAAAAGAACCAAACTGAAACAAAATACCACTATACCCCATAACTTTTCCTTATATTCAAATATTTTAAACCTAAGCATCACGAAAATATGGAATCTTTTGCAACATAACTAAAACACTATAGGTTATAATTAAGCTAAAAAATCCACCAGCGATTACTTGTGTAGTAGTATGCCATAGTGTCAACACTCTTGAAGGTGGCACCATTATGGCAAGTAAAGCTAAAAATATAATCCACTTTTTACTATAAAAACGCAACGCAAATCCAACCGCAATAAAAGCTGCTGCGGTATGTCCGCTTGGAAACCCATTATAATCATTGATACTAGGCGTACCGCTAAATGCATACGGACGCAATGAGATTAAAGCATAATTCACATTATGAGATGCTAACTGCACAAATCCAAACTTCACCGCATACACAATGCCAACAACAAAGATAGCCGCAATAGATAGCATAGCCACTCGCTTTATGTTTTTTTCATATATCAAAATAGCAATGCCCAAATAAAGTGCTAAATACTGAAACACATCGCCATATAGCTCCACATCATAGACAAACAACATGCAAGCTACAACAAGCACAATAAATATAAAAACTAATTCACCTATTCCATTCTTTGTCATTTCTATCCATTTTATAAATTTATATGTATCGTCTTTACTCTACCTTGCCTTACAACTCTTCAAATGCTAGAATAAATACTTGCAAACATATATTGCAAAATTGAGTTCAAAGTTTATAAACATATTGCAATATTTTAGAACCACATATATAACATTGTATCACCGAACTAGCAAAATAAAAAATATATACACTCGCAATTATAACTTACAAGTTACAATTTAATTCACTTTTACACCTACAAACAAATATTCAAAGCATAACACATATTGTTATAATAAATAAACCTAAATTATTGCAAATGTGTGTTAAAAACAAGAAATATAAGGGTGCATTAAAATTAAAAGTATATGATTAAAATAGTTGCTAGATAGGGCTTAAAGGCTTGATGCACAACAAAAGCTTATTTACATAAACCCTTTTATTATTAAGTCCTTTTATACTTAATAAGGTAAAAGTGAGCAGGAAGCCATTAATCTAGCTGAAGGATTTGCAAAAAAATGCAATACGCACAAGCATGATACGAAAAAAATAGGTAGAAATATATTTGATGAGTTTAAGCGGAATATAGAAAGTTTTAGAAACACTTGTGCTTTACAGGTAAGCTATGCTTGAAACTTTGGTGGATGCCAATCAATACAAAAATTGAAAATCGAGAATATAGCTCTCTTAAAGGGAGTGAAGCTGAAAAGCAAGCACATCTTTATAATGTCGGAGTGATTCAAATGAGGGTTTTTTTACTGAAACAATGGGGTAAGCCCAACATTAGAAAAAGCTTTTATGAAATATCATCATATACGGCATTATTAAAGCATAACCAATCACTTTTAATAGGGCTTATAACTCTAGGTGCAAAGGGTATAACTACTATTGGCGGGCAAGGGTTTATTAATGGGCAATATTATAGGAATTTTTGGCATACGACCTTATGGAATCTCAATGAATTTGTTGATGTGCAGAATAAAAAAATATTAATTATTTAGGTGGTATAGATGATAATGATGTAGAATATCTCGCTAGAGAATTCTTTTTTTTTGGAAGTTAGACTAATGAAAGCGGTTGTGGTATTATTTTTAAGCTGTATCTATCTTATGGCTATTGATTTGGAACCAAATTATAAATATAAAGCAGACTACTCCTTTGAAGAACGCGTAGGTGCATTTAAAAAAGATGGTATCATATACTGCTTAGATGGTGTTAGTAACGGGGGTAAAACATCAATAGTAGGCGGTTATGATTCGGACTATTATGATCATATTTACTACCCTCTTTTTGATGTTGTAGAGCCACTTCCTGCAAGAAAGGAGCTATAATTGTATGTGATAAAAAAGAAAAGTGAGATACACTTGGGTAGTCTTGCATATGTTACCCTATGCCTAGAAATCTATGACTCCAAAGAATACCAAGATGAAATAGTCCGTATAGTTAAGAAATACTGTAAACATTGCAAATAACTTAGGAACCACAAATGAGCCACTTACCACATAGAATCAAGAAGTATAAAATCTCAAACACCACCTACACCCTCTCACACTCTTGTGATACCCATTATTTAAGTAAGAATCTAAAGAGTGAAATAAGCTATACTTTAGAGCTTAGAGAATCTAGTCTTTCTATAAAAGATACAAAGAGTAATAAAGATATAGCCTTTATTCTTGCAAAAGAGATTCCACAATTACAAGAAAAAGATTCTAAAGATTTACAAGCCCTGCAAACAATACTAAAGCTTCATACACATAAAGAAACAAGAGCGGTGTATGTGAAGGTGGAAAAACCTTACTATATCGATAGTGAGGGGTATTTGCAAGGATTGGGTATTATCAAAGCTCCTCGCCCAAAATTGACTGAAAAAACAAGCAAATTTCAAGCTGACCCAATAGCTATCGTATTACACAGAACACAATCATCTACTGCTGCAAGCACATTAGAAGCTTGGAAAGAAAGTCCTTATGGCACACATTTCTTAATCGATACAGATGGCACAATTTATCAATGTGCAAGTTTGCATAAATATACACAGCATGTGGGGGATATTAAAGTAAAAAACTTGGATATAAACGATAAAAATTATAAAAATAAAACCTATACGCAAGCATCTAATATAGAAAAAAGTAAATCCTATCCAAACAGGTATCCTATAAATTCTGATAGTATAGGGATAGAAGTTGTGGGGAGATTTTTGGGAAATGATAAGAAATTAAGTAAATATGATAAAGTATTTAAATATACTCAATTATCAGGTCAATGGGAAGAGGTTGCTGTAGCACAAAAAAACAGCGTTAAAGCTTTAATACAAGCTTTACAGGATATTTTCAACTTAAATGATAATGATATTTACAAACATGGAGCTATTTCAGGACATAAACAAGCAAGTAAGGGAGATGGAATACTATGAAATTATTATTTTTATTTTTAAACATATTAGCAATATCTCTTAATGTTAACGAAATCTATTATGATGAGGGTAATACATTTTTGAATGTAAAACCGGGCAAAGAATTTCTACAGAAATATTTTTATAAGCCACTTAACACACAGCAGCAATCTATTATTGCTCTTGAAATTATAAGTATCAGTAGGATTGAAAACATTCAAGAAATTTGTAATATTTTTGAAATGCATCATGACAAAAAGCAAGATGCGTGTTTTGATAATTATGGTATAAAATTTTGCGAGTTAAAGACTGCAAAAGAAATGCAAGATTATATGCTAAAATTTATTGAGATACCCGTAAAGCTAGATCATTCCAATTATATGTTTATGGAGAATAATATATGTGGCTTTAGGGGAAAAGTTAAAGCGTTTGGATATATTTGGGATTTTGAAATCAGGGGTGGTGGTATGGAATTTACTAGAAAAATTAACGAAAAGATATTCTCTATTAACGAGAATCCTACTAGAGCATATAGGCAAGGCAAGATAGAGGGCAGCAAGGCAAAAAAGTATTTTATTTGTATAGAATCGCATTGCAATCCAAGAGCCCAAGAAATAGTGCATTGATATAACAAAGAGAAAATATGAAAAAACATATCAAACTATTAATGAATGTCAGCCTCAGAGATATAAGCCAGTCAGAGGAGAGTTATTAATTGAATAATGAAAAAATTACATATCAAAAATATCCTTCCTTGCAATATGAATCTTATGCTTGGGACACCCCCACACAAGCTCAAAAAGATTCTATAAAGAATCTTGTAGAGATTCTAAAAGCCAAATACAATCTTAGTGATAATGATGTGTATAAGCACGATGATATTTCACCACAAAAAGTAAGAGGCAAAGCAAAGGGATTACATGAAAAAGAGTAGTGTATTTTATGTACTAATATGTATAACACATTTTCTTTATGCCCAAGAAATAGAAAACATTAAGGTAGAAAAATTTAGAAAAGAAGATTTGCCTTTGTTTTATAGGGTAGATTATATACCACTAAAAAACAGAAACATAACAATAGAGGTATTACAAATGGGGCTAGAAAATAGCACAAAATCACAATGTGTAAACCAAAAAACAAAAGAGCAAATGCAAAAATATCTTTATCTACATATACCACATTTGCATCATAGTTTTGAAGATACTACATTGGTGGGCGGATGTGATTATAAAGGTAAGGTAAAAATGCTTGGTAGAATTTGGGATTTTGAAAGTATGGGTGGTAAAACAACGCTAAAGACAAACATTAGCTCCCAAGAGCAAATAAAAGATTCCATGAAAGAATGGTATCTATGTCCTCGCAGTGATGATAGTGGCGATATGTGTTATATAGAGTTAGCTTGTTTATTACCAGAATGCTACCCTAGAGCTATATATTATATGACTGAAATGCAAGAGAAATATGAAAATAAGCTACAACATTGCAAATAACTTGGGAACCACAAATGAGCCACTTACCACATAGAATCAAGAAGTATAGAATCTCAAACACCACTTACACCCTCTCACACTCTTGTGATACCCACTATTTAAGCCAGAATCTAAAGAGTGAAATAAGCTCTACACTGGAGCTTAGAGAATCTAGTCTTTCTATAAAAGATACAAAGAGCAATAAAGACATAGCCTTTATTCTCACAAAAGAGATTCCACAATTACAAGAAAAGCAAATACTATTAGATTCTAAAGATTTACAAGCCCTGCAAACAATACTAGAGCTTCATACACATAAAGAAACAAGAGTGGTGTATGTGGAGGTGGAGTTATCAAAGTGGGATAGGTTGAAAAATTTTTATTTAGATATACACAGTATAAGTCAAGATGATATGGAAGAATCAAGGCAAAGAATAGGTGTAAAGAGGCTATGGGAGTGGGTAAATAGCGGTCTTAATCGCTTTGGGTATGGAGAGATACTTTTTATCAAGGCTGAAATACGATACTATAAGGTCAAAGGAGCTATATATACTGAATTTATGAAATCCCCATACAATTACATTAACACTTGTGCTGCTAGAATGAGTAAGGCTCTTGTAGATTCTGAAATACCTATTAGAAAATTACAAGGTATGGATAGCACTGCGTATATAGCAAATGCTGGGACAAACACTAAACCTTATAAGATTCTAGTAAAAGTTAAAGATATGATAGATTTTCTGAAACTCAACAATAGTTTAGGAAAACCTATTATTTTTACACCAAATACAAATCAAACAAATCAAGACTTCCGCTATGAATCTTTATCTAAGCTTGACGGGAGTGGGATAGTAGCAATAAAAGTAAAAGGTTGGGGTGATGCTTGGGGACATATAACATTATGGGATAATCGTGAGCAAAAATTCTTAGATGATGAAAATTATTTGACAAGAGGCGATTATGTAGAGGAAGTATATTTTTGGAAAATTGAGGATTAAATATGAAAAAGATAATTGCATTGATGATATTAGTTATTTATTGTGATTTTCTTTTTGGAAATTCATTTGAAGAAATGAAAGAAATAATGAAAGCTCAAAAAATATATGGTTGCACGAAATCAAGAAGCACTCAACAAAGAAATGCGGAATATGAGTTTAAGCAAAACCCTATCAAATACTACAAAAGGTGGTCTTTAGCTTATTGTTTGGGCTATGTATCTAGCGAGGATATGATAGTGAAGTCGGGTTGTGGAAGCAAGGGATTACCAAAGGAAATACAAAATTTATCTCATATTGATAATATGGTAAAAATTTTTGGCAATGGGGCTATTAGTGAATTAAAAGCCTATTTGGATAGGTTTTTATATATACATACAATAGAGCAAAAAGGCAGTGTTAATGCCTGCTTTGATTGGATTTATGACTCCAAAGAATACCAAGATGAAGTAGTCCGCATAGTTAAGAAATATTGCAAACATTGCAAATAACTTAGGAACCACAAATGAGCCACTTACCACATAGAATCAAGAAGTATAAAATCTCAAACACCACCTACACCCTCTCACACTCTTGTGATACCCACTATCTAAGCCAGAATCTAAAGAGTGAAATAAGCTATACACTAGAGCTTAGAGAATCTAGTCTTTCTATAAAAGATACAAAGAGCAATAAAGACATAGCCTTTATTATCACGAAAGAGATTCCACAATTACAAAAAAAGCAAATACTATTAGATTCTAAAGATTTACAAGCCCTGCAAACAATACTAGAACTTCATACATACAAAGATACAAGAGTGGTGTATGTGGAGGTGAAATTATCAAAGTGGGATAGGTTGAAACAAACATATCAAGCCATTAATAAATTAACAGTTCCAGAGAGATATAAGCTAGTCGGAGGAGAACCATTAAAAGTATATAATCCAAAAACAATGAATACAAAAGCAGAAAATCAAAATTTCTTTTATAATGAACTATTAACATTTAATAAAAATGGTCTTGTGGCTATGGAAATAAGTGGCTGGAATAATGCTAAAGGACACATAACATTATGGGATAATGATAAGAAACGATTTTTGGATGATTCTAATTATTTGCTTGATAAAAGAAGCAATGTGATTGTTAGACAATTTTATTTTTGGGAGATTGAATAGTGAAAAAATATATTTTGATATTAATACTTCTTGTTTGCCATGCACAAGCCAATACATTTGATAAAGAGATTTCATTAATAAAAGATTATAGCTTGGCTTATTGCTTATACAACCTTAATCAGACTGCACCATCTAATGATATAGCGGTAGCACAGGATATGTATTTCCAAGCAATGACAATAGGGCTAGAAGAATATAAAAAATACACCATTACATTAAAAACCATATGTCTAGCAACCACACTTATGACATAAATCCAGATAATCCTAGAGAAAATGAACCTGTGTATTTTATAATGTGTCTTGAGATGTATCATTCTAAGGAGTTTGATATTGCGATAGAAAAGATAGTGAAAGGCATAATTCACCAATAATAAGCCACTTACTACACAGAATCAAAAAGTATAGAATCTCAAACACCAACACCACTTGCACCCTCTCACACTCTTGTGATACCCACTATCTAAGTAAGAATCTAAAGAGTGAAATAGTCTATACTTTAGAGCTTAGAGAATCTAGCCTTTCTATAAAAGATACAAAGAGCAATAAAGACATAGCCTTTATTCTCACAAAAGAGATTCCACAATTACAAGAAAAGCAAATACTATTAGATTCTAAAGATTTACAAGCCCTGCAAACAATACTAGAGCTTCATACACATAAAGAAACAAGAGTGGTGTATGTGGAGGTGGAAAAACCTTACTATATCGATAGTGAGGGGTATTTGCAAGGATTAGATATAGTGAAATATCCTATAACTAGACTTGAATTGTCTTTAGCAAATGGTTTTATGCCTAAAGCCATTGTTTTACATATGACAGATTCTAATACGGCAAAAAGTTCATTAGAATCTTGGAATAATCCAAATAATGCTAGAGTAGGCACACATTTCTTAATCGATACAGATAGCACAATTTATCAGTGTGCAAGTTTGCATAAATATACACAGCATGTGGGGGATATTCGCTCAAAAGTCGAATTGGAGAAAACTTGGAATACTCAAGAAAAGGCTTTGATAGAAAGCATCTGGAAAGAAAAAACTTCTTATAGTGCTAGAAAAATAAAAGTTTCAAATTACGAAAAAAGCAAATCCTATCCAAACAGGTATCCTATAAATTCTGATAGTATAGGGATAGAGGTGGTTGGAAAATACGATAATAAAATAAAAAGATACCCAAATGCCACAACAAAGCAACTAGAAAGCTTAGAACAACTTGTTGCAGTTTTGCTTGAGTTATTTAACATAAACAAAGCTAATATATATGCACATGCCAAGATTGCATATAAAGATGAAAACTCAACAGAAGGTGTATCTTTGCTAGAACATATAGAGACAAAACTATGAAAGTCCCCTACATAATACTTGCATTATGCCTATTTGTATATGCAGATAATTTCAAAGGTATTACAATCGTAGAATTAGACCAGCCTAGCGTTAAGCTTGGCAGAACAGATAAGGAAAGCGGAGAATCCTATATCAATGCCATAAAAGAAACTTGCAATGCTGAAATTGTGCAATATTTTCACAAAGCAAATATTATCAAATTTTTTAAACAAGCCAAAGAGTATAGCTATATTCCAGTGGCTCAATATTGCACTTATCCCTGCGTTATCACAGGTAAAGTCAAGCTAGATTCTATAACCTATGATTTTGAACTCAATGAGGGAGGCTATGCTGTGTTAAAGGGCAAAAATGAGAAGCGATATTTTGGTGATGAAAGGCTATATGGAGAGTGTGGAATCTAAGAAGCAAACACTCTATATACTGATGAATATAATAGAGAAAGAGTAAGACTAAATAGCTTTTATGCCTATGCCTTAGCTCAAGAAAGATTAATGCAAGAAGATGTAAATCAAGATAGCTCCAATCAAGCAAGTATTAATCAAAATAATGCAGTGCAAAATAATATGGATAATATTTCCTTATCAACTCAAGATTCTAAATTTCAAGAATCCTCTACACACTTCTTCTCAATCCCTTGCAAATATGAATCTCAGTAAGATACTACACTCTATCGCACCATTCCTTAGAGTAGCCTACCCTATTGCAAGTAATAGCAGTGGTTTTTTGCATTGCCTAGAATTGGAGATGAAGTCATAATCTCTTATATGAATAACGATATAGATAATATATTAGTAGTGGCAGTAGTCTCTAAAATACAATAACACAACTAACCCTAGCCTAATACATAATCCCCTAGATTCCCATAAGACTTCTCTCTCAAGCAGAACAATAAACTTAACACATATAAGAAGCTTAATAAGCCAAACAAATTCAAAAAACCAACAAGTTTAACATAAACAACAGATACAACAAATTCTTGAACACATCAGATTTATAAGCATTAACAAATTTATTAAGCATAACATAATTAATAAAATTGTACTAATAGATTCACTAAACCACAAGCAGATTCATCACAAACAGAGCATTCAAACACAGCAAACACCATTGAACAAGGTTATAATGAACTTACCCTATCAAATATAAAAGATAATGAAGAAATCTATGTAAGAGCGCAAAAAGACTATAATGAATATATAAAACATAATTTCTCTCAAACCATACACAACAATAAAGATTCTAAAGTAAAAGGAAGTTACACAGAATCTATTACTAAATATCATAAGCAAGAAATATTAGGTTTAAAAGATGTAAGAGTTGGAGGAGAATATCTTACTAATGTAGCACTAAGTAAAGATACCATAGTAGGATTATCTCATACTCTAAACATAGGAGCTAGTAATAAACTAAGAGTGGCTAATGATAGTAGTGAATATGTTGGGGGAGATAAGGAAGTGGAGATAGGAGGGAATCAAAATATTATTGTTGCTAAAGATGAAAATAGGAATATAAAAGGAAATAAAAGTGAGGTTGTAGGGGGAACATTAGATATACAAAGCACAAAAGAAATAAATATAAGCACACAATCCCATATTAATATTAATGCCATAGATAATATTTTATTCTTTGGTAAAGAATCTGCATCGTTTGAAACACAAAAAGAACTTTCTTTTATAGCTGATAATACCGATATGGAATCCAAAAGTCATCTTACTGCCACAGCTGGCAATCAAATAACTCACCAAGTAGGCGATACCCAAATCATTGCTAAGGGAGACTCTGTTATAATAAAAGCTGGTGGAGTTGAAGTAGTTATAGATTCTAATGGGCTTGTGGTTAAAGGTGGAGAGGTTAAGAGTGAGTAGAGAATCCAACAACCAAGAAAATATAAATCCCACAATGTTAAAATATAACAATGAGGCAAAACCCACAGAATCTATAAAGCGAGATTCTATAAAAGAAACTTCCATAAGCACAGAATCTAACAAACTAGAATCTAAAAAACCAACCGACACTAAAAACAAAGATAGCATAAAGCTAGATTCCAATGGTGATGAGATAGTGTATGAAATATGGCATAACCCTAATTGGTGGGATTATTTCTTAATGAGTGTATTTTTTATGTTTGGTGTTGCTGTGGCGTATAGTGGCACAGAAGCTTTTTTGCTTAATAAAATAGAGAACTCATTATTTGTTACATCATTAGTTTTTGGGATTCCTGCATTATTATTGAGTTTCTATTATCTTTTTTATGCTCATAAAAACAGATTCTATATTACCACACAAGGCATAGGATTTGAGCGTAGAAAGTGGTTTAGAATGCAAAAGAGATTTTATAGATTTGGAGAAGTGGGATTTCAAATAATTTTAGCCCCTACAGGTTTATGCCCCATTACTCCAGTAAATAGAATTATTTTTTTCCTTTAGGGAATCACAAAGGACGAATTTTTCTTACTTGGCAATTAAGTCCTTTGCATAGTCTTTCATTAATGGCTTGGAACACATACATATCCCCAAAACTTTACAATGAAATAACTGAACAAACCTACTTGAAAAACTTTCTTATCAAAAAAACCAAAGAAGCCCTAGAGGCAAAAGGCATAGATACAAAAACCTTATGTTATGATTTAGACAAACAATTTTTGGGGAAATAAACAAATGAACAATAATAACGAGAATGCTAGTGTAGGCGTTACATTTAAATTTGGTAATAAGCAAGGTATAGGTGCTGAATTTGGTGTGATAGATTCTAATCCTATCCCAAATAATATAGAATCTAAAAATATCAAAAAATCTAAAAAATTCAATGAAATTGTTTTTGATAGGAAACATCGATTGAATTTTTGGGAATGGTTTGTATATGGTGGAATCATAGTGTTTATTGGTATGTGCTTAATGTATTTTGGTTTCATACAAACAAATCATTTTTTATCTTTTTTGTTTATATTGTTTGGCATATTGTGTGTAAATTGGTCTTATACAATGCTTTTTTATAAAAATCAAGATAGATTCTATGTTACAAATAATGGCATAGGCTTTGAGCGTAGAAAATGGTTTAGAATGCAAAAGGGATTCTTTAGGTTTGGAGAGGTTAATATATTTTTTGGCTATATTGGTTCAACTGATGGTGGCAGTGGCGATATATTTATCATTTATCCATTTAACAAACCAAGAATAAAAAGATTATTTTTCTTGCCAAAAGATTATATAAAAATCACAATTTATCCAAGTGCAAGTATGCAGGATATATTACATTTAATAACTTTTATCCGCAAAAGAACTAAAGAAGCTTTGGAAGCCAAGGGAATACACATCACAGATTCTGAACTCAAAGAAAAAATTAAAAGCTATATAAAAAACAAGGATATTTAATGCAAGAAAATCAACCTTTGATAACAATAGAATCTAAAAAACCCAACGAAACTAAAACCAAAGATAATATAAAGCTAGATTCTAATGGTGATGAGATAGTGTATGAGGTGAAGCATAGGCTTGGCATAAGCGATACTATACAATATATAGTAATGTTTATGTTTGGAATTGCGTTGGTATATGTAAGCATAAAGGGTTTCTTATTGGCTGAAAGGATGGATGGGGTGATGTTTGCAATGCTTCTTGGCATTTTTGGTGTATTATTAAGTTTTTATCGTCTTTTCTATGTAAGAAAAAATCGATTCTATGTTACAAACAATGGCATAGGCTTTGAGTATAGGCATTGGTTTGTGATGAAAAAAGGATTCTTTAGGTTTGGAGAAGTAGGATTAGTTTTAAGCTATTTTTCAGCACCTGCATATTTTGATACAGCCACTCATATTTTCATGATTCATTCAATTGGTATTACTTATAAACATATGGCTCTTGTTAGGTTTAGAGACAAAAACTATAAACGCTATATATTTTGTAAAGTCATGACTGAGTTGTATCGTGATGATATAAAAGAAATCACCACTTTCATGCGTCAAAAAACCAAAGAGGCATTAGAATCTCAAGGAATAGAAATTTCAGATTCAGAACTTAAAGATAAATTCAAGCATTTATTATATAAGGATATTTAATGCAAGAAAATCAACCTTTGATAACAATAGAATCTAAAATGGGCGTATTGTATAAGACTTTTTATTTATTGCTTTTGTTGTTTTCTTGCCTAATGGCGTATAGTTTGATTAATGTCTTACTTCAAATAAATGTAGCAGAATCTATAAAAAATGAATGGGCTACTATACTTATTGTTCCCTTCATATTGTTGTTTGTATGGGGAGTATATTTTTGTTTGCAAGAACTGATTGTTGGCAATAAGCGTAAAGTAATGTTATATGATAATTATTTCATCATAAAAACTAACAACTTTTTACAAATAAAAACATTAAAACTGCATTATGGGCAATACGGATTGCGTATGATAGGTATAGTCAATCCGCCATTGCACAATATTATGTTTTTTGATATAACAAAACAAAAGCCAAAATTTTTTGATATAAAATTTAAATGTAAAATTAACTATTCTGTATTTGATAATGACTTTGAGATAAGGTTAAGTAAATTTGCTGATATCTTCAAACAAAAAACGCAAGAAGTTCTGCAAACAAAAGACAAAAAAATCCATTTTATTAATGATGCTTTATGTACTCAATTAGACATGATTGCAAAATAAGGAAACAATCAAATGAATCGCAGCAATAATACACAATACAAGGTTCTTTATGATATGCTTCAAAGAAACAATATGCCTGAAAGATAAATATGAATAATGCTAGTGAAACTAAAAATATTTTTGATCCATTGCTTTTGTATGGATTGCCTTATAAGAGTAATGAATTAGATTTTAAGAAATTAAGATTTTACAATATGCTTCTTAGCACTACAAAAGTGGCAGGCATTATGAGTTTTTTATTGAGCTTTGCTGTATTGGGAGCAGTCTTTGAGGGTAAAATAGCAGGGAGTAGAGAATTCTTCCAAATTCTTTTGCCTTTTAGCAAAACTCTAAGCTTGATACTTTTTGTTATATTTTGCTGTCTTTATATTGTCTTTATGAGAAGCTTTGTAAAGCAAAAGGTTTCTCATACATTTTTAGATTCCACATTACAGAATCTAACGCAAGAATACTATACAAAATATAAATATATACAAATGCTACTCTTAAGCTTATTGAGTGTATTCTTTGGCATTTTAGGTTTCAAGTTTTCTCTTGGCTTTTTAGTATTTTTCTTTATTTTTCTTATCCCAAAAATCCGCGCACTTCATGCAGACAATACCCAAAATCTCTATGCTGAGTTTGCAATACTTAACTTTTCTCTTGGGCTATATGCTATTAAAAATGATGAAAGTTTGTATTATTGTGAGTTTAATTTTTCACAAAGCACCATTCCACTTAAGATACAACAGCTTGTGCGTTACACTTACAATAATGAAAATCTTACAAAGCAAAGAGAATTTAGGTTTGCAAAAACAATAGATTCTACACAAATCATAGAGTTTTTTGGAAAAAGAGTAATCTTACAAAGTAAAATACAAAGCGCACAAAATAATAAAATCAATATAAAAGAGTTAGAGTGAATGAAAACATACAAACATTAAGATTGCCAACATCGTGCATTACAAGCGATAACACACCTTGTCCTTTGAGGAGGGATATAGCCTCATTACAATCCAATAATAAAGACACCATACAATCAACTTTATTCTATATGCTAGGTTCAATTGATACAATCATTACAGAAGCTATTAAGTATATTGAAAAAGGCTTACCATTTTATCTTAAATTAAGCTTTGAGGTAAAAAATGCTTCAAAAACAATGACACTAAATATAAGTAACGATGCCTTAAATACTAATGACATAATAATCTTGAGTGGATTGCAAGTTGGTATTGGAGTTGGTGTCGAATTGGTAATGGGAACTCTTGTTGGGGCGGGAGCAATCAGCGGAGGCTGGGCGTTGGTATGTGGCATTAGTGCAGCAATGCTTATTTCTTATTTTTTAACAGATATTTATTTTTATCTTAAAGACAAAGCTTTATCTCTTTAGGAGCAACTCAAATCAAACTTTGATGAGACTACCAAAATTATTGCTAATTTTATAGAAAACAATATTGTTTCATTGCAAAATTTTAGCTCAAACTTAGTCAATAAAATATCTTCTTGGATAGATGAGCTTGAGGTTAGTCAATCTATCTCTAGTGATACTCACCCTTATGCCAATCCACAAAGAAACCTAGAATCCAATGACTACAAATCCCTTATAGAACTGCTTTTAGATTCTAACTCTAATGCGCTAGATATAGATACGCTCTTGCATACCTTTCCTAATTACCTTGCTTATCCCACACATACTACTGCAGATTCTGCAAAATCCCCTAGTCTCTCTAATATCACAGATTCTATCCCTATGTGTATTGATGCTCTATGTCTCAATCACAAAAATGAGCCCCTAGCCAATAAGGAAATATATGTGTATTCTCCTAATTTCACTTCTTTTGTAGATAAGGCTAGAAGTGATGATAATGGGTATATAGTATTTAATAATGCTTGTGTAAGCTCTAAGATGACAAATTCTGATTTATACTTTGTGCTTAATAGATATGGATTAGATGAAGAACAAAAAGATTTTCATACTAAAATCTCACCTTCTAAAACTATACAACCAAAGGACAAGAAAGCAAGAAAACTTACAAATCAAACACTTGTATTTAATAAACATATCCCAAAGACTATAAAAGCCAATGATAGCATAAAGCCAAATATTAAGGTTATATCTATAGAGTGTAAAGATATAAAATACGCTCATCATAATACAAACACTCAAGTAAAAGCAAAGTCTAACACTCCAAATAACATCACTATGAATAACACAAGCATAGAATCTCATCATGCAAACAACACGATAGAATCTATCACGCTCAAAGCCCACTATGTCTTAAGAGATTCTCAAAGATATAAATAACGATGATGGTGAACTTAATGACTTATTACACCAAGCAAGAGATATTTTATATGAACTCTCGCCTTTAAGCTCTATCGAATCAGCTTATGATAACCTCACTGCTGGTAACTATAAAGAAGCTTTATTAAATGCTATTACTATATTACCAATGGCAAAAGCATTTAAAGCTGAAAAATAGCTAACAAAATAAAGAACATTATCAGTAAAGATAAGAGGAAAGAAGATGTAAGGATAGCAAAACCTAAACCAAAGTCTTTGAGTAGGCAGGAGGTATTGGAGATAATTAATGGACTTAAAAAAGCCTTGAATCCAAAAGGGAAACCAAGAACTAGAATCTATCTAGTAAATGGTAAAGAAGAGCTTATGGCACTATGGGAAAGATTGACTAAAAACTTCAAGAGTGAGCGCATAGAAACAAGCGAAAAAGGAACAAGAATCATAAGGACATTAGATGATGATACCGAGATAACTCTAAGGAGCTACTCAAGCAAGAAAAGTGGTAATACACCCACCATAGATACTAAAATTAATGGAAAAGATTATAAGATTCATATAGGTAATTGATAAGGAGCATTATGCAATTTAAAGTTTTAGAAGATATGAGAGATGGTATATTTCCACAATGGGATACTACCCTTGATTCATATATACAATCCTATCTTGATATTTTTGCAATGCATACAGATATTTGTGAAGTGGATATAATGGAAATTATAGAATATGATATATTGTGCGAGTTATCTATGTTTTATGAGTATTCAGAGATTTATATGATTTTTAATCTTTATACCAAAAAATATCAAGATAAGTATATTGCTATTTTGGAGGAATTATTTTTGAATAATATGATAGATTTTTATATTATAGATGAACCAACGCAGCCCACATTGGCAACCTACAAAAAGGACAAATATCAAGTTTGGATATATTTTAGGGATAATTTTATTTGCAAAGAGTGCTTTAATGCCAAGGATTTTTGCAATACCTCTTGGAATGCACCAAGTAAATGGAGTAGATATAATATCAATGCGACTATTACCCCCAAAGGCACAAAATACTTTAATGAAATTCTATCCCCTAGATTCTACGAAAAATACAAAGATTTAGAAGTAGAGATAGATGATAAAGGCAATATTGTGCGTTGGATAGGACAAATCAATCGATGAGTAGCAATTCTCTGAAAATGAAAAAGTATTTATGACTAAAGACAACAAGCAAATAAGAGAAATTTGGGACGATA
>NZ_JRPL02000023.1 GCF_000765905.2 Helicobacter trogontum | reverse complement strand
CTCACTTTTAAACTATAACTGCCAATATAAACAAAGGTTTTATGAATATAAAAGGAGAATAACTATCTTTTGTTTAATGCAGTTATGTTAAAGACATACAAATGCTATAGCATTAACTCATCTTTGCTTGTGTGTTTGTGATTGAATATGTTTTTTAGAGTGTGTTACTTTAATAGCATTTTGATCAAGTATGCTAAGAGCAGATAGAATCTAAAGAGTCACTAAGATTCTAAATACCAATCAATCCTCTTTATTTTTGTAATCTTTTATGAATTTCTGTTGCAATAGTATAGGCATCATTCATAGCTATGGCGATAGAACCACCATTTTTAAAGAGAAGATCACCAATTACAAAGAGATTCTCTATATTGCTTTCCCGCACTTCATTGCATTGTGCAACACCATTAGAATCAAGCTCTATACCACATTTTCTTAAAAAATCTACAGGTGCAACACCACCAATGGCATATACAATCCTATCAAACACTTCGACGCTATTATCGCTAAAAGTTACTTCTAGCTTAGAATCTTTATCATTCACTGCACTAATATCAATACCAAATTTCGATCTCAAACCATTTTGCAAACTCTTTTCAAGTTCTTTTGCATTTTCATCATTAATACGATTAAATTCTTTTCGACGATAATTGAGTGTCGTTTTTGTCATTGCATTAAGAGCAATAGCGTATTCAACTGCAGAGTTACCACCACCAACAACCAAGATCTCCTCTCCTGCCACGCACTCATTAATATTGAAGTTAATTTTTTTGCGTAGACTCGTAGGCAAGGGATAGCTTGGTTTATTTGGTTTTCCCATTTTTCCAATACCAATGATTACATGTTTTGCATAGAATTCAATATTGTTTGTTGTCCTTACAATAAAGTTAGAATCTTTCTTAATCACATTATCAACTTCGTGCTGCAAACACACCTCAACATTATTTTCATCTAAAAGCTTTGTAAAAAGTTCTAAAGTGCTTTCCTTATTGCCATCACCAAAAGGTATATGTCCTGCGAGTGTTACAACCTGTCCTTTGTAATCCTTATCAACACGCTTTCCATCCTTATAATACTCTCTTATCATTGCAGAAATATTATCTGTCTTTTCGAGCAATACAACGCTCTCTATACCCATTTTTTTACACTCAATAGCACTTGAGATACCACCAGGTCCAGCTCCCACTATCACAACATCATACATTTTCATATTTCTTATCCTTTTTATCTTGCTGTGCCATATGATTAAGATCGCTAACATTATCAAAAAGCACACCACGCATCATTTTTTCCTTATCGTCAAACTGCCCATTTCGCAGTCCCCATAAGAATGCAACTAAACCTAAAAATCCCATACATAGTGATACGCCAAGCATAAGCATGACAATCCAACTACTCATAGAATCTCCCTTTCTATAAAACAATGTGAAACACGATTATAACGAACGTTTTTCAATGAAATCATAATCACCATACTTTATATATGCTGGATAACTACGCACAATATATTCATTTCACACCCAAAAATTTCTAGAATCTAAGTTTCATATACTAATAAACTATTTTTATGCAATTATGCGAAATCAATCTTAAAAACGCTTGGCATAAAGCTTTCTATCACTATCACATACTTATGTGTAATCTCAAAAAAGTTACATAAAATCCTGCACAACAAGCCCAATATGTGTGCCCAATATCTCTTTTTGCAATAATTCTCCATACAAAGCTTTTGCTCCATTGACTAAATCAGGGCTACTTACACCATGTGCAATCGAAATTCGTGCTTCAAGAAAAGCTGTGAGCTTATCGCAGAATTTTAGCAATTCCCCACATACAGGCATGTACTCATCACAATTATATTGCGTTAATAACTGATTTATATCGCTTACAAATACAACTTTGCCATCTTTTTGATAACGATTTAGAAATTCATCTTCAGTCCAATAAACAAGGTCATCGCGAATAAAGCGCGGGAGTTTGCTTAGAATCTTTGATTCCATTTCTTCTTTTTCAATACTTTTTATAAATGAATCAAGTCCTTTAACAGATCGTTTTATCGGTGAGATAATATCTCTTGTTAAAACCTCAGGTAAATCATGAAAAAGACCGCCAAAAAAATGATTAATTTGCATTTTTTCACAGACACCAAGATTAACACTTAAAAGGTAAGCACAAATTGCGACCATAAGCATATGTCCTAACACCGAAGTTTGTGGAATACGCGGTGTTTGACTCCACCTTTTTTGGAATCTAAGCTCAGCAAACATACCAACAAGCTCTCTTATATCTTGATAGAGATAAAGATTACGCATACCAATTAAATCATAAAAAGCCTCCGTTTGAGAATCTATAATCGCTTTGATATTTTCAATATCATAAAGTTTTGGATTAAAGTGATAAATAATATCAAACTCCCACTTGGATGCATAAAAATGTGCCGCTTGTAAGATTCGTGTCTCCAAACTATCATTTTTTTCTGCAAGATAATCCTCCATAGAAAGAAAAAAATCAAACCCTTGCAACTCATCTGCAAGACTTTGTGCCACAAACGCTGCAAGCTCCTTGCCATGTGCATTTTTTAGCTTATGAAACACGGGTGGTTTAATATCTGTTAGCACGATACGTTCAAAAAACTCGAAGAGAAATTGCTGTATTAACTTTGTGTAATTAACACTTTTACCCTTATTTTCTTCATATTTTGCAAAGATATAGGCAAGAATTACTTTATGGGCTTGCTTATCTAATTCTACAAAATCAAGTGGCACTGCTTTATCATTCCATCTTCTGATGGAGGCACTTGTAAAAATTCTTTCTAAGAGTTTTTTGTTTAAATGTGAGATTTGTTGCATAAGAATCCTTTATAGAAAATCCCTTAATTTCTGTTTATTAAAATCTGGATAATCCATAATAGATAATGGAATCTGTGCTGCAAATTTTGTTTCTGTATTAAATATGATAGGAAAGAGATAATTGATCTCTGAAGATTCAAGTGGGCTATTTAAATCAAGCGGACAATATACAAGCAACTTACTTTTTTTTGTAATATGTAAAATCAGCGTCAAGTACTCTGGAATCATGAATGAATAGTCACGTAATTTATAAGGATTTACAAGAGCCAATACCATTGGCTCATTATCTTTTATATCCCCTTGCGTTTTCTTTTGCACTTTAGAATCTTGAGGCTCTTTTGTTTGTTGGGTTTGCAAAGGGGCGATTAGATTCTTTAATATACTAAGATTGGAATTTAGAGATTGTTTATCTTCAATTGAGCAATTCTTTTGCTCTTGTAAAAATGAGGCGTTAAAAAAGTCATCATTGGGCTGCCTCACATTATTATGGTGTGCTTTTAAGTGCTTTGATAGAATCTGTGTGTTTTGTTTTTGTGTGTGTAAAATGGCCTCATTAATATCTTGTTGTGTCGTTAGGACATTAGCTTTTTGATTATATTTTTTGATAGCCTCATCATCAGCATAACCCATTGATAAGCTCTTTTTGCTAAGTAAGTTAAGTCCTTTTACGTGAGAGGCAAACAGACCTTGATTTTGCTCACTACTGACATTTGTCAATGGATACAGCATCTTTGCAAACACAGAATCTATTCTCTCTAATATAACTTCATGATTATCTTGACAAATCACTCTATGTGCGTTATTAATATTTGATTTTAAGAGATATTTATTTTTCATGTAGGTTCCATACAGGCGTTTTCTTAGCAAGGAAGCAAAATATGTGCCTTATATAGGTTTTGTGTGAATACCATCTATCAAACATTCTTTAGTATTTAAATTGTCTTAAGTTATTGCAGAAATTTTCTAACCACCACATAACGCAGCAAAACCAAAAATCTGTTATCCCAAACTCCAACTCCTATTATCTAAATTACTGCTTTTATGCAATATTATGTAAATATTCTATAAGTTTGCAATTTATGTATATAATTTCTAGGATTGTTAATAGGGGATTTCAGTTAATTTCAAGGATAAGATTATGGGTGCATTAGTTGGCTTTTTTGAAACAAGCGGGATTATTACTCTGCTTGTTATTTTTTGGCTATCACTTTATGTGATTGCTACCTTATGGATTTTTATCTACAAATGGTTTGCAATACGCGGTATGCAAGATAGAGAGTCATATTCACTTGATTTATTATTATCAAGGGACATAAGTATCCCACAAAGTGCAGTTTTTGCACGCTCAAAAGGACATAGGCTTTTATCAAAAGAGATGTTGCAAGTTTGGAAAAATCAGATTCTAAAAAATGCAAGTGGTGGGCTTACATTTCTAAGTATTGTTAGCTCTACTGCACCATTTATTGGCTTATTTGGCACGGTTACTGAAATACTTGATGCCTTTGCACATTTAGGCTCGCAAGGACAGGCGACCTTTGAAGTTATCGCTCCTATTATTTCAAAAGCACTCGTAGCAACTGCATGGGGAATTTTATGTGCTATCCCTGCATACTCTTTTTACCTCATATTAAAGCGTAGGATAGCAGTGCTTGGTGTATGCTTACAGGCACAAATTGATGTAGCTCTTGCTGCTACTGCTGATATAGATGATAATGGCTTTGAGAGAACCAAAGGGGCTTTTGCACAAGAAAAACCTAATAATATTGTATGGGGTGGAAAAGTCAATGGATGATTTAGATCTTGAAGAAAAACCTGAATTAAATATTACCCCGCTTGTTGATATTATGCTTGTGTTGCTTGCAATTCTCATGGTAACAACACCTGCAATAGTCTATCGTGAAGATATACAGCTACCAGATGGTTCAAAAAGCAAACGTGCCGAACTAAACCCAATACTCTCTGTACGCATCGATAAAGATAGGCAGATACATGTTGATAAAGATGTGTTCGCCTATGATAGCTTTAAGGACAACTTTTCATTACGTGCAAATAGATATGATAAATCACAATCAGTTTATATTTATGCTGATAAAAACCTATATTATGGCGAAGTTTTACCTATATTTGCTGTGTTGAAACAGGCAGGCTTTACTAAAGTATCATTAGGAACACAATGAAAGAAGATATTGTCATCCATAAAAATAGCCCTTCATTGCATGTCATGAGTGGGCTTATCGCCTTGTTTGTCTATGCACTCATGCTGATTTTACTCATAGGTAATTTTAGATTCCATAAAGAGCAGGTTCGATATGGTGAAGAAGATGCTGTAATAGCAGAAATCTTATCAAATGAGAGTGTTGAACTAACAGGCGTTACAGAATCTCCATCGCAAGAATTGCAACAGACAATGGCACAAGATACCAATTCACAAGAGCAAATACAAGAAGTCTTGACAGAATCTAGTGCAAAGCAAGAAATAGAGATACCTAAAAAAACAACACCACCAAAACAAACACTAGCAGAAAAACCAGTTGAAAAGCCACAGGAAGTAAAAGAAAAACCAAAAGAAGTAAATCTTGCCGACGTATTTGCTAATGTCTCATCACAAACTTCTCAGGATATACGCAGAGAAGAAGAAGCAAAACGACAGCAACAATTAAATGAAATACGACAAGCACAGCAAGCAAAACAGGCACAACTCGCACAAAATGCACTAGCTCTAGAACAAAGCACAAAAGCATTGCAACAAGCCACACAGAATCTCCAAACAAACATTAAACAAGCAATGACAACAAAGATTGTGCTTGAAAAGCCAAAATTCTCAGGTAATGCTGAAGATAAAAAGAAATATGACAAATGGTACGCACAAATTGAGCAAATACTAATGGGTGAATGGCAAAAAAGTGGAGGCTTTCATCAGGCAGCCACAAGTGCTAAAGTCCGTATCAGAATTGATGCTGGAGGGAAGCTTACTTATCTCTACATGGTCTCTCAATCGCCATATGGCGACTATAATGATTCTGTGATTACCTTTTTACGCAAAATGGAGACAAGGCTTTTCCCACCACCACCTGCAGAAGGTATTGATTTGTCTATGGAGCTAGAAAATACCCTGCGACATTAACTTAAGGTTGATTAAAAAGGATCTAAGAATGTCATCATTAAACATTAATATAAACAGGTGATGCCATAAAAGACACTTACATCTCTACATAAATACGAATAACTTCAATTGCATTATTTGCCTAAATTTTCTTTGTTACCTCTCAAACTACACAGATTTATAAGAATATTATACTACCTTAAGATTTGCACTGCTCTTCTGAAGTTATAAGCCTATAGATTCCACCATATGAATGATAGTGAAGTATGCTCGATCAATGCACTATGTCCAAATTAAGCTCAAGAGTGTATTATAGAATCAAAATAAAAAAAAGGGATTTGCTCTTTCTATATCATTACTTTCAGTCTTTACTTACAATAGCTACGATAAATATACTTTAAATGCTATGCTTGTTAAAGCCCTGCAAAATGCTATTACATGTAAAATGTCTAGAATCTATACAAGCGATATTACACGACATAACAAAAACTGCAAAAATACTTTTCTATACTCCATCTTAAGCCTAATTGGTATATAAATAAATCACTTTGTCTTAAATACTTTTATGTTTTGCAAACTTCCTTGATTAAGATAGCTAGTTGTTTCATATAGCAATCATTTTACTTTCATTATTTGGTAATGCTTGATATTATAGATAAATTTTATTCTGCAATGCAACAAATTTCATTGTATTTTTGCCATCTCCCTCTCCTCTAAATTACTCATTATTAAAAAGCTATTTTGCTCTCTAGATTGCTTCTTAATATTTAAAATCTCACTTCTTTTATGATGCCTACTACCTATATCAACTTTCATCACCACATCTCTTTGCACTTATCTACCTTCTTATATCAGTAAACACAAAATTAGCATAAATACATATCAGCATTCTTGTTTTATTTCTCTATCATATATGCCCTCTTAAAAACATTTATTAAATTCTATAATGTAAAATCAATTTTTATTATAATTACCTAAAAGGAAACAAGTGCAACAAGAAATTTCAACAATCATTCAAGAACAAAAACAATATTTTTTAAGTAGAGCTACACAAAATCTAACCGCAAGAATCCATTTACTCTCACTTCTAGAAAAGACTATAAAAAAATATGAAAATGAAATTATTAATGCCCTGTTTTTAGATCTCAACAAATGCCAAGAAGAAGCTTATATGTCTGAACTTATTCAAGTTTATGAAGAAATTAAAGCAGCAAAAAAATGGATAAAAACAATCAGCAAGCCCAAAATTGTAAAAACTCCATTGAGCCATTTTGGAGGCAAAAGCAAAATTTATTATGAGCCCTATGGAGTAGTATTAATCATCTCTCCTTGGAACTACCCTATCAATTTGAGCCTAAACCCTCTAATTGTGGCCATTGCTTGTGGAAATTGCGTTGTATTAAAACCTTCAGAATATGCACCAAATTGCGCAAGAATTTTAGAAAAAATATTGCAAGAAGTTTTTAGTAATAATCATGTAGCAGTTATACAAGGAGATAGCGAAATTGGAGCGAAACTCTTAGAGCAAAAATTTGATTATATCTTTTTTACCGGGAGCGTTAATATAGGACGCATTGTTATGCAAGAAGCAGCAAAAAATCTTACACCCATAAGCCTTGAATTAGGAGGGAAAAATCCTTGTATTGTGGAAGATAGCACCAATCTTAAAATCACTGCAAAACGCATTATCTGGGGAAAATTGCTTAATACAGGACAAACTTGTATTGCACCAGATTATCTACTTATAAAAGAAGATTTAAAAGATGCCATTATTTCAGAACTTATCAATGCTATTGTTAGTCTTTATGCACCAAATGCTCAAGATATAATCCCTGCCATTCTCTCCAATCAAGAATATGGCAAAATCATTTCTCTTAGACATTTTAAACGCATTGAATCATTGCTAAACAACACCATCACAAATCTTGGAGAAGAATGCATTATTTTTGGTGGAATCTTGGAAGAATCAAAACTTAAAATCTCCCCAACACTTATCAACATGGGCGATATTAATACCTACCTAGAAGCACAAAAAAACAACGATGCATTATGCAAACTTAATATTTTAAATGAAGAAATTTTTGCCCCTATTTTGCCTATTTTCACATACAAAAATCTAGAGGAATGCAAAACTTTTATTCAAGGCTTTGAAAAGCCATTGGCGCTCTATCTTTTTAGCAATAACAAAGATAAGCAAAATCACATCATCAATACCCTAAGTTTTGGCGGGGGTTGTATTAATGACTGCATTATGCAAGTAGCCAATAATCACTTACCATTTGGTGGGGTTGGAAATAGCGGTATTGGAAACTATCATGGAAAATATAGCGCAAAAACTTTTGCTAGAGAAAAAAGTATCTATCAAGCACCATTTTTTGATATGCCTCTACGCTATCCACCTTTTAAGAAAAAAATCTTTGGTTTTAAAAAAATCAAAATATTAAAGAAAATCTTTGGGGTTTAGGTTGCACGAAAAATCGTTTATAATTTTATACCTTTACATAATGCTTAAATAAGCTATCAACACTAAATTGATCTAATCAAATAGATTTATGAATAAATTTAGTATCACTCATTGAGATATTTTGATTTAAGTTTCTCTAAAATAAAAGCATGTATTTTTTGAGGATATTCTTGATAAATCTCACCATCAAGCTTTGCACTATTTTCTTTTTTGCTTCTTTTGACCCCATCTTCTCCATAAGCACCCCACTGCTTAAAGAAAAAAGCGACATTTTGCTCTTTACACTGCTTTTTAATCTTTAGTACCCATTCCTTTTGCATAGGTCTAGCTCTTGCCCCACTTTCACCACCAGCTACAATCCAATCAATACCGCTTAAATCAAGCTCTCCTAAATCACTTATTAAAGGTTCACAAGAAAGCCATTTTATATTTGCTTTCAAATCACGGATTAATTCAATTCTATCTTTTACCATATGAGATTCTATTGTGGTGCCTAGCCAAACATTGGGTGGAATTTCATTTTCTAAAAAATATTCTCTCATCCTTTTGGGGCGTTTCGTAAGGATTTGATATTGATGATAAGGGGTTTCTTTGATAACTTGCAAGATAGAAGCTAAAAAAGCATAATCCATTTTTTCATGAAATAAATCACTCATAGAATTTACAAAATATAGTGTGGGTTTTTTATTTTTAAGTGGCTCATTAAGCCTATTAGGAAGCATTTTAAACTTAAAGCCATCTTGATAATCTTTATTGCCCATAGCTTGCAGTCGCTTTGCCATGACTTCAGCATAGCAGTTTTTGCAACCATCACTAACCTTGGTGCAGCCAATAGTTGGATTCCAACTAGCTTGCGTCCATTCAATTTTTGTTGATTTCATTTTTTAAGCTCAATATGCACTTTTATTTCTTTGTTATCTAAATGAAAACTACGCTTACTTCCATTGTGATAATCTATGTTTAACTCTTCTTTAATTTTGTTTAATATTTTTGTTGTATGTGTAGTTAAAAATCCATTATCTAAACCAAAATTTTTGATTTCAATATTGTTTCTTTTTTCTTTTAAAAACTCCAATAGTAAATTTTGGTATTCTTCCTCTTTTTGTGTAGGAGTATTCTCGTTATAAAATAAAGTTTCTTTTTCTCTATAGATATCTTTGTCTATATTTACATTTCCTTCTCCAAAATCTTTATCTATTTTCCAAGCAGTTTTTAAAAATTGTTCTTGTCCTTTCCTGTGAGCAGAGAGAAAAATCAAACCATTGATATTTTTATTATCTTTAATAAGAGAAAAAGGGGCAATAAACTTATCAGGTAAAAGCTTTTTAAAATATTCAGCTATTACTCTATGGGTTTGATAACTTGTTTTCCTTCAAAATCTTCTTTTGATATATACTTAGTATCTAAGTATTTTTTAAATGATTCTTCTTCTAAAAATCTTCTACAATGCCCAGAAGAAATAAAAATTAAGATATCTGTTCCTTTGCATAAAAATTCTTTAACCTTATTAATATGTTGAATACCGTATTGATCTAAAAATATAAGCTTGTAATAATTGTTAGAATATAATTTAAAACTTTGAGTATCAGATGAAATATATTTTACTTCCACATTTTTATTCTCTAAATTAGGATATTGTTCTATAATAATAGACTCTAGTTGTTTAATCTTATTTTCATCATTGTCATTAAAATAAATCTTTATTTTTTTACCATTACAATTTCGTTTCAATACTGCATCTAGAATCCTAAGTGGAGAACCCTTATATGTTTTTGTACCATCATACCCACTGCCACAAAATAAATCATAAACTTCTAGTGTCTGAAAGACGTGCTTATCTTTTGCATAATTAAGTGTAACACTAAGCCAATCATCAATATATTGCTCAAAAACATCTAGTTTTGTTAATGTTGCACTATCCCACTCTTCTTTATGCATATCTTTCGCCATTTTTTTATTTTTACCTCCTATCTTAATCTATATAGTTCAAAGCATACCCCTAAGCTTATCTACCAAAATTACTTTATTCTATATTTGTAACTTATCTATGATTATAAGGGATAATTTTATATTCCACATTATTTTCTTCAACAAATTTTTGTACGCCATAGTCTATATTTTTACAGCTTGTCACAAACACACGCTTCACTTTCTTTTTAGCAAAAATATTGTGGTTTTGCTCCAAATATGCTGTGCAATCTCCTAAAAATAATCGCAAGTGCTCTTGTTTGACTTGTGAGTTCTGCCAATTTTTACATTGAATTAAAAGTGTTTCTTTGCCCTTATATGCTATCAGATCAATTCCTTGATCTTTTAAGCCCTCATTAATGCCTTTAAAATATACCTTATAACCCAATTGCTGATAATGCTTGCCAATTTGTAATTCGTACTTATCTCCCTTTTGTTTGTTTTGTCTAGTATGATTTTTAGATACTATAAACTTCTTATTTTTTGGCATCAAAAGAAATAAAACAACAACGATAACAATAAAACTTATAAGTAAAAATTCCATGCTTTCATTCCCTCCATTTCTCTATCGTCCTGTATAAGTTTAAATCACTGCTTCTATCTAGCTATGGCTATCTTTATCACTCTTTGCACTTATAAATTTCTACCTCTATCAAGTACTATATAGAATCTCAAAATAAATTCCAATCTTTCTTTATATTTAATATATAGAGTATCTCCAATTAAATATGAAGTTTTATTCTTTAGAACATTTAATGCAAGATTCTCATAATTCAAGCAAACCCATAGATCCCATAGTATTGATGTTTTGTCTGATTTCCCTACCTCATATTTTGCAATTTATTAGCTTTTTACATAAAAGTACTATATTGCGTATTTGAGAATTTAGCCATATATTCTAATACGCTAACTATCAGATACAGTAAAGTATAAATTAAATACTTCCTATTTCCTTCCATCCTCTAGCACTTTTTTCTCTCCATTAGAATCTATCTCGCACACGACATATGGAAGCCCTTGTTTATTTAGCTCCGCCATAAATAGATCTGGGTCATTTTGCTCCATATTCCATACACCACTACCATTATTAGAATCTACCCCTTGATTTTCCCCACCTTTTGGCATATCGCTATTATCTGCGTTATTTTGTAGTTTGTTTTGATTGATACCCCATTTATTTTCTATGATAAGCTTTGCTCCAATCATCGCTGGCACACCTGTAGTATAGCTCACTCCTTGTGCATTGACTTCTTTATAGCAAGCTTCATGATCACAGATATTATAGATATAGATTGTTTTATCTTTGCCATCTTTTTTGCCCTTTATATAGCAGCCGATGTGTGTTTGACCTTTGGTTCTAGGAGCTAGGCTCGCTGGATCTGGAAGCAGTGTCTTTAGCACTTGGATAGGCACTATTTTTTGTCCATTGTGCTCTATCTCATCTACGCGTAAAAATCCTATATTTTCTAGGCATTTCATATGTGTGAGATAAGATTCTCCAAAAGTCATAAAAAAGCGGATTCTCTTTAACCCTTTGATATTTCTAATAAGAGATTCTAGCTCTTCGTGATAAAGTAGATAGCTATTTTTTACTCCCACTTCTATATATTCCCACTCTTTCATCAAGTCAAGCGGAGCGATATCTCTCCACTGCCCACCAAAATAGTCTTCATTTCTTAGATCTTGTGTATTAGAATCTAGCTTAAAGTGCTTTTCTTCTCGCTCAAATTTGCGATAGATGGTGTCTTTTTTTAGATCTGAATTTAGTGATAGATTCTCATCTTTTACCCAAAATCTGGCCTTAGAGCTCACTTCTCGCAAGTTTATCTCTGGATTGAAGTTTGTAGCAAATGCATATCCATGATCCCCTGCATTGCAATCAAGTATGTCTATGCTGTGAATCTCATCAAAATAGTGCTTTTGCGCATACGCACAAAATACATTGGTAACCCCTGGATCAAATCCACTGCCTAAAAGCCCAAAGATTCCTGCTTCTTTGTATCGAGTATCATATGCCCATTGCTCTTTGTACTCAAAGTGTGCATTATCTGGGTGCTCATAGTTTGCTGTATCTAGATAATGCGTCTTTGTCCTTAGACACGCTTCCATGATAGCTAGATCTTGATAGGGAAGAGCCACATTTACCACTAACTTTGGCTTATATTTTTCTATCAAAGCTACTATAGATTCCACATTATCTGCATCCACACTCTCGCAAATAATCTCACCAAGCCCTTTAGAACGGATAGAATCTGCAATCGCTTCACATTTAGAAATCGTGCGAGAAGCAAGGATAATCTTAGAAAAAACCTCTCTATTCATCGCCATTTTATGTGCTACTACACCGCCTACACCACCTGCACCAATTTGCAATACACAAGCCATAATACAATCCTTACAATGAAATATATAATACTAGGTAATTTGAAGCTGTATTATAGCATTTAGTTATTGATTATTGATTGATACTATATTTCTTCCTGTGTTGGTTGAATTTTTTATGGAATCTAATCTATCTACTAGTGTATCAAGTGTAACTTCTGTGGTAGGTATTTTTCGTATAAATTCCATTGCATTTGAGATTTCATTCCAAATTCTTAATCTTTTCTCATTTGGATATGCCACAGAATCTATACCAATAAGCTGTATCCCACGCAAGATAAAGGGCAAAATATTTGTATTTAGAGCTATCCCACTTGCATTCCCACATACACTCATCGCTCCACCATAGGATATTTGTGTCAATAAACCTGCAGCTAATTCACCACCCACACAATCAATCACATAATCAAAGCATTGCGGTCTTAGGGGCTTGTTATCATCTTTTATGATATCTTTTGGCGATACGATATCACTTGCGCCAAGACTTTTTAGCATTGGTGATTGGCTATCTTTGGAGGTGATAGCGGTGATATTGTCATAACCTTTTGCTTTAAGGAGTGCGATTGCCATGGTGCCTACACCACCCGTTGCACCAGTTATGGCTATCTTGGGTTGATTGCTTTTATTCATGCCTGCTTGTTGCAAAGATTCTATGCTTAAAGCTGCTGTAAAACCTGCCGTGCCTACTATCATACTATCTTTGAGTGATAATCCATTTGGCAAGGGCGTAATCCATGATGATTGCAATCTTGCATATTGCGCATAGCCGCCAGTGTGTGAAACCCCTATACCAAAGCCTGTTGCTAAGACTTTTTGTCCTATGTTATAGCTTGGATTGTTGGATTCTACAATCTCACCGCAGAGATCTATACCCGGTATCATAGGATACTTACGAATCACACCACCTTTTTTCTTAAACGCAAGCATATCTTTATAGTTGATACTTGAGTATTTGACCTCTATAATCACATCGCCATCTGATAGATCATCTATGGTGATATTTTTTATTGCGTGTATGAGATTTTCTCCTTGCATATCTACATACAATGCTTTAAAGGTCATAGACACTCCTTTATCTTAAAACTTAAGGTTAATGATAGCAAAATTAACAACTTGAAACATGAGGGCGAGATATTATAGTGATGATTGATTATTGAAAAATGCTACCTTTTATATGATTCAAAATATCATAAATATTGTCAATCTTACCACCTAAGACATTGTAAAAGTTTTTTATCCCATAATCTTTTGTAAAGATTATGGGTCTTCCATCATCTTGTTCATTTTTTATACTTACTATTTTTATCTCAAATATGGAATCTTTATAGATACACTCATTTAATATCGGCATATAGCGTTTGGCATCGTATATCATATACATAAAACGAGAATCTTTGCTGTATTGCTCAAGATTTTGATAATTATCTAGATTTCCCTTGTCCATAAAACTCATATGCGGTGTATAGCGAACATGACTTAGGGTATATAAATTTTTTGTGGGAAAAGGCATAAAAGAAAAAAATGCTCCATCCATGACTGTAACACTTATGTTATGCAGAATTTTAGGGATTTCAACGAGAGCCATTTCCGTAATTTCAGCCTTAAGATTAAGTGGTGGCAATTCAGAATGCAACAGTAATTCATTAAGTCCAGCATATGTGCAGTTAAATACCCTGTGTGCGTATATTTTTGTATCATTTGATAATCCAATTTCTACCCCAGTCATAGCACTTTTAACATAATGTACCTTTGTGTTGAGAGTCACTTCGCAATGTGCTTTTTTGAGTTTTGATGATAAAATTTCTCGCAAAATATCGCTATTAAATACATACTCTCTTACACTAAACACCTCGGAAATAAGATTTTTATCAAATAATGCCTTGACGTGCGGGGGTGCGACATCAATAGGAGCGTTCATGTTTTTAAAAATATGATAAAACTGGTTTGCGTTGCATTTAGAACCAATGCTTGATAGGGCATAATATTTCTCAAAATCACTTTTGATTGCATCTTGAAAGTTTTCGCAAAAATATTGAAAATTTTTTAGTGAACTAAAAGCTGTAAGTAAACTTCTAGGGTAATGATAACCACCATGAACCCGAGCCTGATTATTGAGACTAGCTCTTTTTAATAAACCATTTTCTCGCTCTATGAGTAAAACTTTTTTATAATATTGACAAAGATAAAGGGCTATATTACACCCATAAAAGCCACCACCAATAATAACACAATCATACATTTTAAACCTCATTTATATCGCAGGTTTCATATTGCAACAGAGTTGCAAGATCTCATGGCACATCTTTATATGTTTGTTATACAACTCATCATTAAATAATATCTCATAAAAATGGTTAAGTGTTCTTGCAATATTATTTTGCTCGTCGAAATGGATATTTTTAGATTCTGAAAGGTTTGAAATTTTGATGGTGGGATTTGTTTGCATATCAAAAACTATAGACATGTCTTTTGCATAAATCTCTAGTGTTCGAGCTTTTTTATCATGTAAGAGAGAACAAAAAAGTGTAATTTTGCAATGTTTATATCTGCAATCTTTGGTTAAAAACGTTGCCTGTAATTGATAAGGATTTTGGTAAAAGAAATGTTTTACATAAAGTTCTGGAAATATACTACAAAATACACTAAGCCAATGTACGCCAAGCACGTCTAACACACTTTCATTTTCATAAAATTTACCATATTGTGTAATGGTAGCATGTATAGAATCCAAGGGTTTATCTTTTATCATCTCAATGATATAAGAAATAGAGCTGGAGCAAAGGTATATATAATCTGTATAGATTCTAAGGTTGTGTTGTTTGGCGCAATCCTGCAGCATATAAAATTCATCTAAGGTTTTACACGTGGGTTTTTCCACAAAAACATGTAATCCTTTTGTAATGCACGCCATAGTAAGGTCAAAATGTGCACAAAGTGGCGTTGCAATGAACGCTACTTGAGTATTAGAAGGAATAAGAGAAATATCAAAATCACTTCCATATACACCAAGTAGAGTAAAATTTTCACTTTGTTGGATATAGGTTTCTAAAAGTTTACCCCATCCGCCCCTGCCAATAAGAATAGCATTCATAAACGACCTCTGATTTTTTTTAGCCAAAGAATAAAAATTTGTTTTAAATACGTGAGGCTTAAACGAAATATTTTGACCTTAGAATCTCTGTCATCCTTCCATACAACTGGAATTTCATAAATCTCTATACCCATATATTGTGCGATTATAAGCATCTGTGCACAATAAAACCACCCATCATCTTTGTGACATTTGGTAGATATATCGTATGCGTAAGTATGAGTGTAAAATTTAAAACCACACATCGCATCACTGAACTTAGTGTTTAGGAGAAAATTTAGCAAAAAATTCAACCCTCTTGAGCTAATCTCTCTCTTTAGACTCCTGTTATAGACCTTGGAATCTTTGAGTAACCTCGAACCCACAACAATAGCCTTGTGATTTAAGAGCTGCGTATAAACTTCTTGCAAGTGATCAAGTTTTGTGGATAAATCAATATCCATATAACCTATAAATTCACAAGCTTCTTGTCGTTGCTGATTTCTATTTATGCATTCTAAAAATGCCCTACCCACACCTTTTTTGTCAATGCGAACATATTCTATGTTTTTTCGTGTCTGACACAAGTGTTTGGCAATAGCAGGTGTGTTATCTGTTGAGCCATTGTCAGCGATAGTTATGAGATAGGGAATTTGATGAGATTCCAAAAATACACAGGTTTCTATCACACTACTTTCTAGACAGTCTTGTTCATTGAGTACCGGTAGAACTATATTCAATATCTTATTTTTCACTTATCCCTCACATTTAACTCTTTAAAATCTAAATCCAAAGAGCTTTTTTCATCAACAATATCATAGAGATTATGTTTTTTGACATGAAGCAAAATGCTTCGTATATATTCACTCATGATACACAAAACTAAAAACAAACAAAAATTCATCCCTGCCATATACATCGAACTTGATGTCCATCCACCCTCTATGTGCGACCTAAACATAAAGGATAGAAAAATATAGATGCCATACACAAGATTAAAGAATGCTACAAAAATTGATAGTATTGATGCCGCACGTAATAATCTATGGGAACCTTGGAAAATAATATCAATACCCAAATTTAAACTTTGAAGAAATTTCTTATTGGATTTCTTGAGTGGGATAAATCTATGCTCATATTTTGAGAAACTTTCATCAAATTGCACAAGAGATAGGAGCTTGATGCTTTCATCTTGATTTAGTAGATAATGTATTGTCTTACGATTAAATACGCAAAATTCACTATATGAATGCTTAATAGACATCGAACCACACATAGAAATCAGCTTATAAAAGATATATGAAAAAAATTTATCGATAATACCTTGGTGTTTTGTGATCCTAGAACCAACAACCACATCATATAAACGGGCTTGGGTAAGCATGGTTTGGGAATCCTGTATGGAGTTTTGTTCCAAATCCATAAAAAGTATATAATCTCCTATGCAGTTTTGCAAAAATACTAAATATTTGACTTCTTCACTCAACATTCTTGCAGAAATAATCCGAAGGTTACTAAGAGTTCTATTTTCAGAATCCGGTAAATTGGGTTCTAGATGGAGCAACAGATCTTTCTGGGGGGGGGGGGGTGATGATGATTTGCTAGAACAAACTACATTGGTTTTTTTAGATTCTAAATGCACAAAATTAGGATTAATTAGCAAGATTTCAAAATATTTGAATTGTGTTGCAAGAGTGTCGTGTAGATTTTGTAGGACGATATAATCAATATTTTTGTTTAAAATTGCCACTGAAATAAGAGAGGTATTATCAAGCATAAACCTAATCCTTAGTTGTTTGAAAATTTACACAGGTGAACGATTATAACAAAAAATCATTAAAGATTCATAAGTTTTAAGAGATGTAACCAAGATTTCTAATATTTTTGACTTCGGAACTTTTTTATTAAAAATATGTGTTATAATCAAAAAAATCGTGCAAAAATGGGGCGTCGAAATCTAGACAAACTTCTACAACTCAATATATTTTGTTATTGATGGAAGTAAATAAAATCTGCAATCGCTTCACATTTAAAATCGTGCAAGAAGCAAGGATAATCTTAGAAAAAACCTCTCTATCCATCGCCATTTTATGTGCTACTGCACCGCCTGCACCAATTTGTAATACACAAGCCATTTTTATCTCCATAATTTAATAATTTATAGATAACGTATTATAGCGAGTTTTACTAGATGGATGCTTGTATAAATATTATAGAATCTTGCAGATTCTATAGCTATATGTGAGAAGTAGAAAATGTGCTTGTACTATCTCTTTATAGCTCATGTACAGCACGATATGCCTCATCAATAGCAGCGTGCATATAAGCAGAATAAGCAGAATCTGAATTAGCAATTACAATGTTTTTGAAAGGTTTTTTAGCAAGTTTGATTGTCTTTTCTATTTTATTCATATCATCAAAAAGCGAATTTGGCATATAAGAGTAGCAATGTCCCCAACGATTAAGTATAATCGCACTAATATCGCGATCTGCATCAAATCCAGCACTTCCTAACATACCTTGTAATTGTCCTTTTATCATCGCTTCGTGCTCTTCAAATGGGATATCAAGCAAGATATGGCGATTTACCCTTGCTCTCTCTCGTGCATCCAGTCCATCAAGCTCAATCCCTTTTAATCGTGCCACACTTTCCATACAACACACCATATGTATACATATTGGTTTATTGGGATCTCTTGGATGTTTGTATCCGCCCATATTCACAGGGTAGTCTAGCTTTGTGCGAGAATAAGGCATTCTTGGCGAGTAGATTTCATGCACACCAAGCTTTATAAAAGGTTGCCAATTTTTAATAATTACTTTCGTGTGAATAAGTGAAGTCTTGACATTTTGAGATAATGCAGCTTTTTGTGCTTGCGGAAGAGTTGGGATAATGTAGGGAATCATAGCATTATAGTTTGCCATAATCACCTTTTTTGCCCTCACTCGATAGCTCTTGCCTTTATTGATGTAGGTTACAAGTGCACCATTTTTTATATTTTCTGCATTAATTACAGTGCTATTTAAGCGGATTCTGACATTATGGGCAGGATTATCAAGCTTTGAGTAATCAAAATGAGCTAAAGTGATAGAATCCATATCATCGCCGCCAGCACAAATTTGGGGTATCATTTTTTTGACTATGAGCCTTGCAACAGTTGCATTTCCATCAGCACAATGATAGATATAGGGCTCCTCCATCTCTGCCAAACTTTCTTCATCCAGCGGTTCTAATCCCATACTATCAAAGCCAGGCAAGAAAGCAGCTCTAGCATCATCGCATGATACAGCATCAATGCCCAATGCCATAAAATCATCAGTCATACCCTCAAAGAATTTGATTGCTTCATCACTGAGTTTAACGTAATTCTTTAAGAAGTCTTTGTAGCTTGTTTTTGCCATAAGCTTTTCTTTTTCCTTCAAACTTTTACCCGCAAAGTAATCTTGGTTATCTTGGAAAAGCTCAATAAGATCTTCTCTATCTTTTTTACTCATTGGAAAATCATTAATAAAGCTTTGGATATCACGTGCATTTAACTTATCTTTTGGCACATCATCACATATCACACTTCTTGGATTCCCACTTACAACCTTATCTACACCAAACTCAGATTTACTAAAATATACGCCTCGACTAAGCTTTAAATCAGGGTAAAAATTTACATCAAAACGCTTAGCTAGAGAATCTACATTTATACCAATTTGTTCAAGCAAACTATTCACTTCTTTAGAATAAAGTGCCTTTGGTGATTGAAAGCTTTCGCTTCCACCATAACTAAGAATTGTGCCATTTTTTAATTGAAATTCATTGCGTCTTGCATGTCCGCCAAAATCATCATGATTGTCAAGTATTAAAATTTTTTTATCTTTACCAAATTTATTTTGATAAAAAAGTGCACCAGATAGTCCACTAATCCCAGCACCAACAACTACCAAATCATACTCTTCCTTGGGCTTTAGTGCACTAAATTCAAACTTTTCTCCATCTCTAAGCATGTGTGCAAATTCATAACTTTTATCGTTGCTACCACGGAGTCCTAGCCATTTTGGCGGATAATAGCTAGAATCTAGCCCAAAATTTTGCATAGATTCTAAATCTGTTTTGCTTTGAGAACCTGTGGAATCTGCCAAAAGTTGTAAAGGACTCATACCTGCGACAATGCTTAATGCCATGCCATTTAAAAAGTCTCTACGATCAATCTTTTGTCTCATATTTCTTTCCTCATAAATTAGATATTTAGCATTATATAATGGTATGTAAAATTGAGGATAATAAAGAGGTGCAAATAGATATGAAGTAATTGCATATTGTTGCCATCAAAAAGACTTCTTGATCCTCTTTTTTTGAGATATTTCTACTTTGAGTTATACTCTAAACTTCAAAAATAATATATTCTTAATAATAAAAGACTAGATATAAGACATAAGCATATATCTGAAATACAGATCTTTAAGAAATTAAACCATAATTAAGACAAAATCAATCGCATTAGATGTCATAAATAAATCTAAGTATTATTCTTAGACAACCTCATCCCCATTTATCCTGAATACATTTGATGTTATTTAAACTCATATTTCTTGGAAAAAGTTTAGTTTGATTTTTTGTAGCAAAACCCATCAAATATCATTTTTTGATAGATATGTTATAAACGAGTTAGTTATTTTAAAGCAGCTTTTAAGAGAGTTTATTATAGAGTTTCGATTATAATGGGAATGGGAGAGTGATAAATGGCTATTATTTCAAAACTTAATAATTGTACGTGGCTTTTTTGCCAACATGAAGCATTGAAACAACTTTATGTTTTTTTTGAGGCTTGTTTGCAGGGTGAGTATAAAAAGCAAGATTATAAAAATGGAATTCGAATTGATTTAAATTGCGGTATTTTTGCAATGTTGCAAACATATAAACTAAAACCATATAAACATGCGTTTTTTGAAACGCATAATCAATATATTGATTTTCAACTTACAATTCATGGTAGTGAATGCTTTATGATAGGGGATTCCAAAGATTTTAGGATTACAGAAGCATATAATGAAGCACGAGATTTAATTGTATATAAGTCAAACAAATCTGCTCATAAGATCCTTTCAAATAAAGCATGTCTTTGCGTATTTTTCCCACATGATGTGCATGCTGGGGGTTTAAAGCATAAACACATCACAAACAATCGAGTATATAAAGTAGTAGCAAAAGTCCCAAAAACGCTACTAGAATCTTATCTTGTAAAATCTTTGTAATTAGGAGAAAATATGCATTTATTACGCTATGGAGTGTGTTTAATATGGGGGTTTTTTAGTGTTATTTATGCAAGAGATATTTCAGGTATTTATTTAACGCATAAGGGTACTGAAGGAGGTCAAGCAATTGTTGAGATCTTTAAACATGATGGTAAATATTATATATATGGAGTAAAAAATCTTGAAGCAGAGCCCATTAAAGATTCATGTAACAAAAATGCTGATTTGCGTAAAAGGAAGAGTGTTGGGGTTGTATTTGGGTATGGTTATACAGAAAATGATGAAGGACATTTTGTAAATGGATCTATCTATAATTTTTATAACTGCAAAACATATTATGGCAAGATTGTGCCAAAAGAAAATGATAAGATCGACTTTATAGGTGCACTAGACTCCTATTATATGTTAAGTAGGGCTTATGAGTGGCAGAGATTAAATACAGATCAAAGCAAACAATATCAACGCTACAGAGTGCCACTTAAACACATTATACCAACAATTAACGATACTATGCGTAGCAAGAAATAATACAGCAAGGTTTAATAACATATCACTCTCTAAATATATTAAACTTTGACAAAGACTTATTCTTGCCCTAACATTACTAATACAAATTTCTGTATCTCTCTTCTAGTTTTAGATTCTGAACTTAGCATGTTGAATGCAGCATGGAAAAACGAAAAATATGACAAAAATTACATACATCAAAGCAAATAATATTAAATGATACAAAGCATCTTAAACGCATTATATCAACAACTTAGGCTCTATAAGCTTGTATAGAATGTATAAGATTCTAGATTATTAACAATTATGAATAATAACACATTTGATATTTTATCGCTTTAGTAGGGGCACTTATAACCTAATTACATCTGACACTATATATAAAAGTGCAAAAAGCATTTATATAGAAATTAGCTTAGAGATTATTATGCAAGAGAGTTTAGCATATCATTGAAACTTGTCTCAAAGCTTTTTAGCCCCTCTTGCAGAAGTTTCTCTTCAATGTCAACAAGATTAATATCCATTTCTTCTAAACTTGCTGCAATTTCTAAATCATCAAATGAAGCAATTTGCTGCATACTTGGAGCTTTTAGATTCTGCATTTGCAACGCATGAAGCGTCTGTAAAGGAAGCGTATTAACACAATTTTCAAATGCGAGTGGATACACATAATAACCCTCATCATTATAAATTGCATTCTTCTCTTTCACTCCTGTACTCGCAAATAATATTCGATAGTTTTGCTGTGGTTTTTGACTTAGAAAATCTTTATAGATTGCAATAGCATTTGCAATACCATATTTACCACGCAAGGAATCATCTTTTAGTTGCAAATCAATAGCCCTATCAAATCGTGATACAAATACACTAATTACACCTTGTGCCTGTGTATTAGCTTTTTGAAATGCCTGCAACACTCTTCTGCTCTGCTCTTTTGTAAAAACCAAAGTTGCATTCACATTGATACCACGCAACATTAAATGCTCCATTATGGTGTATCCGCTTTGCGTTGCAGGAACCTTAATCATCACATTTTTTGCATTTATTTCATGCCACAATCGCACACCTTCATCGATACTTGCATTGATATCATTTGATAAAAATGGGTCAATTTCAATACTTATTAGCCCATTTTGTGGGTTTTCAAGGAAAAGTGGCATGAGAATCTGACTAGCCATTTTAATGTCCTCTATTGCTAGAGTTTCATATATTTCTTTTGGTTTTTTTCCTGCTTGTTTCAGTTCATTTATGCTTGAATGATAGCTCTCGCTTTTTAAAGCCTGTGCAAAAATACTAGGATTACTCGTTGCACCCTGCACTTTACCTTGTGCAACGAGCTCCTTAAATTCACCCTGCAAGAAACTTCTTTCTATAAAATCACACCAAATGCTTATCATCTTATTCCTTAACTTATGGTATATTTCTGTGATTATAACTTTTTTTTAAAAGGTTTTAGCAATGTTGGAAAATTTTATTCCTTATAGCACACAATCTATTAACGACGATGATAAACTAGCAGTCATAGATGCACTTTTTTCCACCCACTTAACACAAGGAAAATATACCAAACAATTTGAAGAAACTATTGCCTCATACATAGGTACAGAACATGCTGTAAGTTTTAATTCTGCCACTTCAGCACTATATGCAGCTTTTTATGCACTAAAAGAATATGTTGTAAGTGGAAGATATAATAATGAAGCAAGACTTAAAAATGCAGCAAATCTAGATTATGCGGCAAAAAAGAACTCATTTAGCATTATTACAACTCCAATAAGCTTTGTAGCTACAGCAAATATGATGCTTGCAAATAACATTACCCCAATTTTTGCAGATATTGATAAAAATGGTAACTTGGAACTATCTGGATTAGAATCTTTATTGCGTGAAGACACTATTGCAGTATGTTCTGTAGATTATGCAGGTAATAGTGTGAATATGTATGCTTTCAGAGAGTTTGCAAGAAAGCATAATATATTATGGATTTCAGATTCAAGTCATGCATTTGGGGCAACTTATGACAACAAAAAGGCAGGAAGCCTAGCTGACATGAGTATCTTTAGCTTTCATGCAGTAAAACCTTTTACCACCTGTGAGGGGGGAGCATTAGTATGCAATAATGACTTTTTTGCCAATATTGCCTCTCTTGTGTGTAGTCACGGTATTATAAAACATACACCTTATAATCACGATTGCATAATGCTTGGATTTAATTTTCGTTTACATGAAGTAAGTGCTAGTCTTGGAATCTCGCAACTAAAGCGACTAGATTCTTTTCTTGCAAAACGGCAAGAAATTGCATCTTTTTATGATAATTATTTCAAAAACAACCCTCATTGCAAAACCTTACATATTGAAGATTCTGTAAAAAGTACATATCATTTATACCCACTCTTATTAGAATCTCATCTCATTGCCAAGAAAGAGGAGATTGCAAACACACTAGCAAAGCATAATATCGGTGTGCAGGTGCATTATAAACCAATTTATAATTTTAAGGCTTATAAATATCTGCAAAACCCTCCACTACCAAATGCAGAATCTTTTTATAGCAAAGAGCTATCAATACCATGTCATCAGAATATGACATTGCAAGAAGCAAAAATAATTGCTGATCACATTATGGAAACTTTTGATGTTTATACAAAAAAATAGCGTTTTATAATGCTTATATAATAGTTTTTGCAATTTTATGTTATCATAAACTGATTTAAAGATTTTGTAGATTCTATAAAGAAATAAGATGAGATTGGATAAAGCACTTGATATTTTATATGGAGAGTTGGTAAATACACCTTTTATTAGTGCTTTTAGTGGAATAACATATAATGTAAAAAAAGTTGTAAGTGGGACGCTTTTTTTTGCATTAAATGCAAGTGATATAAAACAAGCAATAGCAAATGGTGCTTATGGTATCGTTTTTGAAGGCGATGCAACATGTAGTGATGATACAGAGATTGCATGGATCAAGGTGTCAAATATAGAGCAAAGTATGCGTAGGCTTGTGCGTTACTTTCTCTTAGAATCTCAATATACATTACTTATGCTTACACCCATTGAAACATCCTTAGCCAAAAGCTTACAAGTAGACTTACCTATCTTATATAGCACAACCCTACAAGATTGCCTAGAAGAAGTGTTTGAACTATATAACAACCAAGATAACATTCAAGATGAAAACACTCTTCCTTTTTGCAAGATTCTATTAACAAGTATTCAAGCCCTAGAGAATCTACAAATGCACACATGTTTTTCTGTGCAGTATGCAAGGCAAAGGCTAGAGAGAAGTCGGAGTATTTTTTCGCAATATGATCTAGAAAAGGAAGTCCCAAGGCAATATTACAAACATTGCAGTATTATTAGCTATGCACTTTTTGAGAGTAAAATCATTTGGGAAAATGTAGTTTATAAGATTTCTCTACCCTATGTTTTATTGCCTTTTTTAGAGAGTCTTATGGCAACTTTCTCATTTTTGAAGCATGAATATTGGCAATCCTATATAGAATCTGTAGGTGGCTTGTATGCAAGAGAATCAAAGACTACACACATTGTATCAGGACAGGAGTTGCGGCCTTTTAATCCTAAGGTACCAAAATATATGCAAAGCAATATAGACATTAATGGGGTGCATTTAGATGAATTAAGTTGCTGCCATTTTGATTCTAGTGAAAGATTGAGTGTGGGCACAAAAGAAAAAAGTTTGCTATTTTGTGCAAACCCATCATTTTTTGCATGTCCTAGTTTGCAAGAAAAGGATTTTGACTATAGTGCTGAAATACAAAGCAATGTGCATATCATATTTGAATCTTTACGAAAGAATCAAGATTCTAATATCTTAATTGAATACCTAAAAGTAGAAGCAGGTCACTTAAAAATACTATCGTGCTATGCAAAAAATACAAAGTTACCAAAAACAACTCAAAAAAATATTACTATTCCTTACGCACACATAAACCATCTTGTGCAAATTCTAACCAAGACTCCATACCATCTTGCAATTATTTATGGAATCTCAAAGAAAAGATTTGAAAAAGAAAGTGGTTTGCTAAAACCAAACAAGCAACAAGATCAAAAAACAATCCATGCCATAACGCAGTCACCAAATCTATTTAGTGCATATGGCATACAATTATAAGATAGAATCTAGGAGTCTATTATGAAGAGTGATCTACCAAATAATTATGATTCCATATATACATCTTGCAAACAAGATATACTAATACAAGACTTATGCAAAAAAGATTCTATTCTCTCACAATGGAGTGAAGCAGAGCTAAAATCCCTAAAGCCATATCATGAGATTTTATACAAGCTACTCACGCTTCAAATAAAGGCAACCTATAGCATTTCAAGACTATATAACAATGATAGTATGTCCCATAACCCAGACAATACACCCATTTTAGAACCTAAAGAAGATAATACAAAAGAAGCCTTTAGTCTCTTTTTTCATAAAGACATGATAAGCCATAGAGAAATAGCGCTATTAAACGACTTAATCTTAGAGCTCAAACCATGGAGGAAAGGTCCTTTTTGTTTGCACTATACAAAAGATAGTAAAAATATGCAATTTTTTATTGATTCTGAGTGGCAAAGCAACAAAAAAATGAAACTTATATTAAAAGCCCTAGATACAATGCAATATGATTTAAAAGATAAAGCTGTGCTTGATGTGGGTTGTAATAATGGCTATTATATGTTTGATTTAGCATTACGCGGAATAAAACATATTACAGGTATCGACCCTATTGCAATATTTTTCCTACAATTTTATTTTATATATAAACTCTCAAATATTTCACATTGCAATTTTCGTCTTCTAGGAGTGCAAGATGTATCAAAACTTCGTGCAAAATATGATCTTGTTTTATGTTTAGGTGTGCTATATCACAGAAAAGAGCCATTACAAACACTTAAGCAGCTAAAAAGTGTTTTGGCACCAAATGGTATCTTATTGCTCGAGACACTTATATTACAAGATGAAAGCCCAACATGCCTTTGCCCATATCCTACTTATGCAAAAATGCCAAATGTATTTTACATATTTAGCCCACAAGCCCTACAAAATCTTGCCTTGCATGCAGGTTTTAAGTCCTGTGAGCTTCTAAGCTATTCATATACAGATAACACAGAGCAAAGAAGCACAGATTTTATAGACAAAAAAAGTTTAGGTGATTATCTTACAAGCACACAAACAGCAGAAGGATATCCTCCAGCATGTCGGGGTATCTTTATGCTTTCATAATTGCTTTACTTATAATATCTTCTTATTTCTTTATTTCTCATCTATTCAATAATCTTTTTGTAACACACCCCATCCATATACTTACATCTTACATCAAATAAAACACTTATAATTTTACACATAACACATAGGTGCATCTGCTTATATTCTTGAATTCTATTGTCATATCATAATTAATAATATCTTATCATACTAAGACACATTTAACCAATCATCTTAGATTCTACTTTATCTAACCTCTTAATTCAAGCAATACATAGAATCTAATCTTTATAAAATCAACACAATCACAATAACTATAAAACAAGCATTTCCAAGTAATTATAAAATTGCTAAGCAAAATAAGATAACCAAGTGGAAACAAGCAAAGGATAATGCAAAGTAGCGTCTAGTCAAACCAAAGAGTAATGGTAGTGCCTACATCAAGCGTACTTTTAAGCTCAATCCTTGCATTATGCAAATGTGCTACATGTTTGACTATGCTTAAACCAAGCCCTGTACCATTTATCATATTTGAATGGCTTTTATCAACACAAAAAAATCGCTCAAAAACCCTCTCATGATACATTTCTGGTATACCAATACCACTATCTTTGATACATAAGGTTTTGTGTGTCGCATTAAGGGTTAGCTCTATATTTCCCTTATCTTTATTGTATTTGATAGCATTTTCACAAAGGTGAGAAAGCATGGCAAGAAGCAGTCGCTGTTCGCCCATAACCAAAAAATCATCACCTCGTATTGTGCAATATAGATGCTTTTGTGCGATAGAATCTTTAAACATGGCAAGGACAATCTCACAAAGATTCTGCATTGAAAGCGAAAATGGCGTAAATGTATAATCATTATCAAGTTCATTTAGGATAATAATATCCTCAATTAATGCCATGAGGCGTTTTGCCTCTTTATGCATATTACCAAGAAACTTTGGGATATCTTCTTGTTTTATAATATTGTTTTGCAACATCTCAAGCACTGCTAGAATACTTGTAAGTGGTGTCTTTAATTCATGGGATACATTTGCACTGAATTCGCGTCTTAATTGTTCTCTTTGTGCCTTTTCTGTAATATCAAGAAGAATTATTGCTACACCAATTGGGACTGCACTATTGCGTATATTTTTTGTGGAATCTAAATTGCTATTTTGCATTTTAGATTCTGTAATACACGTAGTCAACATAGAATCTAAACTCTCTAAATCTTGCGATCTATCAAACTTTGCATCATGATTGCTATCCATATCATCATCGTGTGGCTTAGCAGAATTAAATACAGATTCCACAATGACTTGATAGGTGCAATCATTATGCTCAATGACTTCTGTATGTTTTGATCCCTGCATTGCAATTTCAAACCATTTTTTATAATGTGTATCTAGGACCGCTATATTCATACCCTCATGCAATACACCAAAAAATTTCATAGAGCTCTTATTGAATGACAAAATATCACCTTTAGAATCAAGGAGCAAAAATCCATCATCCATATTTTGTGTAATTGTATTGAAAGTGTCTTTATCTACTTGTAATTGCTTGATTTGAACATCTATTAAGCGATTTTGCTCATCAACTTTATGCAAAAGCGGCAAGAGCTCCTCATAACTTTTTATTCCAAGTGGATTTTCTAAACGCAGTGCATTTAATGGCGAAGTAATAAAATGCGCAATGCTTCTTGCAAGTATAAAACTAACTATCAAACATGCAAACAAGATAAGACTAATATAGGGCAAAGTATCACAGAGAAGCAAGAATATATTTTTATGAGGACTTGCTATACGTAAAACATAGGTCTGCATATCTTTGGTATCTAGAATGTCATTATTTGCGTCCATAAAAGTTGTTGGCAACATAATTTTTAGGGCATAATAAAGCATTTCATGTTGCATACTCTCTGAATAGCGATAACTTTGTGCCATGCCATGTTTTATACTTTCTTTAAACTCTATTCTGTCTGCATGATTATCAAGTGAATCCAGAGGTGCCAAATTATCATATACAACATTACCAAGAGAATCAATAATGCTTATACGATATGTGGTATTAATACTTGATAAATAAGAAATGCCTTGCTGCTTTAGCCCTACTTCAATATAATGACTATTTTGCTTTAAATGTGAAATAATTTCTTTTTCATAATAGCTGGTAAAAAATAAAAAACTTGTCAAAAGTCCGAGCAATACCCACCCAAAACATACAATAAAAATAGTCCAAAAAATCCTTTGCCTCAAGCCAAATCACCTTACTATAAACCAGCTTTACTATGCATGAGCAATTTTATAACCAACACCACGCACGGTTTGGATATATTTACCATATTCGCCAAGCTTTGTGCGTAAAGTATTTATATGCACATCAACTGTGCGTGTTTGAAATTCGCTCCCCCATATTGATTCTAAAAGTTGTTCTCTTGTAAATACTAGATGTGGATTAGCAAGGAATAGTGCAAGCATCTCAAATTCCTTGTAGGTTAAGTTAATAGGCACTCCATTTGCACTAACTATGCGAGTCTTTGGATTGAGGGTAATTTCTTGAAAACTATATTCATCAGATGACAACCCGCGAGTTCTTCTCAATAAAGCATTAATTCTTGCAAGTAATTCAAGCACGCCAAAAGGCTTTGTTACATAATCATCCGCACCCATATTTAACCCATAAACCTTATCAAGCTCACTGCTTTTTGCAGTTAAAAGAATGACTGGTATATGCTTTGTTGATTGCTTTTTCTTAAGAATCTTTAAGACTTCTATGCCATCTTGTTCTGGCAACATCATGTCAAGCAAAATGAGTTCAGGTAAGCACTCATCATTTAATTTATTTAACGTTTCAAAAAAAGCCGATGGTGTTGCAAAACCTTTTGATTCCAAAGAGTGTGTGTTTAAAGTATACTCAATAAGCTCCCTTATAGCATGTTCATCTTCTAAAATAAAAATCATTCCTTATCACTCCAAAATAATATGATTTTATTATAGCTAGTTTTCTTTGGTCATACATGAAGCGATGTTATTTGAAAGTCATATTAGGTTAATACCTCACTGCTAAACAAAGCAGAATCTAAAATATAGTTGAGGTTCTTATGTATATGTTATAATTATGATTCTATTTCTTTTGAAGGATATTCGTGTTATCAACCAATGTTATTTCTCGTATATTTGGGCGATTTGCCCATACAAGATTCCCAAAAGGTATGCAATATGCAATCAATCGATTTTACATAGATTATTTTAAAATCAATCTTGATGAATTTGAGAGTTTAGAATCTTATCCAACATTAAATGCACTTTTTACACGCAATCTAGTAAAACCTAGAATATTGCACACAACACCCTTTAATCTCATTAGCCCTACAGATTCTCTCATCACAGAATCAGGCTCCATTACACAACAAAGTGCTTTACAAATTAAGGGTAAAAGTTACAGAGTAAATGACTTGCTTGGTATAACTCATGATTTAAATAAATATAGTTTTTTAAATCTTTATTTATCGCCAAGAGATTATCATCACTATCATGCTCCATGTGATTTAGAGATTCTGGAGGCAAAATATTTCACTGGAAAACTTTTACCGGTAAATTTTGCAAGTCTACACAAAAATGAGAATTTATTTATACAAAACGAGCGAGTTGTGCTAAAAATGCGTTGCAAGTATAATCAAAGCATTATGTATTATGTCGCTGTTGGTGCATTAAATGTTGGCAAAATGCAGTTCCTGTTTGACAAGCGAATACAAACAAATGCAAAATATGGTGATTGTACTTACACCTATGAAAAACCCATTGTGTTGGAGGCTGGTGATGAAATAGGATTTTTTGAAATGGGTTCTACTATCGTGTTAATTGCACAAGCAAACTGGAAAGTGAAATCAGGTGATGTTGTAAAAATGGGTGAGCAAATTGGTACATTAGAATCTCATGCAAAAGAATCTATGGAGTAGGTATTTTATATCGCACTTTCTGTAGCCACAGAGCTCATGAGTGGGACTTATATTTCTTTTTTATTTCGGATTTAGTTTTCTTAGTTTATTGCACACGCATTCTATGAAACAACTTGAAAAACAAACAAACAATGCCCATTAAAAATAATAAGCATTGTCCTACATATCTATAACAAACAATCATTTACCACGCAGCAAGAATCTAACTTTTTAATTTTCATAAAGTCTTTATTATAACAATTAGGCTTAAACTTTGACATACCTCATTGTATCTCTGTTAAGAGGCTACACAGCAGAGTATATAAACCCATTCTTGTTAAAGCAAACAAAACTATCAAAAGAGGTGTAGCCTAATTATTCAACGTTTAGATAACCTCTTGATGTGCAATACAATGAAGTAAAATATCATTGAGATATTTTTTCTTCCTTATAATTTTTGAAAATATCTTGAGTAATCTTATAGCTACAGAACTTTGGTCCGCACATAGAACAAAACTCCGCGTCTTTAAAGACTTCCTGTGGCAATGCTTCATCATGATATTCTTGTGCTCTCTCACCATCTAGGGCAAGCTCAAACTGCCTATTCCAATCAAAGCTATATCTTGCATCACTCATGGCATCATCTCTATCTCTCGCACCAATTCGCCCTCTTGCAATATCTGCTGCATGTGCTGCAATTTTGTATGCGATAATACCCTCTCTTACATCATTAGCATTAGGTAATCCTAAATGCTCTTTTGGTGTTACATAGCACAGCATAGCTACGCCTTTCCATGCAGCGACACATGCACCAATTGCACTTGCGATATGATCATATCCTGCAGCAATATCTGTAACAAGTGGTCCTAGCACATAAAATGGTGCCTCATTACAATATTCCTTTTGTAACTCCACATTTCGCTCTATTTGATTAAGCGGAACATGCCCTGGACCCTCAATCATTACTTGCACATCAGCATCATACGCTCTTCTTGCTAATTCTCCTAATACTTTTAATTCAGCAAATTGTGCCTCATCGCTTGCATCAGCTAGACAACCTGGTCGTAAAGAATCCCCTAATGATAAAGACACATCATACTCTTGGCAGATTTTTAAAATCTCATCAAAATACTCATAAAATGGATTCTCTTTGTGATAATGCAACATCCAGCTCGCCATAAGGCTACCACCGCGTGAAACTATACCCATTTTGCGTTTTGACACTGCAGGCATATGTGCTAATAAAAAGCCGCAATGAATGGTAAAATAGCTCACACCCTGCTCTGCTTGTTTCCTCAATACGCCCAACATGGTTTCAATATCAAGCTTTAACACATCATTTTTTACATCATGTAAAATCTGATACATAGGCACAGTTCCAATAGGTACGCTCGATGCTTCAATAATGGCTTCTCTAATCTTATCTAAATCACCACCTGTAGATAAATCCATAACCGTGTCTGCACCATATTTGATCGAAGTTTTAAGCTTTGTTACTTCTTCATCAATATCCTCTACAATTTGAGATGAACCAATATTTGAATTAATTTTTGTTTTTAAAGCAACACCTATGCCCATAGGCTCAAGATTCTTGTGATTAATATTTGCAGGAATAATAAGTCTACCTCTTGCCACCTCTTTTCTAATCAGTTCTGGGCTTAGATTCTCAACATTTGCAACATATCGCATTTCCTCTGTAATAATGCCCCTTTTTGCATAATAAAGCTGCGTCCTTATTCTATCATTTGATCTTTTCTCTATCCATGTATTTCGTAAATTCTCACTCATGCAAATCCTTAGTGTAAATATCAAAACAATTTCAGTTTTAAGTGTAGTGCAAACTTGTGTGATTTTACCCATATCTCAATATTATTTTGAATCCAGTAACGATAAAATAGAGTTTTTGTATAAAATAGTAACAATCTTTACAGAAATTATTATATAATAACACATATCATTGCAAAATAGATATGACAACATTTGTGAGATATTGACATATGAATGAAGTTTTGTTAAGGTGCCTATGGTCTAAGGAAAGGTGATGAAAGATATAACGCTTATTATTATGGCAGCTGGAGATTCTGTGCGGTTTTGCAATAGCATGATAAAAGACACACCGCATATAAACTCTATGGATTCACATAATACATTGCATCATAATGAAACTAGAATTATAGAATCTACTAATAAGCCATCTACAAAAAAACAATGGCTAAGGCTTGGAACTACACCTTTATGGTATTTTGTAACACAAAATCTTGCTTCACAGATTATAGAAATATGTAATACGCTACAACAAACAAGCAATATAGCATATTGCAAAGACGATCATGATACAAAATGTAACAATAAACAATCAGAAACAAATTTAGATACACCTACAAACATACAACACTCTAGCGATACGCAAAATCTCACAAGGTTTTCACACAATCAAACACCATTAAAAAAAATAATTATCACAGCTTCCCCAAAAGATATTTCTTATATGCAAAAACTCATATCAAATACCCTCTACTTCACGATAGAAAATAAAGCCTATGCAATCCCACTTCAAATTGTTTGTGGTGGCAATACTCGCTTTCAATCACTAAAAAATGCTGTGCAGCATGTAGAAAGCACACACATAATTGTAAATGATTGTGCAAGATTCAATACAAAAAAGCATGTGTTACACAACTTATTATCTTTATTTATGAATGATGATTTTGACTGCATTGTTCCATACCTGCAGGTGAGCGACACTACACTTCATTATGATTCTTATACGAACACACATTCAGCTATACCAAGAGAAAATTTAAAACTTATTCAAACTCCACAAATCACAAAAACCAAAAAGATTCTAGAATCTTTTACAAAAGGGGTTGATTTTAGCGATGAAAGCAGTGCTATATGTGCCCTTAAATCTCCTAAAATAGGCTTTGTTGTTGGCAGTAAAGACATGGCAAAACTTACATATTATGATGATTTGCATCTACTAAAAAAACTTTATCATGCAAATGCACACACTAGACATGATACGCTTATAGGGCATGGGAGCGATATACATGGTTTCATAGACTCTAAAGATATGTATCTTTGTGGAGTAAGAATAGAATCTCACTTTGGTTTTAAAGCTCATAGCGATGGCGATGTAGCTATCCACGCAATTATAGATTCTATATTGGGTGCTATGAATTATGGCGATATAGGTGAACTTTTCCCAGATAATAAGGAAGAATTTAAAGACATAGATTCTAAAATTTTACTCAAAGAAGTGTATGAGTATTGTTTAAGTGTTGGATTGGAGATTACAAATCTTGATGTTACAATCATAGCCCAAACACCAAGAATATCTCCTTATAAAGCACAAATGCAAGAAACCTTAGCTCACATTCTTTATCTACCAAAGATGTGTATTAACATAAAAGCTAGCACAGCCGAGAGCCTAGGCTTTATAGGGAGAAAAGAAGGGGTGCTTGCAAATAGCATAGTGCAACTTCGTGCAAGGAAATTCCATTGAAAGAATCTCCATTGCAGAGGAAGTTTTTATTAGATGAAATCTTTATTAGGAAAAGGGATTTGACTTGAAAAAGATTTCATTAAGGGAAGATTCCAAGTGAAAGAAAAATTTGCAAAAAAAGCAAGAGGGAATCTTATTATCAAAGAAAAGTGTTTAGAACTTTGAGAAAAAGGATATATATGAATGTTTTGATTATTGAAAGTGAAACTTATTTAGCCCAAAGCATAGCAAGTAAGTTGGCAGATGGGGGGCATATATCATTTATCACCTCGTCATTGGAAGAAGCAACAAATCGCACAGGATATGACATCGTGTTATTATCTACAAGTACCGCAGATTATAGGGATATCATTGAGACGCATAAAGATGCAATTATTATTCTCATGGTCTCATATGTTAGTGATGATACTGTGTCAAAGCCACTTAAAATGGGAGCACAGGATTATATTATTAAACCTTTTATAATGGATGAGCTTGTAAGAAAAATCGAACATTACAAAGGCTTTAAAGAACTTGCAGAAGATATTAGATTTTTTAAAAACTATTTCACTTTCATACAAAACGAACTACAAACACCAACTCTGCCTCAATATAATCCACCAATTCTAATAAAGGCAAGTTCACAACGCAGTGCAGATATTTATGCAATGAAATATGCCATTGAGAGAAAGTTAAGATTTGAGTTTATAAGCCTTAAAAGTATCGCATGGAATAAGTATGAATTTCAAAAAAATAAAGTCTATTACATTACAAATTGCGAAAATCTGAAAAAACAAGAAAAAAAGGATTTTTTAGACAAAATGGCAAATTACCGCCTTATTATTTCTATGATTTCAGATGATACAGTAGCATTTCCGCATATCGTGGATATTACAAATATGGCAAATAATCTTGAAATTGGTAGCGAAATTCTTTCTATCAAAGAATATGAGCGTATTGTTATTACAAAATTTGAGGGGCGATACCCTGATGTAGAATTAGCAAAAAAACTTGGCATGAGCCGTAAAAGCTTGTGGGAAAAAAGGAAAAAATATGGCATCTCAAGAAAAAAATAAGCAACTCTATATCGATAAAGAAGCAATTTCAGTTCTAGATTTAGCACAAGAGGGCTTACTTTATCCTGTAACAGATCTTATGAATGAAGCACAGATGAAAGCAGTTAATGCAAGTGGTATCTACAAAGATCAAAGCTATCCCTGCCCTTTTCTTTTAAGTCCCAGCGGAAGACGCAATAACGAGGTCTTACAAAAGGCAAAGAAAGGGGATAAAATCGAACTTATCACAGATGGTGAAGTATCTGGTAGTATTATCGTAGATTCTGTATTTAGCATTAATAGGCAAGAGCGGATAAATAAAATAATGGGTGGAGACTTTGCCTCCAAACGCATACAAGATGTAGAATCTAGAATTGGTGAAATCTGTGTCAGCGGTAAATACACACTTACAAACAATGAGATTCTAAAACATAAAAAAAGATTAGCTCAACGTATAGCAACTCTAAATGCCAAAAACATCGCAGGTATTGTCATGAGTGCCTCACCACTACATAGAATCCATGAAAAAATTATGCGAGATGCCCTAGAAGAGTGTGATCTGCTTGTAGTTTTTCTCTTAAAACCACATAAAAGTGACTTGATTGAATATAGTTTGCGTTTAAAGTGTATGGAATTTCTGATAGATAACTACCTTATGAAAGAAAGAGTTATCATTATTCCACATGATGATACCTACCTATACGCAGGGCAAAATCGCATGATTATGAATGCTATTGTAGCAAGAAACTTTGGTTGCAATAAATTACTGGTTGGTGAAAATAATCGTGGTTTATCTGTGTATTATTTAGACAATGAGGTGCATTCTATTTTTGATTCTCTAACAGGTATGCGCATTGATGTAGAAATATTGCCAGAATATGTGTATTGCGATGTGTGCAAAACGCTTGTTTCAATTCATACTTGTCCGCACGGACATCATCACCATATTAATTATAATGCAGAATCCTTTGTCGAATTTTTTAGATTAGGACTTTTACCTCCTGCTATGCTTGTAAGACGACAGATTTCTGCAATCCTTCTTTCATCACTATTTCCACATAGATTTAAAGATTTAGATAGGCTATATTATGATATTTTGCCATCAAGCGGGATTATACAAAATAGTGGCGAAGAAGAGTTTTACCTAAAGCTTATGCAGCTTTATCAAACAACTTCGCTCAACTAATAAGGCATACAATGAGATTACTCCACCTTTATATCCTTGATAGAATAAAACCCTTATGGTTGCAAAAACTCGTTGCAAATATCTTAGGCTTTGTTATGATATATCCAATTGCTCTGCATAATAAAGAAACTGTATTATTGCTTAGTCTTTTCTTAGCTGTATATCTGTATAAAAATATGCAAAAAATAGATTCTAAATCTTTGGCTTCAAAGACAACAGAATCTAGTGATACACAAACTACGATAGAATCAAATCACACAAATCCCACCCAAACATTCATAGCACATGATGTAGCAATAGTCCAACTTATGATAAGTTGTTTTTGTGTATGTTTATTTATTTTTACAACATGGCAAATATATATTATGCAAGTAGTTTTTGGATGTATTTTCATAAGAATTTATGATTATTATAGACCAAGTCTAATCGGTAGATTCTACAACCTACAACCCAATAAGATACTAGGCAGTATCTTAGGGGCAATATTACATGGCATATTAAGTGGGGCAAGTGTTATGTTATTATATTATGCATCTATAAAACTTTCCTAGTAACTTAACACTTATTATACTGACTAGACTTGTCTATGGGCCATCAAATCGTTTTTATTTGTTGGTAGTCCTTACACACAGAAAGCATAGTTGAGTATTATAGTAACAATTATTATAATTTTTGTAAAAAATATCTACAATCTTTACTTAAATTTCCTTGAATATGGTAAAATTCCACTCATCCATCAAATATTAAGCGTAAAGGAGTTTTAATATGTGTAAAAAGTTTGGAAAGATAGCACTTATAGCAGCAATGGCATGTACATCAAGCTTCATGGTGGCTGATGAAGGCAATAGTAGTGGTAGTGGCAGTGGTTTTTTTGTAGGGATTAATACTGGATATACAGTAAGCTTTGACAAAACAATAACAACAGAGGTAGGGACACAAAGCACAACAGAAAATAGCACTACCGCACCAGATCATATTAATGTGGGTGTGCAGTTAGGATACAATTATATGTTTACAAATTTCCTTGGTTTGCGTGGGTATGTGAACTATAATTATGGATTCGCGCATAGCCACCTAAAAAGAACTGAACAAAATCAAACAACAGATGATAGCAGACTTATTTCAGCTCATACTGTTAGTGGAAATATTGACGTGTTGCTCAATTTCCTCAACTCAGATACTTTCTCATTTGGTGTATATGCGGGTGTTGGATTTGGATATATGACAATGAGTAGCACTTCAAGGGTCAGCGGAAATGGAACTATAACAAACACAATCACACCAGAGGGCAATGGCTTTATCCTGCCAATTAATGCTGGATTAATGCTCACTGCAAATGGACATCATCGTTTTGAATTAGGCTTTAAAATACCAACCTTGGGTGTTAAGTATGTACCAGCTAGTGCTGATCCGCAAAATATTGAAACCATTACGACACGAAATCTTATCACAACGATAGGATATACCTACATTTTCTAAAATTTTATCCCCATGTTGATGTGTTGCAAATACCCCTCTTTTTTGCAACGCCAATTGCTTACCATCACCTAAATGATGGTAGCCAACTTCTCTTGCTCAAACCTATAGACTTAGGGCGAGTACAAATATTTATAAAATTTTAGATTAAATTACATATACAATAAAGCCAAGTTTTTTAAACATCATATTCTACTGTAGTCACAAGACTAAAGCAAAGCATATTATTTTACAATCAAACGATTAAAAATCTCTTGTGTGGGACGCGAATTTACTCCTGTAATATCACGCATGGAATCAACTTGGCTTTGTGTTATAGTCATTGTCTGTTTTAACACAATCCAACGCACACCTTGTGAGCATGGTGGCATTGTTAATGATCCATCAAACTGATAAGAAGCAAGATCACTTGGCAACAACTGATGAACATCAACGTTAGCAATAAAGTTTGCTTTGTCAGGTTGTGTTGGTAAATTCTTCACCAACATATCGATAATAGGATTAGATCGCCCTTCTATAAAAAAGACTGCAAGTATAACCTTATTCCCCTTAGAATCTTCGTGTAAGAGTTGTGCTTCGAGCATACCACGAAGCGAGTCGATAGCATTTTCACCTGGCGTTTTAAAATATATTTCTTTGAGTTGATAACGATTACCATTCATTTCCAAGAAATTCCCCTGTGGATACACCATTTTGAAAGTATTGTGGGATAATATGAGATTTACCCCTTTTGCTACACTATATTTAAGTTCAAAATGTGCCGCACCTTTATTGACATTCTTAGTAATGATGTTTATTGGTGACTGCTGGTTACCTTCTGTGCAGCCCAAATAAAGCGGATTAATATTTGCCCAATATTGGGGTGCACCACTATCTTTATAGCCCCAATCTTTCTTATTTTGTGCATATGTAAATTGTATAAATGATAAAATTAATACAAGGACACCATACTTCATATATACTCCTCGAATATAGAATCTTATGAAGAATTATAAGCTCTAAAAAAGAAGTTTCAGTTTTTGCCATACATAGATTCTAAAAATCAAAGCCTATTGGCATCATTATATAAAAATTAACTTACCTAACAAATTACATTGTCCTTGCATTCGCTCCTATTTAACACAACTATATAGCTCCCCCTAAAACACAACCCTTCCACCAACATTAAAACCTAAGCCAAAGTTTTTATCAAACACACTGCTTTGCACACTTAAGCTTCCATTTAAATACCA
>NZ_JRPL02000022.1 GCF_000765905.2 Helicobacter trogontum | reverse complement strand
TAGCTCTACTTGATGCACGATTAGATGTGCTTGATAAAAGAAATTTTGAGCAAGAGTAATGATAGCTAATAAGTAGTGTTTGTTGTTTGGTTGAGTAAACAGAGTTTATTGTCATAAAATTCAGTTTGTGTTGTCATACTTAAAGTAATAAAATATCTTGCTTTGTTAAAAGTCGCAGATTTTAATATACTATGAAAAAATGTGTCTAAGAGATTCACAAATATTTTTGTTTTTTACTATATACACAGATACAAAATGATTTTTACAAGTAGCCGAATTATTAGATGTTGTTTTGTAAGTTATTGTACTATATAGATTCTATTATGAGATTAAGGAAATGATCAATAGGTAGTTTAAGTATGAAATATGCGATATTTTGTTAATACATAGTTTTTTAGTATAATTTTAGAATATTTTTTTTAGGAGTTTAAATGTCAAGTTTTAAAATGGGAGTATGCGGTGTGTTTATGGCCTTGTGCCTTGCTTCACCACTATATGCAAAGACTAGTATGAGAGATTCTGCAGAAAAGGCAATGATGTATTTGGGTAAAGACATACCTAATCTCAAATATGATTGTCAAGGTGATGAAGTAAAAGCAAGCTGTGTTGCAAAAAAAGTAGAAATGAAATCCGGGTTAAATTTCCATGATATACGGATTGATTACATGATGAATGGCAATGAAATTAATCAGGCAATCGTATTTTATATTCAAGTGGTTGATCCTAGAATTGAACGAGAGCTTGAATTTGTACCCAAAAAAATCTCTTGCTCCTCTCCCGCAAATCTTAAGGGTAAGATATATTCTAGACAGATTTCTTGTGAGCTTAATGCCCCAGCCTATGTTTTAAAAATTAAAGGTGCTGGTTCTGTAGAATCGCATAGATTTTTAAATAAGGACGTATTGGAAGCATCTGATGAATTTGATCAATTAGTAGATAATATAGATGATCTAAATATGCAACAAGCACTAAAAGATTTCAAAATTGATGCAAGAGAGATTACTATAGATATAAAGGGCAATCGGTTTGCAAGTAAGATGATTGATGTCTTGAAGAATGAGGATCCAAATTACACAAAAGAGCAGTATGATGCAAATGTGAATATGGGTATCGCGATGGCATTGGCTGGACTTGCCAATGCAAAGGTTTCAGAATCTACATTAAAACAGGTAACAAATGTGGCGACTGCATTGGGAGATGTAGCCACTTCTAAGAAACGACAAGCAATCCTTACATTAAAGCGTAAAGATACAACAATGTTGGAGCTTACAGATTTCGCAGATCTTCTCGAAAGAATAGATATGGATCCCTCATTATTGTTAAAATATCTTGATGATTATCAAATATCTGTTGTTACACATTAATTAAGACATTGCAGTTTAATAGTAGTTTGGAGCTATTATTAAGAGGTGTGCCTTAGTGTTGCGATTATGTGTGATTTTAGAGGGAATGCTTTTTATAATCTTATGCCCAAACATGCTCTCACTCTATAATAATTAGGCATGGCTAGTATTCATGCTGTTTAAATTTTTACTTTTAGCTAGATTTTATGCAAGTTAGATTATAACTTTAAGCAGAGATGAGGATTTTTGCGTGTGGAGTTGTGCTTATTTATTTTTTTGACGTGCTGCTACTTCGTATTTTTGCTAACCATTCTTGCAGAGTTTTCTCAAAGCCAATATTTTTAAGGAATACATATTTTTTCCCATGATGATATATCTGCTTTACAAAACCACCAAAATCATGTGGATATTTGTAGCCTTTAGCATTTGTTTTCAAATAGCTAGGTACAGATTCTAAACGTAGTTTTGTGTCGTCTAAGGCTTGATTGATTGCTGTATATGCGGTGTTGCTTTTTGGTGAACATGCTAAGTAAATTACACATTGAGACAAAACAATTCTTGCTTCTGGATAACCTATTTTACTTACTGCTTGCATCGTGCTTACGCTTAAATTGAGTGCATTTGGGTTTGCATTGCCAATGTCCTCACTTGCTAAAATGACCAATCTACGCGCTATAAACTCTGGATTTTCTCCTGCTTGTATGAGGCATGCTAGATAATATAATGCTGCATTTTCATCACTTCCACGTATTGATTTAATAAGAGCTGATATGTAGTCATAATGCGTATTTTGTGACTTGACACCCTGTGCATTTTGGACTAGACACTCAAGCATAGAGATGCTTACCTCCTGCTTAGAATCTATATCAAGGGCAATATCAAGCAGATTTAAAAATGCACGACAATCGCCATTATGATGAGATAAAAGCCATGATTTTATAGAATCAAAGCTGTGTATAGGTGGATACGCCTTTAATACTCTCTCATAAAGTTCCTCAAAATCATTTGTTTGCAATGCCTTCAACTCAAAGAGAAAGGATCGACTTCTAAGAGCCGCACTTAGTGTAAAAAATGGATTTTCCGTGCTAGCACCAATGAAAGTGGCCTGTCCTTTTTCTAGAATGGGCAGTAAAAATTCTTGCTGTGCGATATTTAATCTATGCACTTCATCAATAAATAAAAGTGGTTTATTTATTGTGTGCTCATACGTACTCAACTCTTTTTTAAGAGTCTCGAGCTTGAAATTCGTAGCATTGAAAGATAAAAAAGTTTTTTTACTTAGTGTTGCAATAATATGGGCTAGACTTGTTTTCCCGCTACCTGGTGGTCCGAAAAATAAAAGATTTGGCAACATATTAGAATCTTGTATATTTTTTTCGATAATGATTCTTAGTGGTGCATTTTGTCCTAGTAAATGTTGTTGTCCTATGAAATTTTCAAGTGTTGTTGGGCGAAATTTATAGGCTAGATTTCTCATAATTATCCATTATATTTGTGTAGATAGTGTTGATACACACTAGCTATACCTTGTTCAAGTGAGATTTTTGGTGTGAAACCAAGTGAATTTAGTTTGCTTGAATCTATAAGCTTTTGAAATGTACCATCAGGCTTAGTTGTATCAAAGACAATATCTCCATCATAACCCACAATATTTTTTACAAGGTTTGCAAGATCTGCAATGCTAATATCACTGCCATAACCAACGTTAATATGGGTGTTATGGACGTTTTCCTTATTGTTTGTCAAGTCGCAAAAATCAACATTTTGCATAATATAGACGCTTGCATCTGCCATATCCTTGCTATGTAGAAATTCTCTTCTTGGCTTACCACTGCCCCATATACCCACTGAATCATGCTTAATTAAGAGTTGTTGCAATAAGGTATCGCACTCATCTTTATCTTTTGCACAATCTTGCATGAGATTTTTATATACACAATCTTCCTTGCCTTGTTTTAATAGTTTTGCAAGGTGAAATTTACGGATTAAAGCAGGTAGTACATGAGAATTTAAAAGATTAAAATTATCATTGTTTCCATAGAGGTTTGTTGGAGCAATAGCAAGAAAATTTGTACCATATTGCAAATTAAAACTTTCACACATATTAAATCCCGCAATTTTTGCAATAGCATATGGTTCATTTGTATATTCAAGTTCTCCTGTGAGTAGATATTCCTCTTTCATTGGTTGGGGTGAGTTCTTTGGATAGATACATGAGCTACCTAAAAATAGAAGTTTTTTGACCTTGAATTTATATGAGTTAAAGATAACGTTATTTTGCAAGGTAAGATTCTCATAGATGAAATCTGCACGATACATGCTGTTTGCTAGAATCCCACCAACTTTAGCGGCAGCTAAAAATACAAATTCTATGTCTTGTGTGGCAAAAAAATGCTCGGTCGCTACAGAATCAAGCAAGTTAAGTTCAGCCCTAGTTTTACATATGATATTATGAAATCCTTGCTCCTTAAGACTTGCCACAATAGAGCTACCAACAAGCCCATTATGCCCAGCAACAAAAATTCTAGAATCTTTTTTCATGACTACTTTATTATTTTTATTCATTGTCATCCTTGGTTTGATTGTTGGATACAGCTGTAATTTTTGCGATATTTTAGTGTATCTCAAATATCTCGCATTATAGCATAAAGCTACAGAATAGACACATATTTGAGATGTATTCTGCAGAGTGTAATGCAATGAGCACTAGATTATCATACGCCATAGCATAGAAGATTAGAAATATTAATGTTACATTTTGTATTAGTATAATATGATAATATTAGCGTAGAAGTAACTTTTATAATTTGATTTACATCAAATAGTTCTTTTATTTCATAAGGTGTTCTATCTTTTCTGCAATAAGTAAGAAATCAGTACTATATAACATCTGCAATAATTCTTTAATATATAATTTTATTAATATAAAGCAATGTAATATGTAATATATGCTTATACTCATAGATAGTATATTTGAGTAACATTTTGTAACCCACATTACAATAAAATAACGTATTAAAATTAAGTTTAAATTATTTTTTATTTATTTACAATTAGAATTATATCAAAACTCAATGGTGAAGGAAGAGTATGCCCAAAACGTTAGAGCCTATGTTGGCACACCCATATTTTGGTGCATTTGTGATGTTTGTTTTAACCCTTGTTGCTTTTCAGGCAACATTCTTTTTGCAAAGACTTGTATCAAGAAAGATCGCACAGAAAAAAAGCGATAAACTTAAAACAGCACCCTATGAATGTGGACCAATTCCAATTAAGCAACAGAACAAAATCTCACATCAATTCTATATCATAGCTGTATTGTTTGTGCTTTTTGATGTAGAAGTGATTTTTATGATTCCGTGGGCTTTGGAATACCGTAATCTTGGAATATTGGGATTTGTAGAAATGTTTGCATTTCTTGGTTTGCTTGTAGTTGGCTTTTTGTTTGCATGGAAAAGGGGAGCATTATCATGGCAACACATGAGGTAGGTGAGCTTAGTGCAAGAGGTATGCCTGTTGCACTTGGGAGTGTGGATAAGATTTTGAATTGGGGGAGGAGCAACTCCCTTTGGCCCCTTACTTATGGGCTTGCTTGTTGTGCTATTGAGATGATGGCAACTGGTGGTTCGAGATTTGATTTTGATAGATTTGGTATTATTTTTCGTGCTAGTCCGAGGCAGAGTGATGTGATGATTATTGCAGGCACACTGACTAAAAAGCATGCAGAATTTACAAGAAGACTTTATGATCAAATGCCTGAACCAAAGTGGGTTGTTTCCATGGGGAGTTGTGCAAATACTGGTGGCATGTTTAATACCTATGCTACTGTGCAAGGTGTTGATAGAATCATCCCTGTGGATATTTATTTACCTGGTTGTGCACCAAGACCAGAAACTTTGCAGTACGCAATGATGGTGTTGCAGCAAAAGATTCGCTCTGAAAAGGCAATAAAAGATGAGACGCCAAAGAGGCTTGTGTAGAGATTCTATAAGGAGAATTTTACTCAGTTGCATGTAAACTAGAATATCGTTAGCGCGAGAAAGGATGAGAATATAGGATGTGCTATGCAGGAGTGTTGAGAAAGCAGGTTTATGCGAGTATCTTTAGTGTCGAAAGATTTCGTATTGCATACATACCTTATCAGGGCTTTCAAAAGCTATGGGATACGTTGAACTTGTATAAGTTTTACACGCAATTTAAATCCTATGTGTAGTTAGGTAGGATCTTGCTTGACAGGGGATTTTCAGAATGTGTTTTAAGAGAGATTGTGTTTGAGTTTAATAGATTTTAAAGCAAACAAACAAGAAACAAGAAGATAAGGATTAGAGATGATACGCAGGACAGCACAAAAGCAGGACGTTCAAAGAAAAGTCTATCATACTGATAGGTTTTACCAGCCCATAGCAACCCCCAAGGTTGAAACCATAAAATCAAATTTTAAGGAAGTATTAGAGTCTTTACAAAAAGAGGTTAATGTATTAAATAGTTATGTAGAGATTGATCAAGCAGTATTTTACGTGCCAAAAGAGCAGGTATTAAAAGCACTAGAAATGTTAAAATCAATGAAATACAATATTTTATCGGAAATGAGTGCGATTGATAACCTTGCGAGTGAGGGGAGTTTTGAACTTTTTTATCAGCTTACTTCGCATGAAAAATCACATAAAGGGCGTCGTAGATTGCGTGTAAAATGCGTTTTACAGGAAAATGAAAGTATGCCAAGTGTAAGCAGTGTTTTTGCATGTGCGAATTGGAGTGAACGAGAATGTTATGATATGTTTGGTATCAAATTTCTTAATCATCCTTTCTTAAAGAGAATTCTTATGCCTATTGATTGGGTGGGCAATCCACTTTTAAAAACCTATCCATTAAAAGGTGACGAATTTGCTGCATGGTATGAAGTGGATAAAATCTTTGGTAGAGAGTATCGTGATATTGTCGGAGCTGAACAACGAGATAGTGCAAGGGTTGATAGAGCAGATAGTATCAATTTCTCGCGTATTGGAAAAGAGGTGCCAAAAGGGGCGATACCAAGTGATTTAGTCCATGAGATAAGCTACCAAGAGGCGAATAAACCACCAATTTTACAAAAGTTTCCCAACACACAACCAAAAGTGCGTGAAAAACGCGTATAGGGGTAGATATGGCACAATATTTTAATAAATTGCAAACTCAATTTGAAAATGTTTTATTTGAGCAAGATGAAGGCAAGATGATTGTAAATCTTGGTCCGCAACATCCAAGTGCACATGGACAATTGCGGCTGATTTTGGAACTTGATGGAGAAATGGTCAAAAAAGCTTATCCTGACATTGGCTATCTACATAGAGGGATTGAGAAACTAGCAGAAAATATGATTTATAATGAGTTTATGCCAACAACAGATAGAATGGATTATACGGCAGCAAGTAGCAATAATCATGCTTTTGCCTATGGTGTAGAAACTCTTTTGGGTGTAGAAGTGCCAAGACGAGCCAAGGTTATACGCACTATTCTTTTAGAGCTTAATCGCATTATTTCCCATTTTCTTTTTATGGCTACACATGCTCTTGATGTCGGGGCGATGAGTGTGTTTTTATATGCTTTTAAGGGCAGAGAATACGTGCTTGATATGATAGAAGATTATTGTGGAGCAAGATTAACGCATAATTCTATTCGCATAGGTGGCGTACCACTTGATATTCCGCATAACTGGTTTGAGAATATAGAATCTTGCTTGGATGAAGTTATAAAGACGGTCAATCTTATAAAAGGGCTTTTAGATAAGAATAGAATCTGGCGTATGCGTTTAGAAGGTGTTGGAAAAATTAGTAAAGAGATGGCACAAGACTATGGGCTTAGCGGTGTAATGCTTCGTGGATCTGGTATCCCTTATGATATTAGAAAAGAAGAGCCATATGAGATCTATGATGAGTTAGATTTTAGTGTGCCCTATACAGATAGTGGTGATTGCTATGGTCGTTATGTGCTTTATACTGAAGAGGTATTTCAGTCATGCTCCATTATTAGACAAGCAATGAAACTTTACAAAGATACAAACACAAGCCTTATGGCACATGCTCCACAATATATTTCTGCACCAAAAGAAGATATTATGACGCAAAATTATTCTTTAATGCAGCATTTTGTACTTGTAACACAAGGTATGCGTCCACCAAAAGGTGAAGTGTATGCACCTACAGAATCTCCAAAAGGTGAATTAGGTTTTTTTATTAGCTCTTTAGGAAATCCTTATCCACACAGAGTAAAAATCAAGGCCCCAAGCTTTTATCACCTGCAGGTATTGGAGGCGGTTTTGCCCGGACACTACTTAGCTGATGTTATTACGATTATAGGAAATAGCAATATTATTTTGGGCGAGATTGATAGATAGGATTTGGGGGAAATATGAAAAGATTTGATTTGCGACATTTAAAAAATGATTTTTACGACAAGATGGGAGAATTGATTGAGACGCAATTAGATAGTGGTGAAATAGCTATTTTTTTATTCGAAAAAGGTGAACATGAAAATGTTGCAAAGAGTGCTAACTATGTAAAGGAAAGAGGGCATACACTTATGAATTCTTTGCAATTTAACCATGTTGATTGGACAATAGTTATAAGAAAGGCTTGATGTTTGAAAATAATGAATATTACAAGCGATGATGTGCAGTAGAAGGGTTGCGTAATGGTAAAGAAGACAAATCCAAACATTCCATACAGCTTAAATGATTTTCCAAAGGTTTTACCACAGGTAAAGTTTTTTACTAAGGAATCTATTGAAACCAAACAAAAAGAGATCAAGGCATTTGTGGGGTGGGATGGTATAGTTATTTTTGATTCTCGTTTAGATATTTTGCAAACATTAAAAATCTATGCAAAACAATACCAAAATTACGCACAGTCATGTGGGCGATGCACACCTGGTAAGTATGGTGGTAAGGTGCTCTATGAGCTTTTAGAAAAGCTACAAAATCACAATTATGCAAGTGATTGTGAGGCATTAAGTGATATTGAAAAATTACAAGAAGTGTGTGAGCTTATGAAGGCTACTTCAAAGTGCGAAGTCGGTAAAACTACCCCCAATCCTATTCTCCAAATTCTCAAGGAAAAACCAGAAGTATTTGCAAGATCCTTACCTCTATCAAGGCAGAGTTGCAATAACACAATATTAGAGCAGGAAGCACAGATGTTAAGTGAGCTTACCAAGCAACTCAAGCAAAGCACAAAGAAGCTACAAGAAGCAAGGGAATTTGTCGATAAAGTGCAACAAGATATTGCAAATGGAGTGACTTCTTCTTCCCTAATTCATGATGCCATGCAGAGGATAGAAAACATAAAAGCTACACAAGCAAAAGAAGATCTGCGACATGTAATAACAGAATCTGCAAAAAAAATAGCACGAGAAACTACACAATCAAATCTTGCTTGGGCGAATACAAAACATGATATGCACAATACAAAATATCTTGATTCTAGCAATAATTGTAATGAGCATGAAGAGCAGGGTGTAAACAAGAAAAATACAGATTCTAAGAATGTAGATAGTAGTGTTGCAGGATTTGCAAAAACTGCTGAAGATATAATGCAAAACAAAGACAAAAAAGAGCTAAAAAGTCATACACTAATGCCTGTGGATTACAATATTACTCGGGATAATACGACTAGTAATAGCTTTGAGACCCTAGAACGATATAAAAGTGCAGTAACAACAAGAATTAGTAATGTGGAATATATATCAAAAATCACTGCACCATGTACTGATGAATGTCCATCGCGTGTAGATATTCCAGCCTATATTGAAGGTGTGAAGGATATACGCTATCTTGATTCCTTAAGCAATACTCGTGGCAGTATGCCCTTGGCACAAGTTTGTGGACGAGTGTGTCCGCATCCATGTGAGAGTGCGTGTCGTAGAGCGATTTTAGATTCTCCAATCAGTATTATGGAGTTGAAGCGGATTGGTGCAAATGCAGAGTTCAATAAAAAGCAAACAAGTAAATGGCAGGGCTATTCTCATCCAAATAATATAGAATCAACAGATGTTTTTGCTAATCAATCTGTTGGTATTATTGGTGCTGGTCCTGCTGGGCTTAGCAGTGCATATTATTTGGCGTTGCGAGGTATTAAAGTGGATGTATATGAAGCCTTACCTGTTTTGGGTGGTGAGGTGGCTGTTGGCGTGCCAAATTATCGTATGCCAATTGATGCATATAATCACGATATAGAATCTTTAAAAGCCTTAGGTGTTACCTTTCATACGAATTTTTTAGTTGATTCTCATAATATTGTCGCTTTAGAATCTAAACATAATGCTTTAGTTATAGCTGTGGGGACTAGGGCAAGTAAAAAGCTTGGTTGTAAGAATGAGAACGTTGATTTAGATGGCTATCTACCAGCTATTAAGTTTATGGATTCTGTAAATCTTGCACAAAAGTTCAATATAGGTGAATTGCCCAATTTGACAGGTAAAAAAGTCGTATGTGTTGGAGGTGGTTTTACCTCTATGGATGTTGTGAGATGTTGCATACGTTTGGGTGCTAGCAGTGTGATTATGCTTTATCGCAGAGATGAGGCAACTATCATTAAAAATACTTCAAAAGAAGAGTATCATGAAGCGTGTGAAGAAGGCGTTGTCTTTCATTTTTTAAGTGCAGTAGATGAGATCATACAAGAGGATTCTGCAATTAAAGCATTAAAAATAAATCGTTATGAGTTGGTAAAAAGTGATACAGATCCAAAAGGTGAATTAAAGTTAATTGAAGATGGTGGCGTTATATTAGAGTGTGATATTTTAATTCCAGCAGTTAGCCAAGAGATGGATTTCCCACTAGATTCTAGCTTTGGTGTAGAAGTGAGTAAATGGAAGACAATTGCTGTGGATAATGCGAGTTTCTCAACAACAAAAAAAGGAATCTTTGCTGCAGGAGATTGCGTTAGCGGTCCTTTAACTATAGTAAATGCTGTAGGACAGGGCAGAAGAGTTGCTAGCGTTGTGGCAAATTATTTGCAAACAGGTGAGGTTGCTATTAATGATGATGAGAGAATGGAGGATTTATTAAGGCAAATTGGTGTGTTTGATAAAAATAGAGAGATTAAGGGGTTTTTATCAGGCAATGAACGTGCTATAAGTGATAAATTACAGCCAGAATATAGGGCAAAAAATTTTGAAGAAGTGAATTTGGGCTTTGATAATGAGACAGCAATTGCAGAAGCACAACGATGTATGCGATGTTATTATATTAGCATGTGTGTTGTTGGTTGTGATGACATTGAGACTAAAGTCATAGATTCTGATAATACAAGCACAATGTGTCTTAGTAAGGAGTTGGATAAAAAAGCTTTGCAAAAGGAGACCACATGACACAAGCAGATATTGCTATAAAACATGAAGAATCTAAGGCAGAGACAAAAGATTTACTTATCCAGGTATTTATTGATGATAAAGAGTGCTATGCAAGGGTGGGAGAGAGTTTATTGAGCGTCGCAAGAAATCATAATATTAATATTCCTACACTTTGCGATCTTAAGAAGCTAACACCAACGGGTGCATGTCGGATGTGTGTTGTAGAAGAGGATAATGGAAATATAGTTGCAAGCTGCAAAAGCTTTGTTACAAAGCCAATTAGAATCTATACGCAAACAGAAAAGCTGCAAAAATTTCGCAATCAAATCATGAGTTTTTTATGTATTAACCACCCTTTAGAGTGTGGCGTGTGTGATAAAAGCGGGGAGTGTGAATTGCAAGATAAAGTATTAGAATCTAAAGTTGCAATTCAACCATTTTTTGCAGTTCAAAAGCAAAATGATTATGTGCATTTTCATAATAAAGTTTATAATGAAGCCTTATGTATTATGTGTGAGCGATGTGCTAGGACTTGTAATGAATATGTGGGTAATAGCGTGTTGTCTGTGCTTGCAGGTGGCTTTCATTCTAAAATTGGTGTAGATTTTAATGCTTATTGTGAAGATTGTGATGAATGTGTGAGTGTATGTCCTACTGGAGCTATGTTTTCTACTCGTTTTACTTATACAAGTAATGCTTGGGAGTTGGAAAAAAACGAATCACATTGCATTCATTGTAGCTTACGCTGCCCACTTCATTATGAAGTGAAACATAATATAGATTCTAAAAAAGAAATATATCGTATTAAAAATGAGGCACATGCGATGCAATTGTGTCATGCAGGTAGGCACAATTTCTTACGTCAGAATTTAGGAATGTTACAGGGAGATTGTGCGACAAAAGGCTTTGCTATAAGTGAGGTTTTATCTCATATAAACGCCTTGCGTTTGGGGACAAATATAACAAATGAGGAAGCCTATCTTGCTGCTCTTTTGGCACAAAAAGCAAATATAAAGATTTATTGCGATGAGGCATTGCATTACAAAGAGTTTAGCTCTATTTGTAATCATTACGTTGGGGTAGGGAGTGCTAATAGCTTAAAAGATTTGCAGCATAATGGAGTTGTGATTATTTTAGGTAGCTATTTGTATGATGAAATGCCTATATTACGTAGTGATTTATCAAAACTAGCACTAAAGAAAGGTGTTAAAAATATTTGGATAAGTTCTATTGCTGAAGAAAGATTCCAAAGTGATCTAGCAATTACTTATGAGGTTTCAAGTGAGCTTGCTATTAGTGCTTTGCTTTTAAGTCTTTTTGTCAAGCAAATACAAGATAAAATAAATACATTAGAATCTAATCCCTCTTTACACCACAACACAAAGATTTTGGCTTTATTAAAAAGCACTTTAGCATGGATACAGGAGCAAGATTTAGCTTATCTTATGGCAGAAAGCAATGTAAGTGAGAGTGAAATAGCCCTTTTAGATGCTATGTGTAACTACAATAAATCTCTAGAATCTAAAGCTACACAAACACCTCATATAAAAATCTTGGTGGGACAGGATTTTTATCTTTCTAAACATTATAGGCTTATTGCACAAATTCTCTCTGTCATTGCCCTTTGCAAGAATGATTGCTCCATTATCCCACTTTGCTATGACAACATTCATGCAATTAGTTTGTTATGCGATTTAACCCCAGATGATGGTAGCTATTGTGATGTGCTTGGTATTCGTGCGAATGCAGATTTTAGTATCACTCCTGTGCCTTTTCTCCCCTTTGTAGCAGATTCTAAAAATATGCAGAAGAGTATCCCTATAGTGCCATTGCAGTTTATGGAAGGAAGTGTTATTGATATATATGGGAATCTCGTAAAGCTTTATCCAAGCTTTAGGGATAATGATATTTATAGTAGTGCACAAGATTGTATATGCGATGATTTGCTTGATATATGTGGGACATATTTAGAGCTTGATTGTGAATACATAGTAGAGCTTACAAGTGAGATTCCGTTTGTAAAAGAATTTATGTGTCAAAGAGGATTGCAAGATTTTGATTCTTTAGAATCTAAAATGCGTTTAGATCCTCTAGCGTTGCAACTTGGCTTAGATTTAAATATAGAGTTGTTTGAATATTGTCCAGAAATCATATTAGGCGAAGGAAGTGGTATCTTTATTTACAAAGCAGCTCTTAGTGGCAATTTAAGCTTTTATCGCAATGAATATAAGAGTGAGAATCTCATATATAATGACAAAGAGTTACATGGAATCTTAAAGGTTTCAAAACAATTTTGCATTGCTACGAAGTTGCAGGATAATGAGATTATAAGTTTGCAAGTAGGTAGTGTAGTTCTTAGTGTTAGGGTTATGCAGACTTCATTTATGAAAGGTATGGTTGCTGTGCTTGCAAGTGATTGTGTGATAGATTCTATAAAGTATTTTGATTATAAAGTTTTAAAGGCATAGTATGAATATTACAATTGAAGGACAAGTGCTTCAGGCAAACGATGGCGATACAATCCTTGATGTTGCAAGACGCAATAATATACAAATTCCTACCATTTGTTTTCTAAGTGGTTGTAGTCCAACTTTGGCATGTAAAATGTGTATGGTAGAAGTTAATGGCAAAAGAGTGTATAGCTGTAATGCAAAAGTAAAAGATGGTATGGATGTGGTAGTCCATAATGAAGAATTGCAAAAAGATAGAAATGAGATTATGACTACTTATTGCGTGAATCACCCTTTAGAATGTGGGGTATGCGATAAAAGCGGGGAATGTGAATTGCAGGATTTTACACTATATACACAAGTTGATGTTCAGCAGTTTGGTTTGCAAGAGGCTGATAAGAAACCATATAGTTTTGCACAAAGTTTTTATAATCCTGCGTTGTGTATTATGTGTGAAAGATGCGTTACTACTTGTAAAGATAATATAGGAGAGGCAAACCTAAAGGTAGGTAAGGCAAACCTTTTTACGCCAGATCACCATAAGGATTCTATGGGCAAAGATCCATATTCTGTATGGGCAAAAAGACAAAAAGGTTTGATTGAATTTGTGGGTAAAAATGAATGCAAGGATTGCGGAGAGTGCATTGCTGTATGCCCTGTTGGGGCTATGACCTATAAAGATTTTACTTACACAAGTAATGCATGGGAGCTAGAGAAAGTGCATTCTACATGCACACATTGTGCGGGTGGTTGTGAGCTTATCTATAATGTAAAACATTTGGATGTTAAAGGCGATTTGCAAAAAGTCTATCGTGTGCAAAATGATTTTCTTTATAATCCTATTTGTGGGGCGGGGCGATTTGCCTTTGATATGGTGTCTACTGGATCTCGTAATACAACTGCACTGCTTCAAGCATTTCAAAGGGCTGATTCGATATATATAGGTAGCGATGTGAGCAATGAAGAAGCATTGATTGCAGATTACATAGCTAAAAAGTTAAATATCCCACTGATAAATCATGAGGCATATTGTCTGCAGCATTTTGGAAATCACTTTTTACAAGCAAGAAAGCTTTATGAAGCACAATTTAGTGCAGATAAGGCAAGAAGTGATGTTTATCAATTTTTTGCTACTTTTGAGGATTTTAAAACAAGTCCAAGCTTTATATCACTGCATACCTATTTTAAAAATGACTCGCCTATTGTGCGTTATAGGCTAAATAATAACCTAAAGATGCAAAAGAACTCGCAGGTCATAAGCATAAGTTTATTTAAAGATACGCTTTTAGAATCTCTTGGAAAAAATATTACGCAAATACAAGGCGATAGTGCAAATGTTTCGCTTATGGGATTGCTTGGTTTAGTGTTTGCAAATGATTTAATTGATGATTTTGAAGAGTGTTTTCCAAATAGTTTAAGTGCATTTATGAAACGTGAAGATCAAAAGATTGAGGGGTTTTATATCCAAAAAGAATGTGATGAAACAAAGGATTCTACAACAAAAGATTCCAACCAAGATGTAACACCTCATGTTACACAAGAAGCAGCTTTACAAGATGCAGGAGTGAGCGATAAGGAAGAAGTAGGTAATACAGATAGTATAGAAACACAAAGCAAAGTTGACAATCTAAGTCCTTATGATACAAGTATAATTGCAAACGCATTAGATATTGCTGATTTAAGCAGTTTAAAATTAGCTAAAAAAGATGGAATCTTAATGATTTCACAATATGTTTTTGATGAGTTTTTAGAACATGATTTCACAAGCAGTGATGGCTATGGATTGCAATCACACTTTACAGATAAAAATCCACCAACAATAGAAAATGCTGTGGCAACAGCAATCATGGAAGGCATTACAGAATCTGTGCGGCATGATATTATGGATCAAGGGGTAAAACTTCAGATTCTAGCACATCTTGTTGCATTTGTGTGTGATAGGTTAAATCTAGCTCTTTTGTATATCCCAAAAGGCACAAATACTTTAGGTGTTGCAAATCTTTGTGATCTTACTCCAAATGATAATATAGAATCTCGATATAGCATAGGTATCCGCACAAAAGGAAGTTTTGTAATAGATTCTAACCTTTCTACTATAAAGCCACATTTTCCATTGCCAACACTTGCACAAAGTGAGGGTAGTGTGACCAATATGGAAAATCGAGTGTTACCATTAATTCCAAGTGTGCCATATTTGGATTCGTGCTTAGAACCAGCACTAGATTTAAGTGATATTGCAAAAGAGTTAGAAGCTCTGCCAGATGAGCTATCATCGTTAGAATATTTAGGCGATTTTACAGAATATTTATTTATGAATAATGCTATGTATAAACGTATTTTACATAAAGACTTAAAGGCTACTTTTGAGAGAGATGGCAGGGATAATCGCGGTTATATGTTGCTTTTAGATAAAAAAGAGATACAAAATAGCTTGGAAGTGAAGTTTTCATTATGTCCCCGTGAGATTATAGGTTATAATGCTTTACTGCTTGAAACACAGAATCAATTCAATAATACAACACGCTCAAGCAACAATTTGCAATCAAAAAGTGGTGTATATGCGAGTAAGGCATATATGCAAGAGCATGGTTTTGGCGAAGGAGATTCTATATATCTTATACAAGATGATATACGCATTGAAAGTGAGATTTATTGCGATCATGAAGTAGATACCATGCTTTTACTTGTTTCGCCCATGATAGAAAATGTGAGAGCATTGTTTCAAGGGTATTTTAGTGCATCACTAGAAATCATAAAGGTTAGTGAAATGGATAAAGAATGTGAAAGGAATAGGGCATGAGTGTGTTTATTATCGAAACTATTATAAAGGTATTGGTTGTTCTGCTTGTGTTTTCATTTTTGGGTGGATTTGCCACTTATATTGAAAGAAAGATTCTAGGATTTTTTCAACGGAGACTAGGACCTGTTTATGTGGGACCATTTGGATTGTTGCAGTTTGGTGCTGATGCGATCAAGCTTTTTACTAAAGAAGATATTATCCCTAAGGGTGCAAATAAGCTTATCTTTACGTTAGCCCCTGTTGTAGCCTTAGTAAGTGCGATGACTTCCATGGTTGCCATTCCATTTTTTCCTGACTTTGAGATTTTTGGTTATAAGGTAACACCCATTATTTCAGATATTAATGTTGGATTACTCTTTTTTATCTCTGTTGGCGCAGTTGGAATCTATGCGCCGCTTTTAGCAGGGCTTAGCAGCGGAAATAAATGGAGTTTGATTGGTGGAGCTAGGGCATGCATTCAGGTTTTAAGTTTTGAGATTGTAAGTGGACTTGCGATTTTGGCACCTATTATGTTGGTGGGCTCACTTTCACTTGTTGATATGAACTCGTATCAGGATGGTGGTGTGCTTGACTGGCTGATATGGAAGCAGCCTTTAGCATTTTTACTTTTCTTAATTGCAAGCTATGCGGAGTTAAATAGAACACCATTTGATTTACTCGAGCATGAGGCAGAAATTATTGCAGGGTATTGCACGGAATATAGTGGTTTAAAATGGGGAATGTTTTTTATCGCTGAATACGCACATATGTTTGCGTTTGGCTTTGTTGTGAGTTTAATCTTTTTGGGTGGTTTTAACCCAATTGGCTTTATACCTGGTGGAATTGCGATTATTTTAAAAGTATGCTTTTTTATCTTTTTATTTATGTGGGTAAGAGCTACTCTGCCGCATGTTCGCCCAGATCAATTGATGAATACTTGTTGGAAAGTGCTTGTGCCTTTAGCCTTGGCTAATGTGCTTATTACAGGCATTGTGTTACTATAAGGAGATTGCATGCATACAGCACATACAGAAATAAAAGCAGAAACACAAGAAAAAAATGACTACTATTTTGTGAGTATGGAGAAAATGCCAGAAAGTGGCTTTGAGAGTTTTAAAAGAAGCGTGAAGTTAAGTTTAGGAACAGATATTATCAAGGGTTTAGGTTTAACAATAAAAGAGTTTTTTAGTAAGCCTGTAACGATTAATTATCCCTTTGAAACACAACCTTTGAGTCCACGTTATCGTGCCGTACATAACTTACAAAGAATGTTGGAATCAGGGAGTGAGCGTTGTATTGGCTGTGGTTTGTGTGAAAAAATATGCACAAGCAATTGTATTAGAATTTTAACACATGAGGGTGATGATGGTCGTAAGAAAATTGATTCTTATACGATTAATTTAGGACGTTGTATCTATTGTGGCTTGTGTGCTGAGGTGTGTCCAGAGCTTGCCATTGTTATGGGAAATCGTTTTGAAAATGCAAGTGAGCAAAGAGCACATTTTGGTCTAAAAGAAGATTTCTTAAAAGATCTAGAAGAAGCAAAAACTCATCATCAGCTCGAGTTTGCAGGGTTTGGTTCTGTGCGTCCTAGTGCAGATCAAGAAGTAAAGCAAACACCGCTAGATTACTAAGGAGTAGGTATGTTTGAGGCTATCGCATTTTATGTATTTGGTGCATTGTGTTTGTGTGCATTTTTGATTGTTGTTATGACAAATAATATTTTGTATGCACTTACCGCACTTGCTTTTGGCATGATTCTTGTATCTGGCTTATTCTTTTTGTTGAATGCTGATTTCTTAGGGGTGGTGCAGATTATTGTATATACGGGTGCCGTTGTTGTTATGTATGCCTTTGGTATGATGTTATTTGATGTGAGCAAGGAAGTGAAAGAGAAGTTTCAAAATCAGTTTATAGTGTGGTTGCTTGTAAGTATTTTTGCTATTGCACTCTTAATTGTTGTTGGTAATACTCAAACAGCAATCCCATATCCAAATGACAATAGCACGAATGCATTAGCGCATTTGCTCTTTAAGGGTTATATTGTTTGCTTTGAAGCAGCAGCGATTATGCTTTTAATGGCAATGATAGCAGGTATTGGTGTGGGTTCTCATAAACCTGAATTTACACATGAGGATTTATTGGAAACAAAAGAGAATGACGTGCATGATACATCAATACAACACAATCAATTATCAAAAAAGGAGGCACGATGATTACACTAAATCATTATCTTGTTTTTAGTGCCATTATGTTTTGTATAGGACTTTATGGAATCTTAAGACGGAAAAATATCTTACTTTTACTCTTTGCAACTGAAATCATGCTGAATGCTATCAATGTAGCATTTGTTGCTATCGGTTATTATAGAGGTGATTTGCATGGGCAGATTATAGCATTATTTATTATTGCATTAGCAGCAGCTGAAGTTGCGATTGGATTAGGCTTGGTGCTTATGCTCTATAAAAAGTATAAAACGCTTGATATTGATAAGCTTAGTAATATGAGGGGGTAGATATGCTTTTTACAACTATTATGCAATATCAAGAAGAAATGCTAATCGCATTAATATTGCTTCCACTTATATCTGCCATTGTAGCTGGACTTAGTGCGACACTTAAGCCATCTATGATGCTTGGTTATATTTGTTCGCTTTGCATTAGTGTGAGTTTTGTTCTTGCCCTTTTGTTATTTTACTTCTTAATGAATGGTGGCGAGAGTTTTCATGTTGTACTGTGGGATTTTATCCAAACAGGTCAATTTCAAGTAACCTTTTCTCTAATGTTTGATCGTATTAATGTGGTTATGATTCTAGTTGTTACATTGGTTTCAAGCATGGTGCATTTTTATTCCATCGGCTATATGGCACACGATAAGGGATTTAATCGCTTTTTTGCATATTTGGGTGGATTTGTGTTTTCCATGCTATTGCTTGTTGGTGGCGATAACCTTATGGTGCTTTTTATTGGTTGGGAGGGTGTTGGGACATGTTCTTACCTACTCATTGGTTTTTGGTATCAGAAGAAGAGTGCAAATTCAGCTTCTATGGAAGCCTTCGTGATGAATAGGATAGCTGATTTAGGTATGTTGCTTGGAATCTTTCTTGTGTATACGAGTTTAGGTTCGCTCTCTTATGATGATATCTTTAGACAGCTTATAACCAATCCACCCTCAGATTCTGTGCTTACATGGACAGCCTTACTACTTTTTATTGGTGCTATGGGGAAATCCGCACAATTCCCTTTGCATACATGGCTTGCAAATGCTATGGAAGGTCCTACTCCGGTTTCTGCACTCATTCATGCTGCTACGATGGTAACTGCAGGTGTGTATTTAGTGATCAGATTGGCTCCACTTTATAATAGTGTCCCACAAGTTGCCTACTTTATTGCTTGCCTTGGGGCATTTGTAGCGGTTTTTGCTTCACTTATGGCTATTGTTAATAAAGATTTAAAGAGAATTATTGCATATTCCACACTCTCACAACTTGGATATATGTTTGTAGCCGCTGGGCTTGGTGCTTACACAATAGCTCTTTTTCATCTTTTTACGCATGCATTTTTTAAATCACTCTTATTTCTAGGTGCTGGTAATGTTATGCATGCAATGAATGATAAGCTTGATATTACTAAAATGGGAGCTTTGGCTAAGCCATTAAGAATAAGTATGATTTTTATGCTTATTGGCTCCATTGCTCTTTGTGGTATCCCACCTCTTTCTGGTTATTTTTCAAAAGATAAGATCTTAGAAGTTGCATTTGCAAAATCTAATTATGAGTTATGGGCTGTGCTGCTTGTTGGTGCTATTTGTACGGCTTTTTATAGTTTTAGACTCTTTACTTTGGTGTTTCTGGCACCAAAAAATCATGATGAACATCCACATGAAGCAAGTAGAGTTATGCTCTATGCAATGAGCCCTTTAGCATTCCTAGCGGTTATTGCTGGATTATTTTATACTCAATTTGATACTTTTTTGTCATCTGCACTTACATCAGTAGACATACATGTGGATAATATTTTTATGCTTATCTCACTCACATTGGGACTTGTTGTACTTTCTATTGTGAGTGCGTATTTTATGTATAGAAATGGTTACAAAGAGGGCAAGAAAAACATATTGCATAAGATTTTAGAGAATGAATATTACATTCCATACTTATATAGAATCTTTATTATAAAACCTTTTGGCTTTATATCAGATTTCTTGTATCATATCGTTGATATGGGGATTCTAGATAAGATTGTTGATGGGATTGCAAAATGTTTTGTTCTCTGTAGTTATGTATTACGGCCATTGCGGAATGGGAATTTAAGTAGTATGTTGCGGCTAATGAGTGCAGGTGTTGCGATTTTGCTATGTGTAACGTTAGCCTATTTTATAATGAATTAAGCAAGGAGTAAAAGTGGAATATTTATTGAGCTTAATTATTGGTTGTCCCCTTGTTGCGTGCTTATTTATATTTATGTTTGATGATAGTGGGGCGAAGCGATTTGGGCGTATTATCTCTTTTATTGAGCTTGGGCTGGTTATTACATTGTGGGTTGGCTATTCATCTGATACAGCAGATACTCAATTTTTTACGAAGATTTTTTTGATCCCAGCACTTGGTATTGATTATATTGTATTTGTTGATGGAATCTCTTTGTTTTTGGTTGTCTTGACTGCTTTTATTATTTTTCTTGCTACTATTTATTTACAAAGAAGAGATGATGCAAAGCCTTTTGTTGTGTGCTTACTTTCATTGGAAGCAATCCTCATGGCGTTATTTGTTTCGCAAAATGTATTAATGTTTTATACATGTTGGGAGCTTGCATTATTACCTATCATTTATATCGTTGGTGTTTGGGGTAGTGGGCAAAAAATCTATATTGGATTGAAATTCTTTGTTTATACTTTTGCATCTAGTCTTATGATGTTGCTTGCAATTCTTTATATAGGTTATTTATGTTATGAACAACTTGGATATTGGAGCTTTGATTTAGGTGTTTGGTTGAGTGGGGCTTTACAGATTCCGCTGGAAACACAGATTTGGTTATTTTTAGGCTTTTTTGTATCTATTGCTGTGAAGATACCTATTATTCCTCTACATACATGGTTACCTCATATTTATAGTGAAGCACCAGCACTTGGCAGCGTTATGCTTTCAGCATTGCTCTCGAAAATGGGGACGTATGCACTTCTGCGTTTTGTGTTGCCATTATTTCCTGATGCAAGTGTGCACTTCATGCCAATTGTGAGTGTTTTGGCAGTTATTATGGTGGTATATGCAGGTATTATTGCCTTCAAGCAAAAAGATATAAAAAAGGTAATTGCCTATAGCTCGATTTCACATATGGGTATTGTTGTGCTTGGAATCTTTGCATTCAACAATGAGGGTATTAGTGGTGCGATTTTCATGATGATAGCACATGGTGTTACAAGTGGGGGGCTTTTTATGTTAGCAGGTATGCTGTATTATCGCACAATGACTCGACATATCGATGATTTTGGTGGGATTGCACACACTATGCCTCACTATGCAACTTTCTTTGCACTTGTCATGTTGTCAAATGTTGGATTACCACTTACCATTGGTTTTATAGGAGAGTTTTTATCACTTTATGGATATTTCCAAACTTCACCTATTGTGACTGCTATTGCTGGGACGACGCTTATCATTGCAGCAAGTTATATGCTCTATCTCTTTAAGAACATATTTTATGGCACATTGAGACAAACACATATCACACAAACATTAAAAGATTTGGGCTTTAAGGAATTGTGTGTACTTAGCCCCATTGCATTTGTAATTGTATGGCTTGGTGTTTTTCCAAATACGCTTTTAAATCCCATGCAGGTTTCTGTGCAACAACTTGTTGGCACTATTTATACATTAGCACAGGAAAAAGAGACAAAAGAGCATATCGCTAAGGTTAATAATGGCTTGGTCATAGAGAGAGCATTTATTGATAATACGATATCACAAAGTCTTGAGGAATTGCCATCGCGTATGCAAACAAGAGACAATGCACATTCTAACAGCTTAGCATCTAAAAGTATAAATAGCCAAAATAATAGTGCAAATGGAGAGGAGTAAATATGAATACACCAGATTTTTACACTTACTTATATATGTATATGCCTTCTGTCATTTTGGTGCTAGGGGCTATTGTTGTGCTGTTTAGTAATGTGTTTGCAAGCCAATTTTCACGCAATACAAGTTTATCGTTATGTATGATTTTTATTGTAGCAGCTTTATTTTTCTGTCTTAGTGTTGGACATATAGAAAATGTTTCAGAAATTACTTTGAGTGCAGAATATATTATCCTTATTGCTTCTTTTTGGCTTATATTACTTACTTTCTCAAAATATAAGTTTGTTGAGTTCCAAACACCCGAGTTTTATCCACTTTATCTATTTTCCATATCAGGTTTTATGCTTATGGTGCACGGTAATGACCTAGTATTAGTATTGCTTGGATTGGAGATTGGTAGCCTACCATTAGCCGCACTTTTAGCGTTTAATCGCAGGATTTATGGCATTGAGGGGGGTATAAAGTATTTTGTTTCAAGTGCACTTGCGAGTATATTTTTTATACTTGGAATCATGCTCTTTTATCTATATTTTGGCGACTTCTCATTGCAAAGAAATGAGATCGAGTATAAGAATGTCTTATTATATGGACATGTGTTAGATATTTTATTATTGCTTTTTAGTATGCTTTTTATGCTTGCTGGGCTTGGCTTCAAAGTGTCACTAGTCCCATGGCATAGCTGGATGCCCGATGTTTATGAGGCGAGTAATCCTGTGTTGGCAGGTTATGTTTCAATTGTGCCAAAGATTGCTGGTTTTGCACTTTTTGCTATACTTTTTCTGCCGCTTTTACAAGGAAACAACACATCGCACAATTATATTGAAGAGCTTATGAGGATTCTTTTACTTATTACCATTACCTTGCCAAATATCATGGCATTGGTGCAAAGAGATGTGAAAAGAATGCTTGCATTTAGTTCTATTTCGCATTCTGGTTTTGCTTTAGCTTGTATTTACCTTAACACATTTAATACTTTGATACTGTATTGGGTGTTATTTTTGATAAGCAATTTGGGTGCTTTTGCAATGTTGTGGATGGCAAAGCCACGCAATACTCAAGCTCGTTATGATTATGACTTGCAAAGATTTTATGGTTTTGGAAAAAAGCATCCAATAATGGCGCTGAGCATGTCTTTATTTATGCTTTCACTTGCTGGGATACCACCATTTTCCATTTTCTGGGGCAAGATTTTTATTGTCACGAATGCTTTTCAACAGGATGAAATATTACTTGCATTTATAATGATGTTAAACAGTGCGATTGCTGTGTGTTATTATCTTAAACTTATTGTTGCGATGTATTTTAAGCAAGGTAGTAATGAGGATTTTTATGAAGACAATAGTACCACACCAATTCGCTTTGTCGCATTTTTGTGTGCTGTTCTTTGTATTTTTTCAATCCTTGTTGTATCATATTTGTTTCAATATGTTCCTATGCTTGGGGTATAGGGGATACCTATCTAGATTCCATAGGACTTATGGAAGCATTAGGTAGATAGGTTGTGTAATATGCGAAAAATAAAAAGAGATTTTTAAAATGTTATTTTCAACAAAAAAATGCTAGAATCCTAAAATCATTTTCTTTCAAGGAATTTAATGCGAACACATTATAACACGGCGTTAAGTATAGATGATATTGATAAAGAGGTTACCCTATGTGGTTGGTGCAATAGCTATCGTGATCATGGTGGTGTTGTCTTTATCGATTTGCGTGATAAGAGTGGACTTATACAGCTTGTGGCAGATCCAAGTAGTAAGGCACATGCAGTAGCTTCGAGTGTGCGTGATGAATATGTATTATTGGCAAAAGGTAAAGTAAGAGCTAGAGGCGAAGGTTTAGTGAATCCAAAGCTAAAAACGGGTGCAATAGAAGTGGTATTAGATACGCTCGTTATTGAAAATAAAGCACAAACAACGCCAATTATTATAGGTGATGAAAGTGTAAATGAAGAGTTGAGATTGAAGTATCGCTATCTTGATCTGCGTAGTCAAAAGAGCCTTGATATTTTTAAATTGCGTGCTAAGATTGCAAGTGTTACACGTAACTTTTTAGAATCGAATGGTTTTTTAGAGGTTGAAACACCTATACTCACAAAGGCAACTCCAGAGGGTGCAAGAGACTATCTTGTGCCAAGTCGTGTGCATGATGGTTCTTTTTATGCGTTACCGCAAAGTCCGCAGCTTTTTAAACAATTGCTTATGATGAGTGGCTTTGAAAGATATTACCAAATAGCAAAGTGTTTTAGAGATGAGGATTTACGTGCTGATAGGCAACCAGAATTCAGCCAAATTGATGTTGAGATGAGTTTTTGTGAAGAAAAAGATGTAATGCAGATTGCAGAGGATTTAATCCTTGAAATTTTTAAAGCATGTGGGAAGAACATTTCTTATAAAATTCCACATTTAGATTATATTGATGCGATGGAGACCTATGGTAGTGATAAACCTGATTTGCGCTTTGATTTGCCTTTGGTTGAAGTTGCTGATTTGTTTGTAGATTCAAATAATGATATGTTTAGAGAGATAGCCCTTGATACAAAAGCTAATCGCATAAAAGCTTTGTGTGTGGCTGATGGAGATTCCAAGTTTAGTCGCAAAAACCTTACTGATTTAGAAAAATTTGTGCGTAGTTTTGGTGCAAAGGGATTAGCATATATTCAAGTGAAAGAAGAGTGTAAAAACTTTGATAAAGAAGGTATTGAAGAGAGTTTAAAGGGACCACTCATTAAATTTCTCACAGAAGATTCTATAAAAACCCTGATACAAAGAGTTGGTGCAAAAAAGGGCGATATTATATTCTTTGGTGCAGGTGAGAAGCAAGTGGTTTGGGATTATATGGGGCGATTGAGGCTTGAAGTTGCAGGACAGCTCAATCTTATTTGTGCGGATAAATTGAGTTTTGTGTGGGTTGTGAATTTCCCTATGTTTGAAAGAACAGATGAGGGTGTTAAAGCTCTTCACCATCCATTCACAATGCCAAAAAATATAGATGAAGAGGACGTGGAATCTATACAATCAATTGCCTATGATATAGTGTTAAATGGTGTGGAACTAGGTGGTGGTAGCATAAGAATTCATAAAAGCGAAATACAAAGTAAAATTTTTGATTTACTGCAAATTAGTAGAGAAGAGGCACAAGAAAAATTTGGCTTCTTGCTTGAAGCATTGCAGTATGGTGCACCACCACATGGTGGTTTTGCAATAGGCTTTGATCGACTTGTCATGCTTTTAAGTGGTGCGACAAGCATACGAGAGGTGATTGCCTTTCCAAAAACACAAAAAGCAAGTTGTCTCTTAATGGAGGCACCAAGCAGTGTTGCGGTGTCACAATTAAATGAGCTGCATATCAAAGTTCAACATTAAAAAAGGAGAAGTCTATGAAAAAATTGTTTTTAATTATTGGTGCACCGGGTAGTGGTAAAACAACAGATGCACAAAAAATTGCGGAATCTAATTCCAAGATTGCACATTATTCTACAGGTGATTTGCTACGTGCGGAAGTGGCAAGTGGTAGTGAGCAAGGCAAACTTATCGAGAGCTTTACATCAGCTGGGAATCTTGTCCCACTTGATATTGTTGTGCAAACAATTGTTGGTGCAATCAATAACTCACCAAAAGATATTATTTTGATTGATGGTTACCCTCGCAGTGTTGAGCAAATGCTTGAGCTTGATAAGGTTTTAGAGCAAGATTCTAATGTGCAGCTTGTAAATGTGATTGAAGTGCAGGTGAGTGAAGAGGTGGCAAAAGACAGAGTGCTTGGTCGTGCACGGGGTGCTGATGATAATGCTGAAGTGTTTAAAAATCGTATGCGTGTATATTTGGAGCCATTGAAAGAGATTCAGGAATTTTACACAAATAATGGTATCTTGCATGTTATTAATGGAGAAAGAACGATTGATGTAATCGTTGATGATATGCGTGCATTTATAGAATCTAGAATTTAGATTCTATTTTAAAGGAAAGAAATACACTTGAGATTCTAGATAAGTGTTATTTGTATGGTTTATAATACATAATTTCATAATCCCCATTTGTATTCTTAAAATCTAGAATCTACAAGCTTCAATGCCTTTTTACAAAGTGATGAGAGCGGTTTAGCGTCTAACTCTTGAGGTAGGAAAAAATGTAATTTTTTGTATTGCATATGCCTTAAAATATCTAGATATTCATAATCTAGCCAATATACATTGGCGGTGATGGCGTATTTTGTATAGTGATGCTTAAAGCTCCCACACTTTGTATAACATTTTTCGTGATGTGCAATTTCTTCTAGTTTAAAGCTTGGGAGATTGTATAGACCTTGATATAAGCTATTTTTGCCTTCTTTCTCATCTGTGTATACAAAGGCAATTTCACCTTTTTTATTCATATATACAGCAAGATGCAGTATAAGCGTGGTGAGGTGAGAACTTTTTGGTGTTGGGTAGAGGGCAGGGTTTGTTTTCCCATTGCAGAAATTGTGCACAGGACAGATATGACAAGATGGAGATTTTGGTGTACAAATCATCGCGCCTAAGTCAAGTAAGGCTTGATTATAATCAAAGCTATGTTTGCTATCTAAAAGGAGTAATGCAAGTTTATCTAAGAGTGCTTGGCTAGGCTCACGTAATGCAAAGATTCTGCATAGAACTCGCTTGATATTTCCATCTACAAAGCTTACACTCTCCCCAAAGCCAAAGCATAAAATTGCTCCTGAAGTATATGCTCCAATACCTGGTAGTTGCAATAACTCTTTGCGTGTGCGTGGCAGAGCAGCATTGTATTTATCACAACAGATTATGGCACTTTTTTGCATATTTCTCGCACGTGTGTAATAGCCTAATCCTTCCCAGCATTTCAATATAGAATCTAGTGGAGCTTGTGCAAGGGCTTTGAGTGTAGGGAAAGTATGTAAAAATGGTGTGAAATATTTTTCTTGCACTCTTTTAACCTGTGTTTGTTGCAGCATGATTTCACTCACATATACACCATAGGGCGCATTTTCTCCTTTTAGATTTCTCCATGGAAGAGAGATTCTGCCTTCTTTAGCATACCATTTTAGGAGTTGTTGTTGGTAGTGTGTGGCAATATATTTTGCTTGTTGTGTTACATCCATGCTTACTCCTTTTTTGATTGTGATTTTACATCATGTATGATAAACCCATTTTTTATTTAACCTCGTGATTGCTTGACTTATTTTCTTTTTTTTGTACGATGGCAGATTTTCAACATAAAATTTAATGACAGGGAGATAAGATGTCAAAGTGTCAATGTGGATATGAAAACTCAAATAAGGCAGTGTTTTGCATGAGTTGTGGAAGCATAGTTGATGATTCATACTTTAGCGATAAAGAAGCTTTGCAAGAGAGTGAAAAAAAGATCAAAGCCTTTTTACAATCTTTGCAGCAAAAGATGGCAAAAAGCATTGTAGAATCTAAGATTGAGCAATTACAAGACTTGTTTAATAATGTTTCTAAGACAAAGGCATTTTTAGAAGTCTTTACCGTGTATAATGAACAAGTAAATGATAAAAAAGATGCACGTATAAATAATTTTATCCAAAAATGTAATAATTTTTTATCACGTGATGATAGCTTTCAAATTGCGGTTTGTGGCACAATTAAGGCCGGGAAAAGTACGCTCATTAATGCTATGCTAAAAGATGAATATGCTTCTACTTCCGTGACACCAGAGACAGCGGTTTTAACGAAGTTTTGCTATGGACAAAAAGATGAGATTGTTGTTTCCTTCTATAATGAATCTGAATGGCAAGAGTTTTGGCAGAGTGCAAGTAAGGGAGGAGTATTTAGGGAAGAGTATGAAAAAAGTGGTGCAGAGTTTTATAAGTCCAAGTGGATAAACCATAGCCCTATAACAGAGGAGCTAAGCATTGACACGCTTAAGAAATATACAAGTTCACAGAGTGAAAGCCACTATTTTGTCAAGGAAGTGTGTGTTAGGTTAAAAGACTTTCCTTTTGGTAAAAACATTGTTTTTGTAGATACGCCAGGGCTTGATGATCCAGTTGACTATCGTTCAAAAGTTACGCGAGATTATATTGATAGAGCAAATGCAGTGATTGTATGTGTGCAGGCTAAAACACTCACAGCTAAAGAGGTGGATACAATTTATAGGATCTTTGATAATACGCGGGGTAAACCAGAAAAAGTATATGTACTTGGCACACAATATGATACTCTCAATAACCCATTAAAAGAATGGGAGCAGCAAAAGCAATCATGGATAAAATACCTTTCTTCTGATAGAGATAAAGATATTGCGCAATTTACAAAAATCCAAGCAGAGAAAAATATTATCCAAGTATCAGGATATGTAGGTCTTTTACTTGATTTGTATGAGAAAGATAAGATTGATGATGATGGTAGAAAGAAAATAAAAGAATGTTCGTTTAAATTCTTTGAAGATACTGACTTTGAAAAGCATATTGAGGGATTAAGAAAGATAAGCAATATACATATAATTTTTGAACGCATTAAAGAAGATATTCTTCAAACAGCAGAGCAGGCAGCTATAGAAGATGCACGAAGTGCTTATAAGTTTTTGTATGATGAAATAGAGACATATTTTCAAGATTCTGCAGCACTCTTGCAGGAGAACTTTGATGTTTCGCAAAAGGATATAAACGCAATCAATGAAAGGATTGCTAAAGCAGAGGAGGATCTAGAAGGGATTAAAAACCAAACACGAGATTTGGAAAAAATAATGAAAAAATTTGAAGAAGAATCAAAAGAAAATATTATTGAACTAAAAAGACAAATTGATTCGATTATAGAGAAATTGAGTGATAGCGTGGTAAATGGTAACGAGATATTGAGATACGATAACTCTTGTGACGTGATGATATGAGGAGGATATATATATGGGAATGTTTGATTGGATGAGTGATGTATGGGATAATATCAAGTCATTTTTTGGGTTTGGGGATAAAGCTGCAAAAGATATGGGTAAACAAGACTCATATGATAGAGATTCTACATCTGCGTCTGCAGAACAAGCTGATAGGATACATCAATCCTTGGTGGATCTTACAAATGAAGCAAAAAATACAGCGTGTAAACTAGAGGATCAGATTGCTCACGCGATAGCAAATAATTTTAGGCAATTGGAAGATCAAATACAAAAAATTAATAATAGAAAGTTTGGTTCTATATCTTTGAATTTACCTATAAGACAAATTAAATATACAAACAGAGTGAATGTGCGACATATAAAGGGTGTGCTGATGCAAGATCTTATGCCAAAGCTTAGCATTGGTAATAAAGAATGCTTAAAAATCTTAAAATTAAAAGCAGGTAAAGACAAAGAAGCAGAAATGAGAAATTTTATTAATAAGAGTTTTAAGGAATCTCTTATACGCTTAAGAAATGATATGGATACAAAGAATAAAGATTGCATAGATAATGTCAACGATAAGCTAAAAACTAGGCTGGGGGTCATGAAAGCAAATGCACAAAAATCGCTTGATGTTTTAGAAGATCTAAAATCTAGCGATGGCAAGGATATCGCCCAAAAAGAGCACAAGCAACTTGTCGTTTTGCAAGAGTTATTTTTTGTGAAATATGCAACATTGTTAAATGGGAAAAAATTAAGGGGAAATAATGGCTAAATGGCTTACTGAATTGGGTAAAGTGGTTAGGACGGCTATAATGTATGCTCCAAAGGTGATTGGACTTATTAAAGAGGCAAAAGACCTCTTTTCTAATAATAAGGCAGATATAGATAATGTCGCAAAAGAGACATATAAGAAAGGGGCACAGAATCCAGAAGAGAACATGGGTGTAATCCATGCTTTAAATGAGTTAAAAAATAATGTGCAAGATCGAGCTTCAAAGATAAAAAATGAGATTACCTATTTTTTAGTAAATCATATTAAATCGCTGAAAGATATACTCGAACAAGGTCAGATTCCTACATACAATATTGATTATGCAATGCGTGAAAGCGAGAGGGTAATAGGGCAGATTTTTTCAACTCACATTACCCAATATTTTAGTATTGGTAATGATCGATTTGTAAAGATTCTGCAAATTCCGTGTGAAGAGGAGAGGAAAGAGGCATTAGAGCATTTCTGCAATAAAGTGTTAATCAACGCTTTAAAAGAAATCGTGAATGAGCTTGATAAAAGTCTTGCCTATATGCAAGAAACCTTTTGCGATATCTTACAAGACAAATATCAGATTCAACAATCCCTTTTGCAGCGAGATGCTGCTTTGCTCCGAGAATTGCAAAGTAGCACTATACAGGAGAAGCAAAAGAAACAAATAGCTATAGCAGAGCAAATCGCCTGTTACAATGCAATATCTTTGATACTTCAAAGATTGGTTAAATAAAGGCAGTATGAAATTTACCTAAATCAATGAGGGGTCCAAATATGCTATATGTCAATAAATAACATAGCTAAAGAGAGTGAAATTTTAAAATAAAAGCATACCTTCTGAAATAACCTAAGCATGTAAAATTGCTACTTTTCTGTTTTTGGAAGGAGAGGTGGTGTCTAAAAAATTCATGCATCTCGTTTTATTTCAACTCCCTCCATTTTGAGTGCTAATATCTAGAAAAAGATATAAAATTTTCAAATATCCCCCCTCTTAAATCTTCATGATTCATCCAAAAAATATACAAAGATATTGTTTAATAGTAGAGTAGGTTAATAATTTGCTGTTTGTGGTAGGCTTTCAGAGTTTTGACATTCAACATAATGTCTCACCTCTTATCTTCTAGTCTTGCATGTATGGTTTCAGTGTAAATGTGGTTGCTAATTATACCTAACCCTAGATCTACAAATAATCTCAAATGCTGATGCAATACCATAGAATTAAAATAAATATCTAAATTGCACACTGACACTGCGACCTGGTGCTGGGTATCTTCCTTTTGGACTTGTCCCATCACCTATAAACCAATACTTGTCATTGAAAATATTATTCACCTGTAGACTACCAATAAGGGCTTGTTTGCCACTTTCCCAAAGAGGTCTACTAACTTGAATGTTTGCGACATAATATGCTGGTATTTTTCCACCAGTGCATTGACTGCTTGTTCCATTTGATGAAGGACATGTCCAATCTTCTTTTATATTATTATCAAGGTCGCTAAAGGCACTAGAATAAAAATAACTTGAATAAGATAGAACGGTTTTTCCAAAATTATAACTCACATCTGCAATAAGTTGATGAGGAGATACAAATGGCAGAAATTTCATATAATTTGGTCCAGATTTTAATTGTCTTGCATCAATAAAGTTATAACCTAAATGCATATTTAATCCTTCAAGCCAACTTGGATTATAATAGAGCTCAAATTCAGCTCCTTGAGATGATGTCGCACCCGCTTGTATTTGCCCACCACTTACTTGAGTAACAGATTGATTGTCTACGTATATATAGAAATAGGTAGCAGTCATAACTATATCGTTATTAAAATTATATCTTACCCCAGCTTCTGCTACATTTGCATGTTGATTATAATTTACATTAAGAAGCGGATTTGCTCCATATTGCTTGGGTAAAAATGATCTATTGTAATTTGCAAAAACTAATACAGATTCTACAGGTTTATATCCTATATTAAACCCACCAGATACCTCATGATATATTGATTGTTTGTTTGTTGTGGAATTACTACTACTTTGCGTGTACTCTCCATTATAATAAAGGAAATCATAACGTAAACCAGGGGTTAAGATTAGCTTATCAAATAGCGTTATTTCATCACTTATGTGAAAAGCAAGGAAATGATTGTTATGAAAATTGCGAGATGTTTGCTCTGTTGCACCAGTATTAATGGTTGTGGTATATACAAATGGCGTGATTTGCTCGCTAGTGTAGGTAGCACCTGTAACAATCTTTTGTTTTACTGCTTGTCCATCGATATTAAGTGTAAGCTTTGGTGCAAATCCATTTACAACAAAAGATCTTAAATGATCAGTAATTGTCGTGGGTGCATTGCTGCCAGTATAATTGACTTCTTTATATTTATCATCTAGAGTAAAATCTCTACTAAGGTTATGATAATAGTAAGCTATATTGACATCTCCATCTATATTTTCTTTTTCAAAGTCATAATCATAATTTAATCCAAATCTAGTTGTGGCACCACTTGCGGCGAGATAGGGACGCTTGTTTTGAAATCTGTTAGCGATGTAATCTGCAGGGGTTAGTGAACCAGCAAGTTTAGAGTTAAATTCATAATATTGGATGTAGCTTTTTAGACTATGATGTTCGCTTATATCATAAATAGCATCAAGCTTATAGTTTTGTATTGTTTGTGGTGTGTTTTCTCTAAAACTTTCCCCTTTAATCACGTTTGCTTGTCCTTGTATACCAAAATTCTGTGTGATATATCCGCCTGTGCGTATATATGTATCAAACAACATATTATTGCCAAATGGTTTACCATTTTCTTTCAGTTTATAAATATTATCAGGTAAGCCCCACCATGTGATTTTCTCACTAATTTCTGTTTCCCATTCTTTTGGGATTGGTTTGCTATGGATGTTGATCACTCCACCAAATGTATTTGGACCTGCCCAAAGTGCCGCAGCCCCTTTTGTAACCTCGATATAATCAACCATTTGTGTTGTGATTGGGAAAAGAGCCAATTCTATGTTTGAATAGGGGGCACTATATATATTAACACCATCAAGCATGATTAATCCCGTGTTGCTATGTCCATTCCCTTGACCTCCAAAGCCTCGCACGGAAATTTTTGGTAAAATACCAGTACCAGAATAGTCTCTTATTTGAATACCTGGGATTTTTTGCAAAGATTCATCAATATTTCTTACCGCACCTCTTTTAAGCGTATCGCTTGAAATTATATGTGCAGTGCCATTGTGATTTAAAACCTCTTCACTCAAATAATTTGTTTTTGATGTTGCCGTTACTCTATTAACTCTTATGGTTTGTCCTGCCAAAGCAGTGCTAAAACAATCTAATAATAATACGATAAATGTGATTTTTTTCATAAAAAAGCTCCAACGAAAGATGCGAAATCTTATATATAATGTGTCAATTATTTGTTAATATTAATATCGATTTTTATTTTTATATAAAATCAATAATACTTTACAATATTTATAAAACACTAAAAGTGTCCTTGCGTGTTACAAATGAACTTTATTGATGGCAATAAAACCTAATAAAACATAATAATTGCGATGTTTCTTTATTGTATTTGCTTTGACTTTCATCTTTTTATGTATGAAATAAGCACTTAATTCAATCAAGCTTTATGGTGGAAGTCTGTGAGTGTGTTTGATAGATATTTGTTGAGAATATTTAAAGAAGGATAGCTTTAGAATGCGTAGCGGTTATTTTTTGTGTAATAAGTATTTTGTTTTATAGATTTTTATTCTTAAAATGTGTTGATGAGTTGGCACACTCATAAATTAGAATCACTTGGATAAACATTGGTTATAGAACTTAGACTTAAAGATATTGGGCTAGTTTGATTAATATCTAAAATTGATTGAATGCAAACATTATTTAATTACTACATATTTCATTTTTTATTGCTACAATTATATTTTAGTATTTATTTTTGTGCGTTGAAAGGTTTGGTATATGAAGATTTTAGAAGGTAAGATTGCTTTACAAGGCAATGAGAGAATTGCTGTTTTGTGCAGTCGGTTTAACAGCATGGTAACAGAGAGGTTAATCGAGGGAGCAAAAGATTGCTATTTGCGACATGGCGGCAATGAGGATAACTTCACTCTTATAAGAGTCCCAGGTGCATTTGAATTGCCTTTTGTGCTTGAGAAAGTGCTTGAAAATGGCGATTATGATGGTGTATGTGTGCTTGGAGCGATTATCCGTGGTGGTACACCACATTTTGACTATGTAGCAGCAGAATCTACAAAGGGTATTGCAAATGTAACATTGAAATATGGTGGAGCAGTAAGTTTTGGTATCCTAACAACAGATAGTATTGAACAAGCTCTTGATCGTGCAGGGTTAAAGGTGGGGAATAAAGGTTTTGAAGCGATGGCAAGTCTAATCGAACTCATTGATATATACAGGCAGCTTGACTAATGGCAACAAGAAAACAAGCAAGAGAAGCTGTTATTCAGATTCTGTATGCAAAAGAATTGGGCAATGATAAGGCAATAGAGCAAGCAGAATCATTTCTATATGAACAAAAAATACGCAATAAGCAGCAGGATTTTGCCCTCACTTTATTGCATGGGATTTGTAGTGAAGAGAAACGCATTACAGATGTTATCAATGTATTTTTGAAAACCTGGGATTTAAGTCGTTTGGGTGTCATTGAAAAAAATATAATCAAGCTTGGTGTGTATGAATTATTGCAAACAAATACGCAAAAAGCAGTTGTGATTAATGAGGCTATTGAGCTTACAAAATCTTTTAATGTGCAAGATGCATTTAGGTTAGTCAATGGTATACTTGATTCTGTTGCAAAAGCAGATCCTAAGGTGTTAGATGATTTGATACAACAACAAGTGCAGACAGATAGTATTAATGCAGTAGATCAAAAACCTATAAATGAAACTTACATAGAATCTAAGAAAATACAAGAACAAAAGCCAAAAAACACGCAATATCTCAAAAAAGATGCTACAAAAAAAACAAGACCTCAAGCGGATATGCAAAAAGCAATAAAAGTAGATTCTATACAAAATTTGCCAACAAAAAAAACAGATATAGCACGTATCAAATCGATCCAGATAAATGCAAATGCTAAGAGCAAAGAACAACAGAATCTAGAGAAAAAAACGCATATGAATAAAAAGTCAGATTCTAAGAGATCAAAAGATGTTGAGCGTTTGAAAGCATCTAAAAAATCTAGTCAATTCAAAAAATTTAGTAGCAATGGGATAAAACATGCACAAACAGATTCCAATAATACAAGAAGTAATGGGGATAAAAAGGATGTGCTAAAGTCAAATACAAGTCTTAATAAAGACATAAAAACTACTGCAAAAAAGGATTAACATGAAGCTTTGTATTGCTCTTGATATGCCAAGTATGCAAGAGAATCTTAAACTAGCAAAAGAGGTGCAAGAGCACTTTAGTAATGAGGAGATTTGGTTAAAAGTTGGTTTGCGTAGTTTTGTGCGTGATGGTAGGGACTTTGTATGTATATTGCAGGATTTAGGTTTTCGAATCTTTTTGGATTTAAAGATTTATGACATTCCTAATACTATGCTTGATTGTGTCTATGAATGTCATAAACTTGGGGTAGATATGATGACTATCCATGCTAGTTGTGGCAAGGAAGCGATGCGATCTATTGCTAAATTGTTGCGTAAAGAATCTTCAGACATGCGTGTTGTAGCTGTGAGTGCTTTAACAAGCTTTGATGAAGATGGTTTTAGAGAGATATATAATACCTCCATACAACATGGTGTAAATTCACTTGCAAATATAGTATATGAAAGTGGTATAGATGGGCTTGTGTGCTCAATAGATGAGGTTTCACTTATAAAAAGCATATCAAACACATTGTTTACGGTGACACCTGGCATACGACTAGAATCTAGCAGCGATGATCAAAAACGCACAGCAAATGTAAAAGTAGCTAAAAAAATTGGAAGTGATTTTATCGTTGTTGGTCGACCAATTTACAATGCAATTGATAAAGTTGGTGTGATTAAGCAAATTTTAAATGATATGAAGTTATAAATATCTTACATCTATAGTAAGGAGGAGATGATGACTACACAAGTGCAGATATTTACTGCAAAAACGACAGAAGAATTACAGCAAAAGATGAATGAATTTTGTATAGATTTTTTTCCAGAGGAAATTATAAATTTCAAGATAGCAAAGATTCCAGTGCATCCACAAGAGATACAAGATGAAGCACAATGGTTGGGCTATATCGTATATAAGAAAAGTGAATATTAAAACTTTGCCGTAATAAATGGTATTTTTAAGAATTGATATAATAATACCTTTTATTTGTTTTAATCCTAAGTGTGTAATGAGGTTGTCATTTTGTCAAATTGGCTAATTCATTGTGTGATAAGATATCAATAATAAAGGCTTATTATGAAAGCTAAAAAGAGTAGCCTTTATGAGTGTCAGCATTGTGGTTGGCAAAGTAGTAAATGGCTTGGTAAATGTCCAAATTGCAATGCATGGGAAAGTCTTGCAGAATTAAAAAGCGATCAGTTGAACTACATACAACATAATCAAAAGCATAACCTACAATATGCAACTTCTCATGTAAAAGCTTTACCTATCACGCAAGTACAAGAAGAAGTATTAGAAAGGTTTAGTTCTACGCAAAGTGAGCTTGATATTGTGCTTGGTGGTGGGATAGTGCGAGGTGGAGTGTATCTCATTGGCGGAAGCCCTGGTGTTGGGAAATCTACCCTGCTTTTAAAAGTAGCAAGTGGATTGGCAAATGGGGATTCTGATATACAGCCGCATATGTCACAAAAAAATCATGACACAATGAATCCAAGATCTTACATAGAAACTACGACTTCAAATATACAAAACGTAGAATCTAAAAATACTCATTTAAACTTAGATCTCCAAGTAGGTTTGCACAATGACCCTTCTACTCAATTTCATAATAATAAACAGGATATAGCTCCTCTAAATTTTGCACAAAAGAATCCATCACTAGCCCAGATGACCAAGGTAAAATCAGGTGATGATGTCCTAAAGTCATCAGATCACTCAAATATGACACAGAATCTAAAGACAAAACATACAACTATGCAAACAAAAGGCAGAAAAGTTCTTTATGTAAGTGGTGAAGAAAGTCTTAACCAAATACACAATCGTGCAAAACGATGCCAAAGTTTAAGTGATAACCTATATCTTTTAAGTGAAATTAACATCTTAGAAATTAAAGAAAATCTGCTAAATGGTGGTTTTGAGGTTTGCATTATAGATTCTATACAAACAATTTATTCGCCAAATTTATCAGCGGCTCCAGGCTCTGTATCGCAGGTAAGAGAGATTACATTTGAACTTATGCGTCTTGCAAAAAGCTTCAATATTGCCATGTTTATTATTGGACATATTACAAAAGATGGACAGATTGCAGGTCCTAGAGTGTTAGAGCACATGGTTGATTGTGTGTTGTATTTCGAGGGTGAGAGGAGCAATGAGCTAAAGATTTTACGTGGCTTTAAAAATCGTTTTGGTACAACAAGTGAGATTGGAATCTTTGAGATGAAAGCATATGGTTTAGTGAGTGCAAATGAAGCCACAAGGAAGTTTTTTAATGCAAAAAAAGATATGCCAGGAAGTGCTGCAGTGGCGATTATGGAGGGGAGTAGATGTATTGTTGTTGAGATTCAAGCACTAACCTGTGAGAATGAATATGGTGTGCCAAAACGGCTTACAAATGGCTTTGATAGCAACAGGTTAAATATGATTTTGGCTTTACTTGAAAAAAAGTTGGGAATTCATTTGCATAAATACGATGTGTTTGTAAATGTTGCAGGTGGTATTAAGATTAGCGAGACAAGTGCTGATTTAGCCCTTATTGCAAGTATTCTTTCAAGTTATAAAAATCGTCCGTTAAAATCAAGCACAGCATTTATCGGAGAAGTAAGTCTTATTGGTGATATCAGAGAAGTTGGTGGGCTTGAGTTGAGATTAAAAGAGTTGGCTAACTTTGGTTTTAAAAACGCCATAGTCCCAAATATTCCAAAAGGTTATAAAGGACAAGTGAAGTGTGTGCAAGCATTAGAGGTCGCACAGATTATTGATTGGATGTGATTATATCTGTTCTTGCCACAGAATATTTGGCTTAGTGTAACAATAATATTGATGCTACAATTACATGCAAAATAAAGGAAGGCAATGGATAATAACACACAATTACAAGAGCTTTTTACCACAAAGCAACCCTTATTTATACTAAGTAGCACACGATCCAAGAAAGAATTTTATCTACACTTTAAGTCTAAAAGTCACCTAGATTTCAACTTACATTTAAATCAAGAAAACAATGAAATATTGCAAAATTGTTTTATGTTATTTGATAGCTATGCTTCTGCTGATACATTTGGTATAAATAAAGATACAATGATTTTGCCTGATGCCCTAAGCATTGCTGAATTTTTCACGAAAATAACATTTAGCAATCACCCTAAGATTCCAAACAACGTACGTGACTTTTTTATGTTGCAAGCCTTACAAAATGTAAAGCAAAAAAATAAAAATATCACTAAAAAACCACAAAGCTTTTTAAACTTTGAAACAAGTTTTATAATGTTTTTACAAACTTCATCAGTGTTATTGCAGTTTTATGACGAGTTAAGAGAACATAAAATTACAATAACAAAAGAAAATCTTAGTAAGTTTGCAACTATTGATAGCTATGAAGAATATGATGAGCAATTAAGCCTTGTGGCAGATATTTATGAGGAATATCATTTCTTGCTCAATTCTAATGATATAATAGATTCTATATATAGCAATACAACACAATCATATAATATCTTTACAGAATATATACAAAACTTTTCAAGCATACATATTGAATTAGAGGGGTTTATATCGCCATTGCAGTATGAGATTTTAGAGCGTGTAAGCAATATTACACCAACCTTTCTTTATTTTAGAACAGATAGATATAATATAGGACATTTTCATTTTTTAAAGCAAGAGTTAGAACCCTTTAAGAGTTATATTTATAATTTGCAAACACAAGAAAAATTCATGCAAGATACACAAAAGTTGCAACGAAAAAATCTGAAACTCTATAAAACTACAAAAAGGTTTAGTCAGGCAAATTTAGCTCTTGCCTTGGCACATAAATGGCAGGAAGAAATTTTGTGTGGTGAGGCAAATGAAAATGATTTTGCAATTATTTTACCTAATGAAAGTTTCTGCAATCACTTAATAACTCTAGATTCTAATAATATTTTTAATTTTGCAATGGGGATACATATTGCCTATCTAGAATCTTATAGCTTACTCTCATCTTTATATGAATCTTATATGCAAACAAAGGTATTTGATATAGCGCAGCTTTTAGAGCATGTCGGGACTTATAACATAGAAAAACTTAATGAGTTAAGAGAACAATGCCAACAAGATTCTACAATCATTATAAATCCAAATATATCGCATTTAGAAAATATTCTCATATTATTATTTGCAAGTGAAGAAGCCTTGCTTACACAAATGATACAAATACTTGCAACATTTAATCATATTGCAAACAGAAGATTTTTTAATATCAATACATTAGAGTTTGAGAATCTATTTGCCTTATTTATGCGTGAAATTGTAGGATTAAGAATTAATCATGTAGCAGGTGGTAAAATCAAAGTGATTGGTACGCTAGAGGCAAGAAATTTGCACTTTAAAGAAGTATTAATACTTGATTTTACAGATGATTTTGTCCCAAATGTTACACATGATGATATATTTTTAAACTCTAAGATTCGTGCACATTATGCAATGCCTACACGAAAAGATAAGGAAAACCTCTATAAGCACCATTATTATAATATTATGAGAAACACAGAGCTAACGCATATTAGCTTTGTAAATAATGAAGAGCAAATTCCATCAAGCATGTTATTTGAGATTGGTTGTAATACTGAGATGGCTCAATCTATTGATACACTTTATAGTTATTATGATATGACTAAACAGGCAAACATAACATTCTATGAGGATGAATACAAACCATTTGGATTTGTGGAAAATTTGAGTGCCACAGCACTCAATGTGTATGATGAATGCACTCGTAAATTTTATTATCGCTATATTGAAAACTTGCGAGAGGAGAGAACGCAAAGTCAATATTTTGGCAGCATTATACATCAATGGTTGTATGAATCTTATCTTCCTTATGTTGAACAGGTATTGAGTAAGGATTCTATAGATACAATAGAAGCTAGTTTTTTTTCGAAACTACAAACCCTAAGCACTTCATTACTAACACAGAACAATCAAACAAAAGATTCAGAAATTACCATGAGCACTTTTGCAAAACTTGATAGTTTTACGCCATATATGCAGACTTTTTTTGAACATGAAAGAAACAGAGTGGAAAAATCGCGTATAAAGATTTTAGGGCTTGAATATGTCTTTAAAATAGAAAATTTTCATATAAACTCCACGCAAGGTATGGGTTATAAGCTACATGGAGCAATAGATAGGATAGATATTGTAGATAATGAGATTGTGCTATATGACTATAAAAGTGGGGCTAGTATCCCAAAAAGTTCTGATTTGCAAATGCCTTTTTATGTCATGTGTGCAACTGATATTATGCTGTTGAAACCATATGCGGATTTAAAGATAAAATTAGCATATTATCATCTTGGTGCAAAGGATGCAAGTAAAATCCTAGTATTTAATGATGAAAAAAAACTTAGTGATAATATACAAAGGATTCATAAAATCCTTGAAACTTTTGGAGAGACAAACGAGATGACAGAGAAAAGATCTATATGTAAAGATTGTGAATATGCCATCTTATGCAATAGAACATAATCTTGCTTGAGATCTAATTTTATTTATATACGCCATTAATGTTTTTGCGTATATCTTTGTGTCTTGCGTTTGTGAAAATGTTTCATTTCATTATCCTTTATAATCTTATTAGACAAAAACAAGCAATTCTAGCAAATAAAAAATAATTGACTTTAGAATCCAGTAAAAAAATATGTTAGAATACAGACTT
>NZ_JRPL02000021.1 GCF_000765905.2 Helicobacter trogontum | reverse complement strand
AGCCATAAAATCGCTGTATGCTAAAGCTTTTTGATCATCTGTAAAGGCATAATCTGGCATATGTTTGATAAAGCTTTCTAGTGCATCTTTATAAATTTGGGAATTTATCTTAGAAAACCTTTTGTGCTTTTATGTCTGCTTATAAAGATATAAAATCTAATTTATTTCATTTAATTTGGTCAAGATACGTAAAAGTTTATAATCACTTTGCTTCTTCTTTTGTTTTCTTTTCTTTGTCCTTTAAACTTTCATACTTTTCGCCACTAAGATATTCTAAAGCTTTACGCACGACTGTCACCACGGTGTCAATACCACCTGCAAGACTAAACAACCAATATCTATGATGATATAGCCATTCTAACTCTTTTCCTCTTTTATCATCTTCATTATTGATTGGTCGTACCAAAAGTTGAGCTATGTCTAGCTCTTGATGAAAGATATAAGATTGTAAAGCGTCTGTGAAGTAATCGTGAAAAACTCTTGAATTAAAAATATCCTTAATTTCATCAATAGAATCTATTAATTTATCCATTGTCTCATAATTAAATTTTTCTAGTTGATTTTTACGATTAAGTTCTTCTATTTCCTGCAAAAACTCTACCAATTCCAAAAAGACACTTTCAACTTTTTCTTGTTGTAACTCACCATAATCAATCCAGTTTTGACAAATTTCAATCGCTTTTTCCATATTCTTTTTTGCATGTGCAGGGCTTGGGGCTTTAAGTTTGATTGGTTTTTTCTTTACTTTTGGGATGAGAGCACAAGCCTCTTTGAAGGGCATCTCGATAGTTCCACGTATCCTTGCTCCGCCCTCAGTAGCATTAATCACTTCTATTTTATAAGGCGTATTTGCTATGTCTTTTTCATAAAAATTTAAAAAAAGTTTCCATACTTCTGTGGTCTCTACTACACCACCACCACCATATTTTTCTACATAAATCTTGTCTTTTTTAGGTTTAATCTCATTTTCACCATAGACTGCACCTTTAGAATGGCTTGAACCATCTTCTCCAAAGGCTAAATCTTGTCCTATAATAATACAGCGTTTAAACTGCGAATGCACAACTAGCTCATACGCCATATTTGCCGCACTCATACCAATACCAAGATAGCCATACTCATAAAAGTTAAAAAGTGTTGTATATCCAAACGGACGGAAGCTAAATTGCTTTACACCTTTTTGTATCGCACGTATAGTATCCTCATGCACAATTGAAGTGAGAGAGAAGATTACACCTTCTTGTGCCTCCACAGGCGTATCTGTGTAGAATTTTGCACTTTCTTTTACCCTTTCTAAAGAAAACACAATATCTGGCTTTATACCATGCTTCGTAAGCACTGGAAAACTCGCATCGATACAAAAGAGTGTCGCATAGGGAGCAATTTCTTTAAGTGTATCAAGTTGCTTATAAAGACTTGGTCCTGTGGAAATAATAATTGCTGTATCCCTACCTTTAAGTTTGCTATGGATTTCCATGAGGCTTGGAGCATAGAGTGAATATTTCATGTTTTCAATATGTTGCTTTATTCCAACGATAGCATCTTTTGTATCATTACCAACACTAATCACGCCATGTTCAATGGCAGCTACAAAGTCTTTGTTAATTTTTAGAATCTCATCGCTATATTTTTCATAATAATTATTTGGCAAAAGCAAATCATAAACTTTAGAATACACTTTAGAGAATTTGTCCATGTCAAATAAGGAATTAATCATATTAAAGTTGCATTGTGGGGAATGTAACAAAATAAGTCGATTGCTTAAAATCTCTTCACTAAAATCAATGAGGTTAAGCACAATATAAATGATCTCTAGCTCTGGCTCAATTACTACAATGCGTTTTAAAATCTCGCTACCAAGCATCATGCGATATAAGATTCCATTGCCTAAACCATAGGCATATAAATATGGATAATAACGATATATTTCATAATTCTTCAATATTTCTAGATTTTCTTGTAAAGGATCGCCTTTATAAAGTGGAGTGTTGCTCTGTAGTTCAATGATATTAAAGTTTGCACTGTCATTTCCCATAAAGACTTCATATTGCGTATTTGTTTTTATTTCTAAAAGATTATAAAAAAGGAGTGGATCCCTAACGCTTAAAGCATGTAGGTTTCGTTCATAAATAGAGTTTTCATTGATCTGTGTTTGGGTTTTTTGTGAATCTAGATCTTGCATAACCATGCCAAGTGGCTTACATGCTGTTTCTTGCAATTCTTCTTTATCTATATCTTTATGTCCATCTTGTGACTTTTTTATTTTCCCTTGCTTTGCCATTTCTTCCTCATTGCATGAATTTGTGATAATAGTAAATGCTATTATAATATATTTTTGTAGATTATAAAATATAGACCTTTTAGCTGTATTTATGTTGGTATGAATTATGACTTATTATCTTATTTGTAAAGCTGTCATCATCTTCCATCGCTGCAAATCTATCATAAACCCTTAAATCACAAACGCAGTAACTTGCAATCTTCATTACACTTTATTTTACTCGAAATAACGCATAATTGTATAACCACCATCTTTTAAGTATTTGTCTTTTTGCATAAGTTTTAAATCACTTTGCATCATATCAGCAACAAGCATAGAAAGATTGTATTTTGGCTTCCATCCTAAAATCTTTTGTGCCTTACTTGGATCTCCAAGCAATAAATCTACTTCTGTAGGTCGAAAATAACGAGAATCAACTGCAACAACTTCCTTGCCAATAGGTAGTTTATAATCCCCATAACATTTTGCTACAACACCCACTTCATTTACACCACTCCCCTTAAACTCAATATCTATACCAACTTCTTTAAAGCTTAGTTTTACAAAGTCTCTTACCTCTGTTGTAATGCCTGTTGCAATGACAAAGTCTTGTGCCTTATCTTGTTGCAAAATAAGATACATCGCTTCTACATAGTCTTTTGCATGTCCCCAATCTCTTTTTGCAGAAAGATTCCCTAAATAGAGTTTATCTTGCAAACCAAGTGCAATTTTACTCACACCTCGAGTGATTTTCCGAGTTACAAAAGTTTCACCACGAATAGGACTTTCATGATTAAACAAGATACCATTACTTGCAAACATATTATATGCCTCTCTGTAGTTAATCGTAATCCAATATGCATAAAGTTTCGCACACGCATAGGGTGATCGTGGATAAAATGGTGTGTTTTCATTTTGTGGGACTGCTTGAACCAAACCATATAGCTCACTCGTAGAAGCTTGATAAATTTTTGTTTGATGCTCCATGCCTAGTATTCTAATTGCTTCTAAAAGTCTAAGTGTGCCTATACCATCAGCATTTGCAGTATATTCTGGTGTCTCAAAACTTACGGCTACATGACTCATTGCAGCAAGGTTATAAACCTCATCTGGTTTTACAACCTGCATAATACGTATAAGATTTGTGGAATCTGTTAAATCTCCATAATGCAAATGAAAGCGAACATCATCTGCATGAATATCCTGGTATATATGATCAATCCTGTCAGTATTAAAAAGCGAACTTCTACGTTTTATGCCATGTACCTCATAGCCTTTATTTAATAAAAATTCTGCTAAATATGCGCCATCTTGCCCAGTTATACCCGTAATTAATGCTACTTTAGCCATATAATTCCTTTAAACTTTGAGTAAATTTGATTATATCGTAAAATGTTTGTGTTTCAATACGGGGGTGGGGGCGATGAAGATAATAAAATATTACATGTCAAAAAATGCAAGTGGTTGGCATTCTACCGCAAACACACGTACATCCTTAAACTCTTCTTTAATAAGACTTGCAAGCATACTTGCTGCAGTATCATTTAAGTAAAGCTTAATAATAGCATAATTTTGTCGTCCACTTACTTGCTCTTCATCACTTAAAAGCATATTTTTTGCTGCATATTTCTTTGCTTCGATAAAAAAGAAATCATCATAACCATTTGCAAGCAACAAATCAATAACATTATCTTTTATTTCAAAACGCATATAAACATCAAGCATTATCATTTTATACCCCTTATTATAAATCTCATAAGCTTTCATCTTTTTAGAATCTTATCTTAGATAAAAACAAGATTTTACAAAATCAATATTCCCTATTTTACATTATAGATGAAGACTTTTATGATACGTGTATCAGTATATATATCATAGAATCTAGGTTGCATTCTCTAGAGGAAACAAAGAAACTCAAGATACAAACAAACTAGGTTTCACTACATTTATCTATATCTATCTTAACCAAGATGAAAATTCAAGATTCTTTATTAACTTTCTTAAATTTATATAGCCAACTAAGTGCAAAAAAGATTCTAAAATTCATCAATCCAAATCAATCATGTTTCATGATCAAATAACATCTTGTGGAGAGCTTAGAATCCCCCTCACTGCACTAGCAGCTGCAACTTCTGGCGATGCAAGATACACTTCACTTGTTACATGTCCCATACGACCTACAAAGTTTCGATTTGTAGTCGATACACATTTTTCATTTGCAGCTAAGATTCCCATGTGTCCGCCAAGACAAGGACCACAAGTAGGTGTAGAAACTACTGCACCAGCTTTAATAAACGTCTCTAAATACCCACGATTAATACACTCTAAATATATATTCTGTGTCGCAGGAATAATAATACAACGCGTATTTTTTGCAATTGTTTTATCTTTTAAAATCTCAGCTGTCACTTGCATATCACTTAACCTGCCATTTGTACAAGAGCCAATCACAACTTGATCAATCTTTATCTCACCCCACTCATCCTTTTCTTTTGTGTTTTCAGGTAAATGCGGAAATGCTACAGTATGATCTATGGAATCTAAATCAATGTCAAAAAACTCTTCATATTCTGCATCATCATCTGCTTTATAAATTCTAAACTCTTTGCTTGTGCGTGCTTTAGCATATTCAATAGTGATATCATCAACTTCAAAAATACCATTTTTAGCTCCGGCTTCAATTGCCATATTTGCGATACATAACCTATCATCAATGGTAAGATTTTTAAGTCCCTCTCCACCAAATTCCATACTCTTGTATAATGCCCCATCAACACCAATTTTACCAATAATATGTAAAATCACATCCTTACCACTTACATAAGGGCGTAACTTACCCCTAAGGTTAAATCTCATTGCTTTTGGAACTTTAAACCACGCCTCACCAGTTGCCATACCAACAGCCATATCTGTGCTTCCTACACCTGTGCTAAATGCTCCAAGTGCCCCATAAGTACATGTATGAGAATCTGCCCCAATGATTAGATCGCCAATGGTTACAATGCCTTGTTCAGGTAACAACGCATGCTCCACCCCCATATTCCCTACATCATAGTAATGTTTGATATCAAAATCATTTGCAAAGCAACGACATTGTTGGCTTTGTGTAGCAGCTTTTATGTCCTTATTTGGTGCGAAGTGATCCATTACGAGCGAGATCTTATTTTTATCAAAAACTTGTGTGAATTTTGCCTCTTTAAAAGCATTAATTGCCACAGGTGTAGTAATGTCATTACCAAGCACCATATCAAGCTTTGCTCGAATTAAATCATTTGCTTTAACCGATTCTAATCCTGCCCTATCAGCTAGAATCTTTTGACTCATTGTCATTCCCATATTTTCTCCTTTTTATCACTTTGTAATACTGTTAGATATTCTTGCAAAGGCAATGTATCCACTTTAGCACTAAAGATTGCAAAAGACTCTAAAACATCGCAACCACAATATTTAAACGTATTTGTAAGTGGTGATAAGATTGCCTCAAGACCATACCCATGATGCCCATCATAGCTCTCTTTTGCCCCACCTATAGTGACGACGATCTGAAACTTTTTGCCTTGTAAGACTTGAGAATCTTTGCTATATAAAATATGTGTCAAAACTTGGTCTTGCCACTCCTTCATGAGTGAAGGTGTGCCATACCAAAAGAGTGGAAATTGAAAGATGATTTTTTGGGAATCTCTTAAAAGTTTAATTTCAGATTCTACATCAATTACACCATCTTTGTAGGTTTCAGTAAGATTGTGAACCTTTAGATCTGAAAGCGTTTTAGCAGATTCTAATAATGCTTTATTGACTTTGGAGTTTTCCCAAAATGTATGTGAAAAAAGTAGTAATGTTTGCATAAATTTCCTTTTTTTATTGCGACATGGGCTATATTATAACATGTTGTTTTTTAGTTTTTTCTAAAAGATAGACTTTAAGTAAGATAACAACGTAAATATGTGAAAAGCATTTCACATATTCTACTCTACTAGATATAAGAATAAAAAACCCTACAATATAGCCTATTGATAATTATAACAAAATATATATTAGTAATATTACAATATAGTAAATATTGTAACTTCTTATGTAAGGCATAAAATACACTTGCAATCCAATATTTATAATAGAAGTATTCGTAAATTCCAACTATACACCTTATAATAATTCGATATCACGCATTTTGTATTCTCACTACTTTCTTAATCCTTAGATTTACAAAACTTATTATGCTAGAGGTCATATCAGCATTTTTTAATTACTGAAAGTATTACAAATAGAATCATTTTTATAGCTTGAGACTAGCTTTTTACAGATTTTAAGTATACAAGAGAAAACACATGTAAATATATCCTGCTATGTATCAAATGCTAAAATTTACATGTTTAGGATAATATTGTGTATTAAGTTTTTATAGAATAGAATCTAGTAATCTTTAGTCTAGTTTCTAAGGTTTGGATTCTATGTTTGTATTATGTGTGAATGCATAATGTTAAGATTGATACTAGATAGATGCTAGATAGATGCGATAGGGAGTTAGATATATGATATTAGCCGTTGTTATTCCTTGTTACAATGAAGAAGAGGTATTACAAGAAACCCATAAAATCATATCTAGAAAGTTAGAGCAGCTTATTGAATCTAAGAGTATTTCCAAGGAAAGCTTTTGTGTATTTGTAGATGATGGAAGTAAAGATAATACATGGGCAATTTTAAAGGACTTAAGTAGCCAAAATACCGCATTTACCCCCCCCCCCCAGATGTAGAACAAGCAGCTATAGATATTTCAACTGCTTCTTCAAATAATGAATTAAATAGTAAGTTAGTGTTTGATATTAAAAAGTCTAAAGAAAGTTGCATTAAAACTATCTCTTTAAAATTGTCTCGTAATTGTGGTCATCAAAATGCTCTTTTAGCAGGATTAGAATATGTGGCAGATAAATGCGATTGTGCTATTAGTATAGATTGTGATTTGCAAGATGATATTAGTGTAATTGATGAATTTGTAGCAAAGGCTAGGGCAGGTGCTGAAGTTATTTATGGTGTGAGAAAATCGCGACAAAAAGATAGCTTTTTCAAAAAGCATACTGCACTTGGGTTTTACAGGCTTATGGAGATTATGGGCGTTAAAATTATCTATAATCATGCTGATTATCGACTACTTTCAAGTAGGGCTATCCAAGCCTTACTTAATTTTAGCGAAGTAAATCTGTTTCTACGTGGTATTGTGCCTTTACTTGGTTTTAAAAGTGCGGTGGTAGAATATGATAGATTGGAGCGTTTTGCAGGTGAATCTAAGTATCCTTTAGGCAAGATGCTGTCTTTTGCTTGGAATGGTGTAACAAGTTTTAGCATTGTGCCCTTAAGGCTTGTGAGTGTGTTAGGTATTATATTTTTTATACTTTCAATTGCACTTGGTTGTTATGCACTTTTTGTGAAGCTTTTTACTGATGGTGTGGTGTATGGCTGGGCTTCAACGATTATTCCTCTGTGTTTTTTTAGTGGGATTCAACTTTTGAGTTTAGGGATTATTGGAGAGTATATTGGCAAAATCTATGCTGAATCTAAGCGGAGACCAAGATATTTTATTGAAGAAATAATCTAATCTCATTCTTATATACATTGTTTTTTATAATCTACTCTACAATTCAGGCTATCTTATGTATTTAAAGACTTAATATTTATGATGTTGATACAAAACAAATTATTGCTCAATCTATCATATCTTAGCGACACTCTATATCACAAATCATAATGTAATTATTAAGATGATTGATTTTGTTGCTACATCTTGTTTTACACCTCAAGATAATATTGTGTATTGGCTTGATATAAAAATCTAAAACTTTCAAGATAGCTTTCCATGCTTATTTCATTACTCATTTTATATGCTTTATCAAAGCATGTGCCATGATCTGGGCTTATGCGTAATATTGGAAGATTTAAACTCACATTAATACTTTTATCAAAATAGAGTGCCTTAAGCGGGGCTAATCCGCTATCATGATACATTGCAAGAAATACTTTATATTGTTTTCTATTATGTGGGATAAATGCAGAATCTGGTGCAATAGTGCCGATAAAAACTTCACTTCCAATTTCTTCATTAATAATTTTTATACACTCATCAATAATCCTATCCTCATGTCCCAATACACCATTATCACCTGCATGTGGATTAAGACCTAAAACCGCTATTTTTAGTTCTCTTGTGTCTTGTGACACAAGATTATGTTGCATTGAATCTTGTAGTTTTTCTTTTTGCTCTATAGAATTTTTTTCATCATAGAGCAGCCTTTTTACCAACTTTGCATTAATTAAATCTTGTTTTAATGTGTTTGATGATAAGTTTTGTAGTGATTCTGGTTGGATTTCATGTGGGCTTTTAGATGATAAGTCATGTTTTGTATTATTCTTTAATGTTTGTTCTTCTTGTGTGGGCATAAAAAGCAAACTATAAGCATGATAAAAATCTTTAAAAAACTGCAAAAGCCGCTCTTTTTGTATAGTACTTGCAACTTTGCTTAATGGAATATGATCGGTATAGAGTGCTACAAACATCTCCTTGCAACCAAGCATCATAATAGCCTCTTTTTGGAATCTGTGTCGTAAATATTGTGTATGTCCAGCATATTGTATACCAGCTAATTGCCATGCATATTTATGAATGGGGAGTGTAACAAGACATGCATTATGCTCTATGCTTAGCTCTAATGCTATCTCAAATGACTTAAAGCTATACAGTCCGCTTTTTGCACATATTTGTCCAGGCTTTATCGTTGCTTCTCCTTCAAATATATCTTGCATATTTAATGGATGAATATACATATCGTTTGGAATCTGAAAGCTCAATTTGTTTGCCGCATGTTCTAATATCTCAAAATCTATACAATAAATAGGCTTACAATATGTTGCAATTTCTGCATGATTGCGTAGAATAAGCTCAAGTCCAATCCCATTAATATCACCAACAGAAACATATACTAGCTTTTTTTGTTTTATAGTCCCAATTTGCCTTGTTTGTGAATCTTTAGAGTCATGTATTGAACTTTTAGCAGTATTTGTATAGGGATTTTTTCCATTATGCATACGCGCCTCTATTTCCATTGAATGTAGTGTTTTTCGCGTGCGTGTTATGGTAACATCTCTGCTATAATCTTTGAATATAGAGTTTTTTATCACATTTTTTTGTGCCATATGAGATTCTAGCTTGTTTATAGAATCTTGCCTTTTTGTGCCTGTATGTTCATGGTATGCTTGTTGCAGGGACTCTATAGTCTCAAGAGTTGTTAAGGATTGCAGTGTATTATTTAAATCTGTATTACTTGCATCTGTATTGATGTTATCTGTATGTAATAAGGCGTTTAGATTTTGATGTTTCATATTTCGCCCTTAGTGATTAAAAACAATATTGCTCAAAGTTTGATTTTAATATAGTTTGCCCCTTTTGCTCTTCGAATTCTAAAAGTTCTTTACCACAAAGATTATCATCCTCTATTCTTGTGTTTGTAATAGTTAGCTTTTTATCCCCATCCCAGACATACATTAGTACATATCCCATACGCTCATCATTGCTATCTGCTCTAAAGGCTTTATTTGTTCGCGGCAGTTCTTTATGCAATATGCTAACACCAAAGGCGTTTGTTGGATATGCTCTTACATATGCATTATATACATTTTCTAGTGTTTGATTTGGAAAGATAAAAGTTTCGTGTTCTTCGCTAGACTTGTAGTATTTTTTTACAAAAGCTTTTTTTTGTTCCAATGTTGTTAATTGTTGCGGATATAGAATCTCAAATAGTTTTATGCGTGTTGCCTCAAGTGGCATGAGATTATTATTACTCGATTCTGCAAAGCATTGAAATATTGTCCCACAACATAAACCCAAAGCACATACAATTTTCTTAAAATACGACATAATCTCTCCATTACTTTTAAAATAAGGCCTCCATTATAACGAAAATAAAACATTTTGTAGTATTTATTGCTATGATTCCATATTCATATCATTGTGAGAGGATATTATGCGGACTCTATTTTTTTATGGTGTTAAATTTTGCCTTGTGATGAGTGTTATTGTATTTTGTGGTTGCACTTTTTATGTGCTTGATCCACAATACTATAAGGCTAGAAAATATGCAAAAGATTATAGTGGTACATATGTGCTCAATAAAGAGCTATATGATGAGATTGTGCAAAAACAAAAAGATTCTAAGGCAAATAAAACTGAGAATCTAAAATTAGAAGAACAACTTTTTTCACAAATAAAGCATGGCAGAAATGAAGAGTGGCTACAAAAACGAGAATACTATTTAGAGCTCGCATATAAGCATAGTGGCTATTATAATGAAAAAAACGCACAAAGATTATTTGTGCTTGATACAATCCACAACAAAGAAAAAAAGGACAGAGTTTTAAGCAATGGAAATACCTATTATAATGGTGCATATAGCTATGATGGTGCAATAGAGATACCAGAATCTTTACGTATGAAAATTGGTGGCTTAACTACCAAAAATATGAAATTTCAACAAGTAGTTTATCCACAATTTTTCTACATCGATGATCATGGCAAAGCTCATCTTATATCTATTGGAATCTTGTATCGTTACGTAAATATTAATAGAGTGTATGGGTTAAAAGAAGATGCACATATTGAAAGTGTATTTGCTAATGGTGAATGGCTGTATTTGCGTAAAAATAAAGTGAGATACATAGATCTTGAATAATTACAAGAAAATTGCGTTGCGATAGATATATAACTTATTTTTGAAACACAATTCTATACCCTTGATATATTGGTAAATATGAACTATATGCCAAGATGTTTCATGGAAAATAGAGCTTAAATCAATTAGTTATTTAATATAAGTTTATACATAAACCCTCTTTATTTACCTTTAATTTATTTTGTATTTTAGTAGCAAATAGATGATAACCAAGAAGCAAAAATCAATGAGTTACGCAATCGTGTGCAGGTTTTGGAGAAGAAGCGTGATGGCGTAAATATAAATCTTATTATGTCTTTTACAGCTTTGCTCGTGGGTGTAGGGAGTGTTGTTTTGCAATTTTTGTAATGAACTTTTGTATTCAAGCCCATTCTTTGATATATAAAAATTTTAAAGCTTTAGTTATTTTTTTTTGATGTAAAAATGTAAATAAGATATCTTATAAAGTAAAGATTTTTAAAATCATTTATAATGATTTATTATGTGTTGATTTGATAACTCATCAAAAATGAGTAAAGTAGCATAGGAGATCTAAGTTCGCATATATTCTTCATATAGTTGCAGAGTTTAATCTCATCTCTTTACTTCCATAAAATAATGTTATGGGAGCTATGAAGTTTTGTGAAATAATCTTAAGGCTTTTTTGTTTATATTATCTGTGAATTGGATGAATGTTTAGAATATTTCTAATTGGATTGCTCTTATGATAGTTTTATGGGAGAGAATGTGTAGATATTTATGATGTAAGGAAGGCTAGTTAGGTTTTAAGATTAATGATAAAGTATTTAAACATTTACTAAAACAGATTCTAAATACAAATATCCAACAACGCTAAAAAATAACGCAGTCTATCTTATGATCTTAGATAAAACAAGGAATAATTTTAATATGCGTCTTTCCCAAGGCTAAAGAATACATAAGATTCTTATACCCTGTAATGCAATAAGTTTGAATTTCATGTAGGGCTTTTTATCCCCATGTTAATGTATGTGAAAATCCAACAAGAATTGTCTTGCCAAGAGATTCTGATTTCATCATATTGGTAAAACGCGGATTCTAGAATCTAGTTGTTCTTGTAAAACAGATTCAATGGCATAGAGTGTGCCTGTCGCACCACTTGCACAACCACTACATGCTCCAAGATAACGAATGTATACATCGATAAAGCCATCACTTGTATCTTTAATATCTAAAATCTCCATATCACCACCATCCATCATAAGCATAGGGCGAATATTAACATCAATTATTTTGTCAATTGCCTTTACTTTTTGCACCATTGTCATCTCAGCAAATGCAATTTCACCACCTTTATCAGCGACTTTTTTCACAGATTCTCTATCCATTTCAGCCCGCACATCTGCAAGTATGTCCACTAAATAATATTCTCTTGCTTCATGTCCACCAGGCTTAATGCAGCTTTTACAAAATGCTCCTGCCTTTGTATAATTAGTGATTTCCTCTACACTTTTTAAATCATTAAGCCTTATTACTTCTTTGATAGTAGATAGGCTAACCCTTGCACATTCACATACAATAATCTCGCTTTCAAAGTCTGCTGCGTCTTTGCCAAGATATATTCCTGCTGCTTTTTTGATGACATCATACGCCATAACTGAACAGTGCATTTTCTGTCCAGGTACTGCAGGAGTTTCAGGATCATCACGCAAGGCATGCTCGACATCAAGGTTTGTGATTTTTACTGCATCTTGCACTTTTTTACCAAGACAGAGTTCCACCATCATATCGCTACTTGCGATTGCTGTCCCACAGCCAAAACTCTTAAATTTTGCATCAATAATCACATCATTAGAATCTACGAGCCAATATAATCTTACCGCATCGCCACAAGATTCTGCACCATAGTCTGCAACAATAAGTTTTGCACCTTTTTCATCAGCATCTTTTTGTGTAAGCACACCCAAATGTGTGGGGTTATCCATTCTTTCACTTACTTTTTTTGAATATGCATCCCATAATGCACCGCCGATTAAGTCATTCTTTGCCATTTTCTTTTCCTTTATATTGTTCTTTATGTTAATTAAAATTCTGGATACATAAATTTAACTAGTTGGGTTTTTAAATATTACTAGATTTATGTCTGTAAAAGTTGAGCTTCATTGTCTTACTCCTTTCTTGCTGAAATTATATTTGAAAGATTGATATATTGCCCTTCAAGCTCCCTGCCCAGTAAGCTTACTAGGAATCTGATAATATCTTTTTGATAAGATTTGTAATTATCAAGTTCTGCACTAAAATAACCAAACCATAATTGTGTAAAATTGTTATCATCTTTAATTTTACACATAACAGAAACACCTACATTTTGTGTTACCAATACTTTTGTGTAGTAGTGTGTTATAGGTGTAGTAGTGGTGGTAGTAATCGTGCGACCTGGGTTGTAACCATTACTACTATATGTTCCTGGTATATATGTTCTGTTGTAGCTCGTATGGTTTGTGGTATAGCTATTCACAGATGAACTAGAGGAGATATCTTGAGAAAAAAATATTCTACAAACAGGATTTTTATCTGTATTGAATCCACTGACATTATATCCCTCTTCAGCCATAATTTCTCCCAACAAAAGAGCAAACTTTTTGTCTGATATGGTTGGATTATCTCCATAATATACGCCTAAAGTATCCTGTGGATCAAAGGGTACTTGTGGGTCAGCATCCGCAGAATAATATACAACAGTAGAACTACAACCAATCAAAAGAATATTAAAACATAATATTAATGGGTAAGTAAGAAAAAATCTAAGCATCATTCTTTCCTGTTTTTTTGTCAATACGGATTCTAGCAGTTACGGTATGGCTTTGCGTGTTTTTTATGAATGCTTAACTCATAAAACACAAAGGGCAATACAAGATTAGCTTTCATAGCTGCTAGAAATTGCTCTAAGCCTTGCTACTGCTTTTTTAAACACCTCAATGGTATAATCTATTTCTTCACTTGTAGTAAATCTACTCAAGGAGATTCTTACTGCTGTATGAGCCAGTTCCTTATCTGCACCAATAGCTACCATTACAGGGTTTGCCTCTAGATCCTCACTTGCACATGCACTACCAGTTGATGCAGCAATACCAGCTTTATTTAAATCCCATAACATTGCTTCACCTTCAATTCCTCGCACACTAATAAGCGTCGTGTTTGGGACACGATTTTCCCTTGTACCAACGACGAATACATCAGGAATACTTAAAAGTGCATCTTCTAGTCTATCTCTAAGTTTTCGTACCTGCGTAAGCTCAAAGTCAAGGTAATCTGTGGCAAGCTTCATTGCCTCACCCATACCAATGATATATGGGACATTAAGTGTGCCAGATCGTCTGCCACGCATATGTTCTCCGCCATGTAAAAGTGGGGTCAGCTCCACACCTTTTCTAATATATAATCCACCAACACCCTTTGGTCCATGGAACTTGTGTGCCGAAAAGCTTAGAAAATCCACATTTGCCTTTTTTACACTTATAGGGATTTTACCAATAGCTTGCACTGCATCAGTGTGGAAAAGCACACCTTTTTGTTTGCATAATGCACCAATTTCCTCTATAGGGAAAATCAGTCCAGTCTCGTTATTCGCCCACATTATGCTAACAAGCGCAGTATCATCACGCAAGGCTTCACGAACTTGCTCTGTAGTGATTGTACCTTGTGCATTGATAGGCAAATAAGTAACTTCCACACCAAGGGATTCTAAAAAGCCGCAAGTCGCTCTAACCGCAGGGTGTTCTACCTCTGTGGTGAGAATATGTTTCTTCCCTTTTTTTACAATTTCATCAAAATACACACCCTTGATCACCCAGTTATTTGACTCTGTTGCACAAGAAGTAATGATAATATCATCATTATCATCAGCATCTATACCAGCATAGAGTTTCTCTATTGCTTCAGTGATTGCTGGATGTGTTTCTGTACCATATTTATGCAAACTATTTGGATTTCCAAATTTTTCACAAAAATAAGGCTCCATCAATGCTTTAATGCTAGGATCTAGCATTGTTGTAGCATTGTTGTCTAAATAAATTCTTTGCTTCACTATTATCTCCTACTTTAAAGTTTCACCTACAGCAATATAGCAAAAGTGTGTTATTTTATCTCGCAAAATTGGCAGTTTTTAGGAAATATATTTAAATGTGTAAATATTTTACACATTTAAATATTGCACCAACGTTAGCATGGTTTCATATAGGCTATAATTATAATTTTAATAGCGACAAATAGTCAATGATTCTATAGGGAATATTACGCTACTTTTAAACGATTGAGATCTAAAACTCATAGAATCTATAATAAGATTTTTAAATAGTTGTATTGAATGAGATTTTAAAATATCTATTTTATGAATCTTTATTATGGAGTACCTTTGGCAATGTAATACCCATTTGTCCTTGGTATTTGCCTTTTTTATCTTTATAGCTTATCTCACAAGGCGAATCGCCCTCTAAAAATAATACTTGAGCTATGCCTTCATTTGCATAAATCTTTGCTGGAAGTGGCGTTGTATTTGAAATCTCAATAGTGATATGCCCCTCAAACTCTGGCTCAAAAGGCGTAACATTTACAATTATCCCACACCTTGCATAAGTGCTTTTGCCAAGACAGATAGCAAGCACATTGCGTGGCATTCTAAAGTATTCTATCGTGCGTGCAAGGGCAAAAGAGTTTGGCGGCACAAGGCAGTAGCCCTTTTCACTCGCATCGACTTCTACGACATTGCGTTCATCAAAGCTTTTAGGATCAACCAAAGTCGCACCGATATTTGTAAAAATCATAAATTCACTACCCACGCGAATGTCATATCCATAGCTTGATAGCCCATAGCTTACGATATTTTGCCCCACTTGCTTTTCACAAAATGGCTCAATCATACCCTTTTTACTCATCTCTTTAATCCATAAATCAGATTTTAAACCCATAATCACCCACTTTACATTTCTATAAAATAAACAAAAAAATAGCAGGAATTATAGCAAAAATAAAATGAGGATATATATGCTTATAACCTAATATGATGCACACTTTTATAGATTTTTATCATTTTTGAGAAATAACACTAAGCAAGATATAATGCAATAGAATCTGCAAGAAAAAAATCATTTGCATAAACTCGATCATTATATTCATAGCATAAATTATCATCGATAACATATTGCAATTTAGTCTGATTAAGCAGTTTTTTTTCTACACCTATTTCACTTCGAAAGCCCATAAAAATAGATTCAAAATGTAAATCATTTAGACTTAAATATTCTTTCTTTCTTTGAGTTGGATTGGCAATATATTGCTCTAAATTGGCTGGTGCAAAGTAACGTATTAAATCTACCCTACCAACAGAACTAGCCCCCACGCCAAGATATATATCTCCACGCCAATAGCCAAGATTGTGTTTGCATTTATTAACACGTGCAAAGTTTGAAACTTCATATTGTTTAAAGTTATTATTTTGTAGAAAATCACGCACAAATATACCAAAGCTTTCTTTAGATTGCAATGTATGGTCTTGTCTATCACCAAAACGAGAATGAGAATCTATACTTAAACTATATGCTGAAAGATGATTGATAGGTAATTTCAACGCAGATTCTAATTCATACTGCATACGCTCTTGTGTATCAAGTTTGCAATCATAAATTAAATCAAGGCTTATATTATCAATATGATTATAAGCGATGTCAAATGCCCTTGCAATATCATCATATGTATGAACTCTTTCAAGCATTTGTAATTTATCATTATGGAAGCTTTGCACTCCAATACTTAATCGATTTGCACCAAGAGTTTTTATCTCCTCAAGCCAAGTATGAGAAAGTAGGTTTGGATTCATCTCAAAAGTAATCTCACAATCGCTTGTGCATAATGGGAGCAGATGACGAAATATCTCTATATAATGCTTGGAATCTACAAAATTTGGTGTGCCACCTCCAACAAAAATGCTTGTAATTTGTTTCACACTGAAATGTTGTAAAGTGTATTTTATATCTTTTAATAATGCTTGAAAGTATGGCGTAATCATGTCTTCCTTATTCACTTGTGAGAAAAAAGCACAATACCCACATTTAGAATCACAAAATGGAATATGTATATATAGAAGCAATAAAAATCCTTTTATGTTAATGTATTTTTTAAAGACATGCTGCAGCCCCTAATCCTAACAATATCAGATGTGCAACATACTTAAGAGCACAATATAAGACTCTATATAATCTTTTAGCTAAAAGATTATATAAATTTTAGAATTTTTCTTAATTAATGTTTGCATGTTGAATAATTAGAAATATTAGCATGTAATATACAATATTTGAGTTTTACAGATTCTTAACAAAATAAAGCAGATAAATCTTACATTGATACCTCACAATACAAAATCAAAATTTTTATAAGGATATTATATGCGGAAAAATACATGTATAAATCATAGATTATTTCAGAATCTTATTGTATGCTGTTTGGCAATGTGTATATTATTTAAAGGCAATATCTTTGCAAATGAAATTGATAATTCATCTTTAAACTCAAAAACATTAGGAACACATTATAAAACATATGGACTAGTTTTTATTGTCCCACATGAAACATCAGATTCTCCAATAGCAAAGCTAAATGCAATCATAGGAGGTATGCTAAATGAGAAGCTGATTACATATGGCATCACTGATGCATTATTGAGGAAAAATATCCCTCATATAACCGTCTTGCATTTACACACAAATGATACAACATTGCCTGAAAAAATGCTAAGATTCATGCCAAAACCACCAAAACCTTTTACACTCACTCTTTCAGGATTTAGCCTAATAAAAGCAAGCAAAAATGCCAAAATGCCATGGTGGTTTGATATTAATGTAGTAAAAGATTCTGCCCTTGAGAGCATTATGCAATATAATTTTCAGGCTACCAAAGCTTTGACACCTTTGAGAAATTCGCCACTACCACGTGTAAGTGGTCCTATTTATGCAGATTCTAGCAAAGAGGCACAGGATCAAATTAGAGAACTAGGCGTTAGTGGTTTAAATCGAATTGTAAATGGTAAAGAAGAGAGAATGCATCGTCCTCATGTAACCCTTAGTTATAGTATGCAAGAGCTTCCAATCAAACTTGAACATGAACTTTTAGCATTAGCCAGTGAGTTTAACAATATTTTGGATAAAGGTATTAAGGCTGAATTTAAGACAATATCTATCGTTGAGCTTGGCATTGCAGGTAATGTTATGCGTGAGATTTATCGCATCGATTTATCAAGTGGAAAAGTTATGGATATAGCCAAAGAACTACAAAAGTAATTGTGATTGTTAGAACAACATGTTACATAGATAATAATGCTTCTATAACAACCAATAAGCAATCATTTACAGACTATTTTACTCAAAGGATACATCATGCGTTTTTATTATAAAATACCAAATATGCTACACATCTGTCTAGTGTATATTTTAGTAATATTTGCACATATAAAATATGTGTATGCTACCCCAAGTCAAACCACCCATATAACCCAACACAAAGATATTACAATATTGCCCATTAATAATGCAAAATTTCTTGCTGGACAGCGGTTTGACTTCCTTATTGAAATAAAGGATCCCACTTTAAATCCAGCAAATGCAAGATCTACAATACAGGCAACAATTAATGATAGGGATATTATAAGTTATTTTAATAAAAAGCCAAAAATATGGCGTGATGGCGACATACTATCTTATCGCATAGATTCTATATCTTTTAATGATACAGGATTTATAAAAGTTAAAGTGAAAACCCCTAATTCGCTTCGCATCGCAACATATGAAGTAGTTGATAATAAGGCTAATAGAAAGGCTAAAAATGTAATTTTACTCATTGGCGATGGAATGAGTTTGCAAGCAAAACAAATGGCTCGTATATTATCAAAAGGGATTAGTGAGGGTAAATATAATGATGTATTAGAAATGGAAAAGCTTGATAGAATGGCACTCATTACGACTTCAGGATATGATTCTTTGACAACAGATTCTGCAAATTCAGCCTCTGCATATGCCACAGGACATAAAAGCGTAGTGAATGCAATGGGTGTTTATGCAGACAGCACAATAAGTCCTTTTGATGATCCAAAAATAGAAAATATAACAGAAATACTAAAAAGGAAGACAGATAAAAGTATAGGGCTTGTAACTACAGCAAATATTACAGATGCTACTCCTGCTGCTTTTGTGGTACATACAAGAAGGCGGAGTGAGCAAAATATGATAGCACAGAGTTATTTGGATTTGAATATTGATGTGTTACTTGGTGGAGGATTGCAACATTTTATTCCAAAAGAGACGAAGGGTTCTAAACGTAAAGATTCTCTTGAACTTATAAAATTTTATAGGGATGCAGGATATGAAATCTCTAAAACAAAGCAAGAGCTACTCACACAAGCAAAGAGTGCTAAAAAGCTATTAGGTTTATATCATAATGATAACCTTAATGTATATTTAGATAGAGCAGTCTTAAAGAATCCAAAGGTTTTAGGTGAGTTTCAAAATCAACCCAGCCTACTTGATATGACAAATGCAGCTTTAGAAGTTTTAAGCAAAAATAAAAGTGGATTTTTTCTTATGATAGAGGGTGCTAGTATTGATAAACAACTGCATAAAATGGATTGGCAAAGAGCAACCTATGATACCATAGAGTTTGATCGGGCTGTCAAAATAGCAAGAGATTTTGCTACAAAACATGGCGATACGCTTGTCATTGTTGTGGCTGATCACGCACATGGTGCAAGTATTACTGGGACATATCATGAGCTTGATGGAAAAAGTGGTCGTGAGGCAGTGAGAACTTACGCACATTCAGTATTTCCTACCTTTGTAGATAATGATAATGATGGATTCCCAGATGATCCAAATCCAGATATTACACTCGCAGTGCAGTATGCAAATCACCCAGACTATAAAGCTGATTATCATTTTAAACAAGAACCGATGTCACCAACCATTAAACATCATGGAAAAAATATTGCAAACCCAAATATGAAGGGTGAAGAATATCGCGGTAATATTCCAACAGAAGAGGATCAAGAAGTGCATGCCGCTGATGATGTTGTATTGATGAGTGAGGGTGTGGGCAGCGAATATTTTAAAGGTGTTATGGATAATACTGAAGTTTTTTTTGCAATAATGAGAGCATTTGGAATTGATGGGCGATAGTATTTATATTAAGTGGAGTTGGCTTGATCTTATGTTTGTATTGAGTTGTTTGCCTTGAATTTTGTGTATTAAGGTTATAGAGATTCTGTATTTAAATGTATGAGGGAGTTGAGGTTTGATTTCACTTACTTACCTATTATTTTATTATGATAAAGCTTATCAACTAATTCACCTTGTTTTAAAAAAAAGTAATGATCACCCTCTAAAACATGTGTTTTTGCATGTGGCATGAGTGTGCAAATTATATTGAATGCATGTAATGGTGTAGCATCGTCTTCTTTACCCCAAAAAATCGTTGTTTTATGCTTAAATGATTTGTAGTGTGGTGCAAAGTCCTCTTGCACAACTTGTTTAAAGACTTCATACATTATAGGGCTTAAGTCCTTTGCATCATCAGCTCTTAGTCCATTAATCTGTAAAGGTAACTTTTTAAGCACTTTTGCGGCTGCTATTTTCATTTTTACTTTTAGTGGTTTTGGCAGTAAGATTCCAGCACTACTTAATAGTATGATTTCAGAATCAAGTAATAATGCTATTTTACCTCCAAAGCTGTGTCCAACAATGATGCGATTTTGTTTATCTATATTGCATGCTTGCAAAAAAAGATCAATAATATTTGCATAATCTTGTGTTGTTAGGAAGGTTTCATTTGTGCTTCCACCAAATCCAGGTAAGTCAATATAGATGTGGTTATATGTGCAAAAATATTTACCAAAGGCTAAGGTCATAAGCTCTTTGTTGCTCCCCCAACCATGTAAAAATACAATATAACGATCTGTGTTATTGTCTATCATGTGATAGGCGATGTGAAACTTATTGTCACGATATAGAATCTCTTTTGCTGCCATAAATGCTCCATTAACTCCAAAAATCTAATTTTAATACAAAAACGTTTTTTCTATCTATTTTTTTGTATAATAGTGCTTTTTATTTTATTAACAAGGTAATTAAAATGACAGAGCCAATGAGTAAATATGGATTTAATAAACTAACACAAGAACTAAAAGATCTAAAAGAGGTGCAAAGACCAAAGGTAGCTCAAGAAATAGATATAGCACGCTCTCATGGCGATTTGAAAGAAAATGCAGAATATCATGCTGCGAAGGAAAAACAAGCCTTTATTGAATTTAAAATTAATGAATTAAGTAAAATGCTATCAAACGCACAAGTTATTGATCCCTCTACGCTTTTGCACGATAGAGTAAGCTTTGGCAGCACTATTACTATCCTCAATCTTGATACTGAAAAAGAGGTTGTTTATACCATAGTGGGTACAACAGAAAGCAATCCTGCAAAAGGACTTATATCTTTTAATTCCCCTCTTGCAAAAGGACTTATAGGAAAAGAAGAAGGTGATGAAGTGATAGTGAATTTGCCAGCTGGAGAAACTGAATTTGAGATTTTAAAGATTGAATACAAGCCTATAAACTTTGATGAGTAATGCAATACTCTATGAATGTAAAAGCTGCAATAACACTTAGATAAAAATATTTTAGATTCTAAACATAATAATTCAAACTTTTTGTAGTGATGGTGGGTTATTTCTAACTCCAAAAAACCTATGGCACAATCTTAAGCGGGATGTGCCATAATACTTTGATTGAGGAAGTGCAGGTTTAATGATTAGGATTTAAATATATTAAATTAAGAATCTTACTTGTAATCTCTGTAGGGTTTGCAAGAGGACATGAGAGTATGCCTTAATAAAATATATGCAAGATTCTATATAAACCAACATTTGTAATGGATATAAAAGTAATTAAGAGTTTAACATAATATAATATGATTGCGTTTTTATTTTTTATAAATACAAAGGAAGAGTATGTTTCATGCTACAACGATTTTAGGGTATGTTGGACAAAAAGATGGTAAGCCCTATGGTGTGATTGGCGGAGATGGGCAAGTGAGCTTTGGTAACTGCGTAATGAAGGGCAATGCAACAAAAATTCGCTCCCTTTATGGTGGTAAGATTTTAAGTGGTTTTGCTGGTAGTACTGCTGATGCATTTAGTCTTTTTGATATGTTTGAGCGTATTTTAGAAGGTAAAAAGGGGGATTTATTAAAATCGGTTATGGAGTTTAGTAAAGAGTGGCGTAAGGATAAATATCTACGAAGACTTGAGGCCATGATGATAGTCTTAAATGCAACAAACATTTATGTATTAAGCGGTACAGGCGATGTTGTAGAGCCAGAAGATGGTAAAATAGCAGCCATTGGTAGTGGTGGCAACTATGCTTTAAGTGCAGCTCGAGCTTTGGATAAATTTGGTAATTTAGCACCAAAAGATTTAGTATTAGAATCATTAAGAATTGCTGGAGAGATTTGTATTTATACAAACACAAATATTAAACTATTGGAGATTGCAGAATGAATGAGGTCATTATAACACAAACACCACGAGAGATTGTGTCTTATCTTGATGGTTATATCATTGGACAAAAGGATGCAAAAAAGGCGGTTGCTATAGCACTTAGAAACAGATATAGACGATTGCAGTTGGCAAAAGATATGCAAGATGAAGTAACGCCAAAAAATATCCTTATGATTGGTTCTACAGGTGTTGGTAAGACAGAAATTGCAAGGCGTATGGCAAAGCTTATGGGGTTGCCATTTGTAAAAGTTGAGGCAAGTAAATATACTGAAGTGGGTTTTGTCGGACGTGATGTAGAATCTATGGTAAGGGATTTGGTGAATGCGAGTATAAATCTTTTGCAAACTAAACAAAAAGAAGAGTCAGCAGATAAAATAGATGATTATATCCTCAATAAAATTACGCAAAAATTATTGCCACCATTGCCTACTGGTGTGAGTGAGCAAAAAAAACAAGAATATGATGTAAGTTTTGAAAAAATGAAAGAGCGTGTAAAAAGTGGGGTAATGGATGATACAAAGATTGTAATTGAAATCGCAAAGCAAGAAGAGAGAATGGATGAAAACCTGCCAACAGAGATCATAAAAGTGCAGGAGTCATTAATCAAGGCTTTAAACATGAAAGGCGATAAAGTTAAAAAAGAAATCACAATTAAAGAAGCAAAAGAGCTTTTACGCCCAGAAGCACAGAATGCAATCTTAGATTCTGATATGATTAGGACTGATGCATTAAAGCTTGCTGAACAAAGTGGTATTATTTTTATTGATGAGATTGATAAGATTGCTGTGGCTTCAAAAGATTCTAGCAAACAAGATCCAAGCAAAGAGGGTGTGCAAAGAGATTTATTGCCGATTGTAGAAGGTAGTGTGGTGCAAACTCGCTATGGTCAGATTAAAACAGATCACATTTTATTTATTGCTGCAGGAGCATTTCATTTCAGTAAGCCAAGCGATCTTATCCCAGAACTACAAGGAAGATTTCCTTTGCGTGTAGAATTACAAGCACTTGATGAAGAGGCTCTTTATCAAATTTTAACACGGACAAAAAACTCTATTATAAGACAATATGAAGCACTATTGTCAGTTGAGGGTATTACATTGCGTTTTGAAGATTCTGCATTACGTGCTTTGAGTAGATTATCATTTCATGCGAATGAGAAAACTGAAGACATTGGGGCAAGACGATTACATACAACAATTGAGAGGGTGCTAGAAGATATTAGTTTTTGTGCGGAGGATTTTAAAGGGCAAGAAGTAGTTATTACAGAAACTCTCGTTGAAGAAAGATTAAAAGACTTGGTAGAAAATGTGGATTTGGCAAGGTATATTTTATAGATTCTAACTGATTATAGAGATGTATATTTTTCTTGGTGCATATTTTTACACTTTTTAGTGATTTGGGGGGTTATAAAAACCACCACAGGGAAGTTATTTTGTGCGATTTCAAAGGATATTAAGCAAGAAATTGTTACAATTATGACTTTTTAAGGAGTAAATACATGGATAATTTATTGGACAATACAATCATTAAGCCCATTCGTATTGATGATTCTATAAAAGAGAGTTATCTTGACTACTCTATGAGTGTTATTGTCGGCAGGGCATTACCTAATGCAAGAGATGGGCTAAAGCCAGTGCATAGACGTATACTTTATGCGATGAAGCATAATTTAGGACTTTCAAGTAATGCAAAATATAAAAAGTGTGCTAAGATTGTAGGGGAAGTGATGGGTAACTACCATCCGCATGGAGATACTGCAATTTATGATGCACTTGTGAGAATGGCACAAGATTTTTCTATGCGTTTAGAGCTAGTTGATGGACAAGGGAACTTTGGGTCTATTGATGGCGATAAAGCTGCCGCTATGCGTTATACTGAGGCCAAGATGACTAAAGTTGGCGAAAGCATGTTGCTTGATATAGAAAAAGATACGGTTGATTTTATCCCAAATTATGATGGCTCTGAAAAAGAACCTGCTATTTTACCTACTCGATTTCCAAATTTACTTGTAAATGGTTCTAATGGAATTGCAGTCGGCATGGCTACTTCTATCCCACCACATAGGCTTGATGAAGTTATTGATGCTCTAGTTTATAGGATCGATAATCCACAAAGTGAAATCGATGATATATTGCCTTTGATTGAGGGACCAGATTTTCCAACAGGTGGTATCATACATGGTAGGCAGGGTATTGTTGAGGCGTATAAAACAGGACGCGGTAGGATCAAGATTCGAGCAAAAGTGCATGTGGAGAAAACAAAAACAAAAGATATTGTCGTAGTTGATGAGATCCCATATCAAGTTAATAAAGCAAGGCTTTTTGAGCAGATTGATACATTAGCAAAGGACAAAGTAGTAGAGGGTATCGCAGAAGTAAGGGATGAGTCAGATAAAGATGGTATGAGACTTGTGATTGAATTAAAACGAGAAGCAATGAGTGAGATTGTGTTGAACCATCTTTATAAATCTAGTGCTATGGAAATTACTTTTGGAATTATATTGCTTGCTATTGAGGGTAGGGAGCCAAAAATATTTACACTCTTAGAACTACTTGATATTTTTATTTCTCATAGAAAAACAATTGTTATCCGTCGCATTATATTTGAACTTGAGAAGGCAAGATCGAGAGTACATATCTTAGAGGGCTATAGAATTGCACTTGAAAATATTGATGAGATTGTAGCTCTTATCCGTGCCAGTGATAATCCAGAATCAGCACAAAATGAGCTTATGACAAGATTTCACCTCACAGAGATTCAGAGTAAAGCAATCTTAGAAATGCGACTACAACGCTTGACAGGATTAGAGCGGGATAAAATAGAGAATGAATATAAAGAGCTTGTTGCACTTATTGCAGAATTAGAATCCATTTTAAGAAGTGAAGAAAAGATTAATAATGTCATTAAAGATGAATTATTAGAAATACAAAAGCAATTTTCAAGTCCAAGACGAACCTTAATAGAAGAGAACTATGATGCTATTGATATAGAAGATTTGATACCAAATGAAGCTGTAGTGGTAACCATGAGTCATAGAGGTTATGTGAAGAGAGTATTGCTTAAAACCTATGAAAAACAGCATCGAGGCGGTAAAGGTAAGATCAGTGGTAATACACATGATGATGACTTTATACAATCTTTCTTTGTAGCAAATACACATGATACGATTATGTTTATTACAAATCGTGGGCAGCTATATTGGTTAAAAGTATATAGAATCCCAGAAGCAGGTAGAACAGCAATAGGCAAGGCAGTTGTGAATCTTATAGGTTTGCAAGATGGTGAAAAGATTATGACGACAATTACAACAAGTGATTTTAATGAAGATAAATCGCTTGTATTTTTCACAAAAAATGGTATTGTCAAACGTACAAATTTAAGTGAATATAAAAATATTCGCAATAATGGTGTGAAAGCAATAAATCTTGATGATAATGATGAACTCATTGGCGCAAGTATTATAGATTCTAGTGTTAAAGAACTTTTTATTGCTACAAGAGAAGGGCAATGTATCCGCTTTGCTGCGGATTCTATCCGTGATATTGGTAGGGTTGCTCGTGGCGTTATTGGTATTAAATTTAAGGTGGAAAATGACAGCGTCATAGCTGCGACAACAATTAAAGGTGATGAAGACAAATTATTGAGCATTAGTGAGCTTGGTATTGGCAAACAAACACTTGCAGGAAGTTATAGCACTATTAATCGTGGTGGAAAGGGTGTTATTGCCATGAAACTTACGAATAAAACAGGTAAGCTTGTGAGTGTGTTAAGTGTAAATGATTCTAATATGGATTTAATGGTTCTAACAACTTCAGGCAAGATGATACGTGTGCCTCTTGATTCTATAAGAGAGGCTGGACGTAATACGAGCGGTGTGAAGATTGTTAGCCTTGGAAGTAAAGATAAGGTGGCATTTGCAAGTATATGCAATAAAGAAGAAGGTGAAGACAATGTGGAATCTAGTGGCGAAGCAACGCTGAATTTTCCGCAGTAGTTTGAGATTCTCTATATAGGGTTTGAGAATGGATTTTTTCAGTGAAACGCAAAAAACAATCGATGAAGATATATTTTTAGAAAATTATAATAACGCACTTACAGCATTGACACAATGCCAAAATAGCAAAGGGTTGTCATCTTGCTTTTCATGCAATATGCTTTTTGACTGCACTATACGAGAACAATATGTGAGTGCCACATATGAGAGTATGAGTAAAGGTGAGGAAGGAGCTTTTGATTTTAATTAAGCCTATAGTATTATTTACTTTTATACTAGGCAACAATTTTATATTTAAATATTAGGTTTTTCAGTATGCCATATTGACTAGTTTCTTGCATATATTGCAAGGAATTATAAAGAAGGTTTTTTGATTAACTTTCATATTTAAGTTTTGTAGGTAAGTTTTAGGAGCTATATTTTAGATGTAGTGTAATACATATGAATGAAATGCACACTTCATAATTTTCTTCTAGCATTAACATGATGTTTTTAACTAACTTTTGATGTTATACTTTATAAAAAGGCATTAATAGTGGTATTAAAAATCTGAAGTGTTTAATCAAATAGACTTTTTATGGCTCACAATATGTCTTATTGAGTATAGATGATTTTGATTATCAAATAACTATAGTTTGCTTGAGATGCTGTATTTATTTCTTTATCACATAGAAGTTTTAATACGATGACATCGCATACAATCCTTACATAACGACATTTTAAAAAATCATTTAAAAATAAATATTTTTAAGACATGTTTTATTAAATGGTTTTGTATGTGGTTTTTTAAATATCAAAGAATCTTAAAGCACACCTGCAAGTTAACCCTAGCGGGTATAGCGCAAGGTAATACATACATAAATATATAGAGTATGAAAAAGACATGAGAGTGTGGATGTATGGTATAGAATAGCTTTGTAACTTCTAAAATTTTCTTATTACATTTTATGAAGTTATGCAATCATTATTTAGGCATACATGGCGAATCAGTAATTTATCTAAGAGTTTCTATATACGTGTCAATATAAAAAGTTTTTATTGTTTTGTTGTATCGTATTCACATTTATAGCGGTTTAGCAAGATTTTGTCTTGTGCACCAAATACGTTTGCTATCGCTTCTAGCATAGAATCTGATCTTTCATCATCTGCCATTGCTTTGATTTTCATAGTTGGAGCATGTAAAAACTCATTAAATGCACTATGTAGCAGCTTCTCGATATTATTTCTCAAAGCTTCAGGTATATATCCTTTTTTAATCGCACGATTAATCTCTTTGTAGCTTGCAAGTTTTGCTTGCTCTCGCATTGCCTTAATCACGGGATTTACACCAAGCCCAGATAGCCAATGCTCAAAATCAAGCACAAATTGCCCAACGATACCCATAGCTATTTGCGCACTTTCTTTTCTTGCATTAATGTGTGTGGCTGCCTTGCTTTTCAAATCATCAACATCTATAACTTCAATATTATGATGACCTAGAGTTCGTAATTGTGTAGTATCAAATGCAAGATTCCTAGGTATTGATAAATCAAAAAATATGCGTTTTTTCTCTAATTTTTGCAACATTTCGTGTGTGAGGATGATACCACCTGCCACAGCAAAAAAGACAATATCATACTCATTTATATGGGTTTGCAATAAAGTAAAGTCAAGTATAGAGACAAGGTTTTCTAAATTGTGTGTTTTTAATAGCTCTTGAGCATTTGATTTGGTGCGATTACATAGTGTCAAATTCACATCATGTTTGACTAAATTCTTGAGGCATAAAAGTCCCATTTCACCTACACCTACAACTAGAATATTGGCTTTTTGAAGATTTTTTTCTAGATATTCAAGCCCAAGATTCACAGCGATAGAGGCAACAGACACAGGATTTTTAGAGATATCTGTGAGTGTTCGCACTTGAGCAGCACATCGAAAAGCAAAATGCAATAATCGTGTTAATGCCTTAGCACACAGGTTATTGTCATAGCTTAGCTTATACGCAGCTTTCATTTGCCCACTAATTTGCGTTTCACCAATGACTACTGACATAAGCGAACTTGCCACAGAAAATACGTGATGCACTGCGTGGCTTTGTAACGCTATGTGTGCATTATTTTGTAAAATTTCCTTATCAATACCTTTAAAATTTGCAAGTTTTGTAATCATCTCAGCACAGATTGCTAAAGCGTAATGATTGAGACTATTAGAATCTAAATCTTTTGATACATCACTATCTTGCAGATACGCATAGATTTCACATCTATTGCAAGTTGCAAGTAGCATGGATTCTAAAACATTATCAATATTATTAAGTTGTTTAAGTAATGCAATACTATCAGTATCATTAAAGTGTAGCTTCTCCCTTAGAGCTACACCTACATTCTTATGCGAAAAGCTTATAACCGCATACATTATATCCCTTTCATTAAAAATCTCGTTCAATCATAGTTTGTATAATGGAATAGAGTTTTTGATTATTAAGTGAGGAAGCAATGGCTAATGCCTTATTACCATACTCTAGTGCTTTCTCTCGTGCCTGCTGCAGTGGGGAATCTAGTAGCAAGGCTTTTAACTCTTGTAATTCTTTTGTATCTAAGTCCTTTTTAAAGAGTGATTGTAGCCATGCTTGTTTTTCTTTTGGTAACGTGTGATATAGATAAATATAGGGCAGTGTTGTCTTGCCTGATTTAAAATCGCTTAGAGCAGGCTTACCAAGCTTTGCACTATCTTGGGTAATATCTAAAATATCATCGATTATTTGAAATGCCATACCTAAATTAAAACCATAATCATAATATAGCTTATGTATATCTTTCTTGTTTATAGAATCTAGATTCTCTCTTATTTGTCCATCAAATTCAATTGAATCTAAATCATGAGAGCTCTGCTTATTGAACTCATTTTTCAATAATGATGCACATTCTGCACTTGCAGCAATGAGGCTAGCACTTTTATGCCCTATCATGTCAAGATATCTTTTTTCATTTGTATTAAAGTCTTTTTCTAAGTTGACATCCTCTAACTCGCCAACACTTAACTCCATAACGCTCTTTGATAGTGATTGTGCGATGTCTTTTGGAAAATGAGAGAGCTCAAAAAATGCACGGGAATAGAGTATATCCCCCAGCATAATTGCATTTTTATTGCCAAATTGTGCATTAAGGCTAGGTTTTCCTCGTCTTAAATCGCTAGAATCAATTACATCATCATGCAGCAATGATGCACTTTGTATAAGTTCAATGATTGCACAAAGTCTATAAGCCTCACTTGTATCAACAATGCTTAACACAAGTTTAGAGCGAAGCATTTTACCACTTTCTAAATATTTATATAAAGTGAGTGCATCGCTGCTATTAATATCAGCTATCATCTCTGTGGCAAGCTCCACAATCCTATCAAGCCTCATTGTATTCCTTTGTTATGCTATCTTTTAGAAGACTTAGTTTCAATGCAAACCACTATTTTATCATGAAAAAGGCTATTTTTGATAATTTTAGATTCTGAAAGCATTGGATTTTCTTTTTTTGTCTATTATTTTAGTTTTATTGAGTTAGCAATGTGGGTTTTGTTGCATTGCACTACTAAAAGAGTAGAAATATTTGATTTTTAGTGTTAATGTTGATGCAATTTTGGATATAACACTATTTAGCAACACAGAACTCTTTTGCCCTATCTCATATTACCCATTACATAACATAGAAGGAAATATGCAGCAAGATATCTATACGATACATATAACAAATAATCAAGATTCTATTGCAACGCTTTTGCACAACCTACAAAGCTACATGCAAAAAGTGGATATGAAACAATATGCTCTTTATACAGAAGTTTTTGGCATGATACAAGGTGTTGGGTTTCGCCCATTTGTTGCAACACTAGCACAGACTTTGCACCTACATGGTTCTATATATAATCAAAGTAGTAGTGTAGCTATAATACTGCATATTTCTAGGCAAAAAGAATGCACAGAATCTATATTACTATTTTATACTGCACTACTATTAGCTTGTCAATATACTATAGATTATGCCCCATCAAGTCTTTCTTTAATAAAAAAAGCTAGTGATATTTTAACGCAGTTGCATATACCAAAACAAGCTCTTATCACCTCATTAGGCATTGCAATACGCACTGATATAGCATATGCACAAGGCTTCCATATCTTAGAATCAAAAATAACAACACATCATGCAATACAGGCTTATATTCCTCTTGATACAAAGATATGTGAATCTTGTCTAAAAGATATGCAAGATAAAGATTCAAGATTTTATAATTATCCATTTGTTGCATGTGTAAATTGTGGAGCAAGATATAGCATTTTACATAATTTACCTTATGATAGAAGAAATACAAGTATGCGTGATATGGAGCTTTGTATTGATTGCAAAAAAGATTATGCAAATCTAGCAAACAGGCGTTTTCACACAGAGCCAATAAGTTGCAGTCAGTGTGCTATTAAAGTAGAATTTTATCGTTATGGACAGCATGAAAAATACTATGATATAGATGCATTAAAAGCCCTTGCTCATGCACTAATAAATGATGAGATTATATTATTTAAGGGGCTTGGTGGTTTTGCTTATATTGCCAATGCAAGAAGCAATGATGCACTACAAAAGATAAGGCAAATCAAAAATAGAAAGCATAAGCCATTTGTAGTGATGGCGACCATACCCACTTTACGCACAATCTCACTACTTACTCCACAGCTTGAATCTTTGCTCACAGCAAAGGAAGCGCCAATAGTTATTACTCCAAAGCATCCACAATATAATCTTAGTGATGAGGTAAGCAGTTTGCAGACTATTGGTATTATGATTCCATATACTGCCATGCTTACATTATTATTTTCTTATCTTCCATCTGATTTTGCTCTTATTTATACTTCAGCAAATAACAAGGGAGAAATGATTGCTACAACATTGCACAATCTAGCTCTTGATAGAATCATGGAGGTTGCACAATCATTTTATATACTTGATTATGATCGTGAGATTCTAAATTGCGTTGATGATAGTATTTTGCTTGGTATCAATGCACTAGAAGACACAAAAACCAATCTTTTTAAACAGGCTACTCCCCTTAATATACAAAATAAGGAAGTAGATTCTAATAATTGCTATACGAAACAACACAAGATATTAAACTTAGATTCTAAGAGAGTGTTCCCATCTATTTTAAAAGCTAATGTAACAGATATAGATTGTTGTAAGTCTAGACTTGTAACTCCATCATATGACTATACTCACAAAAATAATGAGACACTAGAATCTCATATTGCCCAATTGAATGCAGAGTTTGAAAAACAAGATTTAGAATCTAATATAGAACATAAAGGAACTACTACTCACCATTTCCAAAAGAAATTTTGTGCTAATCAAGATAAAAAGCTACTTAATACTGATTCTAAATACTTAGAGATGGGAGCAAAGACACAAAATAGCGAGCTTGCACATAGAGGAGTGCAAGACCTAAGAGAACAAAACACACAAGAATCTATGCAGAATCTAGACTACATAGCACATTCATTAAATGCTAGGGCTATACGTATATCTCGTGGATTTGCACCATTACATATCACAAGCAACACATGTGATTTAAAAATACTTGGTGCTGCATTTGGGGCAATGCAAAAGAGCTCAATTGCCTTTGGGCTTCATAATCATGTGGTTGTTAGTCCTTATATGGGAGACTTGTTTACTCCTTATAATATAGCAAATTTTAGAAAAACATTTGATTATTTTAGTGCACTTTATGGGACACCACAGGCTTTAATCGCTGATAGGCATAACCAGTATATAAGCACACAAATAGCAAAGGAAGTCGCAAGTGCCTCTAACATCCCTTTGTTTCAAGTTGCACACCATCATGCACATTTTAATGCTCTTTTGTTTGAATCTAATATGAAAGAAGGTGTTGGTGTTATCTTTGATGGAAGCGGTTTGGGCGATGATGGCACACTTTGGGGTGGTGAATTTCTATGTGGAGATTCTAAAGGAGTAGCTAGAATCTTACATTTTAAACCCTTTAAAATACTTGGTGGTGAAAAGCATATTAAAGATTGTAAAAGGCTTGCATATAGTTATGCTCTTTGCAACGATATAGTCGCACTTAAGTCTTTTATAGAATCTAGTTATGATGAAAATGAATGCAAAGCATTGCAAGCATTACATAATATGAATTTTAATAGCCCTCTGTGTAGCTCTGTTGGACGATTATTTGATATAGCTGGATTTATTCTAGGATTAGAACAACTATCTTATGAGGCACAAAGCGGAGAGCTAATAGCTTCAAATACACTAAATTACGCCTATAGTCTATTGTCATCTACAAAACAGAAAATAGACCACAATACCTTAATGCAAACTCTTGTTTATATACCCTATAACCCTTATCCATTTCATATTACGCAAAATATGCTTGATATAAGTGAATGTATAGAGTTGATGTTTAGAGACAAACAAGCAGGTAAAGATAGCAATGTAATTGCTCTTAGATTTATTGATACACTTGCGTATTGCATCTTAGAATCTTTACGTCATATTGATACAGATTATGCTTTTTTTGGTGGTGGTGTATTTGCAAATTATGCACTTTGCATGAGGGTAAAAACACTTTTACAAGCACACAACATACATACATTTTTCCCAAAATTTCCATGTAGTGATTATAGTATTAGTGTGGGACAACTTATGTATTTGCAGCATTTGTTGTAACATCATATGCAATACAAGCAGATTCCAAATATCAAAATCAATTTATTATACTAGCATAGTGAAGGAGAGTTAAAGAGATTATGTAGACTTTTAAGACTTGTCTAGCTAGATAAGAATTCCTATAAATTGAGATTGCATATTCTGGATTAAGCCTTGTTTGTATATGTCTATGCTTAAAATGATGGGATTTTATATTCCAAAAAGTATAAAATGTGCGTTTTATGGTAGAATCTAAACTTTTATTTTTAGCAAAAAACTACAAAGGTATAAAAATATGGGATTATCAATAGGTATTGTTGGACTTCCAAATGTTGGAAAATCAACGACTTTTAATGCACTCACAAAGGCACAGAATGCAGAGGCAGCTAATTATCCATTTTGCACAATTGAGCCAAATAAGGCAATTGTGCCTGTGCCAGATTCTAGGCTAAATGAGCTTGCAAAAATAGTAAATCCCCAAAAGATTCAGCATTCAGTCGTGGAGTTTGTGGATATTGCTGGGCTTGTTAAGGGAGCAAGTAAGGGCGAGGGGCTAGGCAATCAGTTTTTAGCAAACATTAAAGAAGCGGATATGATTTTGCATATTGTGCGATGCTTTGAAGATTCTAATATTACGCACGTGGAAGGGCGGATTGATCCTATTGATGATATTGAGATTATTGAGCTAGAGCTGCTTTTTGCCGATATGGCAAGTCTTAACAAACGCATTGAAAAGCTACAAAAAGAGAGCAAGGCACAAAAGGGTGCAAACGCACAACTCTCCATCGCACAAGAGCTTTTAGCCCATTTAGAATCTAATAAGCCGGTCAAAACCTTTGCTAAAAAAGAGAGTGAAGAGTTTATAACGCTTAATCGTGAGCTGCGATTTCTCACAAATAAGGAAGTGATGTATGGAGCAAATGTGAGTGAAGATGAGCTAGAATCTGATAATGAATATGTCAAAAAAGTGCGTGAATATGCCGAGAAAAATGGGGGTATTGCTATCAAGCTTTGTGCGAAGATTGAAGAAGAAATGGTGGGTATGGATGATGAGGAAAGAGCAGAATTCCTAGCAAGTCTTGGCGCAAATGAGAGTGGATTGGAACAGATTATTCGGGAAGGTTTTTCTCGACTTGGACTTATAAGCTATTTTACCGCTGGGGTCAAAGAAGTGCGTGCTTGGACGATAAGAAGAGGAGATTCTGCTCCAAAAGCAGCCAGTGTGATACATAAGGATTTTGAAAAAGGTTTTATCCGTGCAGAATGTATAAGCTATGATGATTTTATTAAATATGGTGGTGAGGCAAAAGCAAAAGAGGCTGGAGCTATGCGGATTGAAGGGAAAGAATATATCGTGCAAGATGGCGATGTGATGCATTTTAGATTTAACGTGTGAGTTTGATTTTATCCTTATAGACTTGCCTCTAAAGTGAAATTTCTTTTTATAGTAACCTTTTTGCAGTGCTATGTTTTTATGAGTTTGATATTTAGGATTTCAAACTTTAAATTTTTAGCTGTATAATAACATTTTGCAATACTATGTCTCCTAGTGTCCTGATAGGGGAGTGGGGTTAGAATTTGCAATTTTCATTTTATAGCGAATTTCGTGATGTATTCATTTAATTTGTTTTGCTAACTTTGATATTCCTTTAGTATCCGCGTTTGCATTAAATCAAATAACTCAAAATATCAATTGTGCATTCTCATTCAATTTGAAATAATATTTAGCCTCTTTTAAAAGTATTCTTATAAGCATTATCTTATCTTGCATACTTGTAGTATCCATTAAAAAATTCATTTTGCTTTTACATGCTTTACATCATAATAACCATAACTTAGCTACAACTTAAAGAAATGTAAATCTCATAATTTTTTGAATATTCCGAGTTTAATCTATGTGATATGAACTGCTGAAAATGCGATACGCCCAACATCAGATTTAGTGTATAGGCATTATCTATTTCAATATAAGATAATTGATTGCAATGCAGAATCTATCAAAATATATTGTGGCTACAATATGATATAACTCTAAAATTGCACAAAAAGTAGGCTAATTTTTAAAATACTATAATAGCATTGCTCAAGAAAATTTAATCTTTCACTCTAAATGCTGTAATAATTATGTGGTTAGGTAACAATAAAAGAAGCCTTGGGTATATCTATTAAGTGGGTGCTTAACTGCATAAATTGTAATTTTTTGCAAAATGCTTCCATTTAAGTTTCAGTTTGCTTTGTTTTATTTTGTGGTATGTAATAGCAAGATATTATTAAAAGTTATTAACGCATAGCAATATTGTGATTTTGTGTTATACATCTTGTATCTTTTTTTAAAAAATTAAGGTAGAATACGAAAGTATAAGTTACAAAAAACTATATAATACATATAAAGTATATAAAGGAACGAAATGAAAGCACAAGGATTTATTCATAAGTATGGTGATAATGTAGATACGGATGTCATCATTCCTGCTAGGTATTTAAACACCTCAGATCATAGAGAACTTGCTAGTCATTGCATGGAAGATATTGATAAGGATTTTGTAAAGAAGGTCAAGAATGGCGATATTATGGTAGGTGGATGGAATTTTGGTTGTGGAAGTAGTCGAGAACATGCACCTATTGCTATCAAAGCAAGCGGAATAAGTTGCATTATTGCTAAAAGCTTTGCTCGAATCTTTTATCGCAATGCCATCAATATTGGTCTTGCAATTATTGAATCTGAAGAGATAGCAGATTTTTTGCAAGATGGAGATGAGATAAGTATCGACTTTGATAAGGGAGAGATTGTGGAATCTAAAAGTAAAAAGAGCTTTAATACAATGCCTTTTCCACCCTTTATTCAAGAGATTATTAATGCAAATGGATATCTAAACTGGATTGCAAAAAACAAGAAATAAGATAGCTGCTACATCTTTAATAGTCTTATATGACTTTTTATTTGCAATCTATTGCTTATTATTTTCTTTACTTCCCTGTTATAGATATCAGGGATACTTCTAAATGAAAAATTTCATAATTCTTAGATACTTGTAACAATATTTTTTACAAGCAAAAATATTTGTCTAGAAAATATCTCTAAACTACATCTACTTATTAGCGGCTAGGATTTAGATTTTATTTTAGTTTTGATGGATATATGAAATTGAGGGTGCAATCATTTAGAATCTAAATCTACTTATCTTGCATAAAATAGCAATATTTATAACCCAATCAATACAATATGAACGTTTCTTAGGGCATTATTAAAGATAGGTAAAACAAACCACTTATAAAATTAAAAACTTATGTTATATGTAATATATTTTATATTTAGTATGCAGTCTTAATAACTTGTATCAGTATATCTGATGCAGCAAAATAACTTAGAATACATGCAAAACCTCTCACTATATCTTAAAATGTAAAATTCTACGCAAATCACAAAAAATAGTGTAAAATCACACACTGCATAATTTTAAATATTATGCGTTACATCTACCGCTTAAAGCGCAATAATTAATATTTAAGAATAAGGAGCAAGGTATGAATGGTATGATAAAAAGAGGGCTATTTACGTGTGCAATATCATTTTGTGCAGCACAAGGGCTAATAGCAAAAAATATTGATTTAACTACTCATGGTCGATTGAGTGCTGGCTTTTTTGGCAATAGTACACCGCAGAATGGCTCAAGTAGCTTTAATAATCTTGGTTTGAATGCTTATGTTAAAGCAGACTTTGGCTTGAGTGAAAATTGGCATGTGGGTATGGGTGCTGCTGGTATTTGGAATGTGTTAAGCATTTTCCCTGCAGGTAGCAATCTTTTGCCATATACTTCAAATGGTGATGTTGCAGATCTTTATATGGTACATAAACGCAATGGTTTAAAGGTTGTAGCAGGTAGGTATAACATTGATATGGGCTCAACAATTGTGCGTAGTAGTTCGTTTGTGAATGGACCTTTGCAAGGTGTGAGTGTGCAATGGAATCCTAGTGGAAACACTTCAGCATATAAAATATGGGCACATTATATTAACTCATTTCTTGACAATGGATATTTACCTGGAAGGATAGGATCTGATCTTGCCATGCTTAATCCATATTTTAGTAGCGGTAAAGTAAAGATTGGTGGCGAAGTGTTTCTGTTTGGTGCAGATTATAATAAAAAAGGAATCTTTTTATCACCCTATTTATTGGTAAATACAAAGGCACCAGATGGCTCAACAAGAATAGGTTTCAATCCTGTTGCTCAAGTTGGTATGTCTGCAAGATATACACACAAGTTTAACAAAAATTGGCAATCTATTACAAGTGCAAATGTAATGTTTCAATATGGTGATATGGCGAACAACAACATCGCAGCGGATAACTTTTTAGGCTATGTATACGCAGACGAAGAGGTAAAATATGTCCGTTATGGTACAAACAAAGCAGGCAAGCAGTATGAAATTTATTCGATTAGTTTTGGTGGTGGCGTTAGGGCAGTTTTAGCAAATCAAAGCGGTAGGGTATTTTCACTTAACGATAGGACAAGATTTTATGGTAGATTTCTCAATGGTGCTAGTATAGGTTTGGGTGGCACTTGGACCGCATATCTGTTTGGTAAGATGAATCACAGACTTTTTGAAGTACATGTTCTAGCTGGTGGAGGAACATATACAGAAATTAGTGCGGTTGGTATGTGGAAGGTATACAGACAAAATAGGAACAGCGATGAGGGTTCATTCTTAGGATTTGATATTGGTGCTGGTTATGTGTTTGCACAAGGTGTTGGTGCTGCTAATCATGGTCTTATGGCATTTGCTAAGCTTTCATACTAAAGATTTAACATAAATTAACTTTTATAACATTAATAATTTTTTAGCTTCACTTTGCACCTATTTTGCTTATCTAAAGGGCAAAGTAAGCCTACTATCAATTAAACCCACACATCTACGTATTAACAACATACAACATAAGTAGAAATATGAGAAGTATGTAAGCATATTTTAATAGTTGCATATACAAATATTTGTAGAAAAATTGAAATTTTAATGTATAATGTCGATATATGAAACATATTTGCAAGTTCTCATTGCGGTATGTTTCATAAAGTAAATAGGGGTGATAATAATCATTTTCATTTAGTATATGTTTAAATATATATGCTAAAAGCTTTGGAGTAAAACTTTTTTGGGGTAAAAGTCGTTTATAATACGACACAATATTATGCTAATATTTATTTAGCAATATTTTTTTGGTGTAGGGATTTGGAGTAAGAATGTATTTTATACATTACAATAAGAAAGACAAAACTATAACATCGAGAGAACAGACTGGAGAATTTAGGTCTGTTGTGATGGGTGCAGGAATAAGAGATGCAGAGCAAACTCAATATTCTAACCATAACTTGGGTGAATATAGGATGTGGTGTGCGAATATGTCTCTAGGTTCTGTGCTCTATTATTGTACACAAAACAAGGTTATTGCAACATATGATAATTTAGAATCTAGCTTAGATTCCAATACAATGCCTTGCCTTCCTATTGAGCCCAACATAATATCTAAAAAACTAGGTATTAAGAATTTTTCGCAGCTAAAATTCACGCAATTGATAAGAAATCCTATAAAGATAGATCTATGGTCTAATCATTACACGCATACATTTGCGACAATGATAAAAAAATGTAAAATAGCAATGAGACGATATAGCAAGAAGCTATCAAATAAGCAAAGTAATCCTATGATAATGCTTTATTTGTTTTCATGTATGTTTTATGCAAATATGCAGGCAAATGGTTTTAAGATTCAAGAACAAAGTTTAAATGCCACAGCACTTAGCTCTGCATATGTAGCAGGGGCGAGGGGTGCAGATGCAAGCTATTATAACCCAGCAAATATGGGTTTCAAAAACGATTGGGGTGAGAATAAACATGAGTTTGAATTTGCGTTTTCACTCATCAATATCCCAGGTTTTGATTTTCAAGTGCCTACCACAAATCAAGGTTTAAGTTCAGTTACTTATATGGAATATAAAGGGATTGTGGAACAAATAAAGCCCGTTCTAGGCGACATAATTCCAGGAAGAGTTGAGTTACAGCATACAAAACCCGATACTGCTATGGTAAATGGATCAACTGGCGATACAAATTTTATGCTTCCAAAGTTTTTTTATAAATCAAAAACCTATAATGGCTTTACCTTTGGAGCAAGTTTTATTGCTCCTAGTGGTTTGGCTATGAAATGGAATGGTTTGGGTGGTGAATTTCTACAAGATGTATTTATATTTTTAATCGAGTTTGCACCCTCTATTAGTTACACTTATAGAGATAGGATTTCCATAGGGTTTGCGCCACGCATTCTTTATGGTATGGGAAAATTTAATAATATCGTTTATGTTCCACTTGGCACAGCACAAGATCAAAATCAAAATCCATCTAACGACACGTTACCAGAAAACTCGACAAATCCAGGAGCAAATCAGAATTGCACTCCATCATTTGATCCTGGTATTTTAGAATCTTTACCTGATGGACTTATCCCGCCTGATATGGCCGGCATGTTTGATGCAATTATTGATAACCCCATTCTTTATCCTATACTAGGATTACCGCCAAATTCAAGTCAGCTTGATGCTATTAAAGCATTAGTAGGCAAAATTCAAACCTGCCTTGTAGGTACAGCTCAAGTAGTGCAAAAAAGTGATGGTAGTGATATAGGCTTTGGTTATCGTGCAAGTGTATCAGCTAGAGTGGGAGAAGGAGGTATGTTTTCTGTTGTGTATAATAGTGCCGTTCCCATGAAGTTTGAAGGCAAAGTAAGTGCAGATACTGTTATTGGTGGTCCAGTAGGCAGTGTAAGAATGGATGCACCTTTGTATCTTTATATAACTATGCCTGAAATTTTAACTATTGCATATAGTCATGACTGGACGTTAAAAAATAAACATAAGCTACGATTAGAGGCGACATATGAACGCACTTTTTGGAGCAGAGGTAGAAAGTTTGATACAGAATTTGGTTGGGATAGTGCAGTTTTTACTGCGAGTCCTGGAAGTGTGCCTGAGAGTTTTACTCAAGAACAACTTAAAGGCATGGTGGGTTTAGCTGACTTTAGTGCGGTAGCTATGGGAAATGGCTGGGTAGATACAAATACCTTTAGGGTTGGGGCCACCTATATCACAAAGCACTTGCGTCTTATGTTATCAGCCGCATATGATAAAGCACCTGTACCACAAACTGCCATAGGTATTCCAGATAGCGATGGTTATATGGTGGGACTTGGTGCAAAATATAACTTCCGTGATTTTGATGTGGGTGTATCTTTAAGTAATACATTTAAAAATAGCTCAAGCAGTGTATATGCAAGTGGCGGAGTAGGGCAACTAAGAATAGCTACTTTTTCACTAGGATATAGATGGTAATATCAAGTGATCTTTACACGTTAAATATGATAGATAAGCTATAATTACCTTCTATGCTTTTCTAAAGTAGTATAAAGGGATAATATGAGCAGGAAGTTATTAAGCTTAGGTTATATTTATGAAATGATTGGTAAGCACGAAGAAGCACTTGCTTTTTTTGAGCAGGTG
>NZ_JRPL02000020.1 GCF_000765905.2 Helicobacter trogontum | reverse complement strand
TTAGTTTCTTCTCCCACCCGTTGATATACTGCATTGTTTTGGGGATTTTGGTATTTAATCTTTGTTTGCGTAGGTTGCTTATTGATAAGGTTTTGAAAAATAGTGTGAAGGATAATTACATATCTTATCCAAATAATAAGTGGCATATATCACCCAACACTACTTCATCTTTGACAACTTCACAAGAAAGTCATACGCTTCGCTTCCAACATTTATTTGAATATGCATATCTCCTGCTCTTAGATTCTTGTATGGAATCAGAACAAAGCCACCTTTTACATCATTTTTGCGTAATGTATTTCTGCGCAAATAGTGTGAGATTAGAAACTTCCTGGCATTAAAAGATTCTAATTGCATGTTATAAAAGTTAGCCCTCGAAAATGAATAGTCATAGAATCTATATGTCATAAAAAAGCCATCATTAAATACGAATGGCATAGGATATACATGATAAGCATTCATGCTAAAAAATGGATCATTAACTTTAAAATTTGGGGGTGTAATCTCTATACCATAGTCATATAAGGCTTGAGAAAGGCTAAAGCTTGAACGCGACAAAGCTTGAAAACTATATGGCTTAATTGTTGTTCCATCCAATACAATGGAAATGTTTTCAGTACTAAATTGTAAAATATCATCACTAAGATTCTCTATGGTGATATAAAACACTAAAGGTATGCGATCAAAACCACCAATTTCCTCTTGTGCAATTTCTACTTGGATTTTGCTTTTTTCTTGCGTGTCTTGCATGATTGCTATACCATTATTGTAGCTTACTATATTGTCTGGTTTAATCGTTAATGAAGAGCAGGCTACAAAATATAAATTCATGCAGCATAAAAATACAAATCGCATATACATGTTATAGCTCCCTTTAACTTTTTGATTTGAATGATAACATATTATTACAAAAATAAGATGGTGCAATAATAAAGAATCAAGTATCAAAGGTTTCATGTCTACTATTGTATAAAATCTATGAGGGATATACTTAAAACTTAGAATCTATGTCAATAAATTAGCAATTAAGAGTATTTTAGAATCTTAAACACCAAGAGTTGTATATATGATTACATCAAATATGACACAAACATAGAGGTAGTCTACAGAGATATTTTTGCCATAAGAGTATGTAAAATAAGAGGTGTGTTGGATAAATAATATAAAAATTGCGAAGAGATACACACTAAATCTCTCTCTATTAAAAATAATAAAAAAGCATATATATCTTTAATCTACTTATTAATAATACACATCCTATTTTCACACTAGAAGACTTAGAATCTAGGATATTATATAAACACATTCTAAAAAGGCTTTTACCTTTGAACAACCTGTCAGTCTTACCTAAAAAGTATTTAAGCTTCTATTTCATAACCCAGCTCATACAGCCTATTTGTTAGCACAATTGCATTCCTGCTTGTTTGTATTAGTCCTTCTGTTTTTAACTCTTTTATTACTCTTGCAACAGCTTCTCTTGCACTACCAATGTTATTTGCAATGCTTTCTTGACTAACTTCTACCCTATTATCTCTGGCACTATTTAATAAGAATTTAACTACACGATTCTTCAAACTCTTAAAAGTTACATCATTAATGGTATCAAAGGCTTGTTTTAGGCGTTTAGAGACTAAAGAGAGATTAAAACGCATAATAGATTCATTGCTGTGTGTGAGTGTCTCAAAAATCTTATTTGGTAGGATAAACACGCTAGAATCTTCCATAAACTCAAGCACCACATCAGCCTTAATGTGCGATAAAATACAGCTTGTAGAGATGATACAGCTTTCCTTATCGCTTATGGTAAAAATGGTGATTTCCTTAGCATTGCTTGATACGCTAAAAAAGCGGACTTTCCCGCTTAAAACATACAAAAAGCCTAGCAGCTCATCGCTATCTGGGTAGATTCTATATCCTTTTGTGTAGGCTTTTACAATGCCCTTATTTTGCAGGACTTCAAGGCTTCTCTCATCGCCACATATCGTGGTATTGATTTGTATCAAGGTGTCTTTAGATAGTGGTTGCATATTTTCCTTTTGTGATAAAATCGCTTGAATTATAACTTAAAAAGGTTAGTGTTAGAGTTTCGCATAAATGTAGAATTTGGTGATTTTACTAAAAAGGCTTTTGTGTTTGTATTTCAATAAAAGGATTTGTGGTGGCTAAGTCTTTAGACAAAGTATCTAATATGGAATTTAAAAAGATATTTTGCTTACACACTCAATATAACACGGGTAAGAATGCCATATAAAAGCACAATACAATGTTAAAGTAATTAATAATTTTAGATTCTATGTATTAAAAGATATTTTCCCTTTTCCATAGTAAAAGGTTGGAATCTAGTAGTTCTTCATTGATTTTTATCGCTAGATTATTTCGCACTTCAAAAAAGTGGTAGAAAAGCTCTAAATCTTTGCTTGGTATGACGCCTTTAAGGTTGTTTTTGGCAAAGCCTTTTGTGCCTTTGGTGGTTTTGGTGCGTGTGATTCTGCTATCTTTGCCCTCTAAATCTTTAAAGGTATTTGTATCTTTTCCCATTATAGCATTTGTTATATCATAAAAGCTGTCGTTATAATCTTTGTTTTGATAGTAAGGATTTGCGTGATAGTATTTAAAGATTTCTAGTGCGGCGTTAAAAAGGCTTTTGGCTTCTTTGCTAAAACTAAATTGCTTTAAAAACTCTCTAAAGTCAAAGGGTGGAAGTTCTAAATTTCGCTTTTTCTCTTGCACTTCAGGCGTGTCTAAAACACTCATATCATAGCCTATAATTTCAGCGTGTTCAGGATAAAGCACATTTAAATCATTATGCCTACACGCTCCGCCTAAGTCTTCAGCACAAAAGGGCATAATGTAGTTTTTAAGAATTTCCCCCCCCCCCCCCGCTAGAAGCAACGGCTTTATTTGTGAAAGCTAAAGCCTTAAAAAATAATGCAAAGGCTATACCATCGCTAAATAATTCTTGTGGAATTTCGCTTATTTTACCTTTTAAAACATAAGGGCTTCTTTCAAAATATTTATCGTGCGTATTAAAATTTATACCATAACACATTAAGCAATATTTTAAATTTTCTGTTGTGATAGGATTATAATTTTTGCTCGGTTTATTTGTGAGATTAATGATATTTCTTAAATAACTATAATTCCCCAAAATCATTCCCTTTTGATTTTGCTTTATCGCTGTGTCTATCTCTTTCACTAAACTTGGTCGCTCTAAATCATAGGTGTAGCTTTCGATAAATTTAAAGCCTTTATTGTCCTCATAACGCTTGGTGGTAAAGGATTTATTATTGATTTCATCGCCTAAGTGTTTGCTAAAAATCATTTGAGAGATACTCCAATCACTTAGATTAAAGGTTTTAGCTGTGCTAAAAATATGGCTATACATTTTAAGCTTAGAATTTATGTAGTGTTTATCTCATCACGCATAAAAGATTCGCTCATATAATAAAACACAATGACTTCAGGCTCTAGCTTTAAGACTTTGTTAAAAAAGCTTATTGCCTTGTTTTCTTTCCTGCCCTTTTGCCTTTGATAAGGTGGATTCATAATTACCATTAGCTTTTTGTTTTCTCTTTTTACAATTTCGGCTATCTCTAGCTCATCGCCCCCGTGTTTAAATTTTGGCTCATTAGCATTTTCTAAATAATCAAATTGCACCACATTTTCAAAATCCTTAATCTTACAAATATCCACATCTTTAGAATCTAGTGTGCTTAAGTAGCATTGCTTTTTTATCTCTTTTGAGAATTGATTCTCTAAATTCCCCACGCCACAGCAAGGGTCATAAATGATATAGTCTTTTAAGTCTGTTTTAGAATCTTGGCAATACTGCTCTAAAATCTTGTTTTGCTCACTCACAAAGAAAAAGGGTGTGTATTCTCCGCCTGTGTCTTTGCGGTATTTATCAGTATAAAGCAAATGCGATTCTTCTAAGATTTTTAAAAACTCATCTTTTGCTGGTGGGCGTTTGTATTTCTGCCAAAAGGCTGTATAGGCTTGTAGATTTGGGATAGTGTAGAATTTTTCATTTTTATCATCTATAAATTTTACTTCTTGTTTGTTTTCGTTTATTTCTATGCTAAAGGCGTTTAGGTCTGTGCCTTCTCGTATTAGGGGCTTTTGTGAGCCTAAGTCTGTGCCTACGATTATAAGGCTGTCTTTGTATTTGGTGTTGTTTAGCATATCTACCAAAAAGAGATTGATTAAGGTTTGTTCGTTTTTTATCTCATTTTTAAAAGTTAAGGCTTTTTTCCACGCGTGAAAAATGGTTATCATATTTTTAAGCGTGATAGAGATTTCTAAATCTTCTCTTTTGAGTAGGTTGGCATAAAACTCTTTAATCTCATTATTTACATATTTTATGATTTTCGCACTTTGTTTTAATCTATCGTTGATTCTATCTATCGCATCGCGTGTGGGACTACTTGGAGTTTCGCTTTCCCAATGGAAGTCGTTATTAAACATCACGCTATCATCTAAAAGCTCGATAAACTCTAAAACATCATTGCCATTTTCTTTATAGATTAGGGCTAGGTGGTTTAGAATCTGTTTTTGCTTTTTATTGGTTAGCACGACTTGAGCTAGGGCTTTTGCTCTTTCTTGTGGGTTTAGGGTAACTTTTGCTTCAATGTATAAAAGTGGATTGCCCTTTTTATCAAGCAGGATAATGTCTATTCGCTCATTATCATATTTGCAAAGCTTGGGGTTAAAATACTCTTGGCTAAATTTGACTTTATAATCAATCTCATCTTGTGGTTGTTTTGCACTTGCCATTATAATTCCTTTTTCTTTTTTGTATTTTAATCAATCCTGCCTTAAAAGCCATTTCCCTTTTGTGATAAAGTTACACACAAAGCGTTCAAACTTGCATACAATGCTAGGAAATTATATCTCAAAAAGGTTAGTTCAATGCAAAGACGCAACTTTTTAAAATCCCTGGCACTCACCCCTATGCTAGTGGCTGGAGCAAATGCTGAATCTAGCGATTCTACAAAAGATGGCAAAAAAGAGAAAAGGTCGCTTATAGATTCAAGTGAGTTTAGCAAAACAAAAGGCAAGGCAAGTATTATAAACCTTGATAAATGCGATGGCTGCAAGGGCTATGAAATGCCACAATGCGTGAATGCGTGTAAAGAGAAAAATGCCCCTAGATTCCCCGAGCCGATAAAAGACATTCCGCAATATTTCCCGCGTAAAATTTATGAAGACTATTCTAAAAATCGAGACGATATATCACGCCTAAGTCCATATAACTGGACCTTTGTAGAAGAGGTAGAGGTAGATTCTAAAAAAGTTTTTGTCCCACGTCGTTGTATGCATTGCGATGATCCTACCTGTCAAAAGATTTGCCCATTTGGAATCATTGGCAAAGATGATAATAATGCTGTAAATATTGATGAGCACTATTGTTTTGGTGGAGCAAAGTGCCGTGATGTCTGTCCTTGGGGGATTCCACAAAGGCAAGCTGGAGTTGGTATCTATCTTAAAATCGCTCCAAAACTTGCTGGTGGTGGATCAATGTTTAAATGCGATATGTGTGCGGATTTACTAGCAGAAAGCAAAAAGCCTGCCTGTGAAACACAATGTCCTAAAGATGCTATTATCTTTGATGATAAGGCTAAGATTCTAGCTCTTGTAGAAGAGGCGAAAAAGGAAGGTAAATTCATTTATGGAGACACACAAAATGGCGGCACAAGCACATTTTATATCTCCTCTGTAGATTTTGCAAAGATTGATGAAGCCATTGCTAAAAAATATGGTAAGGAATCTGGTGTGTTAGATTCCAAAAGTCAAAAAATGGGACGACCACATATGAATGTGGTGGTAAAAAACTTTGTGAGTGAAGATTCTGCCCTTATTAAAGGTGTGTTAGCCGCACCACTTATTGGCGTAGTGGCTGGGGCAATCGCTGTGGCAAAGTCTAAAAAGAATATAAAAAATACTACAACAAAATAGAAAGGAAAAACAATGAAAACAGAATCTACTATGCAAATAAACACAAGTAACACACATAAAAAAACTATGAGATCAACAATACTGCGTCAAAGTCTGCAAAATCGCATTGTGCATTGGGGTGTAGCATTTAGCACCTTTATACTCATTGCAAGTGGGATTTTTCAAATGCCTGTATCAAAGCGTTATATGATTAATGAACTCCCTTTAATGGCATGGAGTGGAGATTATCATATAAGTCTTATGCTGCATTATGTAGGAGCTTTTGGACTCATATTTTTTGTAGCATTCCATCTGTATTTTCATATTGCAAGGGCAGAGTTTGATATTTTTCCAAAAAAAGGCGATGGGGTGAAAAGCCTAAAGATTATTAAGGCTATGCTTTTTGGAGGCGTTGAGCCAAAGAGTGAGAAATATCTGCCCGAACAAAGATTAGCATATTTTTTTATAGGACTTGTGCTTTTGCTTTTAATTGTCACAGGTCTTATAAAGACTGCCAAAAACTTAGCTGGATGGAATATAAGCGATAGTCTGTATATCTGGAGTGCACAATTGCATAACCTTGGAATGTTTTTAATTATTCTTGGTATCATCGGACATTTAGCAGCTTTTATCTTTAAAGCAAATCGTCCACTTTTGAGGGCAATGTTTAGCGGTAGAGTAGATTCTACATATATTATGGAGCGACACAGCTTATGGCATGAGGGCGTTAAAATGGCAGAAGAAAATGAGAAAACAAGTGATTGTAAAATCCACAAAAATAAGGAATAGCTATGCAAAAAACTAGGAATGCGAACCCACAAAACGCAGAGTCTAAGATCGATGTAGAAATTCATTCACATTTGATACAAACATACACAATGGAATCTCAAAAAACAGATTCCAAACCAATTGATCCTATATCTACACAATCTAATTCTACAGAATCTAAACTTGCGAATTTCCCAGTTGCCCTATTTGCTTCAGTCATGGGTACTGGAAGTTTAAGCCTTGTATTAAAAAAAATGAGTATTATTGTTGGCAGCTTACCAAATGCTAATATCATAGAATCTACTTTAGAATCAAATACATCATGGCAAAGCATAATCGCACCATTGCTGTGGTGGAGTGCATATGGTTTTGCAGTTTTAGCAGTGATTGTTTTTACTCTTTTACTTGTGTGTTATGGTGCAAAAATTTTTTTTCATTTTAACTCATTTAAGGCTGATTTGAAACATCAAGTAAAAATTAATTTTCTATCAAGCATTCCCATAAGTATGCTCATCATTGCGGCATTTTGGGGTGATGTGGGTGTTGGAAGTGATGTATTTTGGTATGGAGTTTTGGGATTATTTTATATAGCAAGTGCTTTGCAACTTGTGTTGAGCTTGTATGTTATGTCCTTTTGGTTTAGAGAAAGTATGAAAAGCACTTTGCTTTCTCCTGCCTGGTTTATACCTATTGTTGGAAATCTCGTAGTTCCTCTTAGTGGCTCACTCATCTTTGCATCAAAAGATTTACTACTCTTTTTCTTTTCTGTAGGTTGCTTTTTTTGGATCATTTTAGGCGCAATGATAATGCAGCGACTCATTTTTGAGCAAAGTCTCGATTCTAAGTTTATCCCCACACTTTTTATCTTCATAGCTCCACCTAGTATTTTTACAATAGATCTTCATTGTCTTTTTGAAAGTCATAGCACCTTAAGTCTTATATCTTTTAATGTGGCATTGTTTTTTGTGCTTTTGCTTGTGAGTTTGGGTAAGATTTTTACAAAACTTAGCTTTGCACCATCATGGTGGGCATTTACATTTCCGCTATGTGCTTTTAGCCTAGCGGGTTTTGTCCTGTATGTAGATTATGGCTTTAAATGGTTTTATGGAGTTTTAGGAATCTTAGGATTTATGATGGCATTTTTTGCGGTAACATTTACCTCATATAAGACCTTAAAGGCTATTTTAGATGGCACAATTTTTAGAGAATAGATTCTGTTGTGATATTAGTGATATTAATAGATGTTGTAAAATGTGATTTTACAATCTAATAATCTATTAAGTGCTTACAAAAAGCTAGTTAATAACCTATATTGCATATTAAATAAGTCTAAATTGTATCTTAAAGGAAACTTATGTTAATCATTCACACCACAACACCCACAAAAAAAGAAGCAAAAACACTCATTAAGCTTTTATTAAAATCTCACCTCATTGCATGTGCACAATATTGTAAGATAAAAAGTCATTACATTTGGAAAGATTCTAAGGGCAAAAGCAAACTTTGCAAAGACAAGGAGTACTTGATAATTTTAAAAACCTTACCTAAACATTATAAGGCTATAGAATCTTTAATCCACACATATCATAGCTATGAGGTGCCAGAGATTGTATTCTTTGAGGCAAAAGCAGAAGATGCGTATAATGCATGGCTGCACACAAACTTATCATAATAGCATGGTGGTATAAATTTACATAATCATATAATAAGCCGCGATCTTCATTTAGCATTTTACTACCCATAAATCTATGTATAATATTGTCAAACATAAGGTGATATTTGTGGATCTTGCATGAGAGAAATTATAGTTTTTGTGCTAGAATATATGCTTAACTTATTTTGAAGGAGCAATTATGAAAAAATTTGTAAGCACAAGCATATTAGTTGCGAGTTTAGCATTAGGCTCGTTACAAGTCGCGTTTGCAGGAGAGGTAAAAGTTGGTGCTACACCTGTGCCACACGCAGCGATTTTAAAATCAATTGTCCCTATGTTGGATAAAAAGGGAGTTCAACTAAAAATTGTGGAATTTACAGATTATGTAACACCAAATCTAGCCCTTGCAGATAAATCTTTAGATGCAAATTTTATGCAACATTTACCCTATCTTCAAAAGATCAACAAAGATAAAAATCTCAATCTAGTAAGTGTTGCACAAGTGCATGTGGAACCACTTGGTATATATTCAAAAAAGCTCAAAAAACTTGATGAACTACAAAGTGGTGCAAAGATTGCCATCCCATCTGATCCTACAAATGGAGCAAGAGCACTGATACTTTTGCATAATAATGGCGTTATTACACTTAAAGATCCTAAGAATCTGACAGCAACATTGCGAGATATCAAAAAAAATCCAAAGAAATTGAAAATTATGACTGCGGATGCAGCCTTACTACCTAAAATGCTTGATGATGTAGCTTTTGCAGTAATTAATGGCAATTTTGCGATGCAAAATGGCTTATCTAATAAGGATACAATTGCGGTTGAAGATGCTCGTTCACCTTATGCTAATATCCTTGTAGTACGTGCAGGTGATGAAAATAAGCCAGATATCATAGAATTGAAAAAAGCATTGCAAAGTCCTGAAGTAAAGAAATTTATCGAGGATACTTATAAAGGTGAGGTTGTCCCTGCATTTTAATGCAGCTATGTAAAACACTTGATCTATCACACAAGAGATGGCTTAAATGCTATCTTTATTGGGTTAAAAGAGTATGAATACGCAGAGTAATGCATTTGCAAAGCTAATAAAAGCGAAAATATTAAATTTGCGATATTACATAGCTTGATTGGCGTGTTAATATTAATGGTTGATGACTTGATAGGATTGCATACAAGTAAGCTTTAAAAATGAAAAAAGGATAATCATTTTTGAAAGGCACATAGAATGTTTTGTGACAAGATGTATGATGGATTAATATTTATTGATAAATAAAAACAAAATATCACTTCTACTCGGTTGTATCAAGTATGCTATAAAGTTGTATTTTAAAAACAAATATAAGTAAGTCTGCCTAGAACAGATTCTCAAATATGTTTAGAATAAGGATGTTAACATCAATTTAGTTTTTTCACAACAAGACTAGCTAAAAGAGAAAGTAAGAGGAGTGGGAGAAAATTGACAATATCAAGCATTTCTTGATTAAATTATTGGCTATCACAAAATATTATTGCAATATTACTATGATATAGAGCTAGAAAAATGAAGTTTTCAAATATTTATTGCAAGAAAATATTAACTTATACTTGCATATATTTACACTACAATGCTTAAAGATCTTTGATAGATTTTTACTTTAGAAAAGAGAAAATTTATGCAGCAAGCTTACAAGGTTAGAGCAGTGTTTTATTATCCATATGCGATAATCAAGAATCTATAGGTTTTAAAATCCTCATTCATTTAATCCCTTTATATCTCCATGCGAGACTCGCATAGTTATTTTCTCTCCATTAAATTTTCTATAAGGGCAAATAAGTAAGGTTTTATCTAGTCAATAGCAAGCTTTAAAGTAAAATAAGAATTGCATATAAAATAGCATTCTTCTTGTTTTCATAACTATTTATCTCTTATGCTAAAAATAAAAATGGCATATTCATGCAAACTACAACCAATTTCTCCATATAAAAAATACTGTGTGCTATTACAATTCTTGTAGAGACCAAAATTATAAACCCAATCTCTATATAAAATTTATTGTTTTAAACAAATCCTAACGAGTTAAAATATAAATAATCTCTTGTATTCTCATCACATTTCTTACTTTATGAGACATAAAAGTATTTCTAATATCCACATAAATTATGTATGGCTGATTGCATGGTTTTCATAACTACAGCAAGAGATTACAGCACACACATGTCTAGAAACCCAAATATGTTGGCTAAATATGTAATAAACAGATTTACTAACACACACTTGAGAGAGTTTTTGCCAAACCACCAAGTGAAGTCTCTCTATACTTTGCATTCATATCTTTGCCTGTTTGATACATTGTTTTGATAACTTCATCAAGACTTACAACTGGTATGCTTTTTCTTGTCATTGCCATGCGAGCTGCCGAAATCGCCTTGATTGCACCAAACGCATTTCTCTCAATACATGGAATCTGCACAAGCCCACCAACAGGATCACAAGTAAGACCCAAATGATGCTCCATTGCCATTTCTGCAGCATTACATGCAACCCTTGCTTCTGCACCAAGTACACTCGCCATTGCTGCTGCTGCCATAGAGCTTGCCGATCCTATCTCTGCTTGACAACCTGCCTCTGCACCGCTTATACTTGCATTCTTCTTATAAAACGAACCAATAAGCATCGCAGTCAGCAAGAAATTTATTACCTCATCATCACCAAAACCTATTGTATGATTCTTAAGATACAACATAACAGCGGGTATCACTGCACATGCTCCATTGGTCGGAGCAGTTACAACCCTTGCTCCACTACCATTTTCTTCAGCGATAGCTATTGCATACAAAGAGATAAAATCAATTATTCCCATAGGATCTGTTGTGGCTTTCACTCTTTTATGCAATCCTTTTGCACGGCGATGTAATTGTAATTTTCCAGGTAGATACTCTTGGGCGGGATTGATACCATTTTGATATACCTCTTGCATAACCTGCCAAATCTCAAGACAATATGCTTTTATATACTCTTCTGTGTGAAACTGTAATTCATACATGAGCGAAAGTTGTGCTAAATTGATTTGTTTTTCATCGCACAGATATAATGCTTTTGTTGCATTCTCAATGCTTATTATAAGAGTATTGTTGGAATCTATTTCTACATCATCTTGTTTTAGTTCCTCTTCAGTCTTTACAAAACCACCACCAATAGAATAATAAGTTTGACTTGTAAGCTTATTGTTGTTAGCATCAAAAGCTTTGATGCACATACCATTTTCATGTAAATCCAAAAAGATATCAGAAAAGATTATGTCTTTTTGGTAGTAAAATGGAATTTCTCTCTTACCACAAAGATTTAGTATATTTTTATCAAATGCTTTCTTGTTTATTTCCATCTGTAGGTTTGCATCCAAAAAACGCGGCTCGACATTATTTAACCCCCAAATCACAGCTTTATCAGTCAAATGCCCTTTACCTGTGAGCGATAGAGAACCATAAAGAGTTATCTCAATACGTTCTATTTTTTGTAGTATAGAATCTATTTGCTTACAGAAAAGATTCCCTGCTATCAATGGACCCAACGTATGCGATGATGATGGTCCTACACCGATTTTAAAGATATTTAAATTACTCATAAAAGCTCCTTGCGACATGCTTACAATCTATAAGTGATTTGCACATAACACTAAAATTGCTATGTATCCTACGATTATAATCAATTCATCAATTCCTTGAAAGTATTGCATTTATTATAAAATACACAGGCATAAGAAACAATAAAATAACAAGCTTCAATTCATTCAAGCAGTCGATAATGTCAATAAGGCAAGAGCCTTTATATGTAATACAGAAAATAGAAATTCATATAGTTTTAAACATTTTATAATCCTATTTGCATTTTCATTTGATACCTTGTTAAGTTGCTACTATTTCCTGTATAATCCAGTATAATCCATCTAGTGCTTTACAAAATTACACATGGCAATATTGAAAAAGGAGGTATAAAAATTGCAAATTATATATATTATATTAAAGCCGCATTTACAGGACTTCAACTTGCAGGTATATTTTAAAAGTTTGATATTATTATATTGATTTACTTAAAAATGCATTGCATAGGCAAGTTTTTGGGCACTATACGTGCTAAGCGTAGTAATATTTAGAATTGACAGAAAATAAAATAAAAAGACAAGATGGAATATTCCGAGCAAACAGATTGCACGACAGATCACCACATTACTATTATGAGTAGAATGTGGTGTAGAGAGTGTTTGTGTCACCTCATTGTATATGTGGTGACAAACTTCATTAATAATAAACAATATAGCAATATAAGACTGGCTCAAATTGCAACAATCATGTATATCTACAAGGCAATTATTCTTGAAAGGGAGGATAGCAAATTTCTTCAAACAAATAACACTTATATTTTTGTTTATTATCTTAGCATTCACAGTCTCATTCTTGCTTATACTCTTAAACCCTAACAAATAAAAACATTTAAGTCATTTTTTTTGTATCAAGCTGTTAAAGACACACATCGCAATAACAAGGACGACATATGCAGCTTTGAAGCTTAGACGCTCGACACAAATATAAAATAATATAATTTTATGCATGCTTTATATAAAAACATCTGAAGAATTATTTTAGAATTTACTTTATATTTCTAACAACAATATAAATACTTAAAAGCTTATTTGAAACAACTTGTTTATATTCTTTCTCATCATAAACACCCAAAGGATTCCATAAAGGTAAAAACTCTAAAACGTATTTATACAATGTTTTTTTCGCATACGTTGTAAAAAGCATCAAACAACATTAAATAGAATATCTTTAAATTACAAACTTTGTAAATGTGGCTTAAATTAGTTAGTGTAGTATAAAATGTAGAGTATACAAAGAGTTATACCAGATAAACACACATTTAAATATGTGCTAATCCTTATATCTTTAGTAGCGGTTCTTGGTCTGTTATAAAGCAGCAACGCATAAGATTTGATTATGTTTTAGATAATCAAAACAGAGAGCTAAAAGTAGAATCTAGCGTTGTTGCTCGTTATAAAGATGGTTCTGTTGAATAGGTAAAATAGATTTTAGTATTTTTGATACAGGATGATTTTAATAATCTTTGCTATAAAGATTACAGATGTTATTTTGATTTAAAAGGGGTCTAAGCAAATCTTGCAATTACAACATCAAACATAAATGTTTGAAATTCTAAAAAAGGGTTATAAATGAAAAATGGTGTTAAGATGGCTCGTAAATTACTTGAAGTTGGTACAGGCATGATGCAACTAGAAGAAATGTTTGATGAAATAGACCTTGAAACGTTAATAGATAAAGAAGCATTTTTTATCTTATCTTTTAGACATCAATGCTTATCTCTTATAGACAAATTAGATGACAAATTAGAACTTACAGAAGAAGAACGAAAATGGAAAGGAATTAAATAATGAGTAAAATAAAAATATGTAATGGCGTTGAACCAAGTAAAGTTTTTAAAGATAAAAATGGTAAAGAATTAAAACTGAATGATGAATTTATGCTTAAAGGCAAAAAACATTCATTATTGTTGAATTCAAAAGGTAAAATGCAAATATATGTATTTAATGAGAAATTTGGAGTTTTTAGTCACCCATACTTGTATGAAAGATACGATGAATTAGAACTGCATGCAGTAAAGTTATAAGTTTAAAAATGGAAAGGAGCTAAACAATGAGTAATATCACAACTATTCAAAGAAAGAATGAAGCATTAGCATTACTTGAGAATAAAGAGATACAAGAGCGTTTATGTGCTTTATGCGGTAATGAAGCAAGTAAGGATAAATTTAAAGCAAGTTTATTAAACATTGCATTAGATTCTAATTTATCTGCTTGTAGTATGCAAAGCATAGTAAAAGCTAGTCTTGATATTGCGGGGTTAAAACTAAGCTTGAATAAGAATCTAGGTAAAGCCTACATTGTGCCACGCAAAGTAAAAATAGGCAATGATTATATAACTGAAGCAAGAATTGATATAGGTTATAAAGGTTGGCTAGAACTTGCTAAAAGAAGTAAATTAAGCGTAAAAGCTCATAGCGTATTTGATTGTGATGATTTTGTATATAGTGTTGATGGTGTTGATGAATATATGAAATTAACGCCTAATTTTGAGTTAAGGCAAGAACATGACTCTGCTTGGGTTAAAGAACACTTAAAAGGGATTGTGGTTGGGATTAAGGATTTAAAAAGTGGTGATTCTGAAGTAAAATTTGTAAGCAAGGGGACATTGCTTAAAATCATGCAAAAAAATGATAGTGTAAAAAATGGTAAATACTCAGCATATACAGATTGGTTACATGAAATGCTTTTAGCAAAAGCTATAAAATCATGTCTTTCAAAAACTGCAATGAGTGAAGATACTTTTTATCTTATAATCTCAAACAATAAACTTTTTATTTGATATACTATGAAAAATATTTGTTTTTTGTCCTAACTAATATGTTTGTTTGAAATCTTGAGTTCTTATGTGCCACTTGTTTTCATATTTAGATGAAATTAAAAAAATGATCAAACATTAGAGGGTAAAAATCCATCATATCATCAAGTATATTGTTTTTCTAAGTCATATGGGTAATTTTGAATTAAATTTTTAATATTTTTTCCTTACCAAGCGTGTTTGGATAGGCTTAAGACTTATTCTTGTGTTGATGAAAATACTTAAAGATGCCTGTAGAATATAATTTAGATGATTTTAAATCTTTATCTTATCTTTATTTGTATAGCTTGGTATCTAAATATATTGTTATTTTGGATAAGTATGAACAAGTAATTATTCAAATAGAACTCATATTATTTTCTTATAATAGTGAATATACAGCATTTAAACTTTAATCTTACCAAAAAAACACGCACCAAATTAATCCACATTTACAAGGTTTTTAGCTTGTGATGTGATTTAGGTTTCTTTGATACCTCTTACAAACTATACACAAAACTATACACAAAAATATTTTTAGTAAAGCATGTTTTAAGGGCTTCTGGCTTTTATGGATTCCTTTAAGTGTTTCTGTGTAGTGAGTATGTAGGATTTGCTTACTATGTTATTTTTATTTGTATCAAATGCTTAAGCTTAAATGTTGCATGTGTTGCATATGATTGTTATTGTTGTGATATGTGTATGTTAAGGCTTAATACATTAAGCACCTTTTAGCCTTTAGGGTATGTCTGTCAATGCTAAAAGGTGTTTTTTGGATTTTGCAAATGTGCAGTAATAAAAGAAATGTTGCTTGTTACCCTCTGAATTCTAGTAATGCTAGTAAAAAAAAGGGGGGGGGGGGAATCCAGAAAGGCAACAAAAAAGCTTTCAAAGGATTTAAAAAGCTTTGCCATAAAGGCGTTAGCATTATAGCATTAAATTGCTTTTGTGTGTAGTGCTTTTGATTAAAACATGCTTTTATAAAGTGCATTTTATTTTTAGCAAAAAAGATATATTAGTAAGCGATTTTAATTATAACAACCTACTTAGGAATCATAAACTATGTAACAAAAGTTTTTTGAGATAATACAATCCCCCCCCCCCTTTTTTTTCACCATTTTTATAATTCAAAGATGCAAGCATTGTTAAAAAGATGATATGACCAACTATACTGACTTATTTTTAACATCGAAGATATGTGTATACTTTAAAATCTCAAAGCAATATCCACCCTACCCTGAAAAAAAGCCTTTAGAGGATATATCAGATATAACAAAAGTGAAAAATCTATTAAAGCCCTATAGACTTAATGAAAATCATCATTCACAATACATTCATATGTAGCAGTTGATACAATGTATAGAATACAATAACCAACAAAGCAAGATAAGGCAAGATTAAGATATACAAGAAAGCAATATGTTAATTATTCTCCTTCTTAATAAGATTAAAACACACATTAATCAGGAGGATAAATACAAATAGTACAACCGCATTTGCAATGAGCACTTCTCTATGCAAACCTTCTGCATAGCTCATCTCAAGCACAATATTAGTCGTTAGGGTTCTTACTCCATCAAGCACACTGCTTGGAAGCTGCACCTGATTCCCAGCAACCATAATAACTGCCATAGCCTCACCAATAGCCCTGCCAACACCAAGTATAACTGATGCTAAAATACCAGATTTAGCTGCAGGTAAAACTGCAAAAAACACACTTCTTTCACTACTAGCACCAAGAGCTAATGCTCCTTCATAATAACTTGTCGGCACAGAATCTATTGCTGCTTTTGATACAAGTATAATAGTAGGCAGTATCATAATACTAAGAATAAATGATGCAGCCAACACACTTTTTCCTGGTATGCCATGGAAAGTACTAGCAAGTAATGGCACAATAATAACTAGTCCAAAGAATCCATACACAACTGATGGGATAGCTCCGAGCAACTCTACCGCCATAATCAAATATTTTTTTGAGCTTTTCGGACAAAATTGTGATAAATAGACAGCACTAAAAATACCAATTGGAACACCAAAAAGAATGGCAAGAGCAGTTACACATAAACTCCCCACAATCATAGGAAAGATTCCAAAAAATTCTTGTTCTGGATACCAATCTACGCCAAATATAAAGTCCATCACACCAATTTGTTTCATCGTAGGAATTGCATTCACAAACAGGAAAAAGCAAATTGCACAAACTGCAAAAATAGACCCCATAGCACAAAGTGCAAATAAAGTATGAAAAAACCTCTCTTTAAACATTTACTTCCCTTAGAATCTTTATACCAAAATACTAATCTTACTTTCTAGTTTCTTAAAATAAATCTTTATTGCAATAAGTTTTATCCTAAGAAACCTTCTGTTTACAAAGATATTTCTAACTTTATAGAATCAATAAGTTAGAATCTAGTCTTACTATCTTAAACAAACATACAAACTACTAAAGATCTCGCCTAGAATCTAAATTTCACTCATCTAGCTACATCAGTTGTAAAAGAAATCTAGATTCTTAAACTATAGAATAAATCTTATATCAAAACTATAGAAACTATAAAACTACTTCACTTGATCCCAGGTTGTCATCTCACCAGTAAAAATCTTATACACGCTATCTTTTGTAATGTTTGTAACAGGATTTGCTTTATTTACGATAATAGCCAAACCATCAATTGCTAATACACGCACACTAACACCTCTTTTTAACTCCGCTTCTTTAACCTCACGGGATACCATACCTATATCTGCTATACCCTCTACCACAACATTAACACCTGTTGTAGAATCTGATTGCTGAATCTCAATCACTACATTTGGATTAACATTTTTATAAGATTCTACAAGTTTTTCCATGAGCGGTGTAATAGAGCTTGAGCCAGCTATTACGAGCTTACCTTTTGGTTTCTTGCTGACAAATTTTTGAGTTTTTGTTGCAATGTATCCAGATTTTTCAATGATTTCCTTTGCGTTAATGCTATATGCCAAGAAATCTTCAATAAGCGGAGTGCTTTTTTTAATCACAACGTTAAATGGGCGAGAGATCTTATAACTCTTATTGTTAATGTTTTCAACGCTTGGCATTACACCATCAACACTTATCGCCTTTACAGTATCATTTAGTGATCCAAGCGATATATAACCAATAGCATTTTTAGAATTTGCCACTGTTGTCATCATCACGCCTGTTGAGTTTGTAACCTCTGCCTTTTTTGTAGTAGCATCTATTTTTTTACCCTTTAGTTCTTTTTGAATTCCAAATATTTCGGTGAAAGCACCACGAGTACCAGATCCCATCTCTCTTGAAATAGGATAAATATTTTCTGCTGCTACAGCGATATTTGCACCAAGAGTTAAACCCGCCACAAGCCCCAATATACACTTTTTCATCATAAATCATCCTTTCAAATAAAATATGGCGAAAGTATAGGTATGGCTTGTAAAATTGAAAAATAAAGAATGTAAATTTTTAGTAAAATTGACTGATATTGCTATATTCATTTTAGATAGCCTCTCCCAACAGATATTGCCTAGGTCAAATTAATTTGTAGAAATATATCACATATTAATAGTCCAGTAACCCCCTCCCCACAACCTTCGATTAAAACAAAAAATTATTTTGATGTAATGACTCAATATGTCGCAAATACATTTCACATGCGCCACTTAAACCATATTCAACATAAATTTAGCCTGCGGTATTGTTTGAAGTATGTTTTGTTGCTTTTGAAATTATATGTAAAAGGCACATTTGAAAAGCTTGTATCTTTACATAATCTTTTAAGGGCTTTTATATAAAGAATATGCAAACTTATGTATTCTATCATTCTTACAAAATGCTAAATATTAAAATATCAAACTATGGATTCTAGGAGAATTTGTGAATAAGATTCACACAATCTATTAAGATTTTTATAATTTTTATTATATGTCCATACTTTATAAATGCACAATAAAAAGGCAACCAAACCCTGATACAAGGACTATTTGCATTGTTTTTAGGAAAATTACTTTATAATTTCGAATCAAGTAGTTAGCTACATCAATATGGGTTAACGGCATACATAAAAGATTAAATGTATAGAGGTAAAAAATCTTAACCAAATACAACAACGTATTCTAGTCTGAAGTGGTGGTTGCGACTGGACTCGAACCAGCGACCCCTACCATGTCAAGGTAGTGCTCTACCAACTGAGCTACGCTACCATTTTAGCAAATGGCAAAGATTACAAACAAAAATGTTTAAACATAAACTATAACCTCAACTTTATTCAACCAACACGTAAACAAAGCCTCGCGATTATGGTTAAAAATTATATAAACGCATATTATCCCATCAAACAATACAACTTCTTAAAATTTAACACCATAGCTACATTTTAATATCATAAAAGCATTAGCAATAAAAATATGATAGCTTAGTTAAATCTTATTTAAAGGAGTGGTGTGCTCGGAGGGATTCAAACCCCCGACCTACAGGACCGCAACCTGTTGCTCTATTCAGCTGAGCTACGAGCACATTTGGGTTTGTAATTATACATAAAAATTATAAAAAATAGCTTAAACATTTAAAAACCCAATAAATATCTTCATGGGTCATAGTAGTGTGTATTTGGAATTGGACAAAATGACCGTATCATGCAGTATACTTAACTAATTCTCCATTTTTGGGCTCTAATAACTATTTTAAAAGTTACTGCAACATGGCAAGACAATACATCTCTTACTAAACATAATAATACTAATATTAATAAAATAATATTATAATAACACTAATTTTATACACTTTAATACAAAAAGGTAAGGCAATATGTTCTCTCATTGCAAGAAAGTAAAACTTTGTTGTGTGCAAGTTAGTTGTCACAATCAGACAATAAAACACAACCAAAATATAGTTTCCTCCCAGCGTTTAGCCAGATTGCATTTGGCTAAACTCAAGTTGGCCAAAACATGTATATCTACAAACTTTGGCAAAAAATCACGCTATTCTAGCCTACTTCTTATGCATACCCTACTCTTTACAGATATATTGTTCGCAGATAATATTAATAGCACAACCTTAAAAGATTCTCCTGCAAAGAGTTATCAAGCAAAAGCAGCAACAGTAACTGCAACCAGAGTGCCAACAACAATTGATGAAGCTCCAGGTAATGTTAGTGTAATAGGAAAAAATGAAATTCAAGTACGCCCAAATAGTAAAGTTAGTGATACATTGCGTGGTATTGAAGGATTACGTCAAAGTAAGAGTCGTGGCATGGACACGTTTGATAGTGTTACAATTAGGGGGATAAGTAGTGGTGCCACAATTATGCTTGATGGTGTAATATTAAATGATATGGATAATAATACAAAAATGATAACAGCCATGAATGCTGACGATCTAGAGCAAGTTGAGGTGATACGCGGTCCATTCTCAAACCTCTATGGCAGTGGAGCATTAAGTGGAGCAATAAACTTTGTTACCGCTATGCCTGACAAGTTTGAATTAAATGCAAATATAGGATATGGCAATCCATTTGTAGCAAATACTGCACAAGAGAATCTTGTGCGTGGTTATCTCTCTGTTGGTAACACTTTTTTTAATAAAAAACTAAAGCTCAAAGCAAGCTATGGGTTCACCACCACAGATGGTTATGCTGCAGATAGTGCATGGGTATATCAAGGTGATACTATCTTGAATAATGGTGTTACAGGGGGGATACCAAGCAAAAATCCACAAGGCACAGATATTGTAATTGTGGGTGATATGGGGAAACAAAAATATCAAACACATGATTTAAAGCTCAAAGCACAATATGATCTTACGGATTCCATCACACTAGATTCTGGAATCATGTTTAATTATTATAGTTATACGCACAAAGATCACACAACCTTTTTATATAAAGATGGTAATCCCTACTGGGGAGATAATACAAATCAATGCACTGGCAATAGTTGTAGTGGTGGTGCTAATGGAAATCGTCCTATGCCTATGTATGCTGGACGCGGTATCGGACAAGAGAGATTTGCTCAAAATATTTTTTACATAGGTTACAAGCATTACTTTAATAATGATATATTATTGAGTGCAAGATATTCGCGCATTGATGGCTGGAGAGACTTTAACAATCCAGATGGCGGGGCTCATGCTGAAAATAGTGCAAATACTACACTCACAGGTGGTGCAGGCTCACAAACTAAAGATAGATTTCAAACAAACAACCTAGATATTTTTACAAACATTCCTATCTTTGATGTAGGGCAAAATCTATTAGTAGGGTTTCAAGCAAGACAGCTAAATATGGATGAATCTGTTTTTAACCTCAATAATTGGACAAACTATTCTAGCAGTGGCAGTAACTACGTGAATACAAGAGAGAGAAAAGGCGGAAAAAGTCTTATGAGTGGGGTTTTTATTGAGCTTAGAAGTGAGTGGAATAAATATCTAAGTACAACACTTGGCTTAAGATATGATTATTGGCTAGGATATGATTATTATAAAAGTAACTCTCAAGCACAAAATAACTCCAAGCATCAAGTCTCCCCAAAAGCAACGCTAAATTATTATATCACCAATACAAGCACATTGAAAGCATCGGTTGGACAGGGTTTTCGTGCACCAACACTTAGTCAAATGTTTAGCACATATAAAACAAACAACGGCATTACAACTATTGGGAATCCAGATCTAAAGCCAGAGAGTGCGACAAGCTTTGATATAGGTTTTGAACAAAAGTTAAATTTTTCACAATACCATGGTCTCATAAAAGCATACTATTTTAATACATTTATGAGCGATGTTATTTACTCTCATTTGGAAAATAATACAAATTACTTGAAAAATGGAGGATTAGCCTTAATTAACGGCTTAGAGCTATCCTATAAGCAAAACCTACCTTATAACCTCTCACTACTTTTTACTTACACTTTTACAAATTCAAACATGTTAAAGAATCCCGCTGATAAAAGTATAGAGGGTAAAAAACTCACAGGTATACCAGAACATTTAGGTTATGTACAGATTGCTTATGATGATTCTGTATTTTTTGGAAGTTTTGGCATTGAAATGATGAGCAAACCTTTTAGTAGAGCGGACAATAAAGATACAATAGGAGGTGTATATAGTGCAACTGATGGTTATGTCTTAGGTGATGTAAGGATTGGTTATAGATTCTTAAAACATTATGAGATCGCATTTAACGCAACAAATATTTTTAATCAAAAATATTTTAGTTATTATAGAGCACCGGGTGCTGCGTTTTTTGCACAAATTGGTGCTACTTTTTAATAATATTGTTTACCCTATTTGTAACGATTCTTAGAATCCATGAACGCAATAATATTGTTTCTTTATTTATTTACCTTATGGGAATATAATCATTCCTAGTCTTAATGACTAAGTAAATATTGGAAGGATTAATAATGAAAAAAGTTATGCTTAGTGCTATTATGGCAAGTTCGTTAGCAATTGTTGGTTTACAAGCCGCACCATATAAAATTGATATGAGCCACTCGGCTATTAATTTTAAGATTGGGCACATGATTGTTGCAAATGTAAATGGGAATTTTGCAAAATTTAGCGGAAATGTAGATATTGACCCAAAAACAAAGACTCTAACAAAACTTGATGGGGAGATTGACATTACTTCTATCAACACAAGAGATGAGGAAAGAGATGGTCATTTGCTAGGTGATGCTTACTTTGACGCTGGAGCATATCCAAAAGGGACACTCAAAGCAACAAAAATTACAAAAACTAAAAGTGGTATTCGCGTTGAGGCAGACTTGACGCTTAGAGGTGTAACAAAGAAAGTGGTCTTTCTAGGCGATCTAAAAGGGCCAGTGCAGCACCCTATGCTTAAAAAAGAGATTTTTGGACTTATGTTGCAAGCTACAATTAATCGAAAAGATTTCAACATTGGTAAAGATACTCCAGGTGCCACAATGGGTGAAAGTGTAGATATTACCATTAACTTAGAGCTTCATCCACAATAAATCTACCCACATAGAATCTAAACCAAGATAAAAGAATAATACACAAGGGATTAGAAACATTTCCCTTGCGTGTATTTGATGTGCTTCATGTTTTATATGACATTTTGTTTGCATATTATTAAAGAAAAGTTATATGTTGATAATATCTAAAATAAAAAAAGGGGCAACATGATAAACAATAGTAAAGCAGTGCATCTAAGCGATAATAAAAAGAGAGAGATATTGCAAAATGCCAAGACTATAGTTATGGTGGGTTTGAGCCCAAATATAGATAAGGCGAGTTATCATGTTGCCTCTTTTCTCCTAGAAAAAGGTTACAATATAATCCCCATTTATCCAAAAGGCGGTGAGATTCTAGGTAAAAAGGCATACACATCACTCAAAGAAGCATTTAAAGATATGTGTGCAAACAATATGCAATGTGATATTATCGATATTTTTAGAAAAAGCGAAGCATTACCATCGATTGTAAATGAAATTTGTATGTTAGGAAAATTAGATTCTAAGCAAAATTTAACTAATCAAAGCATATTAAATATAACTGACACATTACCAAGCCAAAACTCTCCAGTAAATCATAAAGAAATAGAAAAAAAACTAGGTTTTATCACTTCTACCCCAAATCCCACACAACCTAATAAAAGCACTGAAGCAGCAGAAATCCTAAGACCTTTTAATATAAATAACCTTTGTGTGTGGGTACAACTTGGATTACACAATAGCGAAGCGGCTCTAATCGCGAAACACCATAATTTACTATACGAAGAAGATAGTTGCATTAAACTAGAGTATTTAAGAATATTTGACAAACAATGTTAAGATGTTTTATACAAATATTCATCTCCTTGTCATATGACTATCACTTCTTTTATGTGGATTAAGTTGTTATCATTCCTCACATTGCACAATACCCATACGCATGATTAAGGCTATATGCATACTATAAGCTTTAGCTTGCAAGAGCATTAAAGATCCTTTTAATACTTCTTGGAAATTACACAAAGACTCTACATTACTATACCCACCACACCATTTTAAGCAATATTTGTAAGGTTTAGTTTATTGTACTTCAATGTTTTATTATTATCTATTACATAACCAAAACAACACGCACTAAATTAACCCACATTTGCAAGGTTTTTAGCTTGTGATGTATTTTAGGTTTCTTTGATACCTTTTACAAACTATACACAAAAAACATTTAGTAAAGTATGTTTTAAAGGCTTTTACTTTTTGTGAATTCCTTTAAGGTGTTATGCATAGTGAGTATGTAAGATTTGCTTACTATGTTATTTCTATAAACTATGCACAAAAAACATTCAATCAAATATGTTTTAAGGCTTTTTTATTTGCAGAATCCTTAAGATATTTTTTATGTAAGGACTATATCAAACTCCCTTACTCTATTATTTCACAACGCGTATCAATTCTTTAAACTTCAATGTTGCATACATATTTAAAGGCTTTGATACCTTAAGCAATACAACTCTCCAACTAACCTAAAACAACCCCTAAATAATGCAATTTGTCATTTTAATCGCGACTGATTAGCCTATATTCTCCACATAGAATCTATAAATTGATGCAAAATAACTTAGTTAATTAAGCACGATGGCTTTGCCCTGCTTTACTACAACCAAATCCTCAATGCGTACACCAAAGGTTTGTGGGATATAGATCCCAGGTTCAATAGAAAACACCATACCATCTTCAATAATTGTTTCTGATCGGCGAGAGATAAATGGCATTTCATGAATATCTAGCCCTATACCATGTCCTGTGCTATGTGTAAAATATTTACCATATCCACCAGCTTCAATGATATTTCTTGCAATAGAATCTATCTCTTTACCGCTCATCCCAGCACGAAGATTCTCAATTGTAGTCATTTGTGCCTTTTTAACAAGATCATAAATCTTTTGCTTTTCATATGCACTTAGTGCTTGTTTACTTGCTGTTGTGTCTAATATTGTGAAATCTTGCTCTTTTTCAAACATAATGGAATTGTTAAAAAAAAGTGCCGTACGAGTGCAATCAGCACAATATCTTTTATATTTCAATCCACAATCAAGCAAAAGCGTATCTCCGTTTTGTAAAAAAGTCGTATCACTTGGTAACGCATGTGGCTTTGCCGCATTACCCTCAATACCTACAATAGGATCAAAACTTAGCGGATATTGACCACAATTACTAAGCGTATCTGCTATTTTATACCATAAATATTTTTCACTTTTTCCCTTTCCTTGATCTGATACGTATTGCCCAAATGTATGTATGGCTTGTAGATTTAAAAGTTGTGCTTGTTGTAAAATATTAATTTCGTCGTCTGTCTTTTGCATACGCATTATTTGTGTAAAATTTGGTGTAGGTATTAATGACACAATATCTTTTAAGATATGATATTCCTCCACACACATACGCATAGGATCAAAGCAGAGACTCTTGATATTATGCTGTGCGATTTGCTTTTTTGCTTCTGCCAAAAGATCATTAGATTCAATAATATCCAATGCGATGTTTTTCTTGCACAACTCATGTGCCTCTGTGCTATAACGCGCATCAGTTATAAACTTAAATTCACTCCCAAAACGCATAAGAATTGCATTGTCTGCACTATAGCCACACAGATAATACATTGCACTTTCATCACGAGTAATAAAATCTTTTATTTCCATATATGTCCCTCTATACTTAAACTTTTATATAAATTTATTGTGCACCAAACTCTTGAATACGTTTGATAAAAATCACAACAACCATTAAAGGTGCCAAAATACGTAAACTATAAAGCCAAAAATAAAAAGCAAAATCACTTTTAATGTAGCCACTCATCCATGAGCGTAACTTTTCTTTTGGGACAAAATATCCAATAAATAAAGAGCTAAAGAAACCTCCCCAAGTTAGCAATATATTCATGCTTATCCATACAATCCAGTTAAAAAGATCCTTATTGAAATAGTGAAAATACTGCTTATAATTTGTATTCATTGATAAAATAACGATGAGTCCGACAAGAAATATACCAAAACTCACCATATAAGTAAGAGTTGCGCGATCATATTTTGTCTTATCGACAAGATATTTTACACAAGGTTCAAGCAAAGACACAGTAGAAGATAGCCCAGCAAATAATAGCCCAACCATAAACAACGCACACAAAACCCCACCAAGAGATCCAAGATGCCCAAACATAACAGGCAATACAATAAATATCAGTCCTGGACCATTATCCGCATCAGCTCTACTTCCATATGTAAATACAAAAGTAAATATCATAAGTCCAGCCACAATAGAAATGATAATCCCTGGAATCACAATCCATGATGCACTTGTAACAAGATTTTGGTTTTTATTTATATGTGATGAGTAGGTGATTATTGTACCAGCACCAAGCGATAAAGAAAAAAAGACTTGCCCCATAGCTTCAACAAAGACACTCGAAGTGATTTTTGAAAAATCTGGATTAAACATAAACTCCACACTCTCCCCAAAGCCAGGTAGTGTCATAGCATAAAAAAGCAGTCCAAAGAAAATAACAAAAAGCATAGGCATTAACAAGTAATTTAATCTCTCAATGCTCTTGATCCCATATATAATACTATATGCAGTAATCATTAAGATGATGGCAAGAAATAGAATCTGAAAACCAATCTGCCCAGTGTGCGATTGTAATTCGTCAAAAATTAACTTACTTTGTGAAATATCTGTGGGCAAATTCAAACTAACATACACGAGGTAATATAACACCCATCCCAATATTACACAATAAAATGTCAAAATAAATGGACCAGCAAATAGGGTAATACCCATAAAACGCCATGGAGTTTTAGGATTGTCTGTGATTGCTTTGAAACTATCTGGGACATTCTTTCTCCCTTGTTGCCCCACAAGCATTTCTGCAATCAGCATAGCAACGCCAACAAATAACGCAATACCTAAAAATAGCAACACAAACGCACCACCACCATTCTTACCTGCAAAGGTAGGAAAACCCCAAATATGCCCCAAACCAATAGAGCTACCAAGTACTGCTAAAGTAAAACCAATCTTTCCAAAATTTTTTTGCATCCAATTCCTTATGCATAATTTTTACAATGAATTTCTATTCTAGCAAACTTTTATAATTTTTTTACTTTTTCATAGATTTTAGCGTATAGATTTAATCTGGTTAAAATGGCAATACCTCAATTCATGAGTTTATTCCTCTTCATATACCTGTAATATCATATGTTATAATTACACGCAATATAATACATTAACATTTGACCTTATATGCCCAACTATTGAAGCACCAATAAACTCAATACATTCAATATTGCAAGAGAAGCGATTCTAGCACATATCGTAGGGGACATGACTTTGAGAACAAGCTTTTTCAAAAGTACGCAAATGTTATTTGACACAAAATTCAATGATATGTTAAGTAGATATAGAATCTTTTCGTATTCTTTTTTCAAGGATTCTCTTACCAACAGTAATAGGCTTTATAGCTTTCATACTAGATCATTTAAAAAAAGTTAAAGTGTAGCTTCACCATTTTTGCACTCTTGTATAACATGCATAGACATATAATTAAGTGCTTTCCACAATAATGTCTTAGCAAATTCTAGGGAGTAATTCGCCTTGTGGATACTCTAAAAACCTCTTGCTACCATATTTTGTATGCAATACTACCTTTTGGTAATAGGTATTTCCGCTAATATGTGCTTTACTATTGAGTTCTTGTGGAGTAAAAACCTTGCTTACCTTGCCAATAATTGCAGCATTGCTTCCAAGCACATGCTGTTTTAAGATAGATAACGCCTTATCTGCGTATTGATTAGGTAGAGCAATGACACACACACCTTCATTGGCTAAGTCATAAGGCTCTAATCCCAACATCTCGCACACACCATATACTTCAGAATCTATTTGTATGCTTTCCTCATTAATATCAATACAAGCGTGTGAACTTATAGCCCATTCATTTAAAACGCTTGATAATCCACCGCGAGTGGCATCACGCATACAATGTATAGGAATATCACTTTGCAAAAGTGGTTCTAACATGGGATAAAGGCTTGCACAATCACTTTGTATATTACTTGTGATTGCAATATTATTTTGTTCTAAAAATATTTGTGCACCATGATTGCCGATTTTACCACTTAAAATAATGCAATCATCTTCACTTAGATTCTTTGCACTTATAGAATCTTTTTGTATGCTGCCAATGCAAGTTGTATTAATGAAAATTAATTTATCTTTTGCTTCTGTGTTATTTGTAACTTTTGGCAATACTTTTGTATCTGCGGATAGAATCTTTATATCAAGTTTCTTGCACTCAATGGCAATAGATTCAGCAATTTTTTTCAATAAATCTATACTAAAACCTTCTTCAATAATAAAGCCAATATTTAAATAAAGTGGTTTGCCACCCATCATCGCCACATCATTACTGCTACCGCATACACAAAGTTTGCCAATATCTCCACCAGCAAAAAAAATCGGATTTATAGTATATGAATCTGTACTTGTTACATACGACATATCACTTGTATTACAAAATATCCCAGAATCTTCGTTTGCATAAGGCATAATATCTGTGAAATAAGGCATAAAAATCTTTTGCACAAATTCAGCTGAATTTATACCACCACTACCATGTGCTAATGTTACAATATTCATAGTTTTCCTTTTTATATAATTATTCATTCTCCATAGCTGATGGAGCTTTATTCATACTTCTTCCAGATAACACATTATTAATCTTATTTGCAATAAAATGATTGTGTGTTGTAAAATGACTAATAATTTCACCTACAATATCATCAGATAAACTCTCTTGCATATCTTTACAATGCCCTTTAAATTCATCCTCAGTAATACCTGCTGAATCTTCAAATAACTCAATATATCGTCTCATTAATTTTTGTTCTCTTTCTTTTTGTAAGACTTGCTGCATAATCTCATCATAAGTTGTTTGTAAATCTGCAATTTTCATATCAAATAGCTCATTTTTTGTATATATACCACTAATTTCTAGGATCTTGGCAATAAGCGTGCGTTTTTCTTTACTATTGTCATAAAAGGGTTTATATTCAGTTTCTAAATCTCTGCTTAGAAAAGTCTGCATAATATTGAGTTTTGTTTCAGCAGTCAAGCGTAAATATTCTAATGTCCCAGAGCTTTTATAGCGATTGTGTAATTTCTCTAATCCCAATACATCATTACGCATACCCTCATAATGTGCTATAAGGGTTTCTCTCTCTTGTGCTGGTAAAGATTCTAAATCACTTTTAATCTTATCGAGCACTTCATCTTGCACTCTTGCATGCACTATTGCTATAATCTTTTGCAAACGAGTGTAGGGGACAGGCATTTTGATCTCTGCCATGAAAGCGATGAGATCTGTTGGCATATAAGTATGTAGGAATTCATATAAAATATCATAGATATCATCTGTTGTCTGTGCCTTTTTTAAAACATCAATAACATCTCGTTTTTTGGCTTCCAAAAATACTATCTCTGAGTTTTCCTCCTGCAAAAGATTATGATAATACAAAATACCTTCACGCACAACACGTTCATACTCTGTTTGTAGCTCTTCTGGTCCCAAATCGACTACGTTATCAACACCATGTGTTCGTAAATATTCTTTTAACATAATGCTATCATGCATACTTTCCCTTTTTATCACCTCGTAATTTGTGTATAAAAGTATAGCATATTAACAATGTGTTATTATGCTTCTCACAAGTTAGTGTAGCAATAAGATATTGCCATAATCTCTCAATCTTCTTTAAAATCATGCACTAGATTCTATAAAATATAAAAGAATTTGCTAAAAAAATGTAGAATAGAGTCTTTAATATTATGTTAATTAACTAGGAATACGTTATGCAAGAGCACACCATGCTTACAATCATTCTACCAACATTCAATAAAAAAGATTATATCGCACAAACACTAGATTCAATCTTTATGCAAAAGACTACATATAGCTACCAAATCATTATTGCTGATGATGCGTCAAATGATGGTACACTTGATATTGTAAGGCAATATAGCCTTAAATATCCAAAAGCAATAAAAATTTTAGAATCAAATTGTAACCAAAAACTTTTTAAAAATATTGTAAGAGCTTACGAGATCACAAAGACTGAGTATTTTTGCGTACTTGATCCAGATGACTACTGGATAGATGAAGAAAAAATACAAAAGGCACTTGATTTTTTAGAACAAAACACGGACTTTACAATATATTTTCAAAATACACACATGCTATATGATAATGGCGAAACGAAAGAATATATTGGCTGTAAAGAAGAAAAAATTTCAACCTTTGATGATTATTTAAATGAGAGGGCAATTTTAGGACATACTTCAAGTTGTATTTTTAGAAATGTAATTTTTAAAGATGAAGGGGGGGGGGGGGTTACCTAAGCAATTACAAACACTGCAATACGAAAGCAATGAGGTGTCATATCGAGGGGATTCATTCCGCAATCTTATTCATATGTATAAAGGTAAGGCTATGTATAAGCCCCAAGTAGATAGTATATATAGAATCCATAAAGAAGGCATTTGGCAATCTTTGGATATCAGTAAGCAAATGCTTATAGGCTGTATATTTCATAAAGACATGTATTTTTATTTTGATAAACAACATATGGAATTACTATTCTTTTCATATAGGCTGTATGAACGTTGTTTACAAAGAGATAATTTAGAGATGCTTTTCACAATAAAACATGCTGATTTTATTTCATTAATGAATGAACTCTATGGATTGCATGAAATCTATAAGCCATCATTACACCAATTAAAAGCAGGAAAGAAACCAAAAACTCTAAAATATAAACTCTTCTTATCTCTCCACAAGTTTTTACATAAAAAACTTACAACAAAAGGATTCTTATAATACCCCTTGCTTCTTAACCACATAGTAAGAATAATCCTGTTTGCATATCTTATCTGCACAATACAATAAAATCCTTAGAGTATGGAGTATATGAACTTATCTTTACAAACACAGATAATATACTTCACAGGTATATGCAAACTTAGAATCTATTCATTATAATGCACATTTAAACCACCACTTGCCTGTGTTGTAGGCATAATCTCAATTGAATTAATATTAACATGTGGTGGTTGCGTGCTTACCCAAAATATGATCTCTGCAACATCTTTTGCATGTAGTGGTTTTGTATGTTTATATACATTACTTGCTTTCTCTGTATCACCATGAAAACGCACGATGGAAAAATCACTCCCCTCACATAATCCAGGCTCAATATTGCTTACACGAATATTTTTATCATATAAATCAGCACGTAAATTGCGGCTAAATTGCTTTACAAATGCCTTAGTAGCCCCATATACATTCCCTCCTTTATACGCATAGCTACCAGCAATAGAACCAACATTAATAATATGTCCACTTCCCCTTTTTACCATTCCAGGTAAGATACAATGGGTCATGTGAGTTAAAGCCTTTATATTTGTAGCAATCATCTCTTCCCAATCACTATAAATCGTATTTTCTGCGCTTTCTATACCACGTGCAAGACCAGCATTATTGACCAAAATATCAATGGATAAATCTTTTGTTACCTCATCAATAAAATCCTTATCGCATACATCCCCAATAAAAAGTTGAACAGAAATATTTTTGTGCATCGAGAGGATTTCTTGCTTTAGATGCTCTAGCTTTTCTTTTCTTCTTGCAAAAAGATAAAGTGCGATATTATCCCACTCCTTTGCATAAGTGAGAGCCAAATAATAGCCAAAACCAGAGCTAGCCCCAGTAATCAAGATGTGCTTTTTTTCCTGCATGTTTTTCCTTTGTATGACATTAAAGCAAATTTGATATTAGTAAAACAACTACCATGGATACAATAATAGCATAAAATTTTACAGGCAAAAGTATAAAAGATTTGTTAGAAATGTCTTGTTTAATAGACATAAAACTTTGACATTAAGATTAAATTGAGATTCTAAAATAGCCACGTATAAGTGTGTATTGATTTCCGCCATAGAAGTTAATGGCTGGAGTGTTATTATATACACCTGTGAGATTTAGTCCTACTCTACCTTTCATGTAAGTTTTAAGCTGTCCATAACGATTTCTTTGTCGCCATATTGGAAATTCACCTTCACCCTTTATCTCAAAGCTTGTAACGCTTCCTGTAGGCAGAAAGCTACCACGCACACTCGCTTTTACTTCAAGTAAATTATCCCAATGAAACCCTATACTCCCATAGGTGGTAATAGCTCCTCCCCAAAACATACCAACAGTATATTTAAACGGCGTGAGTTGCCCATAATAATCAATCAACTCTGCACCGCTTAAAGTAGTGCCTATAAGCCCTACTTTTGCTTCCAACAAATCAAGATATTTTACCTTTTGTTCAAGCCATGCTATCCCTGCCATTTCTTGATTTAGACTACCTGCATGTGCAGCAAGCTCAAATTTATGATTGACATTAGTAGGTAAAAGATGCGGATAATATTTACTATAGCCTGCTACATGCATTTTTGTTTCCATTTTAACATCATGTGTAATGTAATAAGCCATTGTTGCCTTAACGCCAAAGGTAGTAAAAAATCCTGTTATATAAAGGTAAGGTTGCAAAGATATATGCTTTGGCAACTCAAAATCAGCACTTAACAAATATGTCCCAAAACTACTTAGATCCATGCGAAATGGTGTTACATATTCGTTTGTTACCATAGCACTCCCATATGATGCAAGAACACCTAACGTTGTATAAGGCAATGCATCATAATGTACTTGAAATCCTTGAGAATAATAGGCATTCCATTCTGAATTTGCCTTATACCTTCCTGCTATTGCATGCACACCAAGCTTATGATCTAGATAATCTACATAAGCTGTATTAAGGAGAAATATTTGTTTTACATCGTTATAAGTTTCGCCATGTCCATGACTAAAATCTAAAATTGGTGCAGCAAGTAACATACCCGCTGCAGCTTTTAACCCTTTATATCTTGCAGTAGAATAGTAGCCTAGAAAAGTCGCATCAAGAAATGTAATCTCATCACCAAAAGATTGTTGATAAAATATAGAAGCAGAGAGTTCATGTGAAGCCTTATTCCATAATGCATCAACTACGCTTTGCGTATTTGGCTCATAAGGTTTGGGTGCTGCTGCATTAAGGATTAATGGAAATAAAGCACAGCTTACAAGACTTAGTTTTTTCATTACATACCTACTTAATTAAAAGATTAAAAAGATTCTATATCAAACAAAATGACTTAAAATCCATGCAAAGCGATAAAAGAGATTCTAGCAAAAACCAATCCAAAGTTAATATAAAATTGAATTTTATTAGCATTTTTGATAGAATTCAAATCAAAAAAGGGTTTTTATGCAGCAATCCAACACAAATCATATCTTCTTGAATGCCTCTGCTGGAAGCGGCAAAACTTTTGCTCTCTGTGTGCGTTATATCGCTTTGCTTTTTCAGGGTGTGCAAGCCAATGAGATTTTAACGCTCACCTTTACAAAAAAAGCTGCAAATGAAATGAAAGAGCGTATCACACAAAATCTTTTTTTACTCTATATTACACAAGATTCTAAAAATCAAGAAGCAAAAGAAATTTATGGTGAAAACTATTCTAAGATTCTCAAGCAACGTGATGACATCATACAAGCATTATGTGATTACAATATTACAAGAGAGCATATACATACACAAACAACAATAGTCTATAAGCATTTTTTACAAGCTGATAAAAAAATTAGCACAATCGACTCTTTTTACACCCAAATGCTACGTAAATTCGCTTTCTTTATTGGAATAAGAAGAGATTTTGATATGCAAGAAAAAGGGCTAGATAATGAGATTTTTGACTGCTTTTTAGAAAAAGTTTATAAAAATCCACATTTACACAAAATCCTCCTTTCTCTAACAAACGACTTAAATATTCATATAGACATGAGTGTGAATTATGGCACAACACTTACGCTCAAACAACTCCTTGCAACTCTTTATGATAAATCTATTGAGTTTGCAACAAAACAAAGTTTTATATATGCTATGCACCCACGTTATACATCGCAAAAGATAAGGGAATTTAAGAGGCTTAATCTTGCAGCTTTACCGCCATATATTCATGCTTATATTGATGAGTGTGTAGAAATCAATCTATCTAATGATTATGAGGTTTTTAATACAAATAATCTAGATTCTATGTGTAACATAGATAAGGAGGCTTTGGGGGCATTTTCAAGTAATTCTTATCATATTCAAAGTCAAGAGGATAATTTAATAGATAATAATCAAACTCATCTTACAAATATAGACATACAACTAGACAATTATAACCATAAAACTGAAAAAACTACAAAAAATACAGCACTGCTAAACCCTACATATCTTGCAAAAGCAATTGAAGGGAGTGCTAAAGAATTAAGCGATTTTCTACAAAATATTGCACCAAATGGAGAAGTAAAACCTCGCACAAAAGCAATATGTCAAAAATTAGAAAATAGTAATGCAAGGGATATACTACAACTTAAACTCATTGTTGAAAAGAAGCATACTCATGTTAAGCAGGATTTAAAGTTAGATGAAGCTATGGAACAAGAAATTGCACAAAAATGTGAACAGATTCAAAATCTTGGAATCTTATATATAATGTGTATTGAAAGTGTTTTATTATCGCATTTATACATGCTTATGGAATTATATGTGCAAGCTATACATGAAATAGAAACAAAACATAATGTCTTAAGCTTCCAGTCTGTTGCACACAAGGTTTTTGCTATTGCAACTGATACATTAATGACAGAAGGAGTTTTTCAAAGTGATTATTTCTTTTTTAGGTTAGATTCTTGCATTAGCCATATACTCTTTGATGAATACCAAGATACAAGCATAATGCAATATAGAATCTTTGAACCGCTTTTTAATGAAATACTTGCAGGAAGTGGGACAAAAGATTCCAAAAGTTTATTTTTCGTAGGAGATTCTAAACAAAGTTTATATGCTTTTCGTGGTGCAAACATCGCTGTATTTGAAAAAACAAAACAACTAGATTCCATAGAACAACAAAGTCTATCTTATAACTATCGAAGTAAAAAAGCAATTATTGATTTTGTAAATGACAAATTTGCAAATCTCTATAAAGAAGAGTATATACAACAACTCTATAGCCAACACTCACAAGATGTAAGCGGTATAGTACAGGTAAGATTATATAATCATGATGAAAAAGAACAAAAAGATGTGAATAAGTTGGCAATATTTAACGACGCACTTATTCAAATTAACCAACTTGTAGAATCTTATATTCCAAAAAAAGAAATTGCAATTCTAGCTAGAAAAAGAGAGACATTACATGAATTTGCCCTCTTTCTTAAAGAACATAATCATGCAATACAACTAAACCTTGATAAAAGCGGAAAGCTTATACACCAACCAAGCATACAAGCAATATTTTATGCATTTAAAACACAAGCATATAGAGATGAAATAAAACTTTTAGAGTGCAAACTAAAAGCTTTAGAAGATTCTGTAGCTATGAGTGATACAAATACAAGTCCCATAGAATCTGATGAAATACAATCATTACGCCAAATACTACAAGAAAAACTAAAGAAAGTAAGAAATAATCATAAATTTGCACAAAAGAAATTAAATAAATTGCTAGGAAAAAGCTATTTTGATAATCAATATATTGCTATTCCACAAACAACATCTCACCAATATTCACTTGCAAGATCTATAAAAAGCGTTATAGAATCCTTGGGTTTTTATAATGAAGATTGCATGAAACTGCTTGAAATTGCAAGTGAAAATATTGATATAAAAACAATTGATTCTTTATTTGAATTTATAGAAAATAAAGAATCTGTGATTATGCAAGAAGAGGCTATTCATGCGATGAGTGTGCATGGATCTAAAGGACTTGGATTTGAATATGTGATATATTTAGATTATGATCCACAAAAACAAAGTGGCGATGAAAAAATCCTTTATAGTTATAATGACATTTTCTTAGAATCTATACGTATTGACACCACTACAAAGGCAACAAAGATATATCAAGACACTACATTGCAAGATCTTATCAATAAAAAGTCACACGAAAACCTACAGCAAGAATACAACAACCTTTATGTAGCTTGCACTCGTGCTAAAAGCGGACTTTATATCTTCACACATGCACAAAGCTCCATCGCACAAAACTTACATCTCAAAGATGGAGAAAATTATGGTAAAGAAATAATATCACCCGCAAATATCATACAAACACAAAATCACCCAACAATTATTAGCACACTTCAGACTAAAGCTACAAGACAAGAAGAATTTTTGCAAGAAAAAAGAGAATCTCTCTATCATGACAACATTTCTATGCAACACAAACAAATTCTTGGATTAAGTTTGCATTACTCCCTTGAACTTATGCTGGGGTATGGCATTAAAAATCCTTACGCAATGTTGCGTTTTTTATATGGATTCTATTTAGATGAAAAGACTATTGTAGAAATTTTACAAAGAGCAAAAAATATATTCCATTCCGCACTCGAGAGATTACTATCTATAAATAAAAATGCGATAAAATGCGAGTTGTCTTTTTTGCAAGAAAATAACATAAAAAGATTGGATGCGCTTATACAGCATGAGGATGAATTGTTTATTATAGAATTTAAAAGTAGTCAAAAAGTTAGCGAAGCATTATTGCAAGAGCACACAAAACAATTGCAATCCTACATGGAATCTATTGCTTCCATCTTGCAAAAGAAATCTCAAATAAAAGGCTATTTAGTCTATTTGCAAAACAATATTGCGGTAAAAGAAATACATTATAAAATATCATAGAATCTTTTGTTATAAAATTTTAAGGTAAAACTATGAGGTCAGAACACAGGTATGTGCACACACAAAACCATCAACAAGATGAAATCAATCATGCAAGCAACACATTAAAAAACTTTATTACACACGAATCATTTGGCGGTGTTTTACTCTTTTTCTGCATCGTAATAGCAATGATTATTGCAAATACAAATTTTGGAATCTTTTATAATGAATTTTTTGGTATGTATTTGGATTTTCATATAGGTGGGACAAGGGTTATACATATCAGTATTTTGCATTTTATCAATGATGTATTAATGTCTTTCTTCTTCCTTATGGTAGGATTAGAAATGAAACGAGAAGTGCTTTATGGGGAATTGGCTGGTTTTCGTGCAGTAAGCTTTTCTGTATTTGGTGCTATAGGCGGCTTAGTATTACCAAGCATGATATACATATTTTTTAATGTAGGCACACCCAGTGCAAATGGTTTTGGCGTTGCAATGAGCACAGATACTGCTTTTGCCTTAGGAGTTATATTATTACTTGGCAAAAGAATACCAAGTGTGATCAAAATCTTTCTTGTAACATTGGCAGTGGCTGATGATTTGGGTGCAATTAGTGTTATTGCAATCTTTTATACTGATCAAATTGAGTGCTTCTATATCTACATTGCCATAGTATTACTTGCCATACTTGTTACTTTTAATTATCTGGATATTAAATATTTATCACTTTATTTTGCAGTAGGTCTTTTGCTTTGGATATGCTTTTTCTTAAGCGGTGTACACGCCACTGTTGGTGCAGTATTATTTGCTTTTACAATACCAGGAAAATCTCAAATATCACAGCACAGCTATCTTGGATTAAAGGAAGCTTATAATAAGTTGTATTTTAAAACAAGAGCTGATTTTGCCACCTTTAAGCCAAGCTACACAGAGGAAACAAACAGGTTTAGTGCAATTATGCATGGCTTTAAGGACTTCTTTGTAGGTTCATATCAAAATGTTAAAAAATTTATGAGTTCAAAAAGTGATATGGAAAGAGAAGTTGATATGCACAAGGAGCACGAAAGGGTAGAGATACTAGACACAATAGCTAGATATTCAAAATACGCACAAAATCCACTTGTGCGTATTGAATACATTTTGCAACCTTTAAATGCGTATTTTATAGTGCCTTTATTCGCATTTGCAAATGCTGGGGTTTCTATTGATTCTAATCTTGATTTTAGTATTGATGGAATCTTTTGGGGAATTATTCTTGGCTTAGTGCTTGGTAAGCCTCTTGGTATACTTGGTTTTACATGGTTAAGCGAAAAACTTCATCTTGCAAAACGACCAAATGGTTTAACCAATATGCAAATTTTCTCTGTTGGTATATTAGCAGGTATAGGCTTTACCATGTCTATATTTGTGGTAAATCTTGCCTACACAACAAGTATGAATATAGACTTAGCAAAAATCTCTGTGTTAATTGCCTCTACTATTGCTGCTATTGTTGGTATGGTAAGCCTTTATCTCAATACAAAAGATTCTGAGGATAAAGATATTCGCATAGAAGATTGATATAGTTTGAGTTATTTCAAACATGGCTGCTGTCTTTTGAATATCTATATATAGGGAGTTCTAAATTAAAACTAATAAGAAATAAGCGTTGTTGGTGATTTGCAATAAATATATTATCATGATGAGCAAGAATCTACTAGTCACATTTCAGAGGATTAATAACCAAAGCATTATTAAATTCCAAAAACAATTAAATGCAAAACAACACCTAAACATCAAAATTTCATATATTCTTATTACACTTGTTTTTATTTAATGCAATCTCTCTTAAGTGATAATCATAGATAATGAGATCCTATCACACTTTTTGATATTTATGCTTTTATGTGGTTAGTATTTTTTATTACAAAATACATTCTAATTGAACAAAATGTGGAGGGGGGATAATACCATGATAGCATGGACTTTCAAATCACATCAAAAAGATTCTAGATAACTTTAATAGACAAGTCTAAGCAACATACAATAGCAATAAGCAAATTATAAGAACGATAGCAACTCAAAACAAGCTTTAACAATTCTCTTGCCTCTATCTCAAAAGCCAAAGCTCTATTGACACTCACATAAAAGTGAGAACTGCAAATCAACAAGATGTAAGCATCGATATGATAGAATTCTATGATTGCCTTTTGTATTATTGCTGTTATCCTAATATCATGCTCGATTATATCCGCTTTCATAAAGCATAAACATAAACCTCTTAGCAATCATCTCGGCACGCTCCATAATCATAGCAACATGCTCTTCTTGTGCATACACAGATTCTAAACTCTGTTTGAAGAGTTCAAGCCATACGGCAAAAAGCTCTCTTGGAAATGGAGGTAAATCAAGATGAGCTTTTAAAGGATGCCCACTATAATCACCAGTACCTAAAAGCATACCTTGCCAGAATGTCGCAATTTTTGCCTTATGTTTCTGCCAAGATTCTTCATCAGTACCAATTTTTGCATTAAACACATCACCTAATCCACGTTTATCAGAACGTACCTTATTGTAAAAAGTATCCATGAGTTTAAGGATGGAATCTTCATTTATCATATTAAATTTTTCTTGCATATTTGCTCCTTTTTATATTGATTTTACATATAAAATGCCATTTTCGCCAACACTACGATAAAAAACCCAAGTATCAATGCTATTTTATGAATGTTTTTTGCCAATGGATTTTTTAATCCCAAGAACTTGCATGATAGAGATATAACCACCATGCACACAATACATAATGCAAGAGCTACTTTTATCATGAGTAATATCTGCAATGGTGTATCAAAAAATCCTTGCATCCCGCCAACATAGCGACTAATCATTGCTCCGCCACTAAGCACAAGCAAAAGCAAACAAAAAGGCATGATTTTTATCCCTCTACTTGAGATAATATTAAAGATTTTATCAGCCATCTCATCACCAAGTAGTTTTCGTAATGGGCTAAGCAGCACAACATCAGTGAAAATGAAACCTAGAAATATAATCGCACAAAGCAAATGCAGAGTAAGCATGTATGGATAGATCGCATCCATTTTCGCTCCTTTCTTAATTAAAGTCTTTGGCAAAAGGCTAATTTGTAGCATATTGCCAACATCACTGAAAGAATTCTAAGAAAAGTGAGAAAATAAAGGGTTGATGTGTGTTAATATTCTGTATTTTTTAAAGGATTGTCCGTGCAGGAACTTTTTAATATTATGGAGAAAATTGGCAATAAACGCACATTTCAACGCAATGAGATTTTATTTTTTGAGGGCAGTATGCCTACACATTTATTTCTACTTATTAGCGGCAAAGTGCGTCTTTATAAGACAAAAGAACATGTTTCAAGTGAACAACACACACTTCATACACTATCAGGTCCGCAGTTTATTGCTGAAATGCCTTTTTTTATGCAAAGCCCATATCCAGCCAATGCAGAATGCGCCTCAACATGCGAGATCATAGCTATAAGTCATGAAAACTTTCATACACAATGCCTAAATAAAAGTGAAATTTGCCTTCTCTTTATTACCTCATTGTGCAAAAAAATAAAAATCTTAGAATCTCATATTGCTCTCCAAAATCAGAACTTACAAGAAAGAGTTCTAAGCTATCTTTCACACAACAAAGATAACTTACACACACTCACGCAACGCCACATTGCACAAGCCCTAAATATCGCACCAGAATCTTTATCACGCACACTTAAAACCTTAAAAATGCAAGGTATACTTACTACGCATAAGGGCAAGATTATGTTGCTGTAGTTATTTATACTTTTATACATTGCTTATACTTTTATACTTAGGCAAAACATCTAACACACGTTTAAAAGATGGATAACCTTATATATCACAAAATCCAAAATTGCATGAGAATTTATTCATCCTCATGCAATCTAAATTAAGTTAATTTTACCTTACACCCCATTGCAAAGATGATTAGCAATCACATATCAATATCCGTTGTAGTTTAGATTCTTGTGCAGTGTATTTGGCTTTATCAAAACTACAGATTGAATCGGAATCTCTTTGGATTGCAAGAATATTTGCACTAGATCTCAAATCATAGTTTATGCTCACTTAGCAAAGAACAGCTCATCACTCCTCACAATCAAAACTTACTTGGCTTTCGTGTATTACACCATAGATTGCCTTGCTTGTATCGTTTGCCTCTTTTGGGATATAGGCTACTTTTAGCC
>NZ_JRPL02000001.1 GCF_000765905.2 Helicobacter trogontum | reverse complement strand
CATAAAGCATTCAGATGGTGTTGAGATTGTGTGGTTTGATTTCTTACCATTTTATGAAAATGATAACAAGAGGGAATGGGGAATAACTATGCAAGAATGTTTTGAATTCCAAGGAGACATAAGAATAAGTAGCCAAGAATGGCTAGATTGTTGTATCAAGAAAAAAATTGGCAGCTTTTATCTAGCCACAGCTGGTTTTATAAATTTTAATTTCTTGCAAAACATCGGATTATATTTTCTTGATGGCGTAATTCATGAAGATCATAATTTTGGACTATTGCTTATACTACAATGCAATAATATCTTTGTTCTACAGAAAAATTTCTACTACGTAAGGGCACGCCCTAATAGTACCACCCGCTTTGATTCTAGTGATCCACACATAGTCCCACATTGCAAGCATATTTATAAGGCTTTTAATAATGCGAGAATGACTAAGCAATATCATATTGCCAGTAGTTGGTTTCTTATGCTTATACAACTCATTCAGTTTTTAAAAGATCACCCAAGTAAAGACAACAAGATAATAGAGCAACTCTTTTTTCCGTATTACATACACTATAGCCTAAAACTTTTTGATTTTAAACATGATCCATTAAACCTTATCCCACAACTCACTATTATAGAGCCCTATCTTAAAAAAGGATTTAAGTGGCGTCATAAGCTCCGTATTACAAATCCAGAAAAATATAATAAACTTAAGCCCTTGTTTACATGTTATGATTTTATAAAAAGTATTGAGAAGGGTATAAGAAGGGTGTTTAAAAAATAATCAAAAAACTATTAAACCCTCCTTGCAATATTAGCAATATAACAAAGTGGCATCACTATTTAGAATCTTGCAATAAACTATGTTTATGCATGTCTAAATACAAGCATCTTTTATTGCCTACCCAATCATTACAAAAATCCCGCAAAACATTAAAAGATTAGAGCATTGTATTAAAAACTCTTTAATTGCCCTTTTCTCTTTTTACCAGTTCACAATATCTTTCAAAAAATAACCCCTCTTATTTGTTTTTCACTACTTCATATTTGCAAAATCTAACACTCTTTTCGCATTAGCAAACACAATCACAAGCATAAAGGACTTTACCATATAAGCCTTTAATATACTCATCACAATAGCAAGGACAGCACATACACACCTAAGCTTAAATAATTGGTCAAATACATAACAACACAACAAGGAAGCTTTATGGATTCTTTACATAAAAATATCTAATAAATTGTTTTAATAAATATAGATATCTAAAAGGTTATTTTAAATTTCTTTTATATTCCCTACACAATATAAGTATTTAAAAAGTCTATTTGAAGCAACTTATTTGCATTCCTCACATCACGCAAACATCTAAAAAGTTATTCAAAAAGCAAAACCTCTCAAAATACACTTTACAGGATGTTCTTATATATAGTTTGTAAAAAGCGTTAAAAAACCTAAAGCCATATCGCAAGCTGAAAAACCTTGTATATAGCTTTAAATGATACTTGTTGTAGAGTGTAATTGTAAATATAGTTTATTTCTACATCTTACAACCTTCTTAGCCCATACACCTCTTTGCCTCAATCTCTTTTGCAAGCTCTTTTGTATTTTTTAGATCCACTTTACCACTACCAAGTATCGGAATATGATCAACAACAAAATATTCGCTTGGTTTCTTAAGAGGGATAATGTCAGATTTTTTAATACTATCGATTGCCATAGCACAATGTTCTTGTGGCGATTCTATGAGCAACACCACTTTTTCACCTTTTTTGCTATCTTCAAGTGCCACTGCACAAAACTTCACATCGCTTGAAATCTCTTTGAGTTTAAAAACCTTTGCAATCTCTTCTTCAACACTCGACAAACTAATCATTTCTCCGCCAATTTTTGCAAAACGCGAATATCTATCTGTAATATGTAAAAATCCATCAGAATCTAGATATCCCTTATCGCCACTCTTATACCAGCGAATTCCGTGTAAATCAACAATAACCTCATTTGTCTTTTCTTCATCGTTGAGATAACCTACCATGATTTGATGTCCACCTATAAAAATCAACCCATGCTCTCCGAGCGGAAGCTCCTCTAATGTATCATAATCAACAATTCTAATTGCAGTCCCTGGTAGTGGCATACCTACACTGCCCTCTTTATTTGCTCTATGAATCTGCCAAAAAGTAACATCAAACTCATCTGGTAGATTTACACTTGCAACAGGTGTGGTTTCAGTCGCACCATACCCCTCGTAAATAGGCTTGTTAAATTTCATTGTATAAGCTTCACGCACTTCTTTTTTAAGTTTTTCAGCTCCTGCTACAGTCAAGCGAATGCTATCAAACATCACTCTATCAATCTTTGGATTCCTCGCATAGATTCCAAGTAACGTAGAAGTAGCACACATAATTGTTACATTATTTTGTGCAATCGCTCGTGCAATACCTAATGCATCAGTCGGATCAGCATGTGAAATTACCAACATATTCTCAATGAGCGGCATAAGTGTCGTAACGGTGAGACCAAAAGCATGAAATGGCGGCAAAGAAGAAAGCATCGTCTCATCATTTTTTGCGTGGATAACATCAGCAATTTGTGCGATATTACTCATGATATTTAAATGGCTAAGCATGACACCTTTTGGCACCCCCTCACTTCCACTACTAAAGAGAATAGCACACACAGATTCTATCTTGCTTTCTTTGGCAAATAAGAGTTTTAAAAGCCAAGTTGGTGCAAGTGTGATAAAGGCAACATTTAAGATAAAAGCGCCTTTTTGCTTACGAATTTGTGCAACAATATCTTCCATAAAATGCAAAGTAACATTACTAAAATCAATCTCTATACCTTTATCTTTTAATTTTTCCAAAAATTTTCTTGAAGTATAAATATGTGAGATATTAGCAGATTCTATTGCACTCCTAATAGCATTAGCCCCAGCAGTAAAGTTAAGATTGACGACAATTTTTCCAGCCATTATGCTAGAAAAATTACATAGCACACTTGCAAGTGAAGCAGGCAACATAATACCTATGCAATCATTTGGCAATGAACAAGAATTTGTCTTTTTTGGCAGAGGTTTATACTTCATTTCTTTCATATCTTGACTAAGCATAACGCAAAGGGTAAGTAGTTTGCGATAAGACATGCTGCCTGTCTGTGTATCAATGATTGCGATATCACTCCCACCACGTTTACAAGATTCTATAAAAGCAGCGGATAATGTCGGTGAATTTTGGCATTGATGCTCCCATGCCTTAAAACTCATTTCAAACACTTTTGCCTTAATTTTCTCTTTTTGTGTATGTAGTGGCAAAGGCATACCAAAGGCAATACTTACGCTTCTTTTTGTAAAACTTTTCTTACGCTCTCTAAATTGCTCGTTACTGCGACTAAAAATACTACCCCACATACCGCGAATATAAAAGGGCAAAACAACTGCGAGATTCTCATCTACACCTTGTGCTATTTTTTCAAATCCGCTCTTAAACTCATTTAAATGCCCATGTCGACTTATTACACCCTCAGGGAACAAGCACACAATATCACCATTACTTAATCTCTTTTGAACCTGCTCTATTGCCCCACGACTTGCCAAACTAGAAACAGGTATCACGCCAAAAAAATCAAGAAAAAACTTAATATACCAACGCGAATAAATGCTTCGCTCCATTACAAAATACACTTTCTTTGGTACAGCCATTTGCACAATAGCCCAATCAATAAATGAGATATGATTCCCGAGTAACAACACCCCGCCTTTTTGTGGGATATTATTAAAGCCCTCTACAATGAGTCTGTATCGCTGCAATATTGCCATGCTCACCAAAATTCTGACAAGTGAAAATGGTAAAAGTTTAACCATATACACAGTAGCAACTATCCCAAGCAATGCACTCACATAAAAAAGCCACTCTATAGGGAGATTCTGAATACCAAATAAAGTAGCTACAAATAGGGCTAAAAGCATACCGACATTTTGCACAAAATTATTTCCAGCAAGAATTGTCCCTAGTTCTTTGTCATTGCTATAAAATTGCATCAACGCATTTAAAGGCACAATATATAGTGCACCGCCCAAGCCAAAAAGAAAAAATAAGATTGAAATACCAAATAACGAAGTAAATGTAGTAAAAAATAAAAGAGCAACAGACATGATACATGCGCCAAGCGGTATAAGCCCTGTTTCAATATAATTTTTAGAATAACGACCAGCCATAACAGAGCCAATGATAATACCTAATCCAGTACAAGCAATAAGCATATTGACGACATCTGTATCCATAATCTGTAATACGCTTTTTGCATAAACAGGAAAAACATTGACAATGAGTTGTGAAATAGTCCAAAATACTGCTATAAAAAGCACTGATAGATAGATCATTTTGTGTTTTTTTATGATAGCAAGATTTTCTTTTAAAAGTTCACCTCTTAAATATTTATCCTTGTTAAATGAGATATTAGTATCTTGCGTTACTGTCGGCAATCTAAAGCTTAATAAAAACTCTAAGCATCCAAATACACAAAGCAATATTGCTAAAAATACCATATCTTGTATAATAAGTGATGGATCTGTAAGCCCTTGCGTATAGAATCTCTCAAAAAGAGCTGAAAAAAAGATCATACCGCCAAGCATTGCGATAATAGCAGTTGCTTGCACAATACCATTACCCCACGTAAGATTCTCTTTGCCCACAAGATCTTTTATATAACCATACTTTGCAGGTGAATAGACTGCTGCTTGCATCCCCATAAGCAGCGTCATATAAAACGCACCCCAAAAAAAGCCTATAGAATAGAAAAGCATAAGAATAAATAATAAAATAATATTAACTAAAGCCCCAATCTTTAGAATCTTATTTTTTGAAAACTTATCGCTAAGAAAACCAGCAGGAGAAAAAAGCAATATAAATGGCAAAATCACAAGTGCGTTTGCGATGGAATTATAGAATAAATGCTCTCCTTCGGCAAATGACTTGTAGATAATGCTTAGCATTAATACCTTATGTCCCAAATCAATGAATGCATTGATAAATGCCACAATTATAAATGGCGTAAATCCTTTGATTTTATAGATCTTATTCATATTACACACCCTCATAGTCATACTGAAATGAGATATTCTAGCAGAATTTTACACAAAGCAGAAAACCACAGCTTATTTTAGGATTACAGAGTCTAAAATCTCTTTTATCCTCCAATATTCTTCAAGAACGTATTATTAATTGGTTTTATTCATTGTTACTTTTGTGTTTTTGTATCACATACTAAATCATTACAATCTTTAAACTTAACTGCAACATTTTGCAATTGGCTTTTAATCTAATCAAATTGCAATACACCATATCGTCACAGAGGATTGCATACTTTTATTTGTTCCTTGCAGCAACATCACTAGAAAAATAGTCAAAAAAGATTACATACTTAAAACGATAATACTTTAAAATCAAACAGAAAAGAGAAGCGGTAAAAATTCATAGGAATATCTGCTCAGGGCAAATCACATTACTATCTATCAATAGTAGAACCAAAACATCAGCACCTTTAATTATACTTAAGCTACTTTCATAAGAAACTTAGGCAAGGTTTGTATAAACTGCTTGTACATCATCATCTTCTTCAATTTTGTCAAGCAATTTGTCAAGCTCTTGCATTTGCTCTTCTGTAAGAGTTATGGGGCTTGTTGGAATTCTTACAAGCTTTGCAGATTTTACCTCAATCTTTAGCCCTTCTAAACCAAGTGCTAATGCACCAAAATCTTCGTATTTAGAATATGCTATATAGTTATTTTCCTCTTCATTTTTTTCTAAAGAATCAAGTCCACAATCAATTAATGCAAGTTCCACCTCATCAACATTATCATCATTTAAAATGATCTGAAATTCACCTTTTCTTTCAAACATAAAATCAATTGCACCATTTGTAAGCAAACTAGCATTTGGGGTTTTATTAAAATAGCTTTTTATATTGGCAACCGTTCGTGTTGGATTATCAGTAGCACATTCTATGAATATCAGCACCCCATTTGCCGCCTTACCCTCATAGCTCACTTCCTCAAAGTGCCCATCCTTGCCACTTGCACGCTTAATTGCTGCATCAATATTATCTTTTGGCATATTTTGTGCCTTCGCATTAGCGATGGCGGTACGCAATTTTGCATTCATTTCTGGATCTAAACCACCTTCTTTTGCAGCAAGTGTAATCGCTGTTGCAAGCTTTGGAAAGATTTTACTCATTTTACCCCATCGCTTTTCTTTTGCGGCTCTGCGGTATTCAAATGCTCTACCCATAGTTATCTCCCTGCTAGATTCTAAAATAAAGGGGTGACATTATATCATATGCATTTAAATGATGATATTTTATAGAATCTACATTTAACCATGAACTTGTACAAATACGCTATAATTGCACCCATTACTACATAGATAAAGGAAAAGTATGCAAACAGAAATGAAAGGGGCGGTCGAAAACGCGTTGCGACAAGTGATCTACCCAAATTTTGAAAAAGACATTGTAACCTTTGGTTTTGTTAGCAAGATAGAGATTAATAATAATGTATGCTATCTTAAGGTCAATATCCCATCAAGCAATGAAGAAGTCATTAAAAAGGTAAAAGAAGAGATTCTAGAAAAGACAAAAAAACTCCCACTTGCAAATATTGATATAGAAATTGTAACCCCAAATATACAAAAAACGCAGACAGAACAATCACCAAAAAACCTTGCTCCATCAATCAAGCATTTTGTAATGGTTAGCAGTGGTAAAGGCGGTGTTGGTAAATCAACAACAAGCGTAAATCTTGCAATTTCTCTCGCAAAAAGTGGTAAAAAGGTAGGATTACTTGATGCAGATATTTATGGACCAAATGTTCCACGTATGTTTGGATTAGATGGAGTTGAGCCAAAAACGAGTAAAGATGGCAAAAAGCTCTTGCCACTTGAACAATATGGTGTGAAAATGATAAGCATAGAATCCATTTATGGCAAAGGGCAAAGTTTTATATGGAGAGGACCTGTTGTTATGCGTATTATTACGCAACTATTGCAAGATGTAGAATGGGGCGAACTTGATATTATGGTTGTTGATATGCCGCCAGGGACTGGTGATGCACAACTCACACTAGCTCAAAGTGTGCCCGTTGGTGCTGGTATTAATGTAACAACGCCACAAATGGTAGCAATCGATGATGGTTTTCGCGCACTTGATATGTTTGCAAAATGCAATATCCCAATTTTTGGAATCATTGAAAATATGAGTGGTTTTGTATGTCCAGATTGCAACAAGAAGTACGAAATTTTTGGAAAGGGCAATAGCGATATGTTGGCACAAGAGTTTCATACAGAAGTTATAGCAAAGATTCCATTGGAACCAAGCATAGTTGCAGCAAGCGATAGTGGTAAGCCCATTAGTTTTTTTGAGCCTGATAGCCGAACAAGCAAAAGCTATATGGAATGTGCAGTGCGTTTGATTGAATTTCTAGAATCAAATAAAGCTGATAATAGCACAATCCAGCCACGCTAATTTAATTGTTTATGTATTTTACATGCAAATATCTGCACAAATTTTTACTTGTGCAAGATAAGAATCAATCTTAATCATCCAATCCTTATTATTTTAACCATGCTTTTAACATTTAATTTTAATTCTATGTTAGAATCTAGAGTATATAACTCAACAAAGACATTTATTGTTAGTCAAACCACATGGAGTAAGAATGGCACTAGAGATTTTAAAAAAACTTATACAATATCCTACGGTTACCCCACTAGAGCATGGAATCTATGATTATATACAAAGCCTTCTACCCTCATTTCGGGCTCTACATATAGAAAAAGGTGGTGTAAAGAATGTATTATTTTATAAGATTCCAAAAAATTATGATGAAAAACTAGCATGGGAAACCCTAGAGCATTTTTGCTTTGCAGGGCATATTGATGTTGTAAAGCCTGGCGGTGGAGCGATTGTGCCAAGAGGTATAAACGACACGCAATATAATGAACAAAACAAAGGTGACTGGATCTATCCACCATTTACACCCACAATACATGATGGCTATATGTATGGTCGTGGTACGCAAGATATGAAAGGCGGTATCGCATGCTTTCTTAAAGCACTGCAAGATTTCACAGCACGCAATGAACCCCAAATAATTCTTTCTGTACTTTTAACAAGTGATGAAGAAGGTGATGGAATTTATGGCACACAATATATGTTAGAAATCTTAAAAGAAAAGGGTATGTTGCCTCAATATGCTATTGTCGCAGAACCCACGAGCACAAATTTTGTAGGTGATACCATCAAGGTTGGCAGACGCGGATCTATCAATGGGATAATTAAGATTATAGGAAAACAAGGACATGTTGCTTATCCTGAGAAATGTATTAATCCTGTGGAGCTATTAGGAAGTAGGCTTGGGCAACTCGCTGGAGTAAATCTTGATTCTGGTGATTCTGTATTTAGTGCATCAAAGCTTGTAATAACAGATATACGAGGCGGTATCGAAGCAGTAAATGTAACACCAAATGATCTAACCATTATGTTTAATGTGAGAAATTCTACGATGACAACACTAGAGAGCGTAAAATCGCATGTAGATTCTGTATTGCATGGAATCCCTTATACACTAGAGCTTAAACAAAGTTCAAAAAGCTTTCTCACAAAAGATAGTAGCTTAATTACACTTTTGCAAGATTCTATTCACGAAATTACACAGATAGAAGCAGAACTTAGTACAAGCGGTGGCACAAGTGATGCAAGATTTTTTAGTGAATATGGCGTTGAGGTTGTGGAATTAGGTGTTTGTAATGACAGGATTCATGCCCTAAATGAACGTGTCTTATTGCAAGACATAGAACGACTAGAAGCAATATTTTTCAGATTTTTAACAAATGTTGCCAAAAAAATCTAGTTAAATCCTACTGAATCATATAAGCTCTCAATACAAAACATACATAAACTTTATATCTATTCCTTGTATCCTCAACACAGCACAATACGTGAGATAGAGAGTTTTTCGCTTTATAAACAATAACTTTATAAAAAAGATTCTATAATACTTAATTTATTAGATTGCAAAAAAGGATAGCAATGCGTTACGATATAACCATAGAAGTTAGCACACGAGATGGTGTTTTAAATCCAGAATCAAAAGCCATTTTACAGGCATTACAGGGGCATGACTTCGCTGTTTCAAGTCTCACTATGAATAAAAGGTTTTATCTTACCCTCGATGCAAAAGATACACACGAAGCAGAACAATTAGCTAACCAGATGTGTGAAGATTTTTTAGCAAATCCAATTATACAAGATTATACAATTGAAGTGCAAAAGGCGTAACTATGGTAGCAATTTTGCATTTTTTAGGGACAAATTGCCAATATGATGTCGCAAATTTTTATACAAGACAGGGTATAGAAAACACGCTTGTATGGCATACAGAAGATACATTACCTAGGGAAACAAAACTCGCAGTGATTGCAGGTGGATTTAGCTATGGGGATTATCTACGATGTGGAGCGATAGCAGCACAATCACATAGCATGAAAGCCTTAAGGCGATATGCAGAGAATGGTGGCAGGGTTCTTGGCATCTGTAATGGATTCCAAATTCTTTGTGAATCAAAACTTTTACCAGGTGTGCTTATGCGTAATAAAGATTTAAAATTTATTTCCAAAAATGCCCTACTACAAGTAAAAGCAACAAACAATGCTATGCTTAAGAATTACGAAAAAAATCAAGAGTTTATGTTACCAATAGCACACGCTGAGGGCAACTACCAAATAGATTCCAAGGGTTTAGAAAATCTGTATAGCAACGATCAAGTGTTACTGCAGTATAGCGATGACATAAATGGGAGTGTTGATAGGATCGCTGGTATTTGCAATAAAGAGCACAATATTTTTGGACTTATGCCACACCCTGAAAGAGCAGTGCATAATAAATCTATCAATGCAGATTTATTAGACAATTCAAATGAAAATGCTATGGGTGTAGCTATGCTTAATTCGCTTTACAACGAACATTAAGTATCCTGTATGGTATATATTTTGCTTTTAACTGATATAAAACTGCTAGATTAAGGATATGATGATGAAAAAAAGGATATTTTTACTGGCTTTACTTGGCTTTTCTATCTGTGTATATGCTGCTGATGAAGAACAAGCAGAAACAAGAAAATCACAGCAAAATACAAACAATTCAGGAAGAAGCCCTGTAACAAATGTACCTGCAAATGGTGGTTATGATTTACGCGATCCAAGATATTATGGTGGGCAATATAACATGCAAGGTGCATATTATCCAGGTCAGCAGCAATATTATACGCCAAATAGTGGCTATTATCGCTATGATCCCTACGATCCACGAACCTATGAGAAATATTATTATGGCAATAGCTTCTATTATCCTATACCTTCGATCCCACAAACTATACCAAGCTATGGTCAAGGGCAGCCTATATATAGTGGCAATGAAGCAAAACCACAGGCACCGAGTGTTGTACCAAGCGAGAATCTACCATGGTTTGATGAGGGTGGTAGTAGCCAAATCCAAATCGCGCCAATTCAAATTGCACCAACACCACCAAGCGATATTGCTATAAGTTATGCACCGCGTGTGCCACCAATGCCTTATACACCAAATAATATTAACATTGTGCAACCAAGCTATAATTTCCCAAAACCAGATAATAGTCCAGTGGAGGATGCATTAGCAGATCCAAGGAGTGCAAGTGCTACTTTAAATGCAGGTGTTGAAGCAGCAAGGAAAGGAGACTATAAACAAGCATTAAGCATGTTTAATACTGCATGTGATCAAGGTAATCCTGCGGGTTGCTTTGGCGTGGGCGTGATGTTTATGTATGGTGCGGGTGTGCAAAGCGACACGCAAAAAGCAATTAAATATTATCAGAAAGGCTGTGCGGGTGGCGATCCAACGGCATGTGCAAATCTAGGTATGATTTATGATGAAGCCCCAAACATGGGAAACAACAAACAAAAAGCTGCAGAAATGTATATGACAGGCTGTGCGGGTGGCGATGTAGATGCATGTAATAACATCGGCTGGGCATATGCGAATGGATCTGGTGTGCCAAAAGACTTAAATAAAGCATTGCAATACTATCGTTTTGCATGTGATTCTGGAAGCCAACTAGGCTGTTATAATTTAGGTTTATTGAATAATGCAGGTAGTGTATATGGAATTAGCAATGCAAATATGAATCCTGCGGATTTAAATTATGTAGCATGTAATGCGGGTGATATTGTAGGCTGTGCTAATCTTGGCTATATTTATGCGCAAGGACTTGAGGGTGCGCCAATCAATTATGGACTTGCTGCACAATACTTTAATACAGCATGTATGGGTGGAGTAGCAAGTAGTTGTAATAACTTAGGTGTTTTGTATGAGCAAGGTAGGGGCATTACGCAAAATGCAGGACAAGCGCTACAAATGTATAGCCTCGCATGTGAAGCAGGATTGCAAAATGGTTGCGATAACTATAGAAATTTAAAAAAGAAAGTTGGGGGATAACTATCCTAGAAAACTTTTAGAGATCGCATGAGAAACTTATCTTATGTAGCTCTAAGCATATATAAGAAATGAATATGAAAAAATTAAAGTGCCTAAATATATCCTACATACTCAATGCAATTAAAAAGCTTCTCTATAGTATTAAAATAAGCTCCCTTAAAAGCATGAGAAGAAGAACGCATAATCTAGATTTAAATAAATCACACAAAAACATACGATATTACGCTGGTTTTAGCATGATGGAGCTTTTATTCGTGCTTGTCATAATTGGCATATTAGCAAGTCTTGCGTTACCACGTATAAGCTTTTCCCGAAACAATGCCTTAAGTATTGCCATCCAAAGCGATATACAAACAATTATTTCAAGCACACAAGAATATGCAATTACAAATGAATTTATGCCGCAAAATGCTAATCCGCAATGGCTTATCACCTACTTACATCTATCGCCCCAACGCTGGGTTGCAAATGGAGATTCTTTAAAGATTGCAAAAAATGGTATTCCAGATTCTCAAAATGATTGCCTTAGTATTCGCTTTAATCAAACAAATTCTTTGCAGATTTTGTTTAATAGAGCTCAAGATTCTAATCTGTGTCAAAACCTTTTAAAAAATTATGCAAGTGATATCATTATTCCACTGCATATTACACCCTAAGTATTTCTTAAGTAAGATTAAGACAAGATAATTTATTGCTATAATCACAAGACAAAATATAAAAAGGATACTTAATGCAAATTGTCTTTGGACCTATTCTATCAAGACGCTTTGGGGTGAGTTTAGGTGTGGATCTAAGCCCTTATGCAAAGCAATGCAATTTTGATTGTGTATATTGTGAACTCGAAGCAAAAAAACCTATGGATGCACAAACGCAAATCGCACCAGTAGAAATTATTATAGAATCTATTAAGAATGCTTTGGTAATACACCCTGATATTAATGTTTTAACCTTTACTGCTAATGGAGAGCCAACGCTTTATCCCCATCTTGAAACACTTATTTTACAAGTAAAAGAATTATTAAAAGAATACCCCACCATTAAGACCCTTATATTAAGTAATGGTTCGCTTTTTCAAGCACAAAAAAATGCTCTCAATCATTTTGACATTGTAAAATTTTCACTTGATTCTGCAGTTGCAACGCAGTTCAAACGCGTAGATAAACCAAGTAAAACGCTTGACTTATCTACAATCAAGCAAGGCATTAAGGAATTCTCAAAACAATATCATGGTGAGCTAGTCGCTGAAGTATTGATTGTAGCCAACATGAATGATGATATAGAATCAAATAAAGAAAGTGCTGCATTTTTGCGTGAAATAGATATTAAACGAGTTGATATTTCAACTATTGATAGGCCAAGTTCACACAGAGTATATCCTGTAAGTAATGAAAAACTTTATGAGCTAAGTACGTTATATGAGGGACTAAATATCTGTGTTGTTACACGCAAAAATGATACACTTAAACTCGTACAACAAGAAATTCAAGAAATAGAGATTCTTGAGCTATTAAAAAGACGACCCTTGACACATGCAGATTGTGAGATTTTACTAACAAAAGCAAGTATAAAGCGACTTGAGAATATGCTTGTGGCAGGGCAAATAAAGATAAAAAACATTGCTGGTGTTTCATTTTATTGTGTGTAAGATCATCTCTGACAAAACACGTAACAAGATTCTATACTTATAAATCTAGGTGATTAAAATATAACCTACGTTATTATTTACATATTGACAATTTAATAAGACTTATATATTTAGACAAATAGCGTAATGCTTCATTTTTTTATGTTTTAAGCGTATTTTGAGTGATTTTTTGTTACAATTCTTACACTTAACAAATAAGATGAGGAAAATATGGAAACACTACAATATAAGGACTTTGGTGTGGATATAGATGAAGGAAACAACTTCGTCCAAGCGTTAAAACCGCTTGTAAAAGAAACCTTTAACCCACTTGTTTTAGGTGGTTTAGGTGGTTTTTCTGGTTGCTTTACAATGCCAATGAACTATAAAAACCCCATATTATGTGCAGCAACAGATGGCGTTGGATCAAAACTTAGCCTTGCACTTGCATATAATAAATTAGATGGCATAGGGATTGATTTAGTTGCCATGTGTGTAAATGACTTAATTTGTGATTTTGCTACCCCTATGTTTTTCCTTGATTATTATGCAACACACAAGCTTGTAAGTCAAGATGCTTTACGTATTGTTCGTGGCATCACAGAAGGCTGCAAACAGGCACAATGTGCCTTAATAGGCGGCGAAACAGCAGAAATGCCGAGTGTATATGCAAAAGGTGATTTCGATTTAGCAGGTTTTGCTGTAGGTATCGCAGAAAAAGATGATATAGAAAGACGTGCAGGTATAACAGAGGGTGATGTTATACTTGGTTTAAAAAGTAGTGGATTTCATAGCAATGGATTTTCTCTTATACGTGGCATTATTGATACAAAAAAGATTGATGTAGAAATGAATTTTTCAGGAGGGCTACTTATAGATTCTATATTGCAGCCAACTCAAATCTATGTATCATCATTTCTGCAGAATAAAGATTCTATAAAAGGACTAGCTCATATTACAGGCGGAGGTATTAAAGAAAACCTTATTCGTATTTTACCTGAGAATACGCAAGCGATTATTGATGAGCATGCTATAAAAACCCCAGAAATTTATCAGTTCTTCTTGCCATATATCAATAAAGATGAAGCTTGGCGTGTATTTAATATGGGTATTGGTATGGCTGTTGTTGTGCCAAAGGAAAAAGCCCACGAGTTAGCTCAAAACATGCAAGCATCTATTATTGGGCATATACAAGCAGGTCAAAAACAAGTTCTTATAAAGTAGTTTCATGAAAATAACATTCTATGCAAAATTATATGCTTTGCCTATTAGCATCATATGTATTGGTTTTTTGGCATATTATTTTGTCTTTGATTCTCTTAACCAATATCAACAACATGTAATCACCATTACGCAACCCGAAACACCGCGAAATAATGACACAACTGATGAAAAAGCTCGTATACGTGAAGAATTAGAAAAAATCAAACAAAGTTCCAATGTTGATTTTATCCATAGCACACTATCACAAAATCTCAATCGCATGAGTGCCTATGCAAATATAGAATTTGATGATACAAAAACAATAGCACAAACAGAATTAAAGCAAAAACCAGACAATACTACGCGTAATCATAGCACAATAGAGATAAAAAAACCAAACAGCATAGAGTATGTCCCATATAGACAGATTCACACACATGAATTGCCAAATGCATTCATCACCAATCCAAATGCTGCAACAAATATTAAACTCAATAGCACTAACAATCCTTTTGATGTAAAAACCATACAAATCACGCAAGAAGATAAAAAATCAAGATGGGTAATACCCACCACAAAAGAAGCTAGAATTTATCATGCGCCAGACATACAAACAAAAGTAGTCGCTATCAATAAAAATGGCATGAGAATGCAGGTCATAGGGATCAACAAATCGTGGGTGCATGTTCGCTATGCAATTAGAAAAGAAATTATTGATGGTTATATTCCCATGAAAAATATACGCTTTGTGCAACCAATAAACCAATAAATAAGCTTTAAACGTCCAACAAAGTGAAAAAAGTAAGAATATCACTTTCTACACTTATTGATACTCCCATAAATAGCCTTTTGCTTGTAGTCTTTTTTTGAACACAAAACTATTTTTTCACATAAATCAAGCTCTATATCAAGCCCCCTAACCTTGAATAATATAAATCAAAAACCTGTCTTATATCCTTAAAGCGTATTGCTAAAATCACTATTTTTCATTAAGGTTATTAAAAGTGGTAGGCATATCCCAACATTACCATATATATTCTTATCTCATTTGTATTTGGAAGATTTAGTCTTTAATGCAATTAAAGTTTATTATCTTCCAAAACCATACGCAGAAAATTATTGAATAAAACTTGTTTTACGGGCTTCTTCTTTTGTGGAATCTTTTAAATGTTTTTATTGTCTGATAAAAGATTTAAATATGAAATCTTACTTTTTTGAAAGTGTGTGTAGAGTATTTTTAAAGTCACTATAAATCTATAAGCTTTAAAAAATAAATTACATAAGAATCTTAAAGTAATTTAAATGCGGTTTTACAAATGCTATAACCTACAATATTGCAAGGACGTCATGCATATTACATATTGCTTTGCAAACGAAAGGATTCTAAAAGATCTAGCACTTTTTTACTTTGCAAATGTGTTTTTGCCTGATGAAATCCTTCTTCAATACTTGCTGCATAACCATAGATATAAAGACTTGCTCCGGCATTTAAAGCGACTAAATCAGCTTTTTTACTTGCATTACCACTGAATATATCAAGTGTAATTTCTGTATTCATAAACACATCACTACCACGTAACTCCGAATGATTAGTAAGCTCTATGCCCAATTTTTGCGGTGAGAATACATAAGTATAAATCTCCCCATCCTTTAATTCACTAATTTGTGTTGCTGCACAAAGGCTAATTTCATCAATACCATCTAATCCATGCACAACCATTGCTCTCTCAACACCAAGAATCTTTAGTGCATTTGCAAGCAGTTCTGTATAATCTTTATGAAAAACACCAACAAGCTGATGTGTAGGACGCAAAGGATTGCTTAGAGGACCAAGCAAGTTAAAAAAGCTTTTAAACCCTAGTTCTTTACGCACACCTTGCACATATTTTAGGGCATTATGGATATTTGGTGCAAAAAGAAAGGTAATCCCTAGATTCTCATAACACGCTCTACAGGTTTGCATATCCATATTAATATTAACACCAAGATTTGTCAATAAGTCTGCACTCCCGCTTTTGCTTGTAATACCACGATTGCCATGTTTTACAACTTTTACCCCCATACTTGCTAATAAGAGGGCTGTTGTCGTAGAAACATTAAAAGTCTTTCTCGCACTCCCACCTGTCCCAACAATATCAAAGCGTTTAGAATCTTGTATCTCAAAATACTTTGCCTTTGATATTAAAAGACTAGCAAATGCTGCGAGTTCTTCTCCGCTTGGACCCTTATGATAAAAGCTTGTAATGAGACTACCAAGCTGGGCTGGTGTAAGATCATTTTCTGCAATACACTCCATTAAATCATAACTTTCCACAAAATTTAGACTCTCTGAGTGTGCTAGTTTTTGCAGATAAAGTTTTATAGGTATGCTTCGTCTTTTATAGTGAATAAAGTTTAAAATCATCTTTTCACCATATTGAGTGCCAATAGATTCTGGATGAAATTGTAAACCAAAAAGTGGATATTGTTTATGTGCTACTGCCATAACTTCACCATCATCACTCACAGCATTAATATGAAAGCAATCTGGGATTTGTTCTCTCTTAGCAACCAAGGAATGATAACGTGTAATTTGAACATGCTGAGGAATGTTTGTAAAGATTCCATCTTCAGTATGCGTAAGCGGCGATATTTTTCCATGCACTATACTTTTTGCATTCACAATAGGAACATCGAATGCATATAAAATTGCTTCATGTCCAAGACAAATTCCAAGAATAGGATATTCATTTTTTAATTGTGTAATAATATCAAGACAAATTCCAGAATCTTTTGGGCTATTTGGTCCAGGTCCCAATATAATATGTGTTGGTTTTAACATGCGGATTGTCTCAATATCAATAGCATCGTTACGCTTTACGACGACATTGAAGCCAAGCTTCGCTACAAGCTGATAAATATTATATGTAAAAGAATCATAATTATCAATTAAAAGTATCACTGCTATACTCCATTAAAGTAAAGATACAATTGTAACGCAAAATTAAACAATTGCATTCAATACTCTTTCTCTCATCATGTTTGCTTTAAGTATTGTAGCTTCATCTCAAGAGATTCAAACTCATGTTTTAAGTCCTCTATCTCCTGCATCCTTTTCTTACCCTCTAAAAGATATTGTGGCGGTATGGCACTAGCAAGTAGTTCATCAATATATACCATACCCTCCCCGCTTTGCTCATAAATTCTTTTTAAATGCGTAAAGCCCTCATTTGAAAAGAAATAGCAATAAAGCCCAACAGCCTTATCTTTATCGGCTAATCTTAGAATCAAAATGCCTGCATTTGCCACAGCAACACAATCTTTTATAGATTCTCCAAGTATAGTAACCTTTGGAACAATACTGCGAAGTGAGAGCAAAATATCGTAAGGCTTTAATCGATACTTTTGTATCTTTTGTTTATCTCCACTCATCTTCTTGTGAGTAAATTGCGTACTAAAGCCGCAAACTGCAAAGTCAGCAATCCCTACATCATAATATGTAATCTCTGAATCTTTATTGCTTCCATGCACTCTTTGACCACGAAAAATTGTCGCTTCCATATCAATTAAACGTGATTCATGTGTATTTATCGTCTTAGAGGCAAGATAATAACTTGCCCTTAAGTCATGCGTCTTTACATCTTTTATATTTGTGATTTTAGAAAATTCACTCTCCTTTTTTTGTCTAAATAACATAGCAATTTCATCAATATTCTTCAATCGATTATATTTGCCATCCTTAACATAAAAATGCGGATTATTAGCATTAATGTGTAAAATTTCTTTATTGTTATGAGAAATAACAAGCACGGAAAAATCACAAGCTTGATGTGGAAAAATATTTTTAGGCAACTCTATAACTGCTTCTATCATGCGCTCTTTTACAAGCTTATCTCGAAGTTTTTCTTCTAAAAAGCTTTTTTGTAGAGTTTGATTACGAACGATAAAAACGCCTCTTTGTTTCAGATGTGCTAGTGCATGTGTTAAAAACACAAGTTCTGGATAATTTTTTGCAAGTATGCCGATTTTACTAAATCGTTCATCGCCTTTGAGTTGCTCAACACCCATGTGTGCATAAAGTGGTGGATTGCAAATAACCTTATTAAATTGTCGCAATATGCTTCCTGCTTTAAAAACAGGCTGCTTTAAAATATCATTGACATAAAGCTTATAGTTGCTTATTTGCGTAAATCTTGCGATAAGTTTTGCAATATTTGAAAGCCTTTCATCAAGCTCTTCTCCATATAAATGAATGTCTGGATTTAGATTCCCTAATGATAAAAAAATACTACCAATACCATAACATGGATTATACACCTCATCATTATCTTGTAAATCTAGCAGCAGTGCTAACAAATCATTTACTTCGCGTGGTGTAGAATAATAATAGAGTTTATTTGTTGTACGCTTCTGTGAGATAATATGCAAGAATTGTTCAATATCATGCAATTCAATACTGCTTATTTGTAATGTTTTCAAAATTTTTGCAATGTTTGCATTACTACTTATAGGTACGTATAGATCTGCACTAATAAGCTTTTGTAATATTATATGAAAATCTTCTTTAATTGTCTTTCTTTTGCTGGATTTTGCAATCATGTCATCCAACATTTTTGCATTTTCCTTCTTGAATATAAAAAGCTCAAGCATGATGCTTACAACATCAAGCAAATCAGAATGATAACGTTTGAGGTAATCAAAACAATCAAGCAATTTTTTCACATTACACCTTTAGCCATATAAGTTTAGTTTTATTAGATTATATAATTTTAATATTTTTTTACTCTAAGTTTTAAATTAATGGGCGAATAATAAGGGTTGTGTTATTATAGCTAAAATTTGTAGATAAATATTCAAAGCAAGAACTGCTATTAGATTGGAAACATAGTCAGATTTTTATTGTTTATCTTTACTGAATGTAAAAACAATTAACCTAAGAAAATACTGAGATATAAATATGAGTTAAGCTTACAAAAATGGTTGCGGAGGAGGGATTTGAACCCCCGACCTTTGGGTTATGAGCCCAACGAGCTACCTGGCTGCTCTACCCCGCGTCACTGAATATAGAAGAAAATTCTAAAATAATTCATGGTAAAACAAATAATCTATTCAGAAATAAATAAACTATGTAGTATTTGTATATTTGGCTGGGGTACAAGGATTCGAACCTCGGAATGCCTGGACCAAAACCAGGTGCCTTACCGCTTGGCGATACCCCAATGCTAGTCTAATTTCGAATGAGTTGGAATTCTAACATAGTTTTGCTAAAAAGTCAAATAAAATTGATATAATTTTTAAAAAATTATTATGGAGCACTTAATTCAATGTATCAACAACGTATGAAAGACGCTATAGAAGCAATTAAAAAAGGTGAAATGATTATTATAATGGATGATGAAGATCGGGAAAATGAAGGTGATTTGGTGATGGCTGGGATTTTCTCAACACCTGAAAAAATCAACTTCATGGCACAAGAAGCAAGAGGATTAATTTGTGTATCTATCACACAAGAGTTAGCCCACAAGTTAGATCTCCCTCCAATGGTGCAACGAAATGATAGTAATCATGAAACCGCCTTTACAATATCCATTGATGCTAAAGAAGCAAAAACAGGAATCTCTGCATATGAACGAGATTTGACAATCCGTCTTATGTGTGATAATAATACAAAACCTAGCGACTTTGTGCGTCCAGGACATATTTTCCCACTCATTGCAAAAGATGGTGGTACACTCATTCGCACTGGACATACAGAGGCAAGTGTGGATATTTGCAAACTTTCTGGACTTGCACCTATTAGTGTAATTTGTGAGATTATGAAAAAAGATGGCACAATGGCAGGACGTGGGGATAAATTCTTACTTGATTTTGCAAAAATGCATAACTTAAAGATACTTTATGTTTCTGATATTATCCAATATCGCCTAAAGTTTGAGAATCTTGTGCGTGAAATTTCGCGTAAGAACGCTATATTTATGGCAAAAGAGTGTGAGAAGATTGTCTTTTTGGATCACTTAGAAAAAGAACATATTGCCTTTAGTTTTAAATCTAATTCTCAAACCCCATTGATTCGTTTCCATAACACAAGTAGTGATATTGCACTTCTAGAAAATCCTAACGAATGGCAAGCTCTGCAAAGAAGCATAGAGTTGTTATCGCAAGAAGGTGGTTACCTCATCTGTCTTGATAGTGCAGAAAGAAACATTATAGATGAGAATATCGCAAAAAATTGTGGCGACATAAAAGACTTTGGTATTGGCGCACAGATTCTAAAGAAGCTTAATGTAAAGGACTTTGTACTTCTTAGTTCCCATTGTGTGAACAATACAAACAAAAGTTATAATGCACTCAGTGGTTTTGATCTACATCTGCAAAAAAGTATTGAGGTGTAAGCAAAGTATTAAGGTTTTAGTTGATTAAGAAACTTCTTCAACTAAAAGTCTCATGAGACGTCAAATTCACACATGGATATGATGTTCTGAAATTAGGCTGTATTTCATATTTTTCCATATGAGAATTGGCCCTTTAGAAATCATTTTATCTTCAAATATATAAGCAATAATCCAATTACTTTTTTATGTCATATCTTTTAGTTATGATGTGTTATATATAGGTGATATGACTCGAGAACAAGGATAAAGTTATATTATGAATGTTTATGTGAGCTTCATGACGTCAAAGTTCGTATTAAATGTGTGTGCTCCTTTGTTCTTTGTATAAATACTGCTTTGTATATGCATGAGATATTGTCTAAATGGTGAAACATCTTTAAATAAAAGCTTTAACTTCTTTGGTGCAGTATTGGTTATAGTTTTAACCACTATGATCATAAAGCTGGAAAATACATTATTTTTATATTTATTTTAATAAATCTAATTATACATAAGAATCATACACTTTTATTTCTTAAATCTCATACACATATTAATATATTTGTTTGCAAACAAACTATAGAATCCAATTTATATTTCATAACCTAATTAATAATAAAAAGTCAAGTAAAATAGGAAGATAAGATGAAAGTTTTAGAAATTTATCAAATATTAGATTCAATAAGTCCTTTTGTATTACAAGCACAATGGGATAATAGTGGGCTAAATATTGGCAATATGCACGCAGATTACAAACGAGTATATGTCGCATTAGAGCTTGATATGCAAGTAGCTGCTACTATAGAAAACGAAAGCTTACTCATTGTACATCATCCCTTAATATTCCAACCATTAAAAACAATGCAAACTGACATTTATCCTGCAAATCTCATCGAAATATGTTTACAAAAAAAAATCAGTGTCATAGCTATGCATACAAATTTTGATAAAACGCATCTCAATCAAGCATTTGCAACAAGTTTAGGCTTAGAATCTCTAAATTTCACCCCGAATGGTGAAAAAGATTTTAGCCTTATTTATAGCACAAATACACCGATAAGCACACACTCTCTTGCCACACATATAAAAGATATATTGAAGTTAAATGTCTTACGTTATACGCATAAGGATAATATGATAAATAATCTCTATATTACATGCGGCAGTAATGCTCATGCATATCAAATTGCAAAAAAAGGAGATTGCATTATCACAGGTGATATTAAATATCATGATGCTATGATTGCTGCAAGTAATGGTATAAGTTTTATTGATGTAGCGCATTTTGAAAGCGAATGTATTTTCAGCGATTTGCTGGTAAAAGCTTTACAAAAACACCATATTCAAGCTATAATTACAAATTCACACAATCCATTTTGCTATATTTAGGAGCATTGCATGAATAAAAATCTTGAAAAACTCATTGAGGTAAATCGCTTTGACTTAGAAGTATCAAAATATGATCCACTGATCGAGCAAAAAAAAGCACCAATGAATGAAAAAATCCTTGAAAAAACAAAAGCTCTCAAAGAAAAACAAGAACTAGAAGCACTTATTGCAAGAAATGAAGAATCTCTTGTAAAAAATAATGATGAATTTGCTGTGATTACTGCAGATATTGAACGCATTCGCAGTAAAATCCAAGAGAGCAAAAGTGAAAAGGAGATGAAAAACCTCGATATGGAAGAGGGTATATTACGAGAAAAAAGTATAAGCTTTAACAATGAAATTGAAGCACTTGAAAAAAGCATACAAGCAGCAAAAGACAAAATTGCTACACTTGATTCCAATGTAGCAAAACTTGATGAAGAAATTAGCAATATGGAAGCTAGTTGCAATGAGGCTGTGCAAGAAATCAAAAAACAGCAAGATGAAGTGAGTGCTAAGCGAACAAAAGCCGCATTAGATATGGAAACAACTGTGCTAAGATTGTATGAGAAAATTCGAAAATGGGCAGGGAACACAAGCGTTACCTCCATATATAAAGAGGCGTGTGGTGGTTGTTTTATAAAATTAAGTGATAAGAATATTGCAGATATTAGAAGAGGTGATGAGATTGTGCATTGCCCTCATTGTGGTCGTATTCTTTATGATTCTGCCTTAATTGAAGACAAGGCATAATGAATTTATTATATTATATTCTTTTATGTTTTATGCATATTCTTGCACTGCCCCTGCTTTGCGTTTTATCACTGAAAGAAAAATATAAAAGAAGTATTCCATTTCGCTTTTTAATCCCAAAGAATCGCTCAAAAGAATACTATGATATATGGTTACATGCATGTTCTGTAGGTGAGGTGCAATCTCTGCAAACACTCATAGATTCTATCCCTCAAACACAGCATATATTTCTTAGCGTTATCACACAGACGGGTTATAAACAAGCACAAACACTTTATGCAAAATATGAAAATCTCAGTATTGATTATTTGCCTTTTGAAACCTTTATCCCATTATTTGCACCAACATGTAAAAAACTTTTTGTATTTGAAGCAGAATTATGGCTCATGCTATTTATACACGCAAAACGCAAAGGCGCAACCACAAAATTAATTAATGCAAGAATCTCATCGCGTAGTGCAAAACGCTATCAAAAACTTAAATGGTTTTATAAACACTTCTTTTCATTTGTTGATTCTGTATTATCCCAAAGTAACGAAGACACAGAAAGGCTAAAACTTTTAGGAGCAAACAATGTAAAAACAATAGGAAATCTAAAATTATTAAATCCTATAAAGCCAAAAATATCTTACAAGAAACCACAATCTTTAATTATTGTTGCAGCAAGTACGCATGCCAATGAAGAAGAGTTCGTGCTTAATGCATGGAAGAAAGTCAAAATAGCATGGCAAAATAACACAGAATCTCATATGCACACAAGCAATGATGATCTAAAAAATAACAAATGTAACACACATATATATAATGTTTGCAAGGATTTATGTCTACAACAAAATGAATCAATCTATAAAGATTCTAAAAAAAGTTTTTTGATTGTCGCACCACGACACCCTGAGCGATTTTACTCCGTATTGCAGCTTTGCAAACGATATGGAAAGACGATTTGTTTAAGCGAATTGCAAAATAATTCCTTGCTTAATTTAGATGCAATTTGTGCAGACATTTTACTTGTTGATACTATAGGGTCGCTTATTGATTTTTATGCAATTAGCGATATTGTTATACTTGGTGGAGCATTCGCAAAAGTTGGGGGACACAATCCGCTTGAACCAGCCACTTTTCATAATGTATTAATCAGCGGCACAGAGATCTTTAATCAAAAAGCATTATTTACATATATTCAAAACTATTATTTAGTGAATAGCAGTGACTCACTAGAACAGCTACTCTATCACTATAAACAACTAATGATTGCATCTGTAAATAAAGACTTATGTAGCAACATGATTAAAAGCATTTTAGAATAGTGCAATTCATGCGAAACTATATCAAGTATATAATTGCATAAAAACCACTAATTAATTGGATTATATTTAAAAGTATTGTAAAAATAACATAATATTTTTTACTCTGGCATCTAAGTTTATAACTATTATTAACACTTATCGTGTATAATTTTTCTTTTTCTTAAGCAATAAGTTGTGACTATAATATGACTTAAGAAATAAATATTTGAAATTAGGAGTTTGGGTATGGATTCTATTGAAGTTTATAATCAAGTGAAAGAATTAGTAGCAAGTGAGCTTAAAGTTGCGTTAGATGAAATTAAGCCAGAATCTGATTTTACAAAAGATTTGAATGCAGATAGTCTTGATGTCGTTGAATTTATCATGGCACTGGAAGAGAAGTTCGATATTAAAATTCCAGACGAAGAAGCAGAAAAGATTAAAACTGTTCAAAATGTTGTAGATTACATTATTGCAAATCAGTAAGTCGGTTGTTTAAACTTTAACTGATTTCCGTTTAAGGAGCCATATTGCGAAGGGTTGTAGTAACAGGCATTGGCATGGTGAATGCTTTAGGACTAAACAAGGATGTTGCATTTGATAACATTGTAAAGGGAAATTGTGGTATTAGAAAGATAGAGTCTTTTGATATTACAGATTTCCCTGTGCAAATTGCAGGTGAAGTTGTTGGCTTTGATCCAGAATCTGTTCTTGACGCTAGAGAGGTAAAAAAGGCACATAGATTTATACAGCTTGGTTTATTATCTGCTAGAGAGGCTTTACAAGATAGTGTTGGACGAAGTAAGCAATCGTTTGCAAATGCAAGTTTAGAAATTTTGCCAGATCTTTCTGATCGTTTTGGTATTAGTTCTGCTTCTGGTATAGGTGGCTTAGAAAACATTCAGAATAATGCTGTTACATGGTATACAAAGGGTGTAAAACGTATTAGTCCTTTCTTTATTCCATCTGCACTTGTCAATATGCTTGGTGGATTTGTGTCCATTGCTCATAAGATTAAAGGCCCAAATCTATCAAGCGTTACTGCATGTGCCGCAGGTACGCATGGTATCATCGAGGCTGCTAAAACGATTATGCTTAATTGTGCTGATAGAATGCTCGTTGTAGGAGCAGAATCATCTATTTGCGAAATAGGCATTGGTGGTTTTGCAGCTATGAAAGCTTTGAGTGTATGTAACGATACGCCTAGCAAAGCATCAAGACCTTTTGATAAAAATCGTGATGGTTTTGTCATGGGAGAAGGTGCGGGTGCGTTAGTGCTTGAGGATTACGAGAGTGCGAAATCTCGTGGTGCATACATTTATGGTGAGTTGTGTGGCTTTGGTGAAAGTGGCGATGCTAATCATATTACGACACCTGCACCAGAAGGTGAAGGTGCTTACAGAGCCATGAAGCAAGCCTTACAAATGGCAAACATTAAGCCTGATTATGTAAACGCACATGGTACAAGTACATACTATAATGATGTGCATGAGACCCAAGCCTTAAAGCGAGTCTTTGATAATGATGTTCCTCCAGTTAGTTCGACAAAAGGACAGATTGGGCATTGTTTAGGTGCGGCTGGTGCTATTGAAGCAGTTATATCGCTTATGGCTATGGAGAAAGGTGTAATACCACCAACTATTAATCAAGAAGAGAAAGATGAACTTTGCGACCTTGATTATGTTCCAAATGTTGCACGTCCTGCAACACTTCAAAGTGTTATGAGCAACTCGTTTGGCTTTGGTGGTACAAATGGTGTCGTAATTTTCAAAAAGTGTCAATGATATGGCTACATACTTAGATTTTGAACAGCGTTTAAAGTTTTTGCAAGAGGATATAGAGTCTGCAACATTGCGAAATGATAATGCTGCAGTGTCAATTCTACAAAAAGATTTGCAAGATGAAATGAAGAAAATCTATGCAAATTTAAATGACTACCAAAAATTGCAATTAGCAAGACATCCTGATCGACCTTATGCTCTCGACTACATTGAACTCATCATGAAAGATTCTTATGAGATTTTTGGTGATCGCCACTTTCGTGATGACAAGGCAATAGTATGTTTTTTAGGAAAGATTGAAGATGAACGTGTTATTGTCATCGGTGAAGAAAAAGGGCGTGGTACGAAAAATAAAATTGCAAGAAATTTTGGTATGCCACATCCTGAAGGCTACCGAAAAGCACTTAGAATTGCAAAAATGGCAGAAAAGTTTAATATTCCCATACTTATGCTTGTTGATACTGCTGGAGCTTATCCAGGACTAGGCGCTGAAGAGAGAGGGCAAAGTGAAGCTATCGCAAGGAATTTACAAGATTTTGCCATGTTACAAGTGCCAACCATCTCTATTGTTATTGGTGAAGGAGGTAGCGGTGGAGCCCTAGCAATTGGTGTAGCAGACAAATTAGCTATGATGGAATATTCTATCTTTAGTGTTATCTCTCCTGAAGGTTGTGCTGCAATTTTATGGAATGACCCAACAAAGATTGAAGCAGCAACAAAAGCAATGAAGATAACACCCCAAGAACTCAAAAAAGCTAACCTCATTGATGACATTATTCAAGAGCCTTTAAGTGGTGCACACAGAGATAAAATGGCAGCTGCAGAAAAGATTAAAGCTTACTTTCTTGAATCATTAGAACAAATAAGAAACACTCCAAATTACCTTGCAAAACGCTATGATAGACTTATGCGTTATGGTTCTTTTCAATAATTTATCACTTCATAATATACATATACCACACATTTATACTCATTAGGGCTTTATTTTAGCCTATTATTTTTACATACTTAACTTTTTTCACTTAACAACAGCATGAGCTACTTATTTTTATTTTATGCCTTAAAAGTAACATTTCATATATTTTTTTGCATTTTTTTATATATTACATATTGTAATCATGTTTTTTATGTTATTATACTGCTTAATTTAGGGTATAAGTTCTAAAATAATATTCTATATTTTAAAGTTTAGAGTATTTTTTTTAAAAAATTCTATATTACTTTTACTTATAGTTAAATAAGTTTAAATAATATAGGTGTTTTAAAAATAACTTGAATTTTAAGCATAGAATCTTAGAAGCTCAAGGCGATACTAAAGAAGTCTGTTTGAATAATTTCTTAAGTAACCTCTTTGGAGTTATTAAACAGAATAAACTTGAATTCGCAATTAAAAATATACACAAAAGAAAGGAAATAAAATGGCAAATTTGTCTCATAATAACTACACACAGGAAACACTCGCTCTACATGCAGGATATACATATGATACACAACGTACAATGAGCGTACCAATCTATCAAAACACAGCCTACAGCTTTGAAAGTCTCGAACAAGCTGCAGCAAGGTTTGGGTTAAAAGAGTTAGGTAACATTTACACACGTCTTACAAACCCAACAACAGATGTGCTAGGCTCACGTCTTGCAGCGGTTGAGGGTGGAATATTTGGTGTACCAACTTCAAGTGGAAGTGCAGCAATTTTTTATGCTATTGCAAATTGTGCAGAGAGTGGAGACAATATTGTTTTTGCAAATAAAATCTATGGTGGCACACAAACGCTTTTTACTCACACGCTAAAACGCTTTGGCATACAAGCAAGAGTATTTGATATTGATAATATTGCCTCCTTAGAATCTGTTATAGATTCTAAGACAAAAGCAATTTTCTTTGAGAGCATTTCTAATCCAGTCATTTCAATTGCGGATACACTTGCGATTACTGCCATTGCTAAAAAGCATAAGATTATAAGCATTTGTGATAACACTGTAGCAACCGCTTTTTTACACAAACCTTTCGATTTTGGTGTGGATATTTCTGTGCATAGCTTGAGCAAATATGTTAATGGTCAAGGGAGTGCTTTAGGTGGTGTAATAATTGAACGAGCGGGATTAAATGAGTTAATTAAGGATAATCCTCGTTATCCTGCATTTAATACACCTGATGCAAGTTATCATGGACTAGTTTATTCTTCCTTAGAACTACCTTGTTTTAGCATTCGTCTTATTACAGAATGGCTTAGAAATATTGGTGCGACACTTTCTCCGCAATCAGCATGGATTTTATTGCAAGGATTAGAAACATTGGAGCTCCGCATTAAAAAACATAGTCAAAATGCTTTGGAAGTAGCGAAGTTTTTAGAATCTCATAGTTTAATAAAAAGTGTAGCATATCCAGGGTTAGAAAGTAGTCCTTACCATAATCTTTTAAAGCAATATTACGTAGATTCTCAAAGTTCAGGACTTATTAGCTTTGAAGCACAAAGCTATGAAGCAGCACAAAAAATTTGTAATAGTACAGAGATTTTTGCTATGGTAGTAAATATTGGGGATTCTAAGTCTCTAATTATTCATCCAGCTTCCACTACGCATTCACAGCTTAGTAAAGAAGAGCTACAAAGTGGGGGTATTACCCCTTGCACAGTTCGCTTAAGTATCGGACTAGAATCAAGTAAAGATTTAATTGATGATTTAAAACAAGCTATAGAGAAATAAAATTCGCATAATATAGAGTTTAAAGGAGTATGTATGCCTATTGTCATCCCAGAAGATATTCCTGCGTATTCATTACTTAGTCAAAATGCCTTTATAATGGGGGCAAAGAGGGCAAAACACCAAGATATTAGGACGCTTGAGGTACTACTTATAAATCTTATGCCTACAAAAATCGAGACAGAGAATCAGATTTTAAGTTTACTTGCAAATTCACCTTTACAAGTTAAAATCACACTTTTATCCACAGCAAGTTATATAGGGACAAATACGCCAAAAAGTCATTTGGATAAATTTTATGTCAATTTTAATGACATTTCGGGACGACGATTTGATGGGGCAATTGTTACAGGTGCGCCTATTGAACATTTGAAATTTGAGGATGTAGCATATTGGAATGAGATGAAGGATATTATGGGATATTTAAAGACTCATTGCACAAGCACAATATATTTATGTTGGGGTGCAATGGCAGGACTATATCATTTTCACAAAATTAATAAGGTTATGTTAAAAGAGAAAGTGTTTGGTATATTTTCCCATAAAATTGTAGAACAAGATCTGCTTTTAAATGGACTAGATTCCATCGTAAAAATACCTCATTCAAGGAATGCTGGTATTGATGAAAACGCAGTTAGAGAATCTAGATTAAAAGTTCTGTTAGAAAGTGAACTTTGTGGCATTACTGCATTAAAAGATGAAAAAGACTTTTATATTCTAGCTCATCCAGAATATGGTAAAGATACACTGCTTTTAGAATATGAAAGGGATAAAAAGAAGGGCTTAGATATAGCCAAACCTCTTGATTATTTCGGAGAAAATGAAGAGCCAATCTTATCATGGAGATCAAGTGCGAGTGTGCTATTTTCAAATTGGCTAAATTTTTCTGTATATCAAGATACACCGTTTGTATTATAAAAAGTATTTAATTACATCCAAGTATCACATATAATATTATATGCGATATACAATATAAGAGATAAATTCTATAGTATATAACATATCTGTTTGCTCCTAAGTTCAAAAGATAAATAAAATCTATACATTATATTGTTTTATAATTCAGAATATCATCATGAATTTCTAAACAAGCCAATCAAAGTTCAACGTAATATAAGCTAAGATTCTAATCGCAATATTTTTAATTACATAAAGACTTAGATTGCTATTTTGCAGAATAATCTTATAAGAGTTAATAACAAAATATGGATAAGAAATCACAAACATTTGCTTACAAACTTTACATTAAAACTTTTAGCAAAATAAATTGTCTCTCAAAATATATTTTTTAAAAAATTTAATTTTATTGTATGAATAAGATTATTATATTAAATCTCAGTTTTATTGAAAAATGAAATACGAAAGCAACTTTGAAAAAGAATTTACTCAGTAAAAATATATGAAATAAATATGTTAGCCATTAGCTTAAATCTTTTATTTTAGCACACTCTTACTAAGACTTAGAACTTTGTTAATATTTAAGTTTAAAAACCCCAAAAGAGCCAATCATGCCAGATTCTTGAACTCTCCTGCATGTGCTAAATCCTTTTCATTATGAAACTAGAAAAGGAAAGAGAATAAATATTATTGCAATTCTTCAGGCGATAGCTCTTTTAAAAATCTCTCTTTATCAAATTTCGCATTCAAAAATGAAACAATCTCTTCAGAATCAACCATAGCATTTTGTAGACAGGAAGTTGCACCTGGTGATGGTGTCATATTAAATGTCATACCTTTTCCTGTACGTATTTTTTTCTCACCAAGCTCAAGTTTCTTAGCTGTCCTATCAACCACTTGTGGTCGCACTTCGCCATATCCTTTTGCAAATGTAATATCTTCAAGCTTCAAAGACGGAATAATCTTTTGCGCATCTTTTATAAACAATCTCTTACCAAAGAAAGGCAAATGGAAGAAAATATTACACAAAATATAATTTCTAATCTCAGAATCACTCAATAAATCATAAGTAACTTTCATCACATCTAAATGTAAATCAAGTTTCAATAGTTCTGGACTAAGCACATCAAAAAAATGTCTACTATTTTCAAGTCGTAATGTAGCAAGTGCAGTTGGTCCGAGTCTTGTCTTACCTTCTACAAATACATCAGGATCACCGTGCAAAGCAGCAAATGGAAGTTTAGGATTTTGCACACCATATACTTTTCCTTTTAAAAGGTTTGGTGCAAAATAAAACTCCCCACCAACAGGTAAACAACCAAGATCTAAACCATAACCGGCTCTTTGGGCCAATGGTAATGAATATGAACCAGCATCAACGAGCACAAATTTTGCATAAATTTCTCTACCATCTGCACCAATAACAGCATATCCTGCATTTTTTGGCTCAATCTTATTTACGCGAAAGCCCAAAAATACTTCATTTTGTGGATTTTTTTCCTTTGCTTTCTGTATAAAATATTCACTTAAAGCTTCATAATTTACTGCACACCAGTCAGAATCAAAACCAGAACCCACAACATTTTCAGGTCGATCCCCACCATCTTTCCCTTCTATAACCTTTGGTTCCATGCTTTTAATCGCTTCTTTTGTATAGAACTTAAGTCCAGGGAAAATATGTTGAAACTCTTCATGTCTCTTTGTCATAACTTCACATTCATGATCACCCACACCAATTGCCATTTTTTGCATACTATAAATAACTTTATTTTGCAGATTCTCTTTCAAACAAAAGTTACGAACTTTTTGTGCAGATAACTTTACTTTTTTAGCTTTTTCAGGACTATAATTTGTTTCTATGGAACCATCATGTATCGTTTGTGAATTTGCCTTATGGCTTGAGCTTATCTGTGCTAATTTTGTTTCTTTTTCTATAATTGCAACTTTCTTTATATCGCTGTATTCTGTTAATGTGTAAAAAGTGCAGCAACCACTCACTCCACCGCCAATAATGACGACATCAAACTCGTTCATTACTTAAGCCTCCTTCATTATAATTCTTTGCAAAATCTTGAAAAATATCAATCTCACAGATATGCCCATCTTTATTCAACGTAATATGCGGTGTTTCATGGCTATGAATTGCTCTATTAATGTGCAAAATTCTTGTTGCATATTCTAAAGTTATGGGTATATCGTGACTGATCGTAATTATAGTATGAAATTCGTTAATTGTTTTTAATATTTTATATATCTCAACCTGTGTTTGGGTATCTATATTTGATGTTGGTTCATCTAAAATTAGAAGCTTTGGATTGCCAATTAATGCACGTGCAATAAACACTCGTTGTCTTTGTCCGCCACTTAAATCACTGATTTTTTTATATGCAAGATTCTCAATTCCCAACTTACTTAAAATCTCAAAGGCTTGCATTCTTAGTTTCTTATTTACTCTATATCCAAATACTCTTGTTTCTAATATACCCATTTCTACTATTTCTATCACCATTATAGGAAAATCTATATTGATTTGCGTATTTTGTGGCACATAACCAATCTCTTTTTTACTTGCAAAAAGTTCTCTATTTGGATAGCTAATTTCTCCTGTAAAATCTGGTAAAAGTCCAAGTAAAATTTTTATAAAAGTTGTTTTTCCACCACCATTTGGACCTATGATTCCTAAGAATTCTTTATGTAGAATCTCAAAATTTACAGATTCAAAAATTTTTTCTCCATTGTAACTAAAAGAAACATCTTTGCCTATAATGATGGGTAAATTTCCTGACATATAAGAATCATTCTTATCTTTTTGTATGTTTATTTGTTTCATATTTTCCCTTTTATTAAAATTTTATATTTCTTAGAATCCCATTAATTATAAGACTTCATTATTATTCACACATATTTAAGACAGGTGATATTCAAAATAAGTTATTAATCTTATAAAGATTACTACAATTACATAATACATATTAATTATTAATCTATAAATCTTTAAACATCTAGTAATGAAATTCCATAGAATTGCAAGTTAATGTTTATATCAAATGTAATTATAATACAACTCTAAATAAGCAACTTTATCGTATATGCAAAATTACAGAATCTTGATTAAAAGTATAAAAAACGCATTCAATATGTTAAAATAAGCAACACAAAGTTTTATGTAATTAAAGGATATAAATGGCAATTATTAAAGAACTTGATGCATTTGAAGTATTAGATAGTCGTGGTAATCCAACAATTTGCGTTAAGGCGGTTTTGAGTGATGGTAGTGTAGGCAGTGCGATTGTGCCAAGTGGTGCAAGCACGGGGAAAAAAGAAGCCTTAGAACTTAGAGATAAAGATAATATGCGTTTCTTGGGTAAGGGTGTATTACAAGCATGTGCAAATATAACAGAAAAAATAGCAAGAGATATTGTGGGCATGGAAGCATACAGGCAAACAAGTATTGATTATATGCTAAAGAGTATTGATAATACGCACAATTACTCCAGTCTTGGTGCAAATGCTACACTTGGCGTTTCCATGGCGATAGCACGTGCAAGTGCAAATTCACAAAAAATCCCGCTTTTTAGATACCTTGGCGGTATTAATGCAACAACACTACCCGCTCCTATGTTAAATATTATTAATGGTGGTAGCCATGCTGATAATAATGTAGATTTTCAAGAATATATGATTATGCCTCTTGGATTTGATTGTTTTAAAAGAGCATTACGTGCGAGTGTTGAAGTATATCACACATTAAAAAAGATTTTAAATGACAAAGGCTTAAGCACAGGTGTGGGTGATGAAGGTGGTTTTGCACCAAATTTAAGAAATAATGAAGAACCTATTAATTATATAATTCAAGCGATTGAACAAGCAGGATATAAAGCAGGGGAAGATATAAGTATAGCACTTGATATTGCAAGTAGTGAGTTTTATGAAGATGGAATTTATCATTTAAAAGGCGAAAATAAAAAATTAGATTCTAAGGGCTTAGTTGCTTATTACGAAGAATTAGTAAAGAAATATCCTATTGTGTCCATAGAAGATGGTTTAAGTGAAGATGATTGGAATGGTTGGGAATATTTAACAGAAAGACTTGGCAAAAAAATCCAACTTGTAGGTGATGACTTATTTGTAACAAATACCATGATACTACAAGAGGGCATTAATAAAAATATTGCAAATGCAATTCTTATTAAACCAAATCAAATAGGCACAATCACACAAACAATGGAAGCTATAAGGTTAGCACAAAAGAGTGGGTATAAAACTATTATTAGCCATAGAAGTGGTGAAAGCGAAGATTCCTTTATAGCAGATTTAAGTATCGCGGTTAATGCAGGCGAAATAAAAACAGGAGCACCTGCAAGAGGTGAGAGAAATGCAAAATATAATCGACTTTTGGAGTTGCGTCATGGACATAAGTTTTTAAGCTATGATGCAAAACAACTATTTGCACAATAAATCCTTGGTCGACGATTAAATAAAAGGTAGTTTTATTATCTTAAGTCTGATCTGAGGGCAAGTAGTGGTAAACTTCAATGCTAATGATCTGTGATATAAAATAGGCAGTAGTGATTCTATACGCATTTTTAGCAATGTAGCTTATCATCTTGAAAAAGGAAATTGGGGAAGTAGATTTCCATAATAATGAATGGAATATATCAAGGTCAATTAGATTTTTCAAAAGCTTCTTTAGCGTTAAATGAATTAGAGACTATATAAAAAGAGTTTAAAAATCTTACTCCAAAGCAAATAATTTGGGATATTAAAGATTTATCTCTTGTGCCACCTTGGGGTGATAGTATCAGTAATGATTTACAGACCTATCAAATTATTTTATAACAAGTGATGCTAATGATTTTATACAACTCTTTAAAAGAGTTTTACAAATAGCTAGAGACAAAAAGGCTAGTCTTGCAATTACAAATATCTAGAGTAATCTCATGCTGTAATAAAAAAAATGAAACACAACATATTAAGACTTTTTTAAAATTCAATTACTCTTCAGGAATCCATTTAATTTTAAGAATCAAAATAGAAGATATATCCTATTAACTACTATCATAAAACAAAAAGTCTAAATAAATCCCCACATTCCATAAAGACTTAATGAAATTTTTATAATGTTTTATTGGAAATTCAAATAAAAGATTGCTAATTAAGAATAGATTCTAAAAAAGATGCAATCTTGCAAAAATAACAAAAGTATGCTATGATTGCAGGCTTTGTTTATTAAACTTATTTCAAGAAAAGGTAGCACACAATGAAACGAACATATCAACCACACAATACACCAAGAAAAAGAACTCATGGTTTTCGCACAAGAATGAAAACAAAAAATGGGAGAAGAGTGATTAATGCAAGACGTGCTAAAGGTAGAAAAAGATTAAGTGTTGCATAACGTAATCTTTTAATCATATAAAGTGATTACATACTTTTAGCCTATATATAGGCATAATATGGGGAGTTTTACTTATTTTTTAGGCTTTAAGTACGTTATTAGACCCAAATGTTTTGATACTATGTTGCGTATTTTATGACATGTCTCATATCACCCTACATTATTTAAATTTAAAGTGATATAATTATTCATAATACATTTGGTTTGGTTTTTACGAGCTTTTTTAGAAATAAAGGAGATCTGTATGTTGTGTGAATAGTTTGGGGCATATTTTGCGTATGCAGATTTTTCTTACTATCACATATTTTACTAGAATTGGTGCTCTGATTTGTTGTGAGAGTTGTGGGGAACTTTATGCAAATTTATACTACTTTATCGATTTGGTTTTATTATACTACATATACTCTCAAATGGCTTATTGTCAAAATAAATTACGACAAAAAAACATTAAGACTCTTATATGTGTGTTTTTCTGTTTTATGCAGCAATTATATGATAGAAAAACATTTACTTGTAAATTTGCACAAAAAGTCTAGGATTGTGCTATGAAACAAAATATTATAAAACATACCTATGTTATTCATCTGCATTCTTATATACGATATATTTGTCTATATTTTCTCATACCTCTCTGCCTCTATGCTAATGAAGAAAATATTAATAACACTAAGACATCCCAGATTAATAAAGCAAATCCATATAATATAGATTATCCTAATCTAGATTCTAAATATTATCCTTATATCCAATCCCGCAATAAATTTTATGATAAAGATATCATACAAATTATTCATAACGTTGATAGTGCAGAGAAAAAGAATGCTTTCTTTATAGGTGCGACCTATGGGTTTAATTTTAATGTTGCATTACCTTTATTTGTTGATATGGGTATGGTGGGCACACAAGCAATAAAGCAAACAGCGTTTAACTTTAGTTTATTTGGACTTCGCGCAGGATATCAAAAATATACAGGAAAAATTCTACCTATAAACCGCTTTGGATATCAAGTTTATATTGATTTTTGTGTAAGTTTTGGACACAATGGATTGTTTTTTACTGGCATTAATGCAGATATGCTATGGGATTTCTTAGAGCTTCGTGGATTTATTGCTAATATAAATCTTGGTGTTGGGCTTGGTTCAAGCAAAATTACAGGGCTTATTGTATCACCTTATGGAGATAAATATGAGGTAGCATATAGACTAAATTTGGGTATAAGTGTGCGTTATCCGCGTTATCACCATAGAGCTGGAATCTACTTTGGAAGCACTCAAGGGATAGAACGTGGTTTTCTGGGATATACCATGATGATTGGATATGATTATGTTTTCTAGAATCTTATTATGTCTTATAATATCATTTAATCTTATGTATGCAAATGATGCAAAAGAAAGTAAAGTAAAACAAGATAAACATAAAAAAGATTCTATGCAACTAGATAAAGATAGCACAGATATATTTGATGTGATAGAAGACAAACATACTATAAAAATTAGGCATTCTATAGAGAGAATGCAACATGTAAAAGATTCTATGAGAGAAGTATATGAAAGAGAAAGAATCTATACTCTAGAACCACAAAACTATTCTGTTGAAGATCTACAAATCGGGATTAATGACGCACAAAACAAGGTGCAAAGAGAACAAGCCAAGCATAAATTAGAAAACAGTGAATACAAAACACAATTATTTCTTGGGGTGCAACTTGGTGCTACATTTGCTGCAGTAGCCGATAACGTTAATGTTTTACCAACTATAAATCTAAAGGTTGGATTCCAAAACTTTCTTGGTATTGCAAGTAAACAAATAGGGCTTAAAATTTACATTGATACACTTATTGCGAGTAATATTTTATCATCTCTAAAAAATGATCCTTATGCAGACTTTATAGCTAGTACTTTTAATGCAACAAATATTAATGCTGAAGTTATGTATGAATTCCCCATCTCTAATGATATGAAATTTGGAATTGGTGCGGGTTTTGGAATAGGTTATATGACTTATAATGATAAATATTGGGATAAACTTAATGGATTTGCCTCAAATATTACATTGCTAACTTATATTTCATTTCATGAGAAACATAAGCTTGAATTAGGTTTTAAAACCTTTATTTATCATTATGGAAGTTATATCACTAGAAAGCTTAATGATGTGGTGCAAAACCCGAGCAATATATTTTCAAGTGATTTTGCAAAACCTATGAATCTAAGTTTAGGATGGGTATATGTATTTTAAAAAATATATACATACTATAAAAAGAATCATGTTTTTGTTTATTGCTGTAATATTTACCACATCTATACATGCTAAAGAAGCCAACAAAACAAAGCCCAAAAAAGATACACAAAAACAAAAAATAACGGAAAAAAAAGTAAAAAAGAAAGTGGATAACTTTATCCCAAATATTCTTTTACAAGATACATCTAATATCCTTGATTCTTCACTGCCATTACCCTATTTTTCATTACCATACACACAAACGCATAATTACCTCAATCGACGAAATAGTCCTAAAGATTCTCTCTTTGATGAGGCGATGAAACCCATAGTGCCAATAATCACAACCTATGATTATTCGCAGTTAAAAAACATGGATACTACGCAAGATGAGCATTTTATTGATTTTAGGATTCATGAGCTTGAAAAAGAAGCATATATGCTAAGATCTCAACTTATAGAAAAAGAGAAAAAAAAGCGAAATTGGCTTATAAATACTCAAGCTAGTGGATATTATATAGGTATTGGTGTTATGTTAGGTTTTATGCATGATGAACAAACTTTTGGAATAGAAGCTAGTAAAGCTAGTGCTGGAGGTATTGTAAAGCTTGGTTATTTACGTTATTTATATAATCATTTAGGTTTAAAAGCAGAACTCTTCAATATTTATGGTAATCATTTTCATAATAATGAGCTTGTATTATATAACTATTATGGGCTTAGATTTGTTGTCTTACATGATATTCCTGTATTTTTTAAACAGCATTATTTTGGCTTTTTTGCAGGCTTTGGCGTCGGTAGTTATTTTTTTTCAAAAAAATATCAAAGCATAGAGACTTACAACTATCTAACAAACGCACATAGTATGGGTTTAAATCTAAATATAGGTGCTAGCTGGACATATGCAAAACATCATAGAATAGAGATTGAGCATATTCTTATATCCCCATTAACAACACTTTCAAATGGCATAACAAATATTTTTGAACCTAGTTATATAGTGAGTTACTCATGGGTATTTTGAAAAAACTATTTTATATTCTATTACTTATAAATCTTATGTCATATCTTCATGGATTAGATTCCAATAAAAAGAATTTTGAAGAAATACAACAACCCATCAAAAGCTATGAGGACAAATTACGTTATCTACAATCTTTACGCTATGAAGTCATGAGTTTAAAAGAACAAATTGGCAATGACTTTCAAATAAGTGTGCCTTATGGAAATTATATAGATAATAAAACAAGTGCACAAAGATTTAATGCTCTAACACAAAGTTATAATGACGCACTAAAAAAGAGTGGCTTATTTGCTGGTATAAGTATGGGTGTCTTAGATATCTATACAAGTGGTTATATTAACGATAATCTTGTAATAACTCGTTCGACACCACTTGTATATGGCGGTAGTGGTGGTTATCAAAAGTTTTTTAATCATTATGTGGGCACAAGGCTTTATGGTGGGCTTTTTACTTCATTTTTCAATGATGTTTACACCTATGATATACGCAATGGTGCTAGTTCGCCTGTAAGTAACCCTTATGGTGGTCCTGGGAATCTAGAAAGCTTTTATATGTTAGCCTTTATGAGTGCTGATATATTATTTGAATTTCCATTTGACAATACATTTAAAAATTATATTGGTGGTTTTATGGGATTAAATGTCGGGGTTATGTATTATCGCCCTTATGCCTCACATCCACAAAAAGGTAATTATTATCCTGCAAAATATATTTGGAACTACAATTTGCAAGTAGATTATTCCTTTAATCTAGGCATGAGTCTCACCTTTAATAATATTCATAGGGTGGAGTTGGGACTAGGCATACCTTTTTCTTATCTTTCATTGCCTGGTTTTGCAGAAAGTGCGGATATACTCGAGAAAATACCTGCAAATTTTTGGCGTAGTGCAGTATTTTTAGCAAATTATCGCATATTGATAAAGTTTTAGAATCTAGATGTATTTTTACATATTTAATAAATATAAAAAGTAAAATTATTAAAGTAAAGATTCTAATATATATTTATTAGAAACACAAAATAAATTCATCTCTTTATATTTTATAGTTATTACAACTAAATTATTTCAAAATCTAGTTTTCATTACACGGATATTTTGTATCAAGCCATTTGCAAAATTGCATGGAGAAAAGTATAACAAGCCATGATACATAGATCCATAAGAATGCAAACATAATAATTGAAACTGAACCATAAATGTTGCTATAAAACTTATTATAACTCATATAATAAAAAAACATGATTTTTAACTCATACCACGCAATTGCACCAAGCAAACTTGCCAACACTAATATTAAAAATCGTAGTGGTTTATTAGCTGCTATACGAAAAAGTATAGCAAATATTACCCAAGTGGCAAACATAGGTATAAAAGAATAAAATTTTGTAATGACAGCATCAGAGTAAAGATTCACAATTACGGCGTTGAAATAAATAGAAGTAGCAAAAAACATTGGTATAAGTGTAATTAAAAGCCAATATATAATAAAAGAGTCAAAGTAGCTACGTTTTTTTGCTTCAAATATTCGTGCAGCAACATCATCAAAATTTCTAAAAAAGATAAAAGAGCTCACAAGGGAGATCAAAAACCCTATAAAACCCATCTCTTTGCCATTTGATAAAAAATTATCTAATATTTTTGCAAACTCATAAGAGTTATCAGGCAAAATATTATCAAGAATTGATTGCTTTAGAATTTGTAACTGATCTTGAAAACTTGGAAAGAGGGAAAAAAGGGAAAAAAACATTAAAAAAGCAGGAATGATAGAAAAAATACTATAAAAACTTAGAGAAGAGGCGTAATGAAAGATTCTATCATTATCTGTTATAGTATGCCAACAATATGAGATTTTTTTGCTAATAAGATAGCGATATTGAATCATATTCTTATAAAAGTGTTGCAACCTTCGAAAATAATTGCTATATTTTGTCGTATCTGAAGGTAATCTATTTTGTATTTCATGTGCTGAAGTAGTTTGTTGTATTTCTTCGGTGTGTAATATTGCATTACTAGCATTATGTGTTTGGGAAATGTGTTCATCGTGCAATAAGCCTTCTTCTATTATATTAGCAGGAGTAGTTTTAGAATCTATATGTCTTATCGTAGCTGCATGAAGCTTTGAATCTCGCACTTACAAACCCCTAATCAAAATATTCTTGAGCTATTAGTTTGCCATAATAATACCGCAAGGCTTGTATCTTTTTTTTCTGAGTTACAACATACAGCCAATTATGCAATACCCCTCTTTTAAAAGTCGTCTTTAAAGATACATTATCTGATGCATATTGCACAAAGTCTCCATGCAGTATGCCATGCTTATAAAAACCTATAAAATGAGGATTACCATTTGCATAAAAATGACGGAATCTTCCGTGCAACATATTGTCTTTATAATGAACTTCCCATGCAAGTACACCGCTTGGATAATACCCTACAAATTTACCATGTTTTAATATCCCCTTACATGTACCCTCCATCACAACACCATCAATGATAGTCTTACATGAGGTCATTTTGGCATATACATAAGAAGATGAAGATATAAAAACCAAAATAATACACTTAAAAATATTTTCTCTCAACAAAAGATACCTTAATTTTACATACGAAGAAACAAAAAAATGAAAGGGGATATAACAAAAACTGCCACAAAGGACAGGCTATGAAAACCTAGCATAAATAGATTTTCATAATGGTTAAAGAACAGCGTAGTCTTACTTTACCTTAAGTACAGCATTGATTTTTTTCAATTTATCTTCTTCAAGTAGATAGCGTAAATTGCGTTCATCTTGTTTACTTTTTCTTAATTCTTCTTCTTTTTTGGTAATTCTATGAAGAATTTCTGTAGATCTAGTAACATTTCTATTTGATTGTGCTTCTTCTAAATCTAAACGTAAATTTTTAATATCAAACTCTACTGAATCTCTATATTGTCTGAATTTCTCAGTTTGTGCTTTCACCGCTTTTAGAGTGTCAAACTCAATTTGTGCGATCTCTCTTTTTTGTTTTAGATTCGCTGTTTCATAAAGTTCTTTTACAACGCCCTTGGGTGCGGCAGATGCACCAACATGGTCATGGTGGGCTGCATGATGACATGCAAACATTAACCCGCTCGTCGCTATAGAAACAAACATCAACTTTTTAAGAACCATCATAGCTTCTCCTTTTGGCATAGAAAAAAATAAAAATTATGGATGCCATTATAACGAAATATAATGGGTTTTAAACCTAAATTTTATAAAAAAGTAGATATTTTATCTTATATCACATCTATTTTTACCATTTCAATCACTTTGTAATATAGCATCCAAACTTCTACAAAATAGAGCGTACAACACTCCTATAAATACCACTTAAAATGATTAATATATAAACTTTAATACTTTACTTATACAATAAATTACATCCTAGATTATCAAATAATAATTAAAGCTTATAAACATCTTAATAATACAAAAAATAACATTTATAATTAAACTTATATACTTGTTTTATACTTGATTTTACATAAAGCTTTAGACTTAGCATACAAAATTTATGCAAAATCTTCATCTTTTACTCGCCCTTTTCTTCTCTCTTCTTGATACTCCTGCTGTGTCCAAATATTTATAATCTTGCCTTCGCTCATTTGCACAACCCGCTGTGCTAATTCAATAGTGCTTGGCCTATGTGCTACAACAATCAGGATTTTATCTTTTTGCAATGTGGCAAGTGCATCTTTAATCGATTCTTCTGTCTCCTCATCAAGAGCACTTGTGGCCTCATCAAGTATTAAAATATCAGGATTTTTATAAATTGCCCTTGCAATCGCTATCCTTTGTCTTTGCCCACCACTTAAATTTGTACCAAATTCATCAAGGATAGTATCTATACCATCATCAAGTTGTGATACAAAATCATATGCCTGTGCCTTTTTTAAGGCATCAATCACCTTTTCCTTATCAATCTCCATCCCATAAGCAACATTACTAGCAATACTTCCGTGAAAAATAAAAATACGTTGCGTTACAATAGAGATATTTTTACGCAAACTCTCTTGTGAAAGATTCTTTAAATCATAATTATTAATGAGGATCCTGCCCTCATCTGGTTCATAAAGCCGTAGCAAAAGACTCATAAATGAGCTTTTTCCACTACCACTTTTACCGATAATAGCTGTTGTTGTATTTCTTTCAAACTTTAAAGTAAGGTTATTGATTGCAGTAAAATCATCATATTTTAGTGTAATATTCTGTGCTTCAATAGATTGTATAGGAGATTGTAAAATCTCTTTACCATCAATAATTTTTGGCTCTCTATCAATAATATCTGAAAGCCTCTCATTTGCAACAAGTGCTGGTTGTATGCCTGCAAAACTTCCATTCAACCCCTTTAATGGTTTATAAAGTAAAAACATAGCTGCCAAAAGCGAGAAAAATTGCCCTGGACTCATCTTATCATGCAAGACTTCTAACCCACCTATGATAACAACAATTGCCATGCCTATTGCACCAAAAAGTTCCATAAGAGGCGAAGTTAATAAACCAACTCTTGTTGATTTACGTCCTAAACGAAACATTTCGTTACTATATTCTTTATATTGCTTGAATTCTAATTTCTCACCATTACTTGCTTTGATAATTTCCATATTATTAATAATTTCAAATACTCTTGAATTCATATTTACACTTGTTTGAAAACTTTGATTTGCAATAGTTCTTAACTTTTTTGCGATAAAGCGAATAGGAATAATAGATAAAGGCATAATCATGAGTGCAAGTAATGCTAGAAATGATCCATTATACACAATAACTACACTATATGCGATAATAGTTAGGATTGTGCTTAAAAAGTTCATAAGATAGCTTGTAGCAAAATATGATACTGTAGAAATATCACTAATACGTGCTAGAATCTCACCGCTACGCATACGATTAAAAAAATCAAGCTCAAATTCTAAAACTCGCTTCATTACCTTCTGTCTTACTAGATTCTCAACATTAGCATTAATATAAGAAAGATAATAGCCTTGCATATAAACCCCAAGCCCTTTAATAAAAAATATTGTAATAAGAACTAAAGGCATAATATATAACATCGCTTCATTTTTAGTATTAAAAACATTATCGATCAAAGGTTGTATTACATGTGCACTACCACCAGACCCAATGGCAGCAAGTACTATACCAATAAAAGCCATAAGGTATTGCCATTTATGTTGCTTCACATAGGGACCAAAACGCTTATAAATCAGTTTAAAATCTTTGCGTAAATTAAGAGATTGGTTTTGCTTATTATTTTTCATTTTTACTTCCTTATGAAAGAAATAAGGCTGGATTCTAACATATTTGAATAAACTATCTAAAAGTAGTAAATATTAAATATTTGAGGTTTTTATCATTAAATATCGTCTTACAAGTACCCATTATATCCCCATTTGGACGTTAAAGATTGTGTTATATTTCTTGAGAAATGAAAAATAGCTTTTTTGTTTATTGCTATCATATAGCATTTTTAGATGTTTTATATGGGCACATGAGATTATTCATACTTTGCTTCTATAGTAGCTTATATACATTGGTTTACAAGAACCTAAGAATTAGCCAATAATATCTTATAACCTCATGAACATATTATACTTTAATTATTAAATTTATTATTTTTAGTATATAAAAATTATTTATTTTAAATTTATATCTACAAAAATAAAAAGTTACACAAGCCCTATATTACTATAGTTATATATTTTATATTATAATTTCGATTTTCACAACGAAAATATTTGGAGATAATTTATGTTGCAAATTGAAATTTCACAACAGGCAAATCTGCCTACTCGGTTTGGCGATTTTAAAACAAAAGCATTTCGCGAATACATGCCTAATGGCGAAAAAAGAGAGCATCTTGTTGTTTTTACAGAAAAATTTGAGAATACACCACTAGTGCGAGTGCATTCAGAATGTTTAACAGGAGATGTGTTTGGATCTAGAAAATGTGATTGTGGTCCAGAGCTCTCTTTTGCCATGAAGCAGATTCACAAAGAGGGCGGTATGCTTATTTATTTGCGTCAAGAAGGAAGAGGTATTGGACTTTTTAATAAAATTAATGCTTATAATCTGCAAGATCAAGGTATGGATACAGTAGAAGCAAATGAAGCATTAGGTTTTGCAAAAGACGCACGAGAATACGAGATTGTAAATGAAATCTTTAAGCATTTTAATATTAAAAAAATAAGACTTTTAACAAATAATCCACGCAAGATTGATTCAATGAATCAATATGTTGAATGCGAAAGGGCAAGTATCATCATTGAGCCAAATGAGCATAATAAAGGTTATTTGCAAATCAAAAAAGCAAAACTAGGACATTTGTTATAAGTCTTACTGAATACATGATATAAGGAACATCTACTCATAGTCTTAAGACTTTTTAGTAGATGACTAGATAATCTATTTTAGATTCCACTTCTTTTATTATAAAAACTTCTACTTTTTAAGTTCTTTTTATCCACCATAAAGTCCTATTTATTAATAAAAAATATGAAAATTTATAAGAATCTATGATAAAACTCATACATCAAAAAAATACCCTTAATATAAAATATAAGAAGTATTGATTTTTCAGTCAAGTTTTATAATTTATGTGCAATTAAACTTGCAAGGCTTTTTTCTCATCAAGTACTTTAGTAAGTTTTTCTTGTAAATCATGTAAATTCTGCTTATTTTGTAAAACCACTGATTCTGGTGCATTTGCAATAAAATTTTTATTATTCAACATACCCTCTAGTTTTGTAATCTCCTTTTGAATTTTTTGTTCTTGCTTATCTAATCGCTCTAAAATCCCTGCAACATCAAAATTACTTGCAGCTAAATATACTTTTGTTATCTCACCAATATCAGCAATACACTGCGATGGTTTAGAATCTACAAATACAACTTCTTGCACCTTTGCTAATTTTGCTACAAAGGAAACAAAAAGTCGATCAAAGCTTACAGAATCTTGACCTATATAAAGCGATTGCAATAACTCTTGATCATCTTTTTGTAATTCTATAAACACTTTTGACAACACATCGCTACTTATCCCTAAATTTGCACGCATTCTGCGAATTGTAGTAATAGAATCAAGTGTAATCTCAAAACCCTTTTCTAATGTAATATTTCTCGCAGTATCTTTTGGAAAAGATTCTATCATGATAGAACGATTTTCTTTTAACCCTGCTTCTATATCACGTCCCAAAAGCCTTTGAAAGATATATTCACTTAAAAATGGCATTAAAGGATGTAAAAGCTTCATGGATTCTATAAGGATACTCGCAAGTTCAAATACACTTTCCTTACTTGCTTTCGCACATTCTATACCAATGTCACAAAATTCATTCCACAAAAAGCGGTATAAAACACTGGCATATAAATCAAAACGATAAGCTTCCAAGGCATTACGCACCTCAGCGATAGCTAAATTTAACCTTGATTTCATATAGATTCCAAGCGGAGTTTTATATTCTTGTAAATTCTCCTTTTCGCTAAATACATACTGTGCTTCTAACTGCCCTGCATAAAGTTCTAAAAAACTCATTGCGTTAATAATTTTATTTGTAAAATTACGTGTAATTTCAAGTTGCTTTTGTGAAAGGCGAATGTCCCTACCCTGCACACATAAAAAAGCAAGGCTAAAGCGGACAACATCAGGGCTGTAAGTCGCACAAAGATTCAAAGGATCAATTACATTGCCCTTTGATTTACTCATTTTTTGCCCTTTTTCATCAAGCACAAGAGCATGCAAATAAATATCTTTAAATGCAATTTCCTTGCAATTAATATCCGCACTTAAAAGCATCCGTGCAACCCAAAAGAATAAAATATCAAAGCCTGTAATAAGCAACGAATTAGGATGAAAATCATTTAAATCATTTTCTTGCCACAATTCCCCCTTACCAAAATCACCATTACCAAAACCAAGTGTGCTATGTGTCCAAAGCCCAGAGCTAAACCATGTATCAAGCACATCATTATCCTGTGTGATATTCTTACTACCACATTTCGGACATACTGGATTCTCATTTTTACTTGCAAATTCATTTCCGCATTCACAATAAAATACTGGGATTCTGTGCCCCCACCATAGCTGACGACTGATACACCAATCACGTAAATCACGCATCCACGCATCATAATTATTTTTCCATTGACTTGGATAAAATCTTGTTTCAGCATTATTCACACGCTCGATTGCTCCTTGTGCAGCCTCTTTCCTCACAAACCATTGCTTTGAAATATAAGGTTCAATAATATTTCCACAGCGATAGCAAACACCTACTTTATTCGTATAATCTTCAATTTTTTCTACAAACCCCGCTTCTTCTAATGCAGACACAATGTGCTCTCTTGCCTTAAGCCGCTCCATACCGCGAAATTCGCCGCAATACTCATTTAAGATTCCATTTTTATCAAACACTACAATATGTTCTAAATTATGACGAAGTGAAACTTCATAGTCATTCATATCATGTGCAGGTGTTACCTTTACTGCTCCGCTACCAAACTCCATATCTACGATAGAATCTGCAATAATTTGTATCTTTCTGCCAACTAATGGTAAAGTAAGTGTTTTACCAATCAAATGCTTATAGCGAGAATCCTCTGGATGCACCATTAATGCTGTATCACCAAAAAATGTCTCTGGTCTTGTTGTCGCAACGATAATATAGGGTTGTTCTTTTTCAGATCCCTCATTTTTTACAATATCTTCTATAATATGCCCATTAGAATCCATATACTCGCTGAGGTAATATCGTAAATAATAAAGTTTACCCTTATTTTCTTCATATTCTACTTCTATATCACTTAATGCTCCATCATGTGTGCACCAATTAATCATTCTTTCGCCACGATAGATAAAACCTTTTTCATACCAACTACAAAAGCTTTCTTTCACCGCATTTTCAAGTCCTTTATCCATAGTAAATCGAGTGCGTTTAAATGCAGGAGAAAAGCCCATAATACGCATTTGCTCTAGGATCTTTCCACCACTTTCCTCTTTCCATTCCCACACTTTTTGAATGAAGGCTTCTCTTCCAATGTCTTCTTTTTTAATACCTTCTGCAAGTAATCTTTTTTCGACAACATTTTGCGTCGCAATACCTGCATGATCAAGTCCTGGCTGCCACAATACTCTAAAGCCATCCATTCGCTTATAACGTGTAATAATATCTTGCAATGTAAAAGTCAAAGCATGTCCTATATGCAATACACCCGTAACATTTGGTGGAGGCATCATAATGCAAAATGGCTTAGGGTTCTTATAATGTGGATTATAAATTTGATGACAATCTGGCTCAAAATAGCCTTTTTCTTCGCATTCTTTATAAATTAATTGTTCCCAAGCATGATTAAAAACTCGCTTATCATTTATAGAAGTATTTTGTTCTTGTGACATGGTATTTCCTTTGTGGCTTAATATTTATATTAACGTTTATAAGTGCTTTGTGTGATAGCAAGATGCAATTCAAAAGAAAGATTTCCTTTTTTTGTTTTTTGCACTACAAATGGCAACTCAAGTATTGCACTCATATTATTTGCATGTAACTTAGGTATAATATCAAGTATCAATGATAAATTATTAATCCCCACTTCCCCTGTAATCATGTAGAATTGTTTCTTAAGTTGATCTTTTGATATTAAATCCTCGCCTGTCTTTTTTACATTTATACGCAAAAAACCTTTAGGCAAATTTTTCCGTATAACAGCTTCATTTATAACACCATTAAATACTTTTATTTTTTCACGATTTTTCCCAGAAAACGCATCAATTTTAGCTTGTGCATTATCTCTTACCGCCCTTGTGTTAGCAAGCACATCTTGCGTTACACGCGTAAAACGCACTTGTTCTTTATAAGTTTCAACATGTGGCATAATATCAACATTGATATAATAGACAACCGCAACAACAAATAATACACTCCATACAATATGTCGAAAAATAATATCTGGTTCCACATCTTTTAGTATTGCCATACAAACCCCTTATTACTTTACACTTGCATTTCTATCATATTATTTTTGTATACATTCATCGCCTCTACCCTATATTTCATCGATACGTTCTACCAGACCATCATCATTTAATGTCTGGCTAATAGATTCGAAATTTAGCCAACCGCTTGGGAGCTCATAAAAACTTGCATTACTACTTGCATAAATAGTGCGTAGTTGAGACTGCAATGAGGTTTCAAAAAGCTCTTTGCTGATAGTTATTCCACGCATAAAAAGCTGGTTATTTTCAAATCGTATTGTCGTTATTTGTACTCCTTGAGGAATCATGGCAATAATGTTTTGAATCTGCATTCTTAGCTTTTCATCTCTTACATTAATTTTTTGTGCAACCTCAAGTTCATAATATAATCGCTCACTTGCTTGTTCTAAATCTTTTGTTGTCTGTATAATTCTTTCTTGCTCTGCCTTTGCCAATTCTTGAGTTTCTTTTAGGTTTTCTACTTGCAATAAAAGTTGTACTTTAAAGATAATTAAAATGCTAAAGGCAAGTATAAAATAAAAAATCCAAATCTTTGTAGCTGGCTTTAACACATGCTTTGATGTTGCTTTTGTAAAACTATAAGTCATAATCTTTTCCTAACTATCTAACTCAATTTGCATAACATTTGTTAATTCTTTTAATAAATCAAGTCTAACAAGTGAAAGATCTATCATAAGATTTGATTTAATATTATCTATTGCTTGAGATGAGATTCCATAACAATCAAATAATACAATTTCCTCAATAAAATCACTTTCATACAATGAATTATTATAAAAATCCTTAATCGCAGCGTGTAAAAGATTAATGATAGTAGTAGATCTTCCTAAATCTTGCAAATGATCCATACCTGTTCCTTCATCATCACCACTGTTACTTGAACCACTCACATTCCCACTTACTTCACTTGTAAGACTATCAAAATCAAAATTTTCATAATCCTCCAATTCATCTTCTAACCCACCAAGTTCCGTATTTAAATCATCTAAACCCTGCATAGTGGAGCCTTGCTGTGTGCTTGTTGTTGCAACAAGTGTATCCTCTGATAATGAAGATGGTAAAGAATCTTTTACATTTGTAATATGTTCTCCTGCACTCATAGGCAAAAAAGAACCATATAAAATCGCTTTTCTCGTTAAGACAAGTGCTGATAAATTCTCTTTTTCTTGCAATACAAAAAGTTTTGGTTTATCACCCACAAATGTTTTTGCTTTAAAAAAAAGCAGTACAAAAGGTGAAAATAAAAAATCCAACCCCATGGCTTTTTTAAACATATTTTGATATTGTGTAACATCATCTTTTAAAATAAAAGCAAAAGCACTTGGTAGTTTTATAAACTTGTATTCCTTTTCATTCACATTAAACGCAGCAAATTGATTTTTCTTTACACCTGGGACCAAAACCTGCTCTGTATTCTTAGAGAGGATTGCTACATAACTATATGCATAGCGAGATTTTAATTTCTTGATAAACTTAATAACTTCAGCAGAGAGATTCCCATCTAAAATCTTAAATTCTCTATCAATCTCTTCCACGATATGACCACCACGTTTTTTTACAACCTTGATATTACAAGCAGTCGTATTATAATTTACACCGATAAGCACAGTTGCAAAAAGTGGCCGAAAAAGCATACCAAGAATGCTCACAATAAAAACCTTATCTATTCAATTTTCCAGCATTATAGCATAGTTTTAACTATATAATTTTTGGATACTGCCTATTGTCAAGCAAAAGTTGCTCCATTTATTAATATATGTAAGAAATCCAAATAAGCATACCTTTTATTCTTACAATAATTCAATAATTTCTTTTAAAGATTTCACAACATGGCTTATAGAATCTTGCGTGATAATATAAGGAGGCATAAAATATATTGTATTACCAAGTGGACGCAATAATAGTCCCCTTTTTAATCCTTCTTCAAAAATCAATATATTTGGACGTTCTTTTTCTGTCATAACTTCAAAAGCTACAACCATACCGCATATTCGCATATTCATAACTCTATGAGATTCTCTTAAAACCTCGAACTCTTTTTGCATAAATAGGCTTAATTGTTTATTCTTTTCAATAATATTATCATGTTGAAAAATATCAAGCACTGCATTTGCTGCTGCACATGCAAGTGTATTTCCTGTGTAACTGTGTGAATGCAAGAATGCCTTATAAGTGCTATATGGTGCATAAAAAACATCATATATAGAATCTGAAGTAATTACAACTGAAAGAGGCATATAACCACCACTAATTCCCTTTGACAAACATAAATAATCTGGCACAACATCACATTGCTCCAACGCAAACATGCTTCCTGTGCGACCAAAGCCAACTGCAATCTCATCAAAAATAATCTGAATTCCATACTTTTTACATAATTTTACTGCTTCTTTAATATATTCCTTATTATACATGTGCATATTGCCAGCACACTGAATGAGTGGCTCAAGGATAAAAGCACAAATTTTTTCTCCATGCTCTTTTAGTTTTGTTTCCAAATTTTCTAAAGCATTGGCATAATCACCAAATTGCGTTGTTGGGACATCTGTGCGTAAAGTTTTTAACAAAATAGGTGCATATGTTTCTTTATATAAGGAAACATCCCCAACACTCAAGGTGCCTATTGTTTCTCCATGATATGAGTTGCTCAAAGAAAGGAAGAGATTGCGATTTTCCTTAAGATTACGAAAATAATGGAAACTCATCTTTAATGCAACTTCAATGGCAGATGAACCATTATCAGCATAAAAACATTTATTGAGTGGTTGCGGCAACATTTCACAAAGTCGCTTTGATAACGTAATAATTGGTTCATGACTAAATCCAGCTAAAATTACATGTTCCAAATTATCAAGCTGTGACTTTACAGCTGCATTAATATAATCATTGCAATGTCCAAAAAGATTAACCCACCAGCTACTCACACAATCAATATAGCCTCTATCATTAAAGTCATATAAATAAATGCCTTTTGCTTTCTTGATAGGAATGATAGGGAGTCTTTCATGGTCTTTCATTTGCGTACACGGATGCCAAATATGTGCTAAATCAAGTGTTGCTAGGTGCGTTTGAATGTTTCCTTGCATAATAAAGCCTTTTTGATTAAAACTAGCTATTTTTCAGTACAATAGTAACTAAAAATCACTTATTTTGCAATGTTATTACAAATAAGATTTCACACAAAAGGAACATAAAATGCAAGCTACAGCAATTTTACAAGCATTAGAAAAGGATAATAATCTACGCGCACTACAAAATATAAAACATGATGGAATCTTCATTATTAAAGACAATAAAAGAATGTTAAACCTATCTAGCAATGATTATTTAGGTGTTGCTACTGATACGCAATTAAAACAAGAATTCTTTGATACGATAGATAAAGAGTATCTACTTCTAGGTAGTACTTCATCGCGTAGCTTAAGTGGAAATTATGAAGTTTTTACGCAACTTGAAGACTATATTGCCTCACATTTTAATAATAAAGCTTGTCTTCTCTTTAATAGTGGTTATCATCTTAATGTCTCCTGCATGCAAGCCTTAAGCGAATTTAATAATGTATTGTTTATTGTAGATAAACTTGCCCATGCAAGCATTATTGATGGCTTGCGACTTGGTGGAAAAAGATTTATGCGATATACGCACAATGATATGGAATCACTTGCCAATATTCTAGAGAAAACACACACGCAATATGATAATATTATTATCGTAACTGAAGGACTTTTTAGTATGGATGGCGATCTAGCCCCCTTGCAATCTCTTTGTGCTTTTAAAAAGCAATATAACAATGTTATGCTGTATCTTGATGAAGCTCATAGCGTTGGTGTATTTAGCGAAAATGGCTTGGGTTTGGCTAATCATTTAGGATATGCTGATTCTATTGATTTTTTAGTTTATACCTTTGGTAAAGCTATCGGTTCTTTTGGTGCGAGTATGCTTTGTTTGCCTCATTTTAGAGATTTCTTTATAAATAAATCTAGAGGTTTTATTTATTCAACTGCCATTCCTCCAATAAATGCAGCATGGAATCTCTTTATTTTTCAAAAGCTTCAATATATGCAAAAAAGACGGGATCATTTAATGCATTTGAGCAAATTATTACGCCAAGAGTGTTTAAACTATAATATAAAATTAATGGGGGAGGCACAAATCTTATCCGTAATAGTCCATACAAACGAAAATGCACTTTTACTAGCCAACAAGCTTAATAATGCTTGTTTCTTTGCTCCTGCGATTAAAACTCCAAGTGTACCGCCAAATACAGCAAGGATTAGAATCTCACTTACAAGCAATATGCAAGAAGAAATGATGATAAATCTTGCTTCCATATTGAATATGAATAAATTTTAATTCACATCATATTCATGATATTTTCACTTAACTTTCACTTAATTTTCATGTATAATACGTGAATATAAGTTTAATTCACTAAAATTATAATGTATTAAAAAATTCTATAGTGAATATATTAAGGACAAATATGAATGATATGAATGCTTTACTTGAACAATTACAATATGAGATACCACAAAAAGAATATCAACAATACATAAGTCAAATTTCTTTTGATTCTATAAATTCAACTCCCAATCATCTTATTTTTACAACACCAAACATTTTTATAGCAAACTGGGCAAAAAATAAATACACAGATTTAATATTAAAGATTCTAAAAGTCAAAGCAGAAGAAAAAATAAAGATAGATTTTATTGCGAATAATAAACAAAATAAAATAAATACAGAGAATAATAAAAGTAAAAAATATATTATTTCAAATAATCAAACTTTTAGAAATGAATATGCTTCATTTAAGAACTTTATTGTTGGAGAATGTAATCGATTTGCCTTTGAAACTGCAAAAGAAATCTCAAAAAATCAAGCTAAATGGAATCCTCTCTTAATCTATGGTAATACTGGGTTAGGAAAAACACATCTATTAAATGCTATTTGTAATGCCGTATATGAAAGGTTGCCAAATGCAAACATTATATACATAACCGCAGAAAACATGTTTAACGAATACAGATTAAGAGTCCAAAATAATACAATGCAACATTTTAGAGAAAGATTCCGAACATGTGATTATTTGCTCATTGATGATGTACAATTTTTATCAAACACAGAAAAATTTCAAGAAGAATTCTTTAACACTTTTAACATTATCGTCCAAAATGGTGGGCAAATTGTAATGACAAGCGATAAAGCACCAAAATTTATAGATAAACTTGAAAAAAGATTGAAATCTCGCTTTGCAGGAGGAATGATGACAAAAATAGAATCTCCAGAGCTTGAGATGAAAATAAATATTATTAAACAAAAATGTGCCCTAAATAACATTACCCTTGATCAAACTATAATCAATTTCATTGCAACCCAACTACATGATAATATACGAGAAATAGAAGGTACAATCATTGATATATATGGCAACATGTCAATTATGAACATACCAATAACACTTGATATAGTGCAAAATATTCTCAAAGATAGAGAAATAGAGGCAAAAACCACAAACTTTGATGATGTGGTTAATCTTATAGCAAAAGAATACAATATCAAACCAAGTGAGATAAAAAACAAAACCAGAGGTAAAAAGATCATCGCAAAAGCAAGAAAAATAGTAACCTATATTGCAAGAGAAGCAATCAACACAACTTTTCCATACATTGCAACAGAACTAAATCTTAAAGATCATAGTGCAGTAAGTAAACAAATAAAATCAATTAAACAGGAAATGGAAAAAGATAATGCACTAAAAATCGAGGTGCAAAACCTACTATCAAAACTCAAACAAAATGTACAATAAACAAACAAATTAAAGCTACTTCCAAGTATATTTTTGTTATACTACATACCTTGTTTGTGTCCTAAAAATGAATTAAATGTGAATAAAAAAGACAAAAGATAATTACGTAAAATCACCTAAATAACGCTTTAAAAAAGCAAAAAACTCTTTATTCACATTATTCAAGCACACTACTACAACAACTAACTTTACTATTAATAATAAAGGAGAGATATATGAACATAATAAGTATTGATAAAAGCAAATTAGATCAAGCCATCACTAATATGCAATCTGCTATAAATAAGAAGAATGTAATAGATATTACTGCAAACATATCTCTAGAAACAACTGATAATAAACTTATCCTTAAAGCAACAGATCATGAAATTTATATACGCACAACACTTAAAACAAACTCAATACAAGGTGAAATAAAATGCGCGGTTAATGGTGAAGCAATAGGTAACTTCATAAAAGGATTAAATGACACAGAAGTAATTATTGAACAAGATAACGAAAATCTCTATATTAAACAAAATAAAGCTTCTGTATTTAAGATTCCAATATTTGAAATCAATGACCTCCCATTTAGCCAAGACTACAAAAATGAACAACAAGATTTCCAAGCAGTAAATATTAATAATAATTTTTTATTGCAATCCTTAAAAAAAATTATGCACTGCTGTAATGATAAAGAAAGCTTTAATATTGCTATGCAAGGCATTCTTTTTGAAATCAAAGACAACCAAATAAACATCGCAGCAACAGATTCAAAACGACTAGGATATATACAAAAACAAACAGAATGCAATAAAGACTTTATCAGTATAATACCCAAAAAAACACTACAAGAAATTTTAAAACTATTCTCAACAGATTGTGAGTTATATGTTAAACCAATGCAAGATAGCAATAAAATTGAGACAATATGTTTTGTAAATGAAGATGTGGAATTTTACGCAAAACTCATAAATGCTAACTTTCCAGATTTTAAAAGCATTATCTCAAACAAACCACAAACACCTGCTATACAAATCAGTAAAGAAAAAATCTTAAAAACTCTTAATCAAATGAATGCTATATGTCAAAGAGTAAAAGTTACTTTTGAAACCAATAAAATTATTTTTGAAACGTTAGAAGGTATGAATGGTGCAAGTGCTTCAGTAACAATCAATGATATTGAAAATCACAAAACCGAAACAATTACGATTGGACTTGTTAATAGACACTTATTGGAGTGTATCAGTAATATTAAACAAGAAGAATTCGAACTAATTATCGATGATCCATATAAACCAATTTTTATAATTACTAAAGATTTTGAAGAAGTTATAATGCCTCAAATTCTCTAAAAAAGAAAGGAAAATAATGGAAAATAATATAAAAAAAGAATACTTAGCAGATAATATCAAAGTTTTAAAAGGACTAGAAGCAGTCAGAAAACGACCAGGTATGTATATTGGCGATACCAATACAAATGGATTGCATCACATGATCTATGAAGTAGTAGATAACTCTATAGATGAAGCAATGGCGGGGTATTGTAAAAATATTAAAATAACAATTACGGACAAAGGCAGTGCTATTATCGAAGATGATGGTAGAGGAATACCAGTTGACATACACCCAACTGAAAATATACCAGCTGCAACAGTTGTTTTAACCGTTTTGCATGCAGGCGGTAAATTTGATAAAGATACTTATAAGGTATCAGGTGGTCTGCATGGTGTTGGAGTAAGCGTTGTTAATGCTCTTTCTTGCAAGCTTATTATGACAATTCACAAAAATAATAAAATTTATAGGCAAGAATTTGAAAAGGGGATTCCAGTTACTGATTTAGAAATCATTGGAGAAACAAAAAAACACGGTACAACTATTGAATTTTTTCCAGATCCAGAAATTATGGAAGTAACTGAATTTGATTCTAATATTCTTACACGCAGATTTAAAGAAATGGCATACCTTACACATGGTATAAAAATTAGATTTAAAGATGAAAGAGATGGTAGCGACACTACTTTTCATTTTGAAGGTGGTTTAAGCCAATTTATAGAAGATATTAATAAGAAAAATTTAATTACGCAAATTTTAAGTTTTGAAGCCACAGAAAACGAACACGATTCTGAAATAGAAATTGCCCTAGCCTATAATGAAGGTTATGATGAAAAGGTTTTAAGCTTTGTAAATAACATTAGAACTCCAGATGGTGGCACACATGAAGCTGGATTTCGTGCAGGGCTTAGTCGTGCGATCTTAAATTACATCGAAACGAATGCTAATGCAAGAGAAAAGGATGTAAAAGTATTGGGCGACGATGTAAGGGAGGGGTTAGTAGCTATTATTGCTGCTAAAATCATGGAACCACAATTTGAAGGGCAAACAAAAGGCAAATTAGGGAGCTCTTTTGTAAAAGGTATAGTCCAAAAACTTACCTATGAAAAAATGGCGAAATTTTTTGAAGAAAATCCTAGTCAAGCAAAACTGATTATGCAAAAAGTACTTATTGCAGCAAGAGGCAGAGAAGCAGCAAAGAGAGCAAGAGATCTTACACGAAAAGATAATAAAGTTTCAGTCTCTACACTGCCAGGTAAATTTGCTGATTGCCAAAGCAAGGATCCAAGTGAATGCGAAATTTACCTTGTAGAAGGTGATAGTGCGGGGGGATCAGCAAAGCAGGGCAGAGACAGAAGATTTCAAGCGATATTACCATTGCGAGGTAAAATTTTAAATGTTGAGAAATCAAGACTTGATACAATCTTAAAAAGTGAAGAAATTAAAAACATGATTACTGCTTTTGGTTGCGGTATAGGTGATGAGTTCAACGAAGAAAAATTACGCTATCATAAAATTATCATCATGACAGATGCAGATGTTGATGGTAGCCATATACAAACACTTCTTATGACATTTTTCTATCGCTACTTTAAGCCATTAGTGCAAGGTGGATACATTTATATAGCCCAACCACCACTTTATAAATATAAACGCAATAAAAAAGAAGTCTATCTTAAAGACGATAAAGCTTTGAGCGATTTTCTTATAGAAAATGGCATTGAACATTTTAATTTTAAAGGCATAGGACATAATGAACTGTTGCAGATTCTAAAAATTATAGCACATTATAGACAGCTTATCAATGATTTGGAAAGACGCTATAGTGTGCAATATGTCTTGCGATATTTGGTGGAAAATGAGCTTGATACACATGATTTAGAAGCTCTGTCTAAAAATATTGAATCTTATCTCTTAAGCAAACAATATAATGTTTTAAAAAAACATATTGATGAAGTTTCTATAACTTTAAATGCACAAACAAATCTAGGTATAACAGAGATAAAAATTACACGTAATCTCTTTCATGATATGAACTTTAAGGAATGTAAAAGAATATATCAAAAAATCATTGAAAGAGAACTTGAATTTTTAGAAGGTAAAGACATTATAACAGGATTAGAAGAAATTGAGGAAGCCACAAGAAAGAAAGGTGATATTAGCCGCTATAAGGGCTTAGGCGAGATGAATAAAGAGGAGTTATGGGAGACAACTATGTCACCACAAAATCGCACTTTAATCCAAGTAAAAATTGAGGATGATGAAATGGCTGATGAAATGTTTAGTATTTTTATGGGTGATGAAGTGGAGCCAAGACGACAATATATTCAAAAACATGCACGAGATGTTAAGAATCTTGATGTCTAATTGTGAAAATATAGCTTTAAAAAAGTTTTACTTATGTTTTTAAAAGCAAGATTAAATCACTTTAAACTTTCAAATGCAAATTCTAAAGTGAATTTTTTGTATCATTTGCAAGAAAAGCTAGATGTTATCAAGAAAATATATCTGATTAAAAGGTAGAGTTTATATATCTCATTTTAAAACTTATATAAAAGTAAAAACTCTTTTTTTTACATTCCAAACTAAGGTTATAAAGGAAAAATATGCTTACTAATATTTTATATCTAAGCGTAAGCATATTATTTTGCTCTTTGTTGTGGCGTGTTGTATTGGGATTTTTCATGACTCAGCTTAGCATGTCTTATAAGATGTTAAAACGCAAGACATTACATTATTTACTTATTTGTTTTTATATAATCTTTGCATACATTATAGGGATGTATTGTGCCTATGGAACAATAGAATATCTACATATAATCTATGACATCAGAATACAAGATTCTATCGTATTAATAGTTTGCTCTTATATATGTTTTATGCTTTTACATATATTAAGCATACTTGATTTTTATACACAACGTGTTCCAAATATATTACTCGCCATTCTTTTTATTTGTGCTAATATTCTCTATTATTTAACACATCATTATTATGATTCTTATCCTTTTAGTGTCTTGGGTGTTATATATGGGGTGTATTTTATGTTGCATTTGGTAGGAAGAAAACAATATATAGGTGAGGGCGATGTATGGATTATTGCTAGTCTTACAATTCTTTTAGAATCTTTTTTTTTATATCAGATAAGTTTTATTTTTGAGGTATTATGCCTAGCGTCTATGATGGGTATTTTCTTTTATTATTATAAAGTGAGGCAAATAAGAAAAAAAATACCTATTTTAGATTCCAAAGACAAAGATATGCTAACAACTCATTCATGCGATAATAACCCTACTTCTTTGCAAATGCAAAAACATCCAGATTACTCACAAACATTTGAAAATAAACATTCTAAAATAAATTTGCAAATTCCTTTTATCCCTTTTTTGTCACTTAGTTTTTTATGTGTGAGTGTATATCATGTTGCTTAAAAAATACATAATGCGTGCCATTGGTGAAATGTTTTTCCCTTTCTTTTTTGTTTTGTTTTTTATTGCGTCCATTATTCTGCTACTAAATATTGCTATGCTAACAAATGGCGTAAAACTAGGTATGATTGATTTAGTGTGGTTATATCTCTATGGTATTCCAGCAAATACTTTTTTTGTCATTGCTCTCACTTTTTATAGTGCGTGTATTTTAGGTTTAAGTAAGCTTTCTTATGAATCTGAAATGCTTGTATTTTTTTCTCTTGGAGTTAGTCCTAAAGATATTATACGCATATTATTACCTTTATGTATTTTAGTGAGTTTTGTGCTTTGCATGTTTTCTTTTGTAATGACGCCAAATTCCAAACAAGCATACAAAGATTTTATTAATTTAAAAAAAAATGAAATCAATATAGATTTGAAGCCTGGTGATTTTGGGCAGAGGATTGGTGATTGGCTTGTATATGTTGATTCTAAAGATAAAAATGTTTTTTATGGGCTTGTCTTATACGCAAATACAACAGAACAAATAAATGATAATTTTATTATCGCAAAGACAGGCAAGATAGAAAATCGACAAGGTATTTTAGAGCTTGTATTATATGATGGAGAAGCATATTTTAGTGATAAAGACTTCTTACAAAAAATAGAATTTAAAGAGATGGTTGTGCGTAACTTTCTTGAGAGCACACAAGAGAGTGAATATAATGTTATTACATATTGGGCAAGTGCATTTCAAGGGGATCATAAACAATTAAAAAGATTCTCGCAGTCTTTTTGCACATCTTTATTTCCTCTTGTTAGTGTATTTTTTATACTCTTTTTTGGAATTAAAAATCCTAGATTCCATAAAAATTATGCATATTTTTATGTATTAGGTAGTGGTAGCTTTTATCTTTTAGCCATGTATATATTGTCTATGAATTTTCCTGCATTAAGCTTATTATTACCATTTATTTGGCTTTTTGCAGGTTATTATCTATATAAGAAATATATTAAGAGATTTTATTAATGAGCCTTAGTAATATTGTTTGTATTATTGCCTATGATGGATCAAAATTTTGCGGTTTTAGTCATCAGAACCATACAGATGGCTTACTTAGCGTAGCGGACTTTTTTGAACTTACTTTGCAAAAGATTGGCATAAAAACACATATTATAGGCAGTGGTCGCACAGATAAAAATGTGCATGCAACAAACCAAGTCATTAATTTTCATGCCCACTTATTTATGTCATTAGAAAAAATGCAAAAATTACTTAATGATAGATTATATCCTTTTATATTGATTAAGCAGATATTTATTGCAGATTCCAGCTTTCATGCACGTTTTAGTGCAAAAGTGAGATTTTATCGCTATATTTTTACGCAAGAAGAAATACTGCCTTTTTATAATGCTTATATTGCAAAGGTAAAACATGGGGATATTACTTTATTGCAAACTGCTTTATGCGAGTTTATAGGCACACATGACTTCACACTTTTTAAAAAAAATGGTAGTGAAACAAAAGATTCTATACGAACCATTCTAAAAACACATATTTTTCCAGCAAAAATTCATAATATTCCGTGTTTTGTCGTGCATATTGGAGCAAATGGTTTTTTGCGTTCGCAAGTAAGAATTATGCTTAAAGCTTGTTTTGAGTTTAGTTTAGGTAGAATTACATTGCAAAATCTTAGACGTCAAATACAAAATGATGTAACATTAGAGACAAATTTATGTGTGAGAGAATTAGCCCCAGCATGCGGGTTATATCTTCACCGCATTTTATATAAATAAGGTAGAATTATGCAACAATTACAACCAAGCATTGCTGAAGATGATGTAAAAATTCATCTAGCATGTAAAAATATATTTTTATCTTTATCACTTGGATTTTATTTGAAAGGGCATTTAAGTGCAATTGATAAGGCAGATTTCATTATTACAGATTCTGTGCTCACAAAAGAGAAATTCACACATATTCCAATTTGTGTAATTGGGAGTGATTTGCGTATCCCATGCAGTGTTTATGAAATGTTTTTTCAACTTCATGAGTTTTACAGCCATGTTAATGCAAAACAAGCTCAAATTTTTCAAAAAGATATGCATGCATTACAGCAAAATGAACTAAAATATAATAAAACGACACATCAGGCAAAAAAAATTCATGCACAACAATCTAAACCCATATCATCAAATCAAGCAAATGTAGATATGATTGAAGCCATCAAACAACAAAAAATGCAAGAAGTTATACAGCAGACAAACCCAGCTTTAAGTGGGCAAATTGAATTACTTTTTAATGAGCTTTCACAAAAAATTTATGATACATTAAAGAATAATACTCCTAAGGACTGATAGAAATATTTGCATTCAAAAACTAAAAATAAACAAATACTCTAACTAAATTCCATTAAACCAAGAAAATAAACTAGTTTTAGCCTTAATGATATACAGAAAAACTTATAGAATCTAGCCTTTTGAAATCTATTTCTTTTTTCTTACTAAAGCAATTTTATTTTTAAATACCTACAGAAATCCCAATAGCTTTACTTATAAGATGTATGAGTAAAAAAGCAATAGATCTTCTATACTTTATTATCTTTTTCTCTAAAAACTATAAACTTTACTAATAATATTTATCATCCATAAAATATATTATTTAGTATATGTATATAAAATTTCTAAGTTTTATAAATAATAAAAGTTTATATATATTGACTAAAGTTTTTTAAAAATTTAGCAATTTTTTATATCAAGTGCTAATTCTATTTACTTTTTATGTTATAATACCATTCAAATTTTTGCAAATGAGGTTTTGCATGAGTATAAAGAGAGAGTTGCTTACTGGAATTATAGAAGAATATATTAAGAGCAAAGAGCCTATTGGTTCAGAGTTTTTAAAATCAAGACAAAATCTCTCTGTCTCATCTGCTACCATTCGCAATTATTTTAAAATTTTAGAAAAAGAAGGTGCTTTATTCCAACCACATATTAGTAGCGGCCGAATTCCAACAGAGGCCACCTTATATACATATTGGAAAAATGTATTGCAACATGTATATCAGAATGAGGTAGTAATTAATACAACAAAATTGCAAACTCTAAGCGCAGATTATGCAATCTATTGTATTGTGATTCCAAAAGATGATAATCGCTTAGAATCTGTAATAAATACGCATGGCTATCTTATCTTAAAATTTAGTCGTGGTGAAACATTAATTCAATATTCTGAAGCGTTACAACGTTTTTTAGAATCTTTTGTGCTAACAGATATACATGATATTCTAAAGGTTGCAAGTGAAGTTGGTGCAGGTGAGTTAAGGCGAAAGCTTATGGCGTTGTTGCAAGTAGATTCTGAAGAGCATTGTTTTCAGTGTGGTAGCGAGTATATAGGCACTATCGCGCAAAACAACGCAACGCAATATCTTAATGCAATACAGGGTAAAACACTTTTATCATGTAGTAATGGAATTTACTTTGATCATATTGTGTCAAATGGGCATTTAGCCATCATACATGATGTTTTATATGAAAATGCAAAGACACACAATATATATCAAGCAAGAATGATGTGTATTGGCGGTTTGCTATGTGATTACAAGAGTTTTTATACAAAATTAGGTTTTAATAATTTTGTATAAAGATTCTTTAAGTTATTAGAATCTTATTGTTAGACGTTAGTAAGGAGTTTTTTAAATGATAAGGAACTCCTTACTAACGTGATAAGAAGGTAACTTGGAATCTTCAATAAAAGAGAAAGGAGTATATATGTCAAAAGATATAGAAAATGAAGAAGTATCTAATGATGTTGAATCTACTCAAGCTAGCGATGAAACAAATAATATAGAATCTCAAATAGATTCAGAAGAAATTGCAAAGTTTGAGCAAGATGAACATATATTGGAGCAAAAAATAAAAGATTTGCAAGATCAATATTTACGCACACATGCGGATTTTGAGAATGTAAAAAAGCGGCTTGAAAAGGAAAAGGCACAAGCTCTTGAATATGCAAATCAAAACATTTTAAAGGATTTGTTACCTGTTATCGACACGCTTGAAAAGGCTTTAGAATCTGCAAATGCATTGCCTAGTGGTGATAAGATTGCAGAGGGTTTAAATCTTGTGCTTGGTAATTTTAATAAGGTTTTGAGTAAGCATGGGGTAGAGGTAATTAACACAGAAAATGGTTTTGATCCAAATTTACATGATGCTATCATGCAAGTAAAAGATGATGAAAAGGAAGATGGTGCAATAAAACAAGTATTGCAAAAAGGTTACAAATATAAAGAGCGAACATTGCGTCCAGCAATGGTAAGTATTGTAAAAAATTAATTTTATTTGAAAGGGTATAATATGAGTAAAGTTATAGGAATTGATTTAGGAACAACAAATTCAGCAATGGCGGTTTTTGAAGGAAATGAAGGCAAAATTATTGCAAATAAAGAAGGAAAAAATACGACTCCTTCGATTGTTGCTTTTACAGATAAAGGTGAGATTTTAGTAGGTGAACCTGCAAAAAGACAGGCTATTACAAACCCGCAAAAAACTATTTATTCTATTAAAAGAATTATGGGGCTTATGTTTAATGAAGATAAGGCAAAAGAAGCAGAAAAGAGGCTGCCTTATAAAATCATTGATAGAAATGGAGCTTGTGCAGTAGAAATTGCTGATAAAATCTATACTCCGCAAGAAATTTCAGCAAAGATTCTTATGAAAATCAAGGAAGATGCAGAAAGCTATCTTGGTGAAAGTGTTACAGAAGCAGTTATTACCGTGCCAGCATACTTTAATGATGCACAAAGAAAAGCGACAAAAGAAGCAGGTACAATCGCAGGATTGAATGTATTAAGAATTATTAATGAGCCTACTTCTGCTGCTCTTGCTTATGGTTTGGATAAAAAAGATTCTGAAAAAATCATGGTATATGATTTGGGTGGCGGAACATTTGATGTTACTGTACTAGAAACAGGTGATAATGTTGTAGAAGTATTGGCAACTGGTGGAGACGCATTCTTAGGTGGCGATGATTTTGATAACAAAATTATTGATTGGGTAAGTGAAGAATTTAAAAATGATGAAGGCATTGATTTAAAAAATGATGTTATGGCATTGCAGCGATTAAAAGATTCTGCAGAGAATGCAAAAAAAGAGTTAAGCAGTGCAACTGAAACAGAGATTAATCTACCTTTTATTACTGCAGATGCAAGTGGACCAAAGCACTTAGTGAAAAAACTTACAAGAGCAAAGTTTGAAACACTAATTAATGGTCTTATTGAAGATACTATTAAAAAGATTGATTCTGTAATTAAAGATGCAGGGCTTGATAAAAGTGAGATTAGCGAAGTTGTTATGGTTGGCGGTTCTACAAGGATTCCAAAAGTACAGCAACGTGTAAAAGAATTTATCGGTAAAGAGCTTAATAAATCTGTGAATCCAGATGAGGTTGTAGCAGTTGGCGCAGCTATTCAAGGCGGGGTACTTAAAGGTGATGTTAAAGATGTGCTCTTGCTTGATGTAACACCATTAAGTCTTGGTATTGAAACTTTGGGTGGCGTAATGTCAAAAATCATTGAAAAAGGCACAACAATCCCTGCGAAAAAATCACAAGTTTTTTCTACTGCTGAAGATAATCAACCTGCAGTTTCTATACAGATTTTCCAAGGTGAAAGAGAACTTGCAAGGGATAATAAAAAACTTGGAAATTTTGATTTGCAAGGTATTGCACCAGCACCAAGAGGTGTGCCACAAATCGAAGTAACACTTGATATTGATGCAAATGGAATCTTAACTGTGTCAGCAAAGGACAAAAATACAGGTAAATCACAAGAGATCAAAATCACAGGCTCAAGTGGTTTATCTGAAGAAGAAATTGAAAAAATGGTAAAAGATGCTGAGTTACATAAAGAAGAAGATTCTAAGCGTAAAGAAGCAATAGAAGCAAGAAATCAAGGGGATAATCTTGTCTATCAAGTCGAAAAAAGCATAGAAGAAATGCGTAAAGATGAAAATAAAGGTAAAATCGATGAAAGTGTATTAGCTGAAGCTGAAAATGTAAAAAATTCATTAAAAGAGGTTCTAAAAAATGAGTCTGCGAGTAAAGCAGATATAGAATCTAAAATAAAAGAGCTAAATGAAGTTTTTGCAAAATTAGCAGCAGCACAAGGTGCAAATGCTGGAGCAAATCCACAGGGCACACAGCAAAATGAAGTAAAGAAAAAAGATGATGATGTGATTGATGCTGAAGTGGTTGATGAGAAGTAAATATAAGGTTGGTGTGCTAAATAGTTATGCTTTAAAAGTTTGCATGGCTAAATAGCCCTTCTATGTAAAATGTGTTACATATGTATTTTATGTATCACATTTGTATTTTTATTACAACATGTATCATATAAAACTTATTATTTTATATTCTTACAGAAATAAACATTAATTATTTATATAGATTTTATCTTACAATTAGAATTATACTTAAGCTAAGCATACCCATTTCTTACTTAAACTTAGAATCTTATAATAATAAATCTGTTGTTTGTTTTTTCACTATGTGTGTTTTAACTATAAGGAGAGCTTTTTAATATATACATGATTATATTTTTATTGATATCTAATATTAATAATTTTCATGTTATAAAAGATAATTTTTCTATTGAAAGCAAATTGCTTGTATGTGTGAATATTGCGCTACACACAAAACTAACAATAAAACCAATACAACTATTATAAGATCTCTAATAAGATAATATTATTCTATTCATTTTTATTCTTGCTAATCTATTTTATTTTTTATAAAATTAGAATATTTTGTTTGAGTAGGAGTTTTATATGTATGGTATCAGAAGAATGGTAGTGAGTTTTGGGATTATAAGTGCTCTTGCATGGCAAGGTTTATATGCAAAAAAGCTAAAAGAGTGTGAAAATGATACGGACAGAGAAAATGGCTGCGTTGTGTATCGTGAGGATGGATTAGAAATGCCTTATAAACATGGTCAAAAAAATGGTATTGCAAGGCAATATTATCCAAATGGGAAACTTCAGCTTGAAATACCCTATGAAAATGATGAACAAAATGGTATCGAAAGGCGATACTATGAAAATGGCAATATTCTCTCTGAAATCCCATTTAAAGATGATGAGGAAAATGGTAATGTAAAAGTGTATTATGCAAGCGGGAAGCTTAAATTAGAGGGTGTTATAATGAATGGGGATGGCAAGGGGGATCATAAAATATACTTTGAAGATGGTAAGTTAGCAGCAGTGGCACATTATGATGAGAATGGCGTGTTGCAGTTTGTAAAATGTGGAAGTAAAAAATTTAATCTAAAACGCGGTGAAACAAGTCAATTTTGGTCTATGGTGGTTAATAAAAATCAAGTGCAATATTGTGATATACAATTACTTAATTCCAAACGTTAAAATTTAACACTTAAAAGATAACTCTCTAAATTAGAAAAATAATTTTGAAAGTATGGTTTTGTGTGGATTCTATAAGGATAAAGAACTCTCATAGAGTATTGTTCTATATTATCTTTAAGATCTTTAGTGTTATTCTTTTGTGATATGTGGCATTACAAACATTGCATTTAAGTTTTATACGTGGAATCTTTACTAAGGATGAGCTTATTAAAATATAATGGTGTAATAGCTAAATATCGCAAATATGCTACAATATCATGAGAATTAAAAACATAATATGAGTTTTACTTGCAATATAGAGAAAATATTATCAATACAAAGAATGGTTTTAGTGTTCTTGAAGTATTACTAGCGATATTTATTATTGGAATCTTGGGTGTAAGTCTTATGCGGAGTATAAGTGCTTTAAAAGCACAAAACTATACGATACAACATTTCCTTGTTACAAATACCAGCCTTTTTGAAACACAACTTTTTATTAATAGACAGCTAGGTAGTATTAAGCCAGAAAGTATCGCAATAACACAAAACAATATAACATGGGAACAATATAAAGAGCTATTTATTGAGACAGAACAAAATGAGTATATGAATTTTTCCCTGCAAACCACAAAATCTATTTTAACATTGCAAAATAATAATCTTTATTTTAATAATGCTATATTATTACATAATGTTAAAAGCATGCAGTTTGATAGAATGCAAGTAAATTCACATGATATTCTCTCATATAGTATCTGCTCTTTTTATATGTGTATATCAGATTCTATATTGATTGAAAAAGTAAGGTAAACTATGCTGATAAGAGATACTAAAGGAAGTGATTTTATATGTGTAAAATGTAAGTTTCAAATAAAACATGGTTTTATCAGTCTTTATGCTTTGCTTGTCACACTTGCTATAAGTCTTAGTGTCCTGCATACAGTGCGAACACTAAGTGTAAAGCAAGATATTATGCTCATGCTTTATTTTCAAAAACAATCACATTTATATGCAAAAACTTTGCATGATATTGCCCTGCAATGTTATAAGCAATACGATAGTCAATCTTGCAAAAAAGATTCTATACAATTTGATCCATATTTCTATGGAGAATATATTTTTCATGACCAAACTATAAAGGAAGAAAAGTCGCAACATGATATAAAAGCGCAAGTATTAGATATTTCTATCCACTCACAAACATTATTAAGTACACATCCACTACGATATGCTAAACGATATATTGTAGATATAGAGAAAGGAGATATATGATTTTAACGCAAATTATAAATGATGCTATAAGATATAATGCCAATGATATACATCTGCAATTTAATATGATAGGAAATGATATAAAAGATATTAGAATTTACTTCCGTGTCAAAAAACAAATCCTCCCTTACAACTATCATGAAGATTCGAAAGTTATGTCTCAAGTAGTATTTGAAGCGATAGAAGGGCTTTGTGATACACTCCAAAATGAGCAAAGTTGTAGCGTTTATATCGGAGATGTGCGATGTCGTATTAGTAAATTTGAGGCTATAAATGGGATATGTTATGCTATCCGTGTATATAACAATCAAATACCAACTTTAGAATCTATTCAAGCTCCATCAGCTATAGCAAAGCTTTGTGAAAATACAAGTGGCTTAATCCTTGTATGTGGCACGACTGGGGCAGGTAAAAGCACAACACTTGCAGCTATGATACATTACATTAATACACATGCAAGAAAACATATACTGACATTAGAAGATCCAATAGAATATATTCATAAAAATGATAAATCTTTAATTAGTCAAAGAGAAATTGGTATCCACTCTAATAATTTTGAAACCAGTCTTATCGCAAGTTTAAGAGAAGATCCTGATGTGATTTTAATCGGTGAGATTCTGAATGCAAAAGTCTTAGAACTTGCAATCGTTCATGCTTTAAGTGGGCATTTAGTACTTGCAAGTTTTCATGCACATAATTGCATGGATGCTATAACACGCATGATTGGTATGAGACAACGTGATATTAATATACATGCGAATCTTTCAGCATGCTTGCGGGGTATTGTTACACAAGGGCTTTATGAAGATGGGGAAAGACTGATGGCTGATTTTGAGATCCTTCTTGCAACTGCAGCAGTCAGCGCACTTATTAAAGATGACAAAATATGGCAGTTAGATTCTCAAATTTCTATGGGTAAATCAATTGGTATGCAACATTTTAGTAAAATATGATATAATCTGAAGCTTTATTGATATGTTAGGTTTAAGGAAATATATGCAAAAACAGCAAGTAAAAATGCGAGTTCTTGACTGGTGGAATAAAGATTGCGAAGAAAATTTTTACAATAATTCTCTTATTCAGATACTACAAAAGAAATATGATGTAATATATAGTGATAAGCCTGATTTCATTCTTTATGGACCTTGTGGATATGAGCATTTAAAATATGATTGTGTGCGTATTTTTTATACTGCAGAGAATATTCGCCCAGATTATAATGTAGCAGATTATAGTATAGATTTTGATTATATTGAATTTGAGGATAGACATTTAAGATTACCTTATATGTTTTGGGGTTTTTATGATAGAATCCGACAAAAAGAAATGGATAATAGGATAAGTTTACTGGATAAAAAGGAAAAATTTTGCAGTTTTGTGGTAAGTAATAAAGGATTAACAAACAAACGCGATGATTTTTTTGAAGCCTTAAGCAATTACAAAAAAGTGGATTCTGGTGGTAGATGGAAAAACAATATTGGCGGGAATATTGATAATAAAATAGAATGGTTAAAGTCTTATAAATTTAATCTTTGTTTTGAAAACTCAAGCTATCCTGGCTATCTCACAGAAAAGTTATTTGATGCATTTTTAGCTGGTTGTGTGCCAATTTACTGGGGAGATACAAGCCTTAGAAACCATAAAAATGTAGCAAATAATAAGAAAGATATATGTATGGATTTTAAAGATCAAAATATAGACAATCTGGGGGGGGGGGGGTAATGATATCTTTGATATGAGAATTCCTTATATTTCTCACTCACTCATTGATTATGAAATAAATCCAAAAGCCTTTATCAACGCACACGATTTTCCAACTTTTAAAGATTTAATAGAAGAAATAAAAAGAATTGATAATGATTCTTATGCTTTTGAGGAAATGTTAAGAGAACCTATATTTCTCAATGGTTTTAATCCATATGAGTTTTATATTACAAAGATTACTATATTTTTTAACCATATTATTTCGCAGGGGGCTATCCAGGCAAAAAGGTGCGGTGATGGGTATTGGCTAAGAACACATTTAGAATTTAAACGAGCTAGTGCAAAATATCAGAATATCTCATCAGATTTTCTTCATTATTGTTTTAGGCACAAAAAAATTATTCAAGGAATTCGTAATATTTCTGAGTTTCCTAGAAATTGTATGCGTTTTTTGCGTAGAAAATAGAGGTGTTTTGATGAATACCATAACAAACACTTACATAGTATACAGAGATTTTATGTTATTACATGTTTTATTTAGTTTTGGATGATAATCATAGACTAGAATTTGAACATCTAAAGAATGTTGAAAAGTCAATTATAGATTATAGTTTTTTAAGCACATAAGTCAAAGAATAGATATCAGAATTACACATACCCAAGCTCACGCAGGGCATTTGCAAGTTGCACAAGTAAAGGACCTCCACGCCCTCCACTACCGCCATGCTCAATTAAAATTGTAATTACATATTTTGGATTCTCATAAGGTAAAAAAGCGGTAATCCAACTTTGTGATCTATGCCAATACTCCATATCAGCTTCTTTTTTCCTACGTATTGCATCTTGTGAAATACCTACAACCTGTGCTGTCCCTGTTTTACAAGCAAGACTTACTTTTGCTCCTTGTGTTACGCGATAAGCAGTACCAGAGGGCTCTGAACATACTTGATGCATACTAAGTCGTAAAGCAGGTAGCTTAGAGTGTTCAAATCTTGTTAATACGTCCTTTGTAGGCATAATTATTGGTTTGCCACCTAATTCTTTGGCAAAATGTGGTGTTACAAGCTTACCACTTGCAATGAGAGCTGTATAACGTGCAACTTGCATAGGCGTAGAGAGAAAGGACCCCTGCCCTATAGAAGTAACAATGGTGTCACCTACATACCATTGCTGTGAGTAGTTTCTCATTTTCCATTCTGGTGTTGGAAATATTCCAGAGTTTTCATAAGGCAAATCAACACCTGTTTTTTGTCCAAAACCCATTTTATTCATTATAAGAGCAATATTATTTATACCAGCAATTTGTGCAAGTTTGTAAAAATACACATCAACACTTTCTCTAATTGCCTTATACATATCAGCACTGCCATGCCCACCAGCCTTCCAATCGCGGAATTTATGTTTGTTGACTTCAATATATGGTGGTGTAGAAATAATTGTTTTTTCTGTGGTATCTGTAAATTCTAAGAAAGCTAGAGCCATTCCCATTTTAATGACAGAACCAGGTGGATATTGACCACTAATAAGCTTATTAATGAGTGGTTTGTGGGGATTTTCTAGTAAAGCCTTATATTTTTTATGGGAGATTCCGCCAACAAAATCATTAATATTATATTCTGGATAACTCCCAGCTGCAAGTATCTCACCATTGTGTGCGTTCATAATAATGCCCGCACCGTTGTGCTCACTAAACACAGAATCAAGTTTTTCTTGCAAACGCATATCAAGGCTTAATTTCATATCATTATTGCTTGTTGCAGGTGTTTCTTCGATTAAACGTAATTGCTGGTTGAGGTTATTTACTTGTATGATTTTTTCACCAAGTTGTCCTTGCAAAAATTCATTGTATTGCTTTTCGATACCTTGTTTACCAATAATTTTTGTATATCGTGAAACGCGATCATTTTCTCTATCACGCACATCACTCGCACCAATATAACCTATAACGTGTGCAGCTGACGAATTGTTTGGATAATATCTTTTTGTTGTTGGAGTTATAATAATATTTTTTTCTTGTATCATAGCAGGATATATAATCTGCATTTGTGCATATGAAACAAAGTCTATAAGCGTAACAGGTGTGCGACGATAAATGCTATTGAATTTTTGATAAGTTTTTAATAATTCTTCTGCATCTACATCGATAATATGAGCAGCAATAAAATTAATATTGCTTTCTAATTCTTCTTTGCTTAGACGATTGCGTAATGAAAGGGTAAAACCTAGCTCATTTATTGCTAGTGGTTCGTCATTCCTATCAAGCATCTGTCCTCTAGTTGGTATAAGAATTTCTGTTTTAATTGTGTTTGCTACTGAAAGTTTATTGTAGTATTCATGTCTTGCAACTGCAAGTATATAAAGTTTTACAATGATAATAGCAAAGACAACACCAAAAATAGTATATAGAATTCGAAAACTTTGTGGTATATTTTTCATTATCACTCTTTAATAATAAGGTAGTAGTATAACAATGCAAGGATATAATCTATTGCAAGATAATAAATATAGATTGTCGATGCTGAAAGCATGGGAGTTTGAAATAAAATATTACATAGTAGCAAACCTGCAAAATAAAGTAGATATAAAGAACAGATGTATATAAGGATAAAAGTTGCATTTATAACCATAATAGATTCCAACTGATCTGCGATAAAGAAACGCACGATAAAAAACACACAAGGGATAATTCCAACAAGTAGGCTTTTATCAAGTTCATAAAAAAATAAACAGGCAAGAAGAATTGTTGGTATATAAAATTTTTCATCATTGTAGTGTTTGTGAAATACAAGGAATAATACCCCCATCAGTGGTGGTAATATAGGATAAATATCGCTCAATAAAACATAGATCAAAAAAGCCATGATACCTAAAATAATAAACAATATATGTTTTATTTTTGTTTGCTTATAAGTCATAATTAAATACTCTTTTAGATTATTGTATATAAATATTTTAATATATTAAACGTATTTTATATTATAATATAATTTCATTCCCTTAATCACCTAAATAACATGACTTAAAGAGATATTAACAACACAAAATAACTCCGTGTTCCTATGTATATGGGTTTTGATAACTAAATGCAAAAATTTTATATAAATAGTATATTGATATTTTGAATTAATAAATTAATATTGCAACCCACAATTTACTCTCTTTTGAATTAAGAATTGATAAGATTAATATGAAAAACTTAATATAACAATAAGTTAGGATAGCTTATGCAAATATAGATATGGAATAATAAAAAGAATTAGATAATAGAAATGAATGAATATAAAAATACAGCAAATTAAGCCTATATTTTATTTTAAGTCAAATAACAATGAATATGTAAAGCTAATTTAAGAAAATATACTAGTTTGCTTGATACTTAAAAACTTAAGATATTTTTTAATAGTTGTTCATGTGTAATTTATGGATAAGAAAGACAACCCCAAGATTTTTAATCAACCTTTATAAGCTTAGAAAATCTAAAAGATGAGGTTAAAACTTTATAATCTTGGCTTATTTACCCTTTGCATGTTGTATCTGATTGATATATTGGTAATTTATCTTGATTGTATGTTTTCTTGGTAATGAAGTAGCAATTTTTTCTAAAACAGATTCAAAATCAGGAAAAAGATAATTTGCCATGCTACCAGGCACTGGATTAATCTCATTTAAATAAATCTTATCTTCAGATACAAAAAAATCACATCGTATAAGCGCACCTTCAAAGATTGTATTATAAATCTTCTTAAATTCTTCATGTAATTTGTTTGTCAAAGATTCTGTAATTTCTGCACTTTTAACCTCTTCTGTCCTAGAAAAATCCAAATATTTATCATCAAAACCTAGTAAATCTTTCTTTATTGGCTCCTCAATAAGTGATAATATAAATTCATCTTTTACTTTTGTGCCTGCAAGATTATATTCTTTTATCCCTTTCTTAAAAGGTTCGATAATAACCTCATCGCTGAATTCAAATGCACAATCAAGTCCATAAGAAAGCTTTGCAGAATCTTCGACTATACATACGCCAATAGAACTCCCAAGACATGTAGGTTTAATGATATAAGGTGGCTCAAAAGGAATTTTACAATCTTCATTTCGTCTTAATACATAGTAAGGGAGGGTTTCTACACCGCACTCTTTTGCGTAAAACTTTGTTAATTTTTTATTGTAGCTTAGCATACTAGCCTCAAGTCGTGGTCCAATATATGCAATCTTGTAAAAGTCAAATAAGCCAGAAAGCACACCATCTTCGCCATCGCCACCATGTATAAGATTAAGCAATAAGCCTGTATGTAATAATTTTTTCTTACCCAGAAAACCTATCTCATAGAATCCACCCATACCAATTTCAATTTTTTTTGCTTGTTTGTAAGAAAGGGTGCTAAAATATTTTGATTTCATATTACTAGATTCTATAAGATAGAAGTCATGATTAGAATCAAGAAAAATAAAATGTGTGATTTTGATATTTTTACCAAGTTTTTGTGCCATGGTAATAGCACTTACAATACTTATCTCATGTTCATAACTTACACCACCAAATATAACGCTAAGATTCAATTTTTTTCCTTTATGAGAGTTTTTATAATTTTACTATATTTTATGTTGAATTGAAAAGCAATAATTTATAAAATAGTTTGAAATCTATATAGAATAATGCAAGTAGACTTCTGCATAATATTTAGACTTAAGGCTAAGTTTTATTAGGTTTAAATCCTGTAATATTTTATATATAATTCATTTTAATTATTGTAAAAATCCACCCAAACATCTTAATTAAAACTTATTATATAAAGAATGTAACTGCTATAACAATCAAGAAGTTTCTTTATGAAAATGTAACTAAAGAGTTAGCATCTTTAATGCACAATGAAATACCATGTTTTGATATTATAAGGATTTTAAAGAAACCTTAGTCTGCTAAATGGTATTTCATTTGCAACTAAAGTATGAAGAAATAAATTATTTTAGTGTAGGGATATAGTTTGCTAATGCTTCAATATCTTCTTCACTAAGTTTTGCAACTTGAGCCTTCATTTGAGCACCCATTTTGTAGCGATTAAGTGTTCCCGCCTTATACCCAAGCAAATCTTCTTTAATCTCTTTGCTGCTTAGAGTATTTGGAATTTTTGTTTTGTTAAGATAAGATTTCTCCATTTTCGCACCATGGCAAGTCTTACACTGCTTTGCAATGATCGCAGCTGGATCACTCGCTGCAAATGCAATACTACCCAAACTTACAACAACCATTAATGGTAACAACTTTCTCATAATCTATCCTTTCTATAGTTTGATTGGCCTCCAATTATACACTTTTTTTGTTATTTAAAGCTTAAGAATAGTAAAAAATATAGAGAAACAATAAAATCAATAAATTGGGAATATTAGCTTAAGAGAAAAATTTTTTTGCTTGTCGTATTTTTTCTATTTGCTGTCGTGTATCATGACGACTAGATTCTAGCAGTTCTATAGTTTGAGATATAAGCTCTTTTGCTATATCCAGGTATTCTATCATCTCTTTATCCGCACCTTCCATGGATATAGCTGTGTTAAAAGGCAGATTCTGCGTGAGTGCAAAAGCCTCTTGTATATTATTTTCAATAAGGGCTATCTTAAATGATTTGATCCATTGCTCTATTTTGACTTTATCATATTTCATTTTTTTTCCTACATGATTCCAAAAAGACGTCTTAACTAATCCTTGAGCCATTTAATCTTGCATGTTCTGTGCGTAAAAGGCTTAAACCATTTGTATCTTTGCATGCTAGAATCATGCCTTGGCTGATTTCTCCCATGAGCTTTGCTGGTGCTAGATTTGCCAATACGCATACTTGTGTGCCTACAAGATTTTCTGCATCATAAAATTCAGCGATACCTGCAATAATTTGACGCAATTTTTCCTCACCCAGATCAACTTGTAATTTTAAAAGTTTCTTACTTTTTGGTAGTTTTTCTGCAGAAATGATTGTCCCAACCTTAATAACAACTTGTTGAAAATATTCAATATTAATTGAATCATTCATGCATGAATCATCAACGATATCTGTTGTCTCTTGTGGTTTATTTTCTGCAAATGGTTGGTGTATTGTTTTCATCCTTGGCTCTTCGATTTTTGGGAAAAGAGCACAGACTTTCTTGATTGTAAAATCATGTATATATTCATGTTTGTTAATAAGCATATCAAAATGCTTAGAATCTATACTGATGTTTAATGCTTCACTTATTTTTTTACATGTATTAGGTAACACAGGATAAAGTAATAAAGCAGCTTTTGCAATAAGATTTGCAATAAGATTTAAGAATGCCCTACATTCTGTAGTTTTATCTTGTTTCATGAGTTCCCAAGGAGAAACTTGTGTAATCATAGTATTTGCTAAAGAGAATAATTCCCATACAGATTCTAAAAACTTATGAGGTTGCATAGAATCCATGTATGCTAGACTTTGGTTAATGATACGAGAAATCTCTTCTTTTTGTGGAACATTTGCATTTGCCGCATAACTTTGGGTTAAATCAAACTGAAAGTATTTTTCACTCATACCAATAAGTCGATTAAGCAGATTACCCAAATCATTACTTAATTCTCCATTATTACGATTAATAAGAGCAACTTGTGAAAAATCACCATCTTGCCCAAATGGCACTTCGCGTAATAAAAAATAGCGGAATATATCAGTAGGGTAAGCATTTTTAATATCAAGAGGATGAATCACATTGCCAATACTTTTACTCATTTTTACACCATCGATAGTCCACCAACCATGCACGAAAATATGTTTTGGCAATGGTAAGTCTAGGCTCATAAGGAATGCAGGCCAATATATTGCATGAAATCGCAATATATCTTTGCCTACAATATGCGTTGTATTATTGAAGTATTCCATTTTAGATTCTAGACATGGGTTTTGTTCCATTTTATAGCTTAATTGTTCTTTTGCATTATTGTAGTCTAACCCATAACCAAGCGCACTTGCATAATTCATCAACGCATCAAGCCATACATAAATAATATGTTTGCTATCACGCAATTTTAATGGAATCTTAATACCCCATTCAAAGCTTATGCGTGTAATTGATAGATCTTGCAAACCTTGCTCTACAAATTTTATTACCTCATTTTTTTTATGTGAGGGTATGATGCAATCTGGATTTTCTTTATACCATTTTAAAAGCTTATCTTGATATTTTGAAAGTGCGAAGAAATAACTTTCCTCTTTTACTAGTCGAGTTTCTTTTTTGCCACTGCAATCAGGACAATAGATTCCATCTATAACTTGTGATTGTGTGAAAAAACTTTCACAACCAACACAATACATGCCCTCATAAGCCCCTTTATAGATATCTCCTCTATCATACATAATCTCAAAGGCTTTTTGCACAGACAAGATATGCTCAAAATAGGTTGTGCGGATAAATTTATCATAGTCTATATCATATTCACGCCATGTATCGCGGAATTTTTCACTAATAGAATTTGCATATTCAATTGTTTTTATTCCATGTTTTTTTGCTGCTTCTTCTATCTTTTGCCCATGTTCATCAGTGCCTGTGAGGAGAAATACATCATCACCTTTAAGAGACCAGTATTTCTTTATAACATCAGCAAGAATAGTTGTATAAGCATGTCCAATATGTGGTACATCATTTACATAATAAATGGGTGTTGTTAGCAATCGCTTCATTTATGTCCTTTTGTGTTATCTTTTATAATGTTGTTTGGTAAATAAGAGTCTTAATTATACTTGATTTTGTTGTTTTTTTGAAATCTCATAAACGTTTTAGTGTATCTAGTATTGTTTTGGAGTTGATACATTTTTAGTAAAGGTGTTATTAATAATGGATTTAAGCGATTTGTCTGTATCGACTTTATAGAATTAATGATTAAAATTTAGAATACACTCTCCATTTATTTAAGAAAAAACGATAAAATAAAGCTTTTATCTCACTAAATTTCAAGGATATACATGCAAGAATATGGCAAGAGAAATAAAAGTCTTGCAAAGGCGGTTTACATTGAGGAAGCAAATCTAGAAGACTATATTATGGTTGATATGCGAGATGAAGAGGAGGTTTGTGCAGCACGTATTAAAGGGGTTCCAAATATTAAAGAAACCCATGCACTTTACAATCTTGCTCAAGATAACCCAGATAAAAAAATACTTATACATTGTAAAAGAGGGGGCAGGGCGTCTGCTATGGGGAGTAAGCTTGTGAGACTTGGCTGTGATAATATCTATTTCTTTGATGATACCTTTGCTCGATTCTATGAAAAGTTTGAGATTGTGGGTATTGCAAAAGATTGTTTAAGAGATTTACAGTAATGTTTTAAAAATTATTTTTGGATATTAATGAAATGAAAAAACTTAATTTTTATATTTTATCAGGGTTTGTATCTTCAGCTTTGCTTGTAAGTGGCTTTGGGATTCTACAAGCGCAAAATATTGCAAATCAAATGCAGATAGAGGTTGCACAAAATGTATCAACTACACAAGCACCTAAAAAGAAAAAGCTTACACAAGCAGAACGAGATAGGGCATTACAGAAATTCATGGCAGCAGTAAATCTTGTTGAGAATAGTTATGTAAATGATGTCGATACAAATGAGATTATTGAAAAAGCAATTTCAGGTATGCTTAGTAATCTTGACGCACATTCTGCATATCTACCGCAAAAAGACTATGAAGACTTACGCACAAAAACAAGTGGTAGTTTTAGTGGTATAGGTATAACCGTTGGTATGAAAGATGGAGCATTAACAGTTATTGCACCGCTTGATGATACCCCTGCGAAAAAAGTTGGTTTAAAAAGTGGGGATATTATCTTAAAAATTGATGACAAGCCAACCCTTGATATGAAGATAGATCAAGCCGTGTCACTTATGAAAGGCAAAAAAGGGACAAAAGTAACTCTTACAATCATAAGAAAGGGTGAAACAAAACCACTGAAATTTGAGATCAAACGTGATGATGTAAAAGTTCGTTCTACTCTAGTAAGCAAAATTGAAGAAACGAATTATGCGTATGTTCGTGTTGCAACTTTTGACCAAAATGTAACTCGTGAAGTAAAAAATGGATTAAAAGAGCTTGGCAAAGTTGATGGGATTGTACTTGACTTGCGTGGGAATCCTGGAGGGTTACTCGATCAAGCAATTGGGCTTGTAAGCCTTTTTGTAAAAGATGGTGTAGTGGTAAGTGAGCGGGGCAAAATAGAAAATCTTGAGCTTAAGACGTCTGGTAATGCAGATTTTTTACATGAACCACTTGTAGTACTTGTAAATGGTGGCAGTGCATCTGCAAGTGAGATTGTAGCAGGTGCGTTACAAGACTATAAAAGAGCTGTTATTGTAGGGGAGAGCACTTTTGGTAAGGGAAGTGTGCAAAAGATATTCCCATTTGGTAGAGAGGCTAATGAGGCAATGCAGCTTACTATAGCAAAATATTATTTACCAACTGGTAGAAGTATACAAGCAGTAGGCATTACACCAGATCTTATCGTTGCAGAAGCTGAAGTGCCATTAGGCGATGCAAATCAGCTTGAATTTAAAGAGGCTGATTTAAAACGGCATTTAAAGAATGAGTTATTACAGGAAGAAAAGAAAAATAATGCAAAGGCAGATTCTAAAGATACCGAGAGTAAAGATATTACACAGAGTATGATCATGAAAGATATACAACTAAAAAGTGCTATTGATGTGTTAAAAACTTGGGCAGTTATTAAAGGAGGAGCAAAATAGTTTCTGCTTTTGTTGTGTAAGATTTGGTTTAAAAACTATTATAAGCTTAATATGAGGTCTGATAAATATAGGTATAGATGTATAAAATACCAGTTTTTTGATGGTTATGTTATTGTAAGGCTGTATTTATTTTGGTTGAGGGTTAAAAATATTATTTAAAAAGTGTAGAAAGTTAGGCTATCAAGGTTTTTTTTGGAGTTTCTAAGCAACAAAATATTATGAAAATACTAGGGATTACAGCACTATAAAGTTTTTTAAAATAATGCAAATCATTAACTTTAAGGAGAATGTGTATGGAAAATATGATAACTCAAGAAAATGAATTTTTACAAGAGAATCTTGTAGAAGCAAATCTACTTTATGAAGGTAAAGGGAAGAAACTCTATAAAACAACTTTAGATAATACTTTACTTGCAGCATTTAAAGATGATTTAACAGCATTTAATGCACAGAAGAGAAGTAGCGAAGAAGGCAAAGGAAGTCTAAATTGTCAAATCTCAACGCAAATTTTTATGCTTTTGGAATCTAGAGATGTAAAAACTCATTTCATACAAACATTACAAGATAAGTATATGCTTTGTAAAAAACTAGAGATTATTCCTATTGAAGTTGTAGTGCGAAATATTGCTACAGGTAGTTTAAGTAAAAGATTAGGTATTGCAGAATCCTTAAATATTAAAGAAACACTGCTTGGTGCACCACTTGTAGAATTCTATTATAAAGATGATTCTTTAAATGATCCTATTATCACAGATTCTCATTGTCTTTTAATGGGACTTGCAAATATACACGAGATTGAAAAATTGAAAGAATTAGCATTGCAAGTAAATGAGATTTTAAAAGAATATTTTGATAAAGCCTCATTACGCTTAATTGACTTTAAACTTGAGTTTGGCAGAGATTCTAGTGGTAATATCTTACTTGCAGATGAAATAAGTCCAGATAGTTGTCGCTTGTGGGATAAGACAACAAATAAAAAGATGGATAAAGATATTTTCAGGCAAAATTTAGGCAATGTGACAAATGCTTATAAAGAAGTATTATCTCGTCTAGCAGAGATTAAGTAAAGCTTTGAAGTTGTAAGGTAGCAAAAAACATGCGTTTTTTTGCCTATGTATTTTTTGTGGTGTGTGTGCTTAGTCTCACTGGGTGTACGATTAATCGCCAACTTATTCCGCTTGCAAAGAGTAAAGAAATCGGTTTTGTGAGTGATGGTAGTTTTGTATTACAAGATCCACCGCCAGGAAAGGCACGCATTTATGTGTATAGGGAAAATAACCATGTTGGTTCTTATTTAGGTTATACTTTGCGGATTGAGCATCAACCAAAAACAGATTCTAAAGGGCGTCCAAATTATAAGAATTATCAAGATTCTCTTGGTTATATGGCAATGGGAAAGACATTCTTAGCTGATGTTGAAGCTGGGTATCCTATCGCTCTTATGGCAAAAACAGAGGCAACATCTTATATATTATTTACGCCAATGGAGGGGGAGATTTATTGTGTTAAGGGTAGTATGCGAAATGGTTGGACTATGCCTAGACCACATCTTGTTTTGGTAGATAAAAAAACATGCGAAGAAGCATGGATTGATTATTTTTCAAATAAAAATATAGAATTTCAGAATCAATGGCGTAAAGTTTATAATGAAAAGGGTGACAGGATTAGACTTGACACACCAACAAAGGCACGTAATACTCACTAGCTATTATTAAGTTTCTTAAGTAAGTATTATACACCTTAGAGTGTCATACTAATTATCATATATTCTGTTAAAATATTAGTCAATATAGTTTATTTTATACAAAAGCTTTAAAATTATATTACCCCTAAAATTCTCCTTTATAATAACTAACAGATATATTCAAATAGAATTATGGCTATTTTTACAAGCACTAAATACAAATATGGTTTAGGAAATTGTAATATATAGCTAACAAAAATGATTTAAAACACACATAGTATTGGTAATACAAAATACAATAAAAAAGAGTTAACATATCTAATAATGTTAATAATAGACACTCGCATGTTCTGTAATCAAATTTATCGCAAGTAGAGATAATGTTAAGATTTTATGTGCAAAGTATAGAGTTAGTAGAAGTTCTTTTTACAGGTATAAGTAACAGGTTAGCAAGGCTTATAATATAGATTTTGATGTAAAGTATGATGAGTGAAACGAGCTATTAAAAGACTTGGTTTTAGAAGTTTACTAGAAGTGTTTAAACACATAGATACACTAGCAAAAAGCGATGATACGATGTAGATTATCAGGTAAGGAGCTGCTATTCTATCATGTAAGACTTTTGAATGATTTTAATTAATTCTTAGGATAATGGCTTAATGTTCTTCCCCTAAAATAACACATATAATACCTATAAAACCAACTGCTATACCCACATATTCTTTTAGTGTAAGATTTGGTGGAAAGAAAAGAAAAGATATGAGTAAGATTCCAATCATACCTACAATTTCCCATACAGAATAGGCTACTCCTAAGGCAATTCTACGCAATGCAAGGGACATGCAATAATATGAAGCTGCAATCATGATTAACATGATGGCTTTTGCTATTAAATGTGGGGCAATTTCTATAAAACCAATTGCCACCCCTTTACTATTAAAAGCTTCAAACCATAGTGGAATGGCACTCAACATAGCTACACCACCAACTTCAAGTAAAATTGCAATAATTAGAAACATCCATGATAGTTTGCGAGTTTGTGTTGTATTCGCTTGATTAAAATGATATGGAGAATTCTTAGAATCTAAAGGATCTTTAAGGTTTGTAGAGTCCTGTTGCATTGTGTTTTGCATATCATTTCCCTTCAAGCACGCTTTGTGCGTCAATATAAGGCAATGAAAAACTTTTTGATACAGATTCTAAAGCGATCTTGCCATCATAGGCATTTAAGCCGCCAATTGCACCAGGCATTTTTAACATTTCACGCCAACCACAATTTGCGATACATTGTACATAAGGTAGAGATTCATAAGAATATGTAATACTTGAAGTGCGTGCAATCACACCTGGTATATTTGGCACACCATAATGGATTAAGCCCTCTTCGATATAAGTTGGGTTGTCATGTGTTGTTTGTTTTGAAGTTTCAATACAACCACCAAGATCCACAGATACATCCAATACAATACCACCTTTATTCATAAGCTTTAAATGCTCTCTTGTGATAACCTTTGGTGTTGCAGTTGCAGTGACGAGGACTGCACCAATTAATATATCAGCCCCATTTAATGACTGCGTTATAGAATCTTCATTTGCATATAACACCTTGATCTGATTATTTAAGGCGAGTGGGTGATTTGCAATCTTTTGTGTATCAATATCAAGCACACTTACATCTGCCCCCATACCTACCAATACACGTGCTGCATTCATACCTACTGCACCACCGCCAACAACCACCGCTTTTGCAGGTGAAACACCAGCACAACCACCTATAAGCACACCTCTTCCGCCATAATTTGTAGCAAGAAGCGTTGCAGCATGTTGTGCAGCAAATTTACCTGTTACTTCACTCATTGCTGCTAATACTGGATAATTTCCCTTTGGTCCAGCAATCGTCTCACCACATATCGAGGTAACCCTAGATTCTACAAGTGCATTTGCAAGTTCTTTAGAGTAAGCGAGATCAAGAAAACTATATAAGATCATATTACTTCGTAAATATTTAAATTCAGATCCAATAGGTTCTTTGCATTTTACAATCAGTTCTGAATCTTTCCATATCTTCTCTGCGTTTGAAATAATCTTTGCCCCTGCATTCTCATAATCTTTATTTGTGTAGCCTATCGTACTACCTAAGCCATCTTCTACATAAATGATATGTTTTGCATTTGATTTTTGCAGTAATGCTACATCGCTTGGGATAAGTCCTACTCTATGTTCGTGATTCATAATCTCTTTTGGAATACCAATAATCATTACTTTTCCTCATCTCCATAGAAAATCAATTGTTAAAGGTTTCATTATATCGAAATATTGCGTAGAATTTGTTAGTGTTATTATTTTACTCCAAGTGGTGAATTTGTATATTTCAGATTCTATAAAGATTGTTTTTATGTATGTTTGCTAGATTCTCTAACTTTAAGATACTTAGTTATATCAAAATAAATATTCTATCTTTTATAATATTGCATACAAATTTTCTAAAGATAATAAAAAAGAATGAACTAGAGATTTGCTTTGGCTTAAGCAGATATAAGTTGTATATATTTTAATTAGATTTCATAGCAATATTTCTAAAGTTTAAGATTTGTATGAAGAAAAGAATAGAATTTCATTACCTAAGATTACCAATAGTAATCTTATAATATTTTTAAGATTCTATAGGCTTTTGATATAATGTAGTTTTAATATTACTATAAGAAAGAGGTCATATGCAAAAAAGTATTATGGGTGCAGTATGGTTTTGTTTATTATATTTTATTGGTTGTCATTTTATAACCGCACAAGAGATATATGCTCCAAAAACAAAGGAATATCTTATGCGTTTGCTAAAAGATCCAAGTATTCCATTAAGTGCGATTGATACAAGTAATATTACAGATATGAGCAGACTTTTTGAAAACTCGAACCGAAAGGATTTTAGCGGCATAGAAACGTGGAATGTGAGTAATGTGACAGATATGAGCTACATGTTTTCTCATGCAAGGTTTTTTAATCATAACATTAATGAGTGGAATGTGAGTAATGTAATAAGCATGAGTGGTATGTTCTATGAAGCAGTAAATTTTAATCAGCCATTAGATAAGTGGGATGTCTCTCATGTGCGTTTTATGTTTGGCGTGTTTTTTAACGCAAAAGCTTTTAATCAGCCATTAAACTCATGGAATGTTAGTAATGTAGAAGGTATGGGGAGTATGTTTTGTGGGGCAGATAACTTTAATCAGCCACTTGATAGATGGGATACACACAACGTGCTTACTATGCGTGATATGTTTCATAGTGCAAAGTCTTTTAATCAGGATATAAGCATGTGGAATATTAATAAGGTTAAAAATAAAACAAAGATGCTTTATCGATCTGGTATGCAGACAATCCCTAGCTGGTATAAAAAAGAGTTTCAAGAAGAACAAAAAATAGATGCTATGAAAAAGGAAGAATATAGATAATTTTGTAATCTTTGTGCAAGATACACTCGTATTTGATTGAGTGTCGGTATATTGCATAAGAGATTATTTGGATTGATTATCTTGCTAACATTTCTTTTTTGATTGTGCACTTTTTTGTGATTGCAATATAGTTTGTTGTAATAAATTGCTCATCTGTTTCTTTATAACTATTAATGCACTATTAAGTTGCATTATAAAATGTTGTATAAAAATAATAGATTGTTTTCTTAAATTATTTATCAAACTATCTAGACATTTTTTAATGCTGATATACAAAAATACAAAGTAAAATGCCTTGTTATTTGTTATAGTGAAATAAGTAGGCAAAAGCAATATTATGGTTTTAGACTTAGATGTATTGACAAGACGTATAATAACTTTTTCTACATTTATTAATAAGTGCCTAAAGGATTATGAATATATAGGCTTTTAAAAATTATAAGATGTCTATATAGTTTCAAAAATATCAAGAGAAGTCTTAACACTCCTATAAAACAAATCATTGTAAACTTAGCTTTAAAGAGATGACTAAGTGTATTTGTAAAATCATTTAACTCTATATAACCTACTTGCATTACCTACAACACTAATAGAGCTAAGACTCATAGCAAGGCTTGCAAACATTGGATTTAATGTGATTCCAAAAGAGCTAAATAACCCCATCGCAATAGGTATACAAATGATGTTATATATAAATGCAAAACCTAAGTTTTGTTTGATATTCTTTAAAGTTCGTTTGCCTAATTGCAGTGCTTCTACAATGCCTAGCAAATCATCTCTAAAATAAACAATATGTCCATACTCAATACTAACTTCACTTCCACTTGCCATAACAAGTGAAATATCTGCCTTTGCTATTGCAATGGAATCATTTACCCCATCACCTACCATAATGACTTTATGTCCTTGATTTTGCAATGTTTCAATATGTCTCATTTTATCTTCAGGTAGGCATTCTGCTTGATATGGAATTTGCAACATTTTAGCAATATATCCCACATTTTCCTTCGTATCTCCACTTAAAATCTCGCAGTTAAAACCACTTTTTTGCAATTCTTGTATCATTTCTTGTGCATGCGGTTTTAGAGTTTCAGCTAAATAGATATGCCCTAGCAAAATCACTTCATTTTGAACAATTTCTGCAATATATACGCAAACGCAACCTTCTATAAATTCTTCTGTAACCACAAATCCTGCTCTATCTTTCAAAAGCTTTGCATTGCCAATAAGAAACACCCTCTCTTTAGAATCTATAAGTAGTTTAGATTCTATACCTGCATTCATATATTGCTTAGATTCTATTTGTTTATACAGCCCCGTATCTTCAAAACTATTGCAAATTGCTCTGGCAATGATATGATTACTTGAAACTTCAATGGAAGCTGCTAGATGCAGTAATTCTTTTTCATCTATATTACTCTCTTTATTTTTTAAAATTATCTTATGTAGATGGAAATCCCTTTGTGTGAGAGTGCCTGTCTTATCAAATACTATATAATCTGCTTTGCTTAGATTTTCAAGGCTTTGTGCATTTTTAAAAAAGATTCCAAGCGTGTTTGCCCTAGCATTTGCAAAAAGGATTGCCATAGGTGTAGCAAGTCCCAATGCACACGGACAAGAAATAAGAAGTGTGCTTGCAAAATAGAGCATGGCACTTTCTAAACCTTCAAAAATAAACCAAAAGATTCCACTACAAATCGCAAGCAGCATGACCACTGGAACAAATATAAGTGAAATTCTGTCTGCGAGTTTTGCAATTTGCGCCTTGCTTTCAAGAGTTTGCTCTAATAATGTTTGCATTTTGCTAATCTTAGAATCTTTTAAAGTATGACTAACACAGGCTATAATTGGCGTGTCAAGATTTAGTGTTCCTGCAAATAGCTGTTCTGTCTTTTCCTTTCGTATTGGGATACTCTCACCGCTAAGCATACTTTCATCAACACTAGCCTCTACTGAATAGAGTGTAGAATCTATAGGGATAAAACTATGTGGCAATATACGTATATAATCGCCTATTTTGAGATCATATGGGGACACTTCCTTAACTTCTAACGCATCGTTATTATCTAAATATAGAGCCTGTGTATTTATGATTTTTAAGGCTACATTGCTTTGCCTTTGTAAAAGTGCTTTTGCATTCTTTATGGCTTTATTTTTTGCATTTTCTTCCATAAATTTACCAAGCATAATAAAACTTAGAATGATACAAACACTCTCAAAGTACAAATGATTTGTGTTTGAAGTATTCCACATTTGATATAAACTAAAACAGCTATATAAAAAGCCCGATAAGCTTCCAACACTCACTAGCGAATCCATATTGGGACGCAAGGCAAATAGTGCCTTTAAACCATGAAAATATATATTTCGTCCAAAATGCATAACACAAAGTGTTATAAAGAGTTGTATCATACCATTATAGATGGGGTTATATAACACCTGTGGTAATGGAAGATTAAACATATCATGCAACATACTAAGATAAAGTATTATTAAGGAAAGTATAATACTAAGACTTAGTCGTCTTTTATCATTTAGAAGCGTATGTTCGACATAATTATTTAATCTTTGAAAGAGGTTTTTTTGTGTATTTTGCGTTGTTTTTTCCGTAATTTTTGTAGATTCTGTATCGGTTGTTTTAGTGGAATTGGGTATTTTTGTATTTTGCAATGTATCTATACTTGCAGAATTTTGAAAAGAAATTTTATTCACAGAATCTGCATGTGGTGGTTTTAGTGTAAAACTCCCCTTTATTTGATTAGAATTGTTAGATATACTAGTGTTATTTGCTAGGCTAAAAGTTGGCTTTGAAGCAGGTGTCGCTTTGAACCCCAAAGATTCTATACATGAGATAATAGAATCAACATCACATTGTTCTTTATTAAATTTTATTACCGCCGTATTGTTTAATATATATACATTTGCTTCTTGTATACCATCTTTTTTTCTCAATTCATTTTCAATACTTGCAGAACAACTTGCACAACGCATGCCAGAAATTCCTAATCGCACAGAATCAAAATTAATATCTTTTGTATGGGTTTCTTTGGATTGCATACTATTCCTTTTTAAATTAATCCTATTTTTTCTCATCAAACTTTATTTTAAAATCCCTATATGGTGTTTGCAATTTATAGATATGAATATATTGCGGGATAAACGTCTCAAGCTCTTTTATCTTTTTCATAATATCTATATAATAAGCTTGAGCTTGCTTGTTTGCACTTTCTTTATTCCGCCATGCAAAGCCTTTATTATATGACTTTATAATTTTTTGCAAATCACCTTTATGGACTTTATGCCAATATCGCAGATTATCAAGTGCAATAGATGATGCAAGTAAGGGATCTGAAATGAGCATTTGCCCTACAACATTACGCAAAAAAGATGAGTCTGCGTATTTTGTATATTTTCTAATAACATTTGGAATATGCGCGTGATAAATTCCTGCAGAAGGATCAGAGAAGTTTATTAAATATTCACCTGCACAAGATTCTCGCCATGCAATTGCTGCCATTAGATAACCAAAACCATGATCCCTACCATAATAGTAAGCATACATGAGTATATCTTTTTGCTCTTGAGTAAAATCTTGCAGTGTTATGCAAGTACCCTCTATTTTTATTGATATTTTTGACTTAGCAGCTAGATTCTGATAGAGCAGCATAGAAACAACATAGCACCAAAATGTAGTGATAAATATTCTCTGCATGCTTAAGCCTTTTTCACTTTTATTTGCTAAAATTATACAATCAATTTACAAAGGCACGAGTATAATGGCAGAGTTATTTATTGAAATTTTCACGGAAGAATTACCCGCAATTCCACTATTAAAAAATCTAAGTAATATCGAAGAAAATTGGAAAAATATCTTAAAAGAAAATCGACTTGAAGCAGAATTTGACTTCTTCTATACACCCCGAAGATTAAGTTTTTTACATAAGGATTTTGCATTAAAACAACCTGATACAAAACTAGAAATCTATGGACCACCACTTGCTATTGCCTATGATTTAAATAATATACCAACAAAAGCTATGCAAAGCTTTCTACAAAAAAATAATATTACGAGTGATATGGTAAAAACAGCCCTTAAAGACGGTAAGGAAGTGCTGTTTTATGAAAAAGAAGTGCTAGGGGTAGAATCAAGTAAGCTCTTAGAAAATATGGTGATTACTTTGCTTTGCTCATTGCAGTTTGGTAAAAGTATGCGTTGGGGAAATTGCAAGGAAAGTTTTATACGACCTATACGAAATATTTGTATTATGCTTGATAATAAAAATATTGCTTGCAATGCTTATGGCATAAAGGGAAATAATCTTATTTTTGCACACAGACAAGCAAAAGATACAGATAACAAACAAAAAAGTTGCTATGTCACAAGTATAGAAACCTATCGTATTTTTTTAGCACAAAATGGTGTGATACTAGAGCAAGATAAGCGTAAGGAGCTGATATTACAAGAAATAAAAGAACTTGAGAATAGACATAATATAAAAGTGGAAATTGATGCTGACTTATTACAAGAGATTGTAGCGATTACAGAATGTCCACATGCAATGCTTGGAATCTTTGATGAAAAGTTTTTAAAGATTCCACAAGAGATGATTATAACTTCTATGAAAGAGAACCAAAGGTATTTTGCAGTATATAAAGATTCAAAACTTTTTCATGGCTTTATAGTGGTAAGCAATTCCTTTGGTGGCGATTTCTCTCTTATTGTAAAAGGTAATGAAAAGGTATTGAGAGCAAGACTTGAAGATGCAATGTTTTTCTACACACAAGATATAAATTCTAAAATGGAGTTTGGAAGCCTTGGATCTATCAGCTTTATGGAGGGTGCAGGAAGCCTTTGTGATAAAATTGCACGAGAGCAAGACATAGCAAATGATCTTATAGCATTACTGAATACAAAATATATAAAATGCGATGAAAGCGAAAAAAATCTTATCATACAAGCCTTAAAATATGCAAAGTGCGATCTATTATCTCAAAGCGTTGGTGAGTTTCCAGAATTACAGGGTATTATGGGATCATATTTTGCAAAAGATAATGGAATGGATTCTGAAGTATGTCTTGCAATAAGAGAGCAATATCTGCCTAATGGACTACAAGCGGCATTACCTAGCAGCAAAATAAGTGCTATTGTCAACATGTCTAATAAGCTTGATACTATTTTTACACTTTTTAATATCAATAAGATTCCAAGTGGTTCAAAAGATCCATTTGCATTGCGGAGACAAGTTGCTGCCATCTTGCGAATAGCACATCAATTTGGGTTTGATTTGAGTATAAAAGAGATATGCAATCTTGCAAGTAAATCTTACACAAATGCAAAGCAAGACATGCTTGTAGAATTTATGATGGAGAGAGTGTATGGAATCTTTCCGGGTGTAAATCCAAGCATTGTGCGTTGTGTATTACTTATGGGATTTGGTGTTGCACAAAGTTTTGATAAAATACTGGCACTTGCATCTTATTTTGAGAGTGCGGATATAAGATCTGTGATAAGCACTTTTAAACGTGTAGCAAATATTTTAGATGATAAGAATCTAGCACAAGATATAGTACTAAATACAGAGCTATTTGAGACAAGTGAAGCAACACTTTATGATAATCTTATGGCATATGAGCGTAAAAAGAATGTAGAAATTATAAATAATACTCTAGATTCCGAGTCATATCTAGCGCAGATAGAAGCACTATTCTCACTTAAAGATGATTTAGATTCTGTATTTGATAGTGTTTTGATTTTAACGGAAGATATGACATTGAGGAAAAATCGCATTGGTCTAATCACACTCGCATTTAAAGCGTTTATGGAGTTTGGTGATATGCGTGAAATCGCAGTGTAGGGTTAGCTTTAGAATCTTAATCTTATTGTGATAGTTGTTCTTTAAAATACAAGTTTGATAGCCAGTTGAAAAGGACGAATCATGTCGTTAAAAAGTGTGCTGGTAGTTTTTTTCTCATTTTATACTTTAGATACAAATATGCTAAAAGAATGCAAAAATGATGCAGACAAAATAAGCGGTTGTGTAGAGAGAAGTTATCATACAAATGGGGTACTTTGAATGCAACACCATATAAAAATGGTAAAGTAGAAGGTATAGGAAAATGGTATCATGAAAATGGCAATATAAGTCTAGAAGTGAGATATAAAAGCGGTAGGCAAGAAGGCGTAATAAAAAAGTATCATGAAAATGGAAACTTACTGGCAGAAGCGCTAGCTTTAGATAATAAAACATATGGAGACATGAAGCTTTACGCTGAAGATGGGAAGTTGCTAGTCTTGATTGAGGTTGAAAATGACATACCTATAAGCGGCAAATGTTTTAATGGTAAAGTTTTAGCAAATAAAGAGTTATCAAATATATGGGAAAACATGCGAGACCACCCTGATGCTTTAACTACCCTGTTAAATGAAATATGTTCGCTTAATCCTTAGATTCTATTTTAATCTTTAGAATCTACTCTTACAATAAGACTATCTGGCAAACATAGAGATTTTATAATTGTTTGCTCAACTAGTCTCTGTTCTCCATTGTCCTCTTCGTGATCAAAACCTAACAAGTGTAAGAATGCATGGATAAAGAGAAGTGAAAGCTCTGCATAAAGATTATGTTGATACAATATTGCTTTATCGCATACTTCACATACGTTAATAATGATGCTGCCTAAACATTGCGATGGTGTATCTTCAGATTCTATTATGTCTTGCGTTATCAAAGGAAAGCTTAATACATCTGTGGGATAATCTTTAGCCATATATTGTTTATTAAGATCTTGCATGGTTTCATTATCTACAAGAATTAGTTCAATATAGAGATCTTGTTTATATAAAGACTCTATGTGTTTATAGAAATTCTCTTGTAATTTTAGAGACTGCTTTATAGTATCTATTTGTATTGTCTGCAAAATAAAGTCTGCTAAAGACTCTATGTAGCCAATTGCTTCTATATTAGACTTTTGAGTAACATTATTATGAGAATCTTGCCATGCTTTTAGTAGTGCTGTGTATATTTGTTGATCTACTTTGCTATATAATTCATTTGAGTTAGATTCTGGTGTATGTTGTATGTAATGTAGATTTTTTAGTTTTTCATACATGTGCGGAAAGATATGTGCTATTTTAAAATGATTCCATATATTTCTACATGGCTCTAGCATAAAAAAATCATCATCATATTCTATTCGCATATTTGCACCTCGCATTCAAGCTGTATACCACTTGTTTCATAAACTTTTTTTCTAGCGAGATGTATGACTTTTATCGCATCATCATAACTTGCCCCACCAAGATTCACTAAAAAATTTGCATGTTTATTGCTAAAGCCTATATTATTAATGAAATAGCCTTTCATACCTGCTAACTCTAGTAATCTACCTGCATAATCATTTGGAGGATTCTTAAAGCAACTTCCACAGCTAGGTTCATGCGGATGAGTGTTTCTCATTTGCGTGAAAAGTGGCAATAAATCATGGCGAAATCCTTTTATTTTATGAAATCTTGCTGCAAAAATGACACCACCACTCTCTCGGTTCCTATATAAGAGTTTTGCCTCTTTTACTCCAACCCATCTACCATTAATATTTAGACTTTGTAGAGTTTCTGCTATCTCATATTGCTTCATGCCTGCATTCATATTGCATAATGCACCAATATTGCCTGGGAGGTTTTTAAGAAATTCAAGCCCACTTAAATCATGCTTTTTAAAAAATAAAAATGCTTGCAAACTTGATACACTTGCCCCCATTTCAATGCAATCATCATTTAAGGCAATATAATTAAAACTATCGCCTAAGATTGCTAGATTCTTTGCATTTGGTGACACAAGTACATTGTTTGCTTTACCTATGATACGCCATTGTGTAGAATCTTTTTCCAACAATGATCGTGTGGTGTGTGTTAAGGATATATCGCAATTTAATGTGGTATTTTTATATAAAATGGGTTTCTTACTTGCCTGCATATTACATTCTACTAGATTTTTAGAATCTTGATGGTAAAAATATGCTCCTATATCAGTTATATCAAAGACTTTCACAAATAATTTTGTGCCAATCTTAAGGCTTGAATATTTTTGAAAATCAATTAGTATATCTTGCATAATAGTTAAGAGATGATGCTAGGAATCATATTAATTACCATTTTGGTAAAGTCCATAAGCATATTTAACATCCATGGCATTGTAAAAATAATCATAGCAACAACTGCTAAAATCTTTGGAACAAAAGCGAGTGTCATTTCATTAATCTGTGTTGTCGCTTGAAAAATACTGATTAAAAGACCCATGATGAGAGCGACAAGCAGGACAGGCAGGGATAAAAAAAGTGTGATTTTATAAGTTTGTATGGCAAGCGACATGAGTTGTTGTTCCATAGAATATACCTTGTGACATTAATATAGCAATTACACTAGCATTCTAGCATGTTTAGGAAAATATGAGAACGTCATACACATGGAATATATCTTTTAATGTAAGCTAATTCGTATTATTAAACTCTATATAAAATCATTTCATACACATAAAATTGAGATTTATCGCATTTTTTATAAAATTTATACAAAAAATTAATAAAAATGCAAAAATATATTGACTTTATTGAAAAAAAAAGATAGAATTGTGTCTTTATTTTAAGTCGCTTTTAGAAAGACCCGTTAGCTCAGCTGGTAGAGCAATTCCCTTTTAAGGAATGGGCCGTTGGTTCGAATCCAACACGGGTCACCATTTAGTCTAAGCTGTGGCCCCTTCATCTAACGGTTAGGATACCACCCTTTCACGGTGGCTACAGGGGTTCGAATCCCCTAGGGGTCACCAAGCTTTAAGATATTGCACTACATTATACAATAATTTCTTTAGGTCGCTTAGCTCAGTTGGTAGAGCGCCACCCTTACAAGGTGGATGTCACAAGTTCGAGTCTTGTAGCGACCACCATGGAGCGGTAGTTCAGTTGGTTAGAATACCTGCCTGTCACGCAGGGGGTCGCGGGTTCGAGCCCCGTCCGTTCCGCCACTTCTATATATAATCATAACTTATTCTGTTTTTACTCATCCTAAAACTGCAATTATTTTTACATTTTTACCTTTATAGATAAGCATGAGTTCTAATATTCCCTCAAGTTGATTAAGGTTTATTTTTTAATTTCTTTAGAGCTTAATGCGTTTAATTGCTTAAAATAAAGCATTGTCGTTCAAAAAAAACTACATACCTATCATTAAATATTAAATTTTATGATAGGAAAAAATTCTTACACGCTTAGTCTTTATAAAACTATAAAAGTTAATTTCTTGGATTAACCTGTGTAAAAAGTCCTGGATTATCCTTGAAGTCTTGTATTGCCTCTTCATATACTTTTTCAATTTTTTCTATACTTAAATCTAGGGCATATTGTTTTGCAGATTCTTTATATTTATCATGCATAGTTGCAAGCTCTTCTTTATGCTCAATCCAATATTCAATCTTGGCACACAAATCATCAATATTATTTGTTTGAAATAAGCTTCTCTCATCAAGGGCGAATTGATTTGTAGCAGAAATTTTGGAATCTGCTATCACGGGCACGATACCAAACGATATTGCTTCAAGACAAGAAATTGCTTCACTTTCAACTTGTGCAGGGTGCACATATAAATCCATTTTAGCAATTTTTTCCATTAATAAACTATTTTCAATATATCCAAACTCATAAGGGCCTTTTAATAGTTTTTCGCATAGCCCTTTGAGATAAGATTCCTTAGGTCCCAATCCATGTAAATGCAGTTTGATAATGTCTGCATACTTACTTTTTGCAATTGCTTTAATAAGTATATCTTGTCTTTTTTCTTTAGAGAGTCTGCCAACAGATGCGATATGGAAGTAGGAATCACTAAGGCGTTCTTCTTTTTCAAGAGTTTGTTTAAATTTAAAACCATTGCTAATAACATATTTTTTACCACCATATCCAACACGATTAAGCTCAGTTTCCATAAGCTTACTAGGGCAGTGAATATGGTGCGAGTAACGATAAAATGCACGATAAAAACGCATATATAAATAGTCATTAAACCATTCAAAATCCATATTCATATTGTAGCTTATATGTTGTGGTTGTGCATGAAATGCGGTAATGTATGGTATACGCATTTTTCTACAAAGATGTAAAGCGACAATCTCAAGCCTAAAAGGCAGATATAAATGCACAATATCTGCACCTTTAAATGCTTCTTTTAATACTGCAGTATCTGCTGATCCAAATATCATGTGTTGTCTTTTAGATGCTTCAGTCACAAGAGGGATATAGCGCTCTTTTACTCCATAAAGCTTCTCACCCTCTTCCCTCATTATTCCTCTTGCCATCTCCCCTTTATCATCAGTAATATTGGTAGCTACTATGCGAACTTCATGCCCTTTTGCAACAAGCTCCCGTGCAAAACGAAATGCCGTCATAGAAGTGCCATTACTTCTATTTCTATAACTATCAACAACAAAGACGATAATCATTGGTCAAACCTTAGTTTAAAGATTTTTTTATCAAATACAGCAATATAAAACATGCCATAAAAGACCTTGATATCAAGTAAGAAACCTTCAACTTTTACCTCACACTTCTTCGTATCATCTTGCAGAGCTTCTGCCTTAAAGATAACTTCGTGTCCTAATTCTATTGGTGCAAGAAACTTAATGTCTGCACCAATAACAAGACTATTTTTCTTATTTAAAGCGGTTAAAGCACAGTGTGAAGCTGCACTAAAGATAAAGCCACTATGAATAAGCCTAGAGTCTACACACATATCTTCAGTTGGGGTAAAGCGAACTTGTGAGATATTATGTCCTAAACCAATAAGTTCACCAGACAATCTAAAGTTAATATCTTGTGCGATACTTCTATCTTCTAAGTGATTGCTTAAAGTAGCACGTACCTCTTTTTCTTCCGTCATACCTTCTCCTTTACAAACTTTAGTTAAGAATATTTGCAGTTGCAAATATTCTATAAAACCTAACTTAATATAAAAATTAAAAACCTAAACAATGTAAAATGATCGGCCGTAGCCATGTTTGTATGAATCCCTAAGTATTATAGCGACTATTTTGCTTTTAAGGGTACTTCTCTTTCTAGCAATGTTTGATAATCATTACATGCTTTTTGATCCCCTTCTCTACAATGTTTAGCCAAAACATCAAGCTTTTTTGCAGCATCTTCATCATGACTTTTAGCAACATTTTGTATGGTAAAATATTGACTTGCAAAAATAAAAACTACCGCTAGGACAAACACTATAAAGCTTTTTGGTCGCAACTTGAACTTTAAGAACTTCACACAACCCCACTTATTTTGTAATAACAGCGAAAGGCGTATTCTAGCATATTTTTTGTTGAGAAAAGAACTTTTACAATGTTGAATAGAAAATTTTAGATTTTTCTTTGTAACTTTAATTGTATTGAAGAAGTGAAAGAGGAATATTTATACTTATTTTTATTTATTAGAATATGAAATAGATAGATGGTATATATTTTGCTTATATTGACATTGTACTAGAACCATACGAAAACTAAAGAAAACTATAAAGCTATATTTTCTTAGAGAAGATTCTATAAATGCAGGAGGCATACAATGAATGACACGATGTTAAATGCTGTAAGCGGAATTAAGACGCATCAATTTGGACTTGATAGTATCTCCAATAATATCGCCAATGTGAATACAGTTGGCTATAAAGCAAATGATCCAGAGTTTAAAACGTTATTTTCGCGTAGCATGGATTCCATGAATGCCTCGACAGTTACAAACAACGATTTTAGCTATGGTGTAACAGGTGCTAGCAACAATGTGATTACAAAAATGGGGAATCTAAAAAAAGCAGATAGTGATACAAGCGTAGCCTATACAGGTAAGGGGTGGTTTGTTGTTGGAAAAAATAAAGAAGGGCAATTTGAGATAGGGGAAGATGATTTTAATGCAAGTGATGAAAACTTCTTTACAAAAAATGGGGATTTTACAATAGATTCTGATGGATATTTGGTAAATTCTGAAGGGTATTATCTCTATGGCGTAAATCTTGGAAAAATCAATGGAAATAATTTCAAAGCTTCACAAGACCCAGAAAAAGACTATAAAGAACTCGCAAAAGGCGTGATGAAGCCAATTTCTATACCACCACAAATTAGTTATCAGCCCGTAGAGACAACAAAAGTAGATTTAAGTGTAAATCTAAATCGCACAGGTGAGCTTAAAAATGTGGTGTTAGCATATACAACCAATGGAATTTTTGATGAAGTGGGCTTCTTTAATCAAGATTTTAATGCACTCGCAAATCGCGATGGCGATATGATACGCCCCAATACTTTTCCAAAAGCAGATATTGAAGTAACAATGCCAGATGGCACGGTGCAAATCGCACATTATGAATATGGTGATGGGACTTCATCGCAGGGTAAATTTCATACAATAGGGCAGTTGCAATACCTTATCAAGAGAGATACAGGACTTGATTTAGAATTAAATAGAAATCCAAATGGATCAATCGATCCAAAAGGTGTGCTTGTGCTAAAAAATAATACAAATACGCCGGTAAAAGTTAAGCTAAGTGGGAATTTCTTTGAGCGACTGCATCTAAGCGGTGAAATGGATAATATGGGTAAAAACGACTATCTAGCAGGCACAAATCTCAGTGTGCCAAGTTTTACAAATACAACTGAAATCTTTGATGAAGGTGGTAAAAAATATGCTATGCATAATGAATACTTCCTTGTAAATGCGGGAGATTCTGAAGGCACACAGCAAATGCCAGAGACTTGGAATGTGCGTAGCTATATACATGAATTTTCAGGTAATCGCATGCTTATTAGCAGTGAGGTAAAAGAGGGTAAAATTTTCTTTGACCCAAGCGGTAAGGCAGAAGCTGATGATATGGAGATTCCATTCTTAGGCAAAAAAAGTGTTAAGCTAACGCTATCAAGAAGCACGAATAAAGTCTATAAAGATTCTGGTGTGAATGATACAGAGCAAGATGGTAAGAATAGGGGCGAAATGTCTAATATTAGAATCAATAATGAGGGCATTATCTCTGTTGCTTTCACAAATGGACAAACAGAAGCGATCGGTCGTGTGGGGCTTGCTATGTTTGCAAACGATCAAGGGTTAAAAAAGGTCGGCGGGAATCTTTTTGCCCTAAATCCTAGCACGATTAATGGCGAAGTAACGCAACTTAGTGGGAATCCAAAGCTTGTGTGGGGGGAAGATTCTAACCTTAAGCAAGGGAAAGTATTGCAAGGCTATGTTGAGACAAGCAATGTTGATGTCGCAGATGCCCTAACAAATCTCATCTTGATGCAAAGAGGCTATTCTATGAACGCAAAAGCTTTTACAACTTCTGATGATTTGATTAAAGAGGCTATCAATCTTAAACGTGCTTAATATATGATATAAATTAATGACTTATCAATATGAAATGCGAAGTCATTAAAAGTTCTTCCTATTACTTCTAGAGTTTCTATCGTATGCAATCCGAAAAGCAACGAGTAGATATTGCTCCTTTGTGTATAGAGTTTATTGTATAGTTATGAAACAAGATAGTAAAATATAAAACTGGGCAATTGAATTAATGAAAAATGATAATAAGTAAAGATTGAGTAATACTTGAATATATACATAATTGAATAATACAATATTGAAATGTTTCAATAGGAATAAAAGAAGTTGTGAAGTTTGGCATATAAATAACGTGTAACCTATTTTAGCTTTAGTATTAAACTAGAGCGATGGAATCTTGCAACTATTTTTTGTATTTATATGTGCTTATAGATGCAATCTTTTGTATGTAAAATTTTTATATATTTTTATATGAGATCTTAAAAAAGATTTTAAATAATAAAAGCTTTTTTGTAGTGCACTAATAAACATTCTTTATATGTCTAGCATATAGGTTTTGTAGTTATGCAAGATTCTTTAGTTTTTTATTATATTGTGGATCTACATATAAAGTAATTTTAAAAGAAATATTATAGACTAAATTAAGACTATGTATAAGCTGGTTAAAGATATAATAAAACAGATGGAGGAAATGGTCGGAGTAGCGGGATTCAAACCCACGACCTCACCCACCCCAAGGGTGCACGCTATCAGGCTGCGCTATACTCCGCAGAATTAGATTCTAACATATTGAGTTTAATATATAGCCTAGAATATTTTTTACATACTAACTATTTTAATCGTTATATTAAGTCATCATAGCTCATAATAATATGATAGCAAATCTCAAGGCTACATATTAAATAAGAAGCTGAGCTTATTATACTCAATAAATAATCTTTTTTAAAACAAATAAACCGAGTGATACAACTAAAATGCAATATTAGTAGTGGCGGACAGGGAGGGATTCGAACCCTCGGTAATCTTGCGACTACGCATCCTTAGCAGGGATGTGGTTTCAGCCAACTCACCCACCTGTCCTCTTGTAGTTTTTATAATAATAAATATTTCCATAAAACAAGTTTTTGGATTAGGGATTCTAACCAATAGAAGCTTAAATTTTACTTAAAATAAAAGGTTGGTTTTCAATTTGTAGTGTAGATATATGTTCTCACAGAAGTTTAGCTTATAAAAGTCTGTTTTATTTGTAGTTATTTAGAGAATCTCTTCAAAGAAATTGAAAAAGATTCAAATTTTTCTTTAGAGACTTTTTGGAATCATAAAGATATGCAAAAATTACGCATACTTCATAAGCAAGGTGCGTATAAAAATCATGATATTTGTAAAAAATGCGTTGAAGATTCTCAATATTAATATGATTTAATTTAATAAGCTCTATATTATCATGATATTAGAATAATTTTGTTTCTATTAATCATAAAGCGAGTTTAGGTTACTTGTTGTTTCACTTTATGTGATGTATGCTTGTACACTTCAGCAAATAGAATGGGTAAGATATTTTAGGGTAGGGTAGGTCAATATATAATTTCAATAATAGTAACTTTTTCTTATTTGCTTCTGCTAATGTGTAAAATTTTAAATAAATAGTTTTCATTATCAAGATTATTACCCATAAAATATAAAAGGTATATTATTTGCTTAAGTTTGGTTATGGTAGTTTAGATGACTGGTATCTGGCCATTTATTGCCATGTGATTTTTTTTAAGGAGCAACGTATGAAAAAAATGTTAGCCTTAGGTCTCTTAAGTCTTTCTCTTGCACAAGCAAAGGTGTTTGTAGGTATTGATGGTGGTTATGTCATGGCAGGTAGTGCCCCATCTGGTAAGACTAACTCTAGCGTATGGAATGGTCACTATCAAGATGCGTGGAGTGTGAGTGCAAATTTTGGTTATGAATCTTTATTTAGTAACCATTTTGGTGCAAGAGCATTTATTAGTGCGGGTTATGGCAATGTGCTTGATAGTGCGTTAACAAATCAATTTATTACAGTTGATGGTAATATTGATTTGATGATAAATTTTGTGCCTAGCTTTGGTATATTTGCTGGTGTTGGTGCGGGTTATCAATACCATTCATTTGGTAATGTATACAAAGAGCATGGCATTCCATTATTTGGTAGAGCAGGTGTAACCTTTGGTATAACAGAGCATTTGCGACTTGACTTAACAGCTAGATTACCAATTATTACATGGGACGCAAAAGATTCTCTAGTTGGGTTACCAATGTTTTCACCACTTACAGTTCAAGCTGGTATTAAATTCTTATTCTAAAAGGTTATATGGCCTTTAGGAGTTTTTACACGTCATGTTATTTGATAATGACATACGTGTGAGTGTGATGTATAGATTCTAGGGTATTCTATAATTTGGGATTTATCTTAGAATCTTATGTTTATTTATGATTTTTTCTTCCATGGCTAAACTTTATATTGAAGCAATTGATATAAACAATATAACAAAGGAAGAGCTATATATCTCTTACACCAATTCAATTATTGCCAACAATAAAAGCCCTTTAATGCTGTATAAATAGTTGTTTAAAGCAGCGATAAATTCTATATTTGAGAAATTGGGCCTTGCTAATCATAAGAGTTAAATGCGGAGTTTTATATTTCAATGAACCAAACTTATTTCTAAATCTAAAGCATATTCTCCTAATCAAATTTTTGACTTTTTATTTTTTTGTATTATAATCCTGACTTCGTCTTTAAGCGATATATCTACATAAAAAAAGGAAAAATATGAAAAAAGTGTTAATTGGTGCTAGTAGTGTATTGTCCCTTGTTTTGCTTAGTGGTTGTTCATCACTTGTTGCTACAAAAGTGGATTCTAATGTGGGTTATTTAGTGCAGTTTAGTGGGAGTGATTTTAATATTGGTGATGTTGTAAGTGCAGAGATGCCTTATGATGCTAAAAATCCAGATATGACTGCTATGGTATTAAATAAAGCTATTGTCGATAATAAATGTGATACTTTATTATTACCTCGTTACGAGATTGTATCAAAAACTTTTGGTGAAAATCTTATAAGAGTTACAGGAAGAGCCGCTACATTTAAAACAAAATAAGTTTGTTACCCCCCCCCTTTTTTTTATTTTTTTGCAAGTTTTAGCCAATGCTAATTCTTGCAATTGATTTGATATTACAACACATTTTAATTCTTATAAGTTTATTAAGGAAATTAAGATGAGTTAGCCATCTTTAGACAGATTCTAAGTTTTAAGCATAGTGATATAAATCAGTGTTAACTACTTACCTTATAAATTCATATTATTTAAATCAAGACTATATTGAAGATTGCATGATATCCTAGAGACAATACTTTTTTGAGATATCTCTTAGATATAATGTAATGAGTTTTATGACTATTCTTTGCAACCTTAGTCCTATTTTCATAGGCTGCTAAGATTACAGTGTATAATGGATAGCAAGCAAATACTAAAATAACAATAAAAGTACATCTTTAATTACAATTGCATTAATGATGTCAATGAAGAACGCTCCACAAAGTGGCACTATAATGAATGCCATATGACTTGGTCCATAATGTGAGGTAACTGTTTGCATATTTACCATAGCAGTAGGTGTAGCACCTAGCCCGAAACCACAATGTCCAGCCGCAAGAACTGCTGCATCATAATCTCTACCACAGAATCTAAATGTAACAAAAACAGCATAAAGGATCATTAACACAGCTTGTGATATAAGTATGACAACCAATGGTAATGCAAGGGCTAGTAGTTGCCAAAGATTTAGTGTCATCATCGCAAATGCAAGGAATAAAGAAAGTGAGACATTTCCCAATACAGAAACCTCTCTATCAAACACTTGGTGAATATTTAGTATTGATAACGCGTTGCGTAGCACTACGCCTGTAAAAAGACAATATACAAATGTTGGGAGATTAAGACCAGGAGCTACATCCTTCATAACATCCTCTAATACCTTGCCTATTAATAAACATGCTGCAATCAATGCAAGACTTTCTATGAAGCTAATAGGTGTAATTAGTCTTTCTTTTGTTGGTGTTTCAAATCCATGCACATTCTCATCATTGTTATTATGTTCTACATCTGGTAATTTAAGGTTGTGTCTTTTAATAAGAAAGCGTGCAACTGGACCACCGATGAGCCCACCCATAACAAGCCCAAAAGTCGCACATGCCATGGCAACACCTGTTGCAGCAGAGAAGTTATAAGGATCTGCCTCAAAAACCTTAGCCCATGCAGCACCTGTACCATGTCCACCACTCATAGTAATAGAGCCACCAAGCATACCAAGTAATGGATCAACGCCCATGATATATGATATACCAACGCCAACAATATTTTGCAAGAAAAGTGCTCCAACAATGATAATAAGGAATATAACAAGCATTTTACCCCCTTTTTTCAATGAGGAGAAATCTGCACTAAGCCCAATTGATGCAAAGAAAGCAAGCATTAAGGGCTCTGATAATGAAGTATCGAATTTAAATTCAAGCTGTAGAGTTTTATAAATTAATAAAATGACAACCGCAGTGATGACACCGCCCACAACAGGTTCTGGTATATTATAATCTTTTAATACCTTTACACGCTCAATAATAAATCTACCAAGCAATAAAATAGCCACCATACACACAAGTGTGAAGTAGAAATTAAAATCAATACTGCTTAAACTTGCATTTTGTGCATCAATGTAGCCTTGCAATGTTTGTTTATTGTGTGTATAGGTTACAGAATAATAATCGCCTACTTTACCAAGCACCTTTAGTTTTGTGTCTATGGGTAGAGTTGCATCAAGTTTACATTGCTCATTTGGCGCGGCATAAAGCGTAGCATTTTGCGTGTTAATTCTGTATTCATCACGCCATGTAGCCATTTTTTCTAGTTTTATATTATTTGTACCACATTTGGTTGCGTAATCTTGTGCGGTTTCAGCTCCATAAAGTGGAAATAATCCGCATAAAAACAAGAAAAGGCATAAAATATGTCTCATAAGAAATCCTTACTATTAAGATTGCGATATCTAGGTTAAATCCTAAATCCTACATTTGTCTATCTTAGAATCAGAAGTTAGATTCTTCATATTACTACACTAAAACTTTATAGCCATCTACATAATGGAGAATTTAACACGAACATAACAGCTTGTTTTAAACAAGAGCAATATTCAAGTAATCTCTATACTAAGACTTACATAAATTTAGAAAGGCTTTTGCAAATTTGGATATATAGTTTTTGCTATTGTGCACCAAAACTTACAAAAACAATAGATAGTAAAATCCAAAAAAGACATATTGTTATAACTCCGGTGTGACAATGTATATAACTATCTTGCCATATTAAGTTAACAAAATATCTAAAATCTAACTATCTACCTTTACGTATTTACTATAAAGCCCATGCACCTCATATAGATTTAACGAATATCTAACATCCATTTAGTTTATATAACCTGAAGTTTAAATTATATAAACTAAATTTTAAATTTAAAGATATAAGCATGTAAAATCTAAAATTTTAAACAAATAAAATATCAGCCAAAGCTTACTTTCATTATAAATCAGTCCTCTATAATCTTATAAAAATAATTACTAAACTACCACTTATATTTCAATAAACTTACAAAAAAGTAACATTCTATATCTTATCACACAACATCTTATTTCAAAAATAAACAAAAGATATAATAAGCATATTAAGCTTTAGCAAATACTAAAGATTTTTGCCATAGATACGGATTTATTTCACACCAAATTTGCTCACCTACTCTGTAGTCACTCTCCTTTTTATTACATACTTTTGTGATGAGGGCTTGTAAATCTTTTGGGTTTCTTACTAAGCTGCATTCTAGAAAATCCTTAGAGTGTGCTATATCCAAAAACCATTCCTTTAATCCATTTTCTTTTTTATCTCTCTGCATCCATTGCACAATAGGTGAAACAAACCCCATTTTACTTTTACGCCAAATAACAGATTCTGGCATAATATCATGCAAGGCATCGCGAATCAATGCTTTTGTATAACCATTTCTAATTTTATATGTGTAGGGTAGGCTAAAAACAAGCTCTACAATCCTATGATCTAAAAAAGGCATACGCACTTCTACGCCATTAATCATAGAATACCGATCGTAATTTCTTAAAAGTGTTTGCAATACGCTTTGATCAAATAATTCGAAAAGCCATTTTGAGAAATAATCAAGTTTTTTAAAGTTCGGATGAGAGTCATAGGGTGCATATAGCTTATTTCTTATCTTTTTGTTAAATTTTGATAAAAGAAATTTGATTCCATCTTTATAAAGTTCTAGTATTTGTTTTGGTTTTTCACTCGAATCATTTAAAGTATATAAGATATTTCTTACTTGTTTCATGTTGTATTTTGCATCCCATAAAGCATGCATTATGTGTCCATAACCACTAAAAAGTTCATCCGCACCATGTCCATCAAGGGTTACTGTGACGCCTTTTTGTTTTATAGCGTGATATGTTGCGATCATTGGAACAGGACTTGTAGTATATAAATCTTCAAAAAGATAGAAATAATATTCTATTTTATCCCAATGAGCTATGGGATTAATCTCTAAAAATTCACCTTGTATATTAATATGGTCGCATACTGCTTTAGCATATTGACTTTCATCAAATGGCGTGTCCTTAAAACAAGCAATACACGCATGTTGCCAATTATTAGATTGCCTTGTATGTTGCGCCATATATTTACTTACATGTGACATGGTGCATATTGTAGCACTAGAATCAATTCCACCACTAAGAGCTGTCCCTAGATTTACATCCGAACGCATTCTTAATGCAACAGAATCAAAGAATAAATGACGAAACTCTGCAACAACTTCTTTGTAAGATTTTGGTGCTCGTGGGTTGTATAACATATTATCAAGTATGTGATAGTATCTTTGTAATTTAAGATCATTTATACCATTTTGTATAGAATCTAAATTAATGGTTGCAAAATGTGCATGTGGAAAGCGTTTAATGCCATCTACTAGCGTATGTTTGCCACATTCATAGCTATATATCCTATTGTGTATCATATCATTAAAATGATTAGAAGGTTTTATTTCTTGTAAAAATGGATAAATTGCTTTCATTTCAGAAGCAAAAATAAAGCTAGTTTCACCACTTTCATTAGTAGTAAATGTATAGAAGAGTGGTTTCTTTCCAAACCTATCACGTGATAGAAAAAGTTCTTTTGTTTCATGATTAAATATAGCAAATGCCCACATGCCATTAAATTTATTTAAACATGCACTACCATAAGCATCATAACTAGCAAGTAAGACTTCACTATCAGATTCTGTGTGAAATATGTATCCCTTTGCTATTAGTTCATCACGTAGTTCTAAAAAGTTATAAATCTCTCCATTAAATATTAGACTATACTTTATGTGAAGATGCGTTGCATTTTTATACGATATGTCCCCCCCCCCCCACATCATTAGTATTTAGAGGAAAGTGCATTGGTTGTGTTGCCCTGTTGCTCAAATCAACAATTTTTAATCGCACATGACCAAGACTTACGTTTCCATTATGAAATACTGCACTACTATCTGGACCTCTATGATTTATCGTCTTTAATGCTTTCTCAAACATCTTTGTATTGCTTGATGGAATTGTGCCTAAAATACCACACATAATTTACCTTTTTATGGATTGAGGGATAAATTATACATTAAAAACAATAACCTTACTATAAGTCAAGGTTTTATGATATTGCAACCTATAAGCTTTGGAAGCAAATGAGTCTAGGTACATACACCTAGCAATTAAAATTAATAAATATAGAATATCAGTCCCAGAGTTATTTTTCTGTAGAATTTAGACGTGAAAGCACTGAGAGTTTATGTACCTCAAGCCCTTCCATTTCTGCGAGGGTAGCACAAGGTGTCGCAAGTTTTTCAATACCTTGTTTTGAAAAAGAAATGAGCGAGCTATGCGTACAAAAGTGTTCTACTCCAAGTGGCGAGAAGAATCTTGCACTACCGCCAGTTGGCAGTGTGTGATTTGGTCCCGCGAGATAATCACCAATTGCCTCTGGCGTGTAGTGTCCTAAGAATACCGCACCCGCAGTTTTAATTTCACCTAGAAGTGAAAAGGGCTCTTTTGTCACAATTTCCAAATGTTCTGGTGCTATAGCATTCATTAATGCTACTGCTTGCTTTAGATTCTCAACAATAATAATCGCTCCTCTTTCTTGTATACTTTTTTGTGCAATAGCTTTGCGTGCTAAACTAGTTAGTTTTACATCAATTTTTTGTGCGACTTCATAAGCTAATTGCCTATCATCTGTGATCAATATAGCACTTGCCATTGCATCATGCTCTGCCTGTGAAAGCATGTCTATTGCAAGGTGATCACTATTTGCATGAGAATCTGCAATAATTCCAATTTCGCTAGGACCTGCTATCATGTCAATATTGACTTCCCCAAATACGAGTTTTTTTGCAGTTGCTACATAAATGTTTCCTGGACCAGTGATAACATCAACTTTTTTAAAGCCTTTACTTGTTGTTTGTGTGTCAGAAAAAAGAGAATCTTTACTCCATTTTGTATCTCCAAAACCATATGCAAACATACCAATAGCACCGATTCCACCAATTTTATAACCCTCTTTGATACCACAAAGATACATTGCCGCAAGTACAAGTTCGTTAATGTGGTTGTGTGGTGTTGGACTTGCCATAATAATTTCTCTCACACCTGCTACTTTTGCAGGGATTGCATTCATTAGAAGTGAACTTGGATAAAAGGCTTTACCGCCAGGGATATAGATACCAGCACGCTCAACAGGCATGATATTTTGTCCCAACATATTTGCATATTCATCATGATAAATAAAACCTTTTGGGGCGTTCTTTGCATGAAACGTATAGATTCTATCATAGGCAATTTGCAATGCATCCTTGGTTTTTGGATCAAGGTTTTTATAGGCACTCAATGTATCTTCCTTTGTGATTTTTAGATCATCAAAAGTCTTTGGATTCCAATCATCATACTTTTTTACAATGTCTAATAGAGCCGCTTCACCTCGCTGCTTAATATCTTGTAATGTCTGTAACACCTGGGGAATAATATTATCCATATCTATATTTGCTCGTTCCAAGAGTATGTTAAATTGAGTTTCAAAATCTTTTTCATGTATGTCTAATATCTTAATCATTTTACATTCCTTTATACTAGTGTTTATCATTTGTTTTCATTATAGCAAACAAACTATAAAGTAGGCTGTTTTTGTAATAATCTTAGCGAAACTTTGATAGAATTTTGCTTTTACTCTGTTATAAAAAAGGCATTATATATATGGAAAAACAAGCTATCGTATTTCAAGACATTACTTTACAAGATAAGACAATAATTAATACATATCTAAAACAAGAAAATTTTATGATTTCTGATATATCTTTTGGGAATCTCTTTATTTGGCGTTTAGCAAGGAAGATAGCTTTTTGTATTCTTTATGATTGTCTTGTTATAGAAACAACTTATACTAATCAAGAACCATTTTGTTTTTTTCCTATTGGTAGTGGAGATAAAAAAGCCGCATTGTTTGCACTTTACAGTTATTATAAACAAAAAGGGCAAAAATTAGTATTCCATTCAGTAGAGAAACAAAATTTAGATGTATTATATGAGGTATTTGGCGATACAATAATGCCTGTTTTAAATCGTGATAGGAGTGATTATATCTATAAAACACAAGATTTAATTGAGCTTACTGGACGAAAATACCATAAAAAAAAGAATCATTTGAATAGATTTTTTGATGAATATCGTGGTTTTACTTTTGAAAATATTGATGAAAATAATACGAATGAGCTCTTAGAGACTTGGAAAAAATGGGATAATTCTGGAAGTGATATTGGACTACAAAATGAGTCAAAAGGTATCATAAGTGTATTTGAAAATTATTCAAACCTGGGGCTTTTAGGTGGACTTTTACGTTTTAATGATAACATTATTGCATTTAGCTTTGGTGAGATAATTTCACAGAATCTTTGTATTATTCATATAGAAAAAGCAGATATTAATTATCGTGGTGCATATCAAGCGATTAATCAGCAACTTCTCTTGCATTGTTTTAGCGATATTACATACGTAAATCGTGAGGAGGATTTAGGGATAGAAGGGCTACGTAAAGCCAAACTATCTTATAATCCAGAATTTATCCTAGAAAAATATGAACTAAGTATTGTGTAAAATATGTGCTTTTAATTGTAAGTTTTATATGAGGTATTTTAGAAGTTAGGTGGTATGATGTTTATTTGTGCAGGTGAGAGTGAGCAATTTGTATTTGCAAAAAATATTGGTATCGGTTTGATTGATAGTGCTATAGGGCTTACAAAAATTTGTTTGCAGTATGCACCAAAAGAGCTCGTATTTTTAGGTAGTGCAGGGTGTTATAATCCTAATTGGAATATAGGCTCTATGGCGTATAGCTATACTGCCACACAAATTGAGCTTAGCTTTTTGGACGATCATGCTTATACCCCAATTGACAATAGTATAGGGCTTGAGATAAACAATAATGTTTCACATGAAACATTTATACAAGGTTTGCATGATGAAATTCAAAAGCTACCACAAGTAGTTGTGAATTCGAGCAACTATATTACCAATACAGATCAATATAATATCATGATGTATCATGCAAACATTACACTTGAAAATATGGAGTTTTTTAGCGTTCTAAAGGTTGCACAATATTTTCAGATTCCATGTATTGGAATCTTTTGTGTGAGTAACTTTGTTGGCAAAAATGCACATAATGAATTTATACAAAATCATAGTTTTGTAAAAACAAAGTTGCATGATTTTATAGCTAACCTTGTTTAAAACCACCATAAGGTTTTTATATACCATGAATTATATAGAATTATTTTAGGCAATTCTATATAAAGAATGAGTAACGATCTATTGATAATATTTTTCTTCTTATCTGTTTGATTAGATGCTGATATACAAATAGTGGAGTGAAGTTAAATAAAAATATTTATTTGCAGGTTGAGCCTATTTACCTAGCTTGGTTAATATCTTAGGCTCTGTGAAAGTCTATATACTTAAGAAGATCATAAACCCTGTAATAACAAGTCCACCGAAAAAAGCAAGTAAAGCAGGTTTTCTTTTATTTTTACAAAATGTAGTGATAATAAGCCCACTGAAATAAAATAAAAGTAATGATACAGAAAAGCTGACTGCTATAATGTCAAAATAAAATCCGCCTTTACCTTTATGCATCAAGAGTAAGATACCATACAATCCACGCTCAATCGCACGCAAAACAGTTGAACCATCTTTTGCTTTTGTTACTGTAATGCTATATTGTATTGAACCCATGCTAGGATTCCCACGTGCCATTCTTAAAGTCGTATTGCTTGGGATCTTGAGATTATTCTCTTTTAGAATCTGTAATATAGTCTCTTGCTCTTTTCCTTTTGGTAGAGGCTGTATTTTTATCTCATGGATAGTAGCCCCTGCTTCTTCTTTAATACCAAAAAGATAAAGCGAACCAGTTATTGCATAAAGTAATGCTGCTGGAAGAAAAAATAAACTAAGATATAAATGCACATTCATCCAAATTTTCTTTTTTTTAAACAAGCGAACCCCTTTGTATAATATTATTGCAATAATGCTGATAAATAGTGAGATGAAAATTCGCGTATTATAGCAAAATTTCAGCATATTAAGCCATTGCCATCATATAAAATTTCATAAATAGTAATATAACTCTGTGTTTCAAATAATCATAATAATTGGATTCTATGATAATTTTGTAATATATACTCTTGCTATATTTTCTAGCGAATCATATGTATTTATAATCTCTTCTTCTATAACTGCATGTAGTAGCTTTGTTAAAAGTATGCCAATTTGCTTTCCTTCCATTGAAATGCCTAGAGATTTCGCAATATCTTGCAATGCGTTGCCATTGATGTTTAATTGTGATAATTTATAACACTCTTTTGTAATAATAATTTCATTTAAATCTTGTGTTAGGGCACATATTTTTTTCATGTTATATGGCGGAGTTTCTACAGAATCTTTCAGACTAGATTCTCTAAAGTTACGTTCATATGTTGTTTGTAAGATTGTGTATAGCAATATTAGTCGTGATATTATCTGTATATCATGTTGTAGTAATAAGTATTTTAATGTTATTTTTCTTTTTTGCGTTGTAAATATATTTGTATCACAAAGAAGCTGTAATAATGTGTGGCTTATTTGTATAGTTTTATTGTCAAAATGTAACTGTTTGCAGATAGCTTTATATCTTTGCAGGTATTCTTGTAATTTTTCTTTATTTTTATATATATCTTTTGAATATGGTGTGGGGCAAAATAGTAAAGAAAGCCGTAGAATAGTGTTTTTTGGTGCAATTTTCAGTGTGTTGTAATTGTGGAGTAATTGCATTGGACTTAAATTCTTTAGATGTGGCAAGATAAATAGAACTATACTTTGATATTCAGGCAATATTTTATATGCATATTGTCCGCATAAGAGTTTTGTGAATTCAGCAAGAATACGTTCATTAGCAATATAGGAAAGTCGTGGAGTAAGCAATAGGGCTGCTTGTTTTGTTTCATTATGAAGTGTAAAGGCAAAGGGCAACACAGAAGTAAAGCGAATAGATCGCATGATACGTAGCGAATCCTCTAAAAATCTTTTTTTTGCGTTGCCTACACATACGATTTTTCTTTCTTGTAAATGCTTGATTCCATTGTGGTAATCAAGTAGTTGTATAAGGCATGATGTGTGTGTGGAATCTAAGATTTTATTATTTAAATCCAATTTCTTGTAATCATTTAAACTAAGTGTAGAGTTTTGCTTCCATGGCACATGTTGTGAGAGTAGTGGATTTAGGATATAATTGTTAGGGTGTATGTTCCATTGTAAAGGCGGTATAACCTTAGCATCTCCTTTTGTTAATATATTGTTATGTATTATTTTACATGCGAGTGCATTTATTGTAAAATCTCTACGAGATATATCTTCTTGCAATGTCTGTGCAAATTGTATAGTTTCTGGTCGTCTTCCATCTTTATATACACCATCTGTACGATATGTTGTAATCTCTACAATATCTCCTGTATTTTTGTCTTTAATTCCTAGAGTGCCATACTTTAAACCAATGGGAATGATTTCAAAGTCTTGATGTAAGTCAAAAATTTGTTGAGTTTGCGTGGGTGTTGCATTACTTGTGATATCCCAATCTTTAGGTTGCAAACCAAGCAAACTATCACGCACACAACCACCTATAATATACGCTTCAAAGTGATGAGCTTCTAGAATCTTTAAAATATTGATCACATGATTTGGTATCTGTATGGATAAAATATAGCTTTGCATACTTACTCAAATTTAAAGAGCATGATGTAAAAATCTAACGAAGCTGCAAAAAATTACGCATGAGTTTAAATCCCATCTCATGGCTGCGTTCTGGGTGTGGTTGTATACCTAGAATATTATCTTGTCCAATAATGCTAGGAAATGAGATTCCATAATCACAAGTTGCAATGATGAAACTAGGATTACAGCACACATGATAGCTATGCACGAAATATAAATAAAAAGAATCTCCCAGCGAAGTACATAAATCATGTGGCTTTTTGATAAAGTTTTTATTCCAGCCAATATGTGGTATTTTTAAATGTGTGCCTTTTGTGGCATTTTCTTTAGCATTACTTTTTGTATAAAGTGTTTGTATGTTTTTATAAACATCAGAATCTAAACTTTCACTATTATACATTTCTGAATCACATGTTGTATTTGCACAAGATGTAAAACTTAGGTTTTTAGATTCTGTATTTTTTGAATCTATATTTGTTTGCATATGCCATTTTATTGAAGCCTCTGAACCAAAAGGTGTAACAAACCCTTTCACTAATCCAAGCCCTTTATATTCACCAAATTCATAACTTTTCTCAAAGAGCAATTGCATTCCAACGCAGATCCCAAGCATATAGCGACCACGCTTTGCATACTCACATAAAGATTCATCTAAACCTCTTACAACCAAGTGCTCCATGGCACTACCAAATGCTCCAACGCCAGGCAGCACGATCTTATCGCATGCTTGTATGTCTTTATGTGAGCTAACACGCACAATAGATTCTGTTGTGGCTACATGCTCCAAGCAGCGTATAACATTTGCGATATTACCTACACCATAATCAACTATTCCAATTCGCAAAACTATAGATCCTCCTCTATGATATAAGGTGTGCCTTCAGCTTTTCCCTTGCCCATAAGAGAGCGAACAACTTCTTGCACTTTTGTTAGTGTTGCGTTTTTTGCAGTTGGTGCTTTATAGTTTTTATCATAAACTTTTTTGAGTAGCGCTATTTTTTCGGAATCTGTTTTTAGATTCTTCATTTTTTCATAAAGTTCGGCTACTTTATTTGCAGATTCTGCACCCATCCAGCCAACAGGTATCATTTTGACATCACCTTGTTTTAGTCGCTCATCTAAGTGTTTTAGCTCTTCTTGGCAATGTGGGCAAAGTGGATCGGATATAATATAAAATACTTTTTTACTTGTTTTACCCTTTAAGCTTACAATAAAATCTTGTGGCAATTTTGCAATCTCTTTCTTTACCGCAGCTTGTGTTTTGAAAGTCATATTGTAATTAGTTATTGATCCAAACTCTTGGACGACTAGCTCTCTATCCTTATCATTACTTGTAAAAAAAGCCTGTGTAATAGGTAAGAAAATGCTTTCTTGGCTATTTGTGACAGCAAGCACTTTATATCCGCTTGAGTTATCCTTGAGTGTTAATAATTTAAGGTTACTATCTTGACTCATTTGTTGTTCTTTTAGAATCGTTGTCACTTGCCCTGTTTGTTTTTGTATCATATCAGTAATTTTACTTGCGTTTGCTAGATTTATACTGATACCTAATATCATCAATGTTGTAATTTTCCTTTTCATACTCATATTATATGCTCCAAAATAAAATATGCTAGTATTCTAGCACGTAAATCATAATAACATAATAATACAATAAAAGCTTACTAAAAACCATAGAAACCTAACTTAGTATCATAAATAAACCTTAATTTCATAGCTTATTAGAGGAATTCTATAAAAATAAAACGAGATTTACCTATATCATACAACATTAGGTGGAATCAAGATATGGTTTTGATCCTCTAAACAATATATATTTATAAAAAATACAAAATACTTTTTATTTTTACATAAAATTTTATTTTGGCACATATTTTGCTTCATACGTTTCAAGTGCGAGGTTTGCACAAATACTCTTTAATAAGGACATTAAATATGAAAAAGACAATTTTGGCGGCTTCAGTTATTTCTGTAGCTTTTTTAACTGGTTGTGTAGATAGCGGTTCAAGTGTAGATAATGCTGCGTTAGTTCCACCTGCGGCAGGTCCAGCTTTAGCACCTTTATCTGTGCCTACTTATCCACCTGTTGGTTACAATGCAAATCCTAGTCTTATGGCTTCAACACCTGTTGGCAATAGTGGCATTGTAGCACAGCCAACAACACCACCAATGGCAGCTCCATCAGTGCAAACCGCATATCCAATGGCAATGCAAGCAGGTCCAGCAGTCCCACCTTCACAGTATGATTATAACCCAGCTCCTCGCTATGATAGAGGTGATTATTCACGTAATACAAGAAGTGGTAGTGGTGGTTATGAGCAAGGGTTTGATAGATCAAATGCAAACAGCTTTAGCGATATGAGAAGAGGAGTAAGCGATAGCGATGTGTCTGTTGGGATTCAGAATTCTCCATTGCTAACTCCAAATAACGTTATTGAAATTCAAGCAGTTGGTATGGGTGTAGCACCAGAATCTACGATTTCTCCTGCACAAGCTTTAGCCTTGGCAAAGCGTGCAGCAATCGTTGATGCATATAGACAAATTGGTGAAAAAATGTATGGTATTAGAATCAATGCAAACGATACAATTCGCGATGCAATTGCACAAAACTCCACTATTAAAGGTAGAGTACAAGCGTTAATTAAAAATGCAGAAATTACAGAGACAGCATATAAAGATGGTTTATGTCAAGTAAATATGGAAGTAAAACTTGATGGTAGAATTTGGCATCGTGTTTTGAATAATGGTTAATTTTTATAAGATAATTGCCAATTTCAATAGAATGTGTTAATATTACGGAATGTAAAAAACAAAAAGGCTTAGAATGTGTAAATTGCGAAGCAGTTGTGCTTATATCGCTAAAGGTTTTAGCGTATGTGTCTTAGGATTGTTTATAGCGGCGTGTTCGTGGAAGAGCGACCACGAGCTTACCAATCCAAAGAATCCAGATGGCATTTATGACCCTATGATGAATGGAGGCACAGCAAGTGCACAAGCTGAAAATGTATTTACTCCGCAAGAGCAAGAACCACAAAACCTTATTACAAGTAGTGTAAAATTACTCTATATTAATACTGCACCTTTCAAGTTCTATGATTATGGAAGGCTTAATACTTATAAAAGCGGACTTGTAAAACTAGAACTTTTTAAGTATGCACAGACTATTGGCAGCATTCGCATTAAGGCAGGGAGAATGTGTGTGCTTACAGAGTGTAGTTATAAATGGCCTATCTCTAAGAAGTTTTTTGGAAAAGTGAGTTATGGCGATTTGTTTGAAGACATTCTATTTGGGCGAGATATTTTTGGTGGCAAAGGGAAGCAGGTAGGTCCCAATGGAGTTTCGGTGCAAAGATTCCAACAATCAGGTGAAATGATTTATTATGAAAGAAAGCCGGGCCACACTTTGTTTAAAAATATGTCCACAGGAGTAACCATTGGGGTTGATGACTATATACCTTTGTCTCCAGATAATGGCATACAAAACACACTTAAACTCCCACAATAATTCCTTTTAAACGACCATTGTAGATCTTATTTTATCTAACATAAAATAAGGTTGTTATTTTTATCTTCCTAACTATTAACATTTTTGTATAAATATGATGAGTTCTATAAACCATCAGACTTGAGTCTAGAGTGATTGCTTTATAACATAAAGGGCATAATCGTATATGCTTTTATGCTAGAATTGCGACATATAGAACTTAACTATATCAAGGAAAAAAATGCTTTCACGAGATATTGTAACTTATTCAAAGGTGCGTTATGAAGTGCGCGCATATATGGTATATCTTTTTACACAAAATATTAAGAATTTTATGCCAAATCCTAGCTTTGAGAACACACTAGAAGGGCTTACACGTATTAAAGATGAGATTAAAGTTTTTGATTCTATGTATATTTTAGACAAAAATGGCACACAACTAAGTGATATTTTGCAGCCCAATGGCTCATTGCCGAATGAAAATAGGAATTTTTCTAATCGTGCATATTTTTATGAAGCCATAGAAGAGAAGCGATGTATTATTACAAACCCCTATCCATCAAGGATTGATGGCGATCTTGTCGTAACCGCTGCTTACCCAGTGTATAATGATATGCATGAATTACTTTTTGTGGTGTGTATTGACATTCATTTGCGTGATGCAATAAAGATTAGTTCGCCCAGTTTATTTTTTGGGATCTTTTCTAATTTTAGTATTGCTATGTATTTTTTATGCTCTGTTTCACTCGCTTTTGTTTCAATTATTTTGATTGTAAAAGGTATAATCAAACTATGGTCAGAAGACTTGTTGCAATTTAATGACTTTAGAGTAGAAGATATTTTTGAATCCACCATACTTTTAACCTTAGCTCTTGCTATATTTGATTTGGTGAAAGCTATTTTTGAAGAGGAAGTATTGGGAAAAAATACTGGGCAGAAAACTTATACAGTGCATAGGACAATGATACGATTTTTGGGCTCTATTATCGTGGCCTTAGCGATTGAGGCTTTAATGCTTGTATTTAAATTTAGTATTGATTCTCCAGAGAAGCTTATGTATGCAGTATGGCTTATTTTGGGTGTTGCAGTGCTTCTTATCGCATTAGCAATATATGTAAAACTTTCTTTTGCAGCACAACAAAATAAAGATTAATAATATGAAGGATAAGATATGTTTCCATTTAGCGATAGTGAACTTTTAGCTCCAGTTACACAAAGTATTAATAGTGTGCGTCCTATGCTTGTAAAAGATGGTGGAGATATTGAAATTGTAGAAATCAAGAATGCATGTGTTTTTGTGCGTTTTCGTGGTGCATGTAGTGGCTGTTCAAGTAAGAATGTAACTCTACATAATGCGATTTTAGCTACTTTACAAAGAGATATTCACCCCGATATTAAAGTCAGTGAGGTTTGATGATAGACTTTTAATACAAGAGTGCAACATTAAAGGTGAGTTAGTCTTCATCGTTTTAGTCAAGAAGTATGCTTTTTTGTGCTTTACAAGTTTATGAATATCTTAGATAGATGAGCAATAAGGCTAAAAAGAATAAACTAAATCTAATGACTTTTTTAAAATTTTTGTTTGAAATCCCTGTGAATCTGCATAAAAGATATAATCTAGGAATTATTTCTTGCAGTTTTTAAGAATCTTCATTGAAATGATAGAAAGATCTGTTTTTATGAGTCAATATAACTTGTCATGTTTTGTATGATGAGGCGTAGTGGAATCTAAGCCTATATTTCTGTAAGTAGTGCTGATATATTAATATAACAATATCAGATTTCCTCTAATAGAATCTAAAACCTTTAATGCAGCACTTTAGTTAAAATATATAGAACTTCCTATTTTATCTATAAAAACCTCGAATGCCCACTGCAAGTTTAAGGTAGCTTGGCAAGCTCATCTAATAATTCTTGCTTAGTGAGCCACTGTGTATTTGTGTTGCTTGCATAGGTAAAATGTGGTGGGAGCTTTTTACCCTTTTCATTTAAGAGCGTTGTTGTATAATCAATTGGCGTTTGAAACATAATGCTGGGTGATATTATAAAAAAGTCATCAAACTCATAAGAAAGATGAGAATCATCCTCGCCTATCATAACTTCGTGGAGTTTTTCTCCCGCTCTTTTACCTATAATTTTAAATGTTGCATGTGGTGCGATAGCATGTGCTAAGTCAGTGATTTTAATACTTTTGATTTTTGGGATAAAGATTTCTCCGCCGTGCATACGGGATAGATTTTTGATTACAAAATAAACACCCATATCAAGCGAGATAAAAAAGCGTGTCATATCTACATCAGTGATTGGCAATTCTGTTGCCCCTTCGCTAACAAGCTTACGAAAAAATGGTACAACACTGCCGCGACTACCAATAACATTGCCATAACGAACAACGCTAAATTTTGCAGCACTATCACCCTTAATATTGTTTGCACTTACAAAAAGCTTATCACTACAAAGCTTTGTCGCACCATAGAGATTGATCGGGTTTGCGGCTTTATCAGTTGAGAGAGCAATAATATGCTTCACGCCTGTTTTCAAACATGCCTCAATGACATTACTTGCACCATGAATGTTTGTCTTAATGCATTCCATAGGATTATATTCAGCAATTGGGACATGCTTTAGGGCGGCTGCATGTATACAGATGTCTACATCTTTTAGAGCAGATTCTAGACGTTGCAAATCACGCACATCACCTAGAAAGTATCGCATACACTTATCATTATAAACCTGTGCCATTTCATATTGTTTCAATTCATCACGACTATATACAATTAGCCTTTTTGGCTTATAATGTTTTAGTGCGATTTCGACAAATTTTTTACCAAAACTACCAGTACCACCCGTGATAAGTATGCTTTTGTTGTTTAACATAGTAAGCCCCTTGCATTAATATTGAGTTTTGCAGAATCTCATAACGTCATTATGATTTTGAAATAATGCTCGTTTGTTCCACTCCAGTGTAAAAAGAATTTTTTGTTCCTTATTGCTAAGATTCTGAAAATCTTTACAAAACTTTTTCATATTATTATTTAGCGTGTGGTATGCCTGAAATGTCATTATGACAATATCGTTTTTTTGCATATCTTTAGCCTCTTTTATATGTATGTTCATATTTTCTTGCGTTTGCTTTTTTATTCGTTGCTGTATAAGTTTAAAATTGTGGCTTTGTATGCTTGCGAGTGCTGTGAGTGCTTTGTGTAAATTTTTTACACATGTGCACAAGTTTGTATCCATATCATTACACGATGCTTCTTGTATATATGATTCAATATCTTTTGCAGTGCTTACATGGCAAGTCATAATAAAAATGCCAAACAAAAAGAAAGCAAAAAGTTTTTTATGCATATCTTGTCACATTAAACCTTATTAAGATTACAAAAACTCATTATAAGCATCACAAGCATCTGAATTTCCCAAATCACATGATTTACTATAAAGTTCTTTTGCTTTTTTTAGATTAAGCTCTGCTCCAACGCCTGTGCGATAGTATCCAGCAAGTTGATAACATGCCTGTGCATTTTTGAAATCACACGAACGAGTAAGTAATCCAAACCCTTGTTTTGGATTTTTCTTAACACCCTTACCGCTTTCATAGAGTTTCCATGCTTCAAAACATGCAGTAGCGTTATCCCCATTACATGCGATTTGTCTTGCGTTTAGAGCTTTTTGTCGTTGATTATGTAGTAAATAGATTTGCGCATAGGCACGACATACCTCGGTGCTATTAAGGTTGCATTGCTTTGAATTTTTATCCGCAAAAGCTAAAGCTTGAGAGCACATCGCTTTGTCATTATTCATACATTGTGTGAGCATTTCTCTAAACTTATCATCGATCTTGTAGATTTGCTGACGGCTTTTAGAGACAACTAATTGCTCATTGTGTGGTGGTGTATCTTGCACCCCTGTTAGTTCATCTACGCGAAGTTCATCTAGGGTATCAAAGCTTTTTTCTTTTTTGGAATCTGTAGTTTTTATACCGCCACTTGGTGTATCTGGACCTATGCGTATTACTTCAACAGGTGGTAAATTATCTGTATTTTGTGCATTTGCAATACAAAAACCAAAGCAACATAGAAATATACTATACATTAGAGCTTTCATATACACCTCGCATCGCAGAATAGCACGAATTATAACATAAAAAACGGATATATAAAAACAATGCCTTGTGAATTCTAGATTCTGATTATTTTATAGATATAAAATGCGTTGTGGAATATGGATGAACCTTTCATTAGATCTTGTGAGTACAGAGTCTATATAATCTAAAAGAGATTCTATAAACAATATAAAAGATACAATACAGCCATAAATAGGGACAAATAAAACATTCTAATAAGCTAACATTTTCACCGCCAAATATATTAAATAACATTAATGTAAAAAGCCCTAAGATCCCAATCCCTTTATTACTTATATAAAGCAAAATAAGAAGCATAAAGCCAATTAAAGCTTGATGAGGTAATGAGGCATGAAATATGTCAAATGCTTGTGCATTGAATGTGTGTAAGAGCGGTATTTGTAGCTCAAATAGTTGTGATACAAAATCTTGTATATTAAAAGCTTGTAGATAAAAATCTATCATGCCAAGAGAGCCACCATATAAAATCACACCATATATAAAGAGGATAAAAGCAACATAGATATTAAATTGTATATTGTTTAAAAATATTAATTTAGGCTTGTTTGGGTGGAGCATAGTGTTTTTAAGAATAAGATTATTATCTACTTGGAAAAGTGCAGGGCGTTTTGATACAGATTGTATAGAATCTAGATTCTTGGTTACTTGAGTGGGTTGAGAAGTGTGAGAGTAGAGATTAATTTGGGCAAGATTGTGTATGGAATCTTTTGGCTGTTGTGCCATATAGTCTGTATTTGCCTCTAAATGCATAGGTTTTAAGCTTGTGTTATTTTTGGTTATTGCTGGAGTTTTAGTCTTAGAGCTTATATGCTTCAAGCACATAACACAGATAAGCACCATTGCAAAGAGGCTTGGTGCATCAAAATATGAGTATATATGTTTTGCAATGCTAATGCCCTCTATTATGGGTAAAAAACATAAAAGACTTAATATCACAAATATACTCATTATTTTTAGATTCAATATATTATGTTTGAGATACTCCTTAGAGGTTTTACATTGTTGTGTTCTGCTATATATGCAACTTGAAAATAAAAATAAGATTGCAAGTATGCAAATACTTGTAATGATCATCTGCTTTCCTTCTTTGTATTGTGTTGCATAGAATCTTTTTTAATGGAATTTATCTTCTGAAGTATTGCTTGAGTGTTTAATGCTGTGTGTTTGATGGTTTTTCTATTATAGGTATAAGTAACATGTAATAAATTATCATTTAGTACCGCAGCAGGATAGCTTACTTCACCACTCTTTTTGGCTGTATCAATCGTGTCTATATAGACAAATTGCCCTCTTATTTTGTCTTGTAAATAATAGAGACTAAGACTTTGCCTATCACCTTTTTTTACATTATCGCCCCACATTGGATTATGTTTGCCATCATTTGTTATAAGTATGATCTCATCACCTACATTCACAAGTAAGATTGAGCTATCATAGTTTTTCATGTTGCTTGTTTCTACATCATGCCATGTTTTTGCATAATCAGTGCAAGTTTGATAATATGTGTTTGTGTTATAGCGATTATTTGTACGATAAAATGCAGCACACTCTTTTTCATTTAGAGCTACAATACTTGGTTGCAATTGTGCTTTTAAATGATTGATGGTTTGAGTAGAGAGCATCTTTGCATTTTTATCAAATATAGCAATGAGTGGAAATTTATGCCACATTTCATGAGAAAAAGCGAGTATAAAGCCACCATCTTTGAGTGGCAAGGCTGGTGTGCGAACTAGATGAGAGTAATTGCCAAATGGGTTTAGGTGGAGCTCTCTTATGAAATGTATTTGTGTTAAATCATCACTAAAATAGAACTGATAGATTCTAGAAGTAGCCCACCCACCAAGACTAACTCCTACTACAAATAAATGTATCTTGCCTTTAGAATCTTTAAAGACTATTGGATTACCTAGCTTTTTGACATATCTACCGCTAACCTTTGTAAGCATTTCTGGTGTCAATAAAACTAATGGATCACTCCATTTAGAATCTTTATTTGATGGTGTTATATCTAAAAAGCTTTGATAGATTTTTACATCCTCTGCCCCCTCTCTTGAACCCGCATAAAAAAGTGTCATAAGCTTAGAATCTTTTGCGACTATTGCACTTGCATGTGCACTTATCTCTTTATTTGGGAGTAGGGATTGTGTGGCTATGAGTGGTAAATTTGCATCACATGAGGAATTTTTGGTTTTGGCAATGAGAAATGGAGTGTATATTTCATGCTTTATATGTTTATGTTTTATAGTCGCACACAGCACAATCACCACAGCACAACAAAAAGTATAAAGGTTTAGAATCTTTAACACTCAAGCCCTTTTTATCTATTGCAATAAGCTATTGAACTTTACTGCTTTTGTATCTTTCATGCAATACTTCAGCACTCTATACTGTTTCTTGTAAGATCCAATGATTAACAAAAGCGATATCAACTTGTTTCACTTGTCCATAATATTTATTTTATTGCAACTATAAATAATACAAAAATTATGACACATGTTTGTAAAAGTTTGAATGTTTAGAAGATTATTTTCCTTTGATTAAAATATTTTTAAAAACATAAATTTTCTACAATTATTTATAATTGCCTCTCATAATCCTTGTTTTGCATTTGCAAATATTGTAAAATTTCTCTTTAAAATTGGATATCAAAATATTAAAAACATTCAACTATTTTTTATAATATCTAATTTTTCTGTATTAAGCAGCACTAATTCTTCCAAGCTTTGCATATTGTTTCGCATTGCACGATTAAGTGCTATGACTTGTTTTCTTCTCTCTATGTTATCTATATCAAATTTAATACGCAAGGACTTAGCAAACATTTCTAAAAAGATCCCTGAAACTCTACCATTGCCCTCACGAAATGGATGCAAGAAATTAAGTTCGTGCCAAAGATTTGCTAATTTCTTTGGTATATCTTCACATTGCATAAAATTATCATTTAAGCCATAAAATATAGAATCTGCATAATCCAAAAGGCAATTTCCGCGACAAAACTGAATCATATATTTACTCATTCTGCCATGAAACCCCAATTCATATCTATCTTTTCCCGCCCATTCAAAAATATCTTGAAATATATAAAAGTGTATATGCTTATATTGTGTATAGTTGAAATCTTTAAAATCCCAAAAAGCAGTATTGCTTTTTAACTCCAAAGCTCTAAATGTCGTGAGTTCTCGCATTTTAGATTCTAAGTCTTTATTATAAAGCCCAAGCTTATTGTGCGTTATAAGACCATCAAAGTTCATATTTAACTCACATAAGCACTTACATTATTAAGTTTAACCGATTTTAGCCGCATAAGCTCGCATTTGCTCTTTTAGTTCTTCCCATTCATCAAGAGGCATTATTTCTCGTATCCACTCATCAGGATCAGTTTCATAGCGATAGTCCTCTTCACCATCCTCATTTGTGCTAGTATATGAAGTAGGTTCATCCCAAATCTCACTTTCCCATCGCTCCATATACCTATCAAAGCCTTCTATTAGCATTTCCACATCCCCATTAGCTTTATCAATGAGTATTTCAACTACAGGAGGCATTTTCTTATCAATAAAGCTAAGATTCCAAGCATGTAAAACAGATTGCAATATAATAGATCCATCACCATAAGAAATATCTAGTAGGCTTTCATCATTGATTTGTTCTTCAAGTTGCTTTAAAATAGATTCCTTACTACCTGTTAAATAAAATGGAATATCCATCTCCTCATCTTCATCCTCACAGTCATCTTCATCGCTATCGCCATATTTACTCTCCCAACTATTTTTAGTCATCTCAAGCATTCTGGCGATACATTCATTATCATTCTCATAAGCTATATTAAAGGCAGTTTTACCATCGTTATTACGAATAAAAGGATTACAATCAATAAGCATTGCCACACCGCCTTCACTACCTAGCCTTGCTGCATGGTGGAGCAGTGTATTGCCATCTTTATCTTGCATATTTACAAACTCTTGATCATCAATGGCTAAAAAGATTTCAAGCTCTTTAATATTGCCATTTTCCATTGCATTTAAGTAGTATTCAAAACTTTGTTTTTCCATCACTATCTTTCCTTAGTAAAATATTTTGCTATTCAATTCCTTCAATTAAAACGAATAGTGCATGAAGGCATAGCATTCTAGTTTAAATTGATATATTATATATACATGTATATACTAAAAATATAACAATATTTTCTTGAATATTTCAAAAAGTAACAAGGTGGACAATCTTTTTCGTCTATGTGGTAGCATTATCTTGCATTTTTTCTCAATCTAATTTGGCACTATGGAGTTTTTTCTCGCGGTTTTTTGGAGGGAGAAAATAATCAAACCTATTATTATTGTGTAAATTGTAATTAAAAAATTCTCAAAGCCATGATATTTAATATTTCCAAGAAGATTTGCTATACCAAATATTAGTTGTGGTTTATAGCAAATTATCCATAAAGTTATCACAGCATTAATACTAGCAAAAAAATCAAGCCTTTCAATATATCCAAACCAATATAAAATAAGTGCAATAAAAGCACAAGCTATACTAAAACATATTCCAAATGGGTTTAGGCTCTCTAATATGCTAATATCTTGAATCAACCTTGAGATAAAATATAATGAGGCAAATAAACCTATGGCAATAATCAACCACTTTAGATTCAAAAGTAAATCTGTATGATGATCACATAGCTTTCTATAAAAGTACAATTGCCATTTTTCTATATGTTCTTTTATAGTTTTGTTGCCTTTATGTTTTAGCTCTAGTTCTTTACTATAGAGTTCATATTTATGAAAATTTGAAGCATCTAGTAAATTATTATCTTTTATCAAAGTGTTTTTAAAAATCCTAAAAGAATCTCTAAAATCATTTGCAAATTTATCTCGTGATTTTTTATTTTCATTTTTCTCTATGTTTTTATTATAATCTTCGTGTTCGTGTTTAATTGTTGATTCTAAATCATCAAAATCAAAATTTAGATTCGCATTGACTATATTTAAATTACCTTTGAATATAGCTTGAGAGAAGCTTGGTGTCTTATAAAATGTTACTTCATAAAAGCTTGCAGTTTTTTCAAACTCGCATTCATGAAAATCGGCATAATCTTGAAAAGTAGAGTTATTGAAATAAATGTTGTCTTTAAAAGCACATGTATTGAAAGTTATTTCCTTAAAATTGCAGTATTTTAGATCTAGTTTGTTTAAAAATACACATTTTTGAAAAATCATATAGTTTGGCAAAGGTTCTTTTTTCATTATAAAGTCGCTAAATATGGTTTCTATAAATCCAATTTTCTTAGTATGCGTTATCATTAGACCTAATTCTTTTTTGAAATCACATCTTTCAAATCCTGCCACATTCTGAAATTTAGTTCCTATGAAGTGTGCCCGTTTTTCACATGTGATATTAAAGACTGCTTGATTACAATTAAATTCAGCTCTATCGAAAATTAATTCTTTTTTAAAAGTGAGGTTCGTAAATCTTATATTTTGATTAAAAGTAGCATTATGAAAACCAACGCGATCTAGAAAAGTGGTATTTGATAAATTTATGATTGTCGTATTTTTTGTGTTCCCAAAAATAGTATGAAGAAATGACGCTGCCCTCTTAAATGTATTGTATGCAAATAGAATATCATTAAAACTAGCCTCGTTGAAATTTACTTCTTGTTCAAAAATACAATTAGCAAACTCAAATTTACCATGAAAGTTAGAATTAGATCGAATCCTATCTGCAAAAGTTATACCTCCAAAATGTACGTTTAATGCAATATCTTTTGTAAAAATAATATCTCTAACTTTACTCTTTCTTATATCAAGCATCTTGATACCACTATTTTGCAGAGTATTGAAATTTATCTCGTCTATAATAGCCCCATCAATACTTATTTTCTCTTCTGTAATAGACATTTTAGCATTTTTAGCCCAGATTCCATATCGTGCCAACTCTTTATTATGTGATATTCTCAAGCCTTCTAGCATTCCTTCATCAATATAATTCACTATTTACCTCTATGATTTTTATTTCATCTTCATTTAGGTTATAAAGGGTATAGACTAGATTATCAATTTTAGATTCTAGTTCTTTGAAAAAATCTTTTATCTTAGATTCTAAGATCTGATCTAATGGCTTTATTATCTTCATAGTATAAAGATTTATTTGTAGAATCATTATGCAGTTAATCCCTTTCTTATATCCTTTAGTTTAGTGCCATAGAGTTTCTATTTTTTTGATACCATTCTTGGCTGATTTTACAATTGCTACTATTTGGCTCTGGATCAGCTTTTTGAATTTTGACATGCATTGGCATAGGAACAAAATCTCCAAATATAAGCGCTTCCCCTGGAACAGATTGCTTAATTTTACTTACAAAATCTTCGGAAAAATATGGAAGAACAGCGTTAATATGTCGCATATCATTTTCATTTTGAATTCTATGTATAATAAAATTTGCACATTGTGATAACACGGTTTCAGAAAGTTCTGAAGGTCTTTGAGAAGAAATAAGCAAATAAAGGGAGTATTTCCTGCCTTCTCTTGCGATTCGATCAAATACATTATCTTTTAATAAATACTTTTGATCTTTTTTGATATATCTATGAGCCTCATCTAAGACAATATGCACTGGATTTTTTCGTCGATTTCCCTCTTCTTGCTTTTTACGATATTCAAAAATTAATCTTGAAATCACACTTGTTAGTGTTTCTAGGGTGTCCCTGCCTAATTCACTTGTATCAATGATGATTAGTTGGGTTTCCCCCCATAGGTAATCAAGATATTGATCCACCCCTTTAATATTTTTATTGTTTATTTCACGCATAAATGAGCATTCTGGATTATTGATAAAATAATCAAGTCGAGTTAGCATCGTTCCCACATAACCTCTTGTTGTTTTAATTCCTCTTGCCTCTTCATCCACAAGAATCATTTCTGCTGCTATTTTAAGAAAAGTGTAATCAAAAAATTCTCCATCTTTGCATTTATGCGTAGATATTTCATTTACATCATCAAAATCAATTCGTTTTTTGATCTTTTCAAGAGTAGTAGATATTGTTTCGTCTTTTGTTCCATAGCTCAAATTACATTTTTTAAGTAGTTTATCTACATCTTCTTTCAAACTTTCTGCCTTGCTATCATCTTTGATTACAGTTGTTATAATCTCTTGAACTTTAAGAATTACAGATTGAAGTGTAGTTATTTTTGCAGTATCAGTTTCTGTTTGCACCAAAATATTATTAGCAAATGAATAAAGTTTATATCTTAGATAACTAATAAATTTTTTCTGTTCCTCTGCTTTATTTGAAGATAATATTTTATGAAATCTATAAACCTCTTGCAATACTTGATCCCAAAATGGCTTTTGTGTAGCATCTGTAGCCATTAAAAAAGCACACCATTCATCCAAAGAAAGTAAAAAATGTGGCATATAAAAAGGCTCGGCGCCATTTTCATTTCCTTCGATATTTGGTTTAAATAGCTTTACTTTTACATCAGGGTGATCAAGTTTAGAAAAAGCTTGTCTATATTCTCCATTCACATCAAAAATAATAACTTTTGATCCAGTAGCAGGCTGCTCTTTTTTATAAATTTCTTGAAGTAAATGTGCGATTGTATTAGATTTTCCACTTCCAGAATTTCCCAATACAGCAGAATGCATACCAAAAAACTTATCCTCTTGAATGTAAATAGGGTGATTGATTTGGTTTTTGCTAACTCCTAAATAAACCCCTTGACCCTCTGTTTTATACTCTTCTTTAGGTATAAGTATATTTTTTAAATCTTCATTGGTTAATAAGCTTACATCGCTATACAAACTGGGATAAATACTTATGCCAAGAGTAAAATTATCATCTTTGTATATGCCTATGGGTTTTAATAATAACTCTCTATTGCTATTAAGGTTAAAATCTTGTCCATTATCTTGCCTATCGGAATCAAAAATTGCAATAACTTCACAAACTATATCTTCTCCCAATGCATTTGATGTTTTTAAATAGCTTCCAATATTTCCAAAGTAATATATCTCACCTTTAATATTAAGCCCACCACCCTTAACATTAGAAAAAATTCTTACTCTAAATTGATTAAATTGAATAGAAACTATTTTACCCACAATCATTTTTATCTCCTGTTACCCCATTCGCTAAACTTGCAAATTTTTTATAAATTTCATCTTCTTCATTTTGTTTGTGTTCTGGAATTAATTCATTTACAAAATAGTTAAAATAATGTATCGTTTTACCCTCATATTTTCCATAAATGACATAAATTCTCTTGTCGTTGATACTAAAAAGCGGAATCTTCCTTGCAAGTTTGTCTTTATCTGCAAATATAACCACAGAAAGAGAGCTATTGGAAGCAAGAGCCCTGTAGATAATAGTATTTATATGCTCATCACTAAAACTATATCCGATGATAAAAAGAACACTATTTGGAAGTGATAGCTTTTTTTAAAATTCTCTGATAAGGTCAGTATAAGGAGATGTAAGGCTCTTGCCTTCTTTAAGTGGGGTTGGATAAATCAAGCAAGTTTCTTTTGGTTTTTGCTCTCCTGGTTTAAGATAAATTTCTTCTATATCAAAAAAAGAGTTATGGTTTTTAGTTTCTACCCAATTTATTGAGCCGTGCAATTTATAGAGATAAATCATATGATTAAGAGGCTCATATTTTTCAATCCCTTCATCCATTTTCTTTGCAAAAACATATTCAAATCTTGCAGGATTGAAGCTACGCTTAAGCCCACCTCCAAAGCCATTGTTGTAATCAATATTGAGATAATCTAAAACATACTCATTAAATAAATCATTATTTGTTGTAAAAACATTTACTCTATTTAAATCTTTGTTGCGATAAGTAACCTTTTTGTAAAATTTCATATAGTTTTCAAAAACTTCTTTTTGATCATCACTTCCACAATTAATGCCAATTTCAATATTAATTTTTTTAAAAATAATTTCTTCAATTTTTTCAATCAAGCTTTTCAAAGTGTTAAATTCTCTATTATCTTTATCTTTATCTTGTAGATTGTTTTTAAGATATGTTTTTCCAGAATAAAGTATTTCCAAGATTTCTTCTAGATTCCTCTCTTTAATTTCATCAAAAATCTTTTTTTCATTATCATTTAAAGTATTTTTTTTATCATCATTTTCTCGAAAAATAGTTTTTTCAATTTTTTCAATCAAGCTGTTTAAAGTGTTAAATTCACTATTATCTTTATCTTGAGGATTGTTTTTAAGATATGTTTTTCCAGAACAAAGTATTTCCAAGATTTCTTCTAGATTCCTCTTTTTAATTTCATCAAAAAACTTTTTTTCATCTTCGCTTAATTTTTTGACAACACACTCTTGTAACTTTTTCATAGTTGGAATTGCACCATTGCTTGTTCCAGCACCAAAAAGAAAATTTACATTTTTGATATTAAACAAATCAAAAAGAATTGCCTTGACCTTTTCTTTCTTGTCTGTATCGTTAATATTTTTTAATAAGTCCTCGGTGCCTTGAAAGCAATGAATAGTGGTAGCTTCAGATTCATTTTCTTGTGCTTTGTCATTTGTTTGATTACTCATATTTCCTCCATTTGTATTTTTAAGTTTATTGTAAAATATTCATTTATAATGCTAACTATTCTTTCCCCTCGATGATTTTTATTTCTTCTTCATTGGTTAAATTATACAATAATACACTAGATTATCGATTTTGGATTCTAGTTCTTTAGTTTCTTTTGCTAGGTATTTAGCTTGAGATTCCAAGATTTGCACTAACAGATAATCAATCATTTATATACCCCCTCATCTTTATAATAATTTCTAATTTGGCACTATAGAGCTTTTTCTAATTGTTTTAATAAAAGAATATAGAACAAAACCAAATGCTATAGTATAGATACCACCAAGAGTGCTTAGCGGGTCTAAAAGCGCTCTTTTGTCTGTGAAGATTCCCATTGCTGGGATAAGAATCTTTGGTGAGATGAGCAAGATACCAATAACGATAAAATACGACATAAATATAAGAATATACCTTATGTACTTTGTGCATAATCCAAGAATAGCTATAAGATAAACAAGTAGTATTATAAGATTTATACCAAGCATATATGATGTATTATTTTCTATAATAGATCTGATATGAATATCATAAAAATCTTTTGCTAGATAGAGATGAGAACATATCGGCTTATATCCTAGATAATAGTCAAAGCCTATAATCACTCCCAAACTCATTAAGCCAAAAAGCCCTATGACTAGCATTAGCGAATGAAAGCTTTTTAGGATATCTGTGTGATGATCACATATTTTTCTATAAAACCATAATTGCCATTTTTCTACTTTGTCTTTCATGGTTTTGTTGTTTTTAGAATCTAGCTCGATTTCTTTGCTATAAAGCTCATATTTATGAAAATTTGAAGCATCTAGTAAATTATTGTCTTTTATCAAAGCGTTTTTAAAGACTCTAAATGAATCTCTAAAGTCGTTTGCAAAATTATCTAAGAATTTTTGGCTTTTCTCGCTATCTTGATTATAGTCTTCATATTCTTGTTTAATTTTGGATTTCAAATCATTAAAATCAAACTTTAAATTTGCATTGACTATATTTAAATTACCCTTGAATATAACTTGAGAAAAGTTTGGAGTCTTATCAAATGTCACTCCATAAAAACATGCAGTTTTTTCAAATTCACATTCATGAAAATCAGCATAATCTTGAAAAGTAGAATCACTAAAATAAGCACTATTTTCAAAAATACATGACCCAAATGTTACATTTTTTATATTTTTATTTTCCAAAATAAACTTTTTTGTAAAATTACATTTTTCAAAAACAAGGCCTTTTTTTTGTAAAAAATCATCTACTATAGTAATTTCATCAAAAATACAACCCTCAAATTTTATACTTTCCAACATGAAGTATTCCTTGTGTAATGTAATCCCTGCTTGAAATTTAGTATCGCGAAATACCACATTTTTATTAAATTTTAAACCATGTAAGTCTTGATGAAATTGAAAATTTTCAAATTCTACATCGTTTTTAAAAGTAACACCAGAAAAAACACTCCTATATTTATTGGGTTGAAATTTTGTATTACAAAAATTAACATCATTTTCAAATATCACTTTATAAAAACTTAATTTTTTTGTAACATCCATATAAGAAAAATCAGCAATATCCTTAAATTCACAATTTTCAAAAAATAAGGATTTAAAACTAGACGTCGAAAAATCAACCCCATTTGTAAATTCACAATTTTCAAAGGAAATTTTTTTGAAGTATGGCCCACTGAATACCGAAACACATTTAAAAATGCAATATTTAAAATTTAAATTATATTTTATAAATGTGGTAAATACTTCTTCTAAGTTTTCAATGCCAAGTATATTATCTATGTTTTCAATGATAAATATATCATCTAATCTTATATCATCAATGGGCAACTTATCATCATGGATACCTTTTATAGTAATGTTGCTTTGATACACTTCTATGTTATCAATTGACGTATTTAGGGTATCTTTGATTATATCTTTCACAACATTAACTTTCATCGCCTTTCTCAACTCTTTTTATCTCTTTATCGGTTAATTGATAGACTAGGACTGATAGATATACTACAAGCTTAAGTTTTTAAAAACTCTTCACATTTTTTACTTACACAAATTTTAACAAATGCTTGTCCAAAATCACTCAACTCTAGTCTATAAAAATATTTACCTATAGTTTTGTGATTGTCGGATTGTTGATTTTTTAAAATTTCTTGTCCTTGAGGAAGTCGTGTGCAATCAACTCCCCATTAATCTCAAAATACATTTCAGGATTCTGGTAATAGCTGCCTGTAAGTAATCCTAAAAATGTAAGATGGTTTTTATGCATCGTAAAAAAAGTTTTATCAATGCTGTATGCAACTTCAATACACTTTTCCCTGTATGCTCTATTTGCATTAGGAATCATATAATAAGTATAATCAATATAAGAATAAATTTTTATAAGGGTTAAAATTTTTGCTTCATCGTTAGAAATTTGTTCCAAAATTTTTGGAAATGCTGGGTTTAAAATTTTTTGTTTTGTTTTGTCAATAGAACTTTGCAAAATATTAAAAAATATTTCACACAATAATGTTTCATCTGGATTGATTGCCAAGCCACAAAGTGTAGGAACAAGAATATTTGGTTGTGCTTCTATCATGTTTTTCTCTTTGACCCCATTCTTTATTCTATTGCACCATTTCTGAAATCTATCATTACCAATACCACATAGAGAAAAGGAAAAAGCAATAATCGTGCAGTTTTTGTCAAATCTTCTAATGTCCCACCTATTTGTTTCACAGTGGGTTGCAATGCGTCTTTATATGCTTCTGTTGCATCAAACTTAAAATCAATATTTATTGCCATAGTATTACCCCTTGTTTTCTATAATTTTTATCTCTTCATCGGTTAAATTATACAATAATACACTAGATTATCGATTTTGGATTCTAGCTCTTTGGTGTCTTTTGTGGGGTCTTTGGCTTTGGAATCTAAAATTTGCTCTACTAGGCTTATAATCTCATCGCTTAAGGCTTTGTTGGTAGAATCTATTTTTGGGATAGGGAGTTTTTCTATATATTGCTTTATCTGTCTAAATGTCTTATCGCCCAAATTTGGCACAATTTGTTTCATATAAAAGTAAGTCATTTTAGAATCTAGCACCGCACATAAATACCTATTATCACTTAGAATAAAATAGCAAGTTTGATTGATAAGCATACCCTGATTATCCTGCACAAAGTAGAGATTCATTTATCACTTATACTAGATTAATCTAAACAGCACCAAGTTTAGATTCTATTCTGTTTATAAGATTCTTAATTTCTTCAAAGTCTTTATTGATATCAAGTTTCTTTATAACATCATTTGCAAAATTTTGTTTTTTTGTATCGTCATTTTTAAGTTTATATTTTGCTTTACTTGTATCCTGATCAAATTCTTTAGCCTTTTGATTTTGCTCTTCTTTCTTTAAACCTTTAATATAATCTTTTAATTCTATCTCATCAACTAATTGTTGCTCTTTTAAAATTTCCAATGGATATAGCATTTCAAACAGATAGTTTTTAAGCCTTTTTCTGTCATCATTATCATCAAGACAATCTATATCTAAAGTATAGATCACATTATATTGTTGTGCTATGATTTTTTTATAAGCTTCTTCCCCTCCGTTGTCATAATCGCATAAAAACAATATTTTTGATTGAGCTATATTGAGTTGTTTAAAAGCAATAGCAAAATGTGGCATATTACTTGCACTTCCGCATACTATGATTTCAAATGGGATTTCTTTTTGTGATAATTTATAAAAATTTTCTATGTGAATCTTATCTAAAGAGCCTTCAACTAGAAGTGTTGGTTTGCTAGATGTTTGTATTTGTTCAATAATTCCCATAGCAGTATTAAAAGTCATCACACCATCGGTAAGATTTTCTATTGCTTGTTTTTTATCTATTTTTTTAATCTCTCCATTTTCCATATAGAACAAATCTTCATCATCACAATACGCTACGCTTGATAAGCTATGTGTTGTCATTATCACTTGACAACCAAACTCTTTTACAACGACATTTTTTAATATATCGATAAGCATTTTTGCCATTTTTGGATTAAGGTGAGAATCTGGCTCATCTAAAAGCAAAACAAGAGAATCTAGTGTTGTATTTTCGTATTGCCACAATACTAAATGAATAATGATTTGTTCCCCTAGCGATAGAGAATCTAAAGGTACTTCTATATCTGTATTCACTTCTCTACAAAATAACTTAATTTCACTTGTAATATCTCTTTTAACTGCAATGTTATATTTAGAATAATATTTTTGTAGTATTTCATTGATTCTATCAAGAGGATTTTTACCAACCTTAGATTCTGCCATTTTATAAATTTCTTTAATTGTTTTATTTTGATTTTCTACTTTTTGCTCTAATGTCCTTTTATAATTTTCAAATTTAATAAAATAGTTTCCAAAAGTATTGACTAAAAGCTCTTCTTCAAAAATCATCGGTTTAGATTCTAAATTTATATCATTAAGACTATTAAGCCAAGCTTCAATCTCATCTTCTGTCATTTCAAATAATAGTTTTTCTTTAGTCATATTATGGCGTTTAAAAAATCCTTCATATCGTTTAAAAATATCTATAATAGTATCTCTCCACACTTTAAAAGTTCGTTTTTCTGCTTCATCTAATTGATTGGTATTATTTTTGATAAAATCCTCCAAACTTATTTGTTTGCCGTGTGTCACTTGAAAATTTCTATTCGCTATAGCAACAATATTGTTGTTTTTCTTAATATCTAAAATAACCCTACAAGCAGTTTGAATACCCTCTAAAGTATATTTATCAAACGTATATGCTGGATTTTTTAAGGCAATATCTGTGATAAATTTAATCTCAAAATGATTAGAAATATCAAAGATTTTCTTGTTGCCATAATCACTAGATAGCGATGATTGATTTATTTGTTCCAAAAGGGCGGTTTTACCTGCTCCATTTTCTCCTGTGATTACTGCAAATTGTGGGATATTCTCCCACTTAAAACCAATTTTGATATTTTTGCAACTCGCTTTTGCTTCAAGTTTTGTAATCATTTTATCTTGTTTCTCTTCTTGCATTGCCTACCCTCCACAATCTCAATCTCATTAGAATCCAAATTATACAGTTTATAGACTAGAGAATCTATGTGAGATTCTAGCTCTTTGGTGTCTGTGGTGGGGTCTTTGGCTTTGGAATCTAAAATTTGCTCTACTAGGCTTATTATCTCATCGCTTAAGGCTTTGTTTGTAGAATCTATTTTGGGAATAGGGATATTTCTTAAATATTCTGGATTTATATCAATATTTCCTAAGCCTCTAATATTATTCAAAAGCATATTAGAATATTTTGAATTTAAAATTCCTAGTATGTATTTTAGATTCATGCTTAAAGAAAGCTCCTCCATTTCTTTTCTTGAGAATCTTGAGAATTTTTTAATGCTACCACTTATGCTGTTGTTTTCTACGCCTTTTAAATCTTTCCATAGAATACATATTCTATTTGTTTGGTCACAAAATATGTTGTTTTTATCGAAAATAGCTTTTATATTGCCAATTTTGTTTATCAATATCTTTTCATTTTCGTATAATTGTGGGAAGGTAGGGCGTCTTAGTTTTGATGGAGAGCGTGGAGTGTTGTATTCTAAATACCTTATTCTTTTTATGGCATATTTTTCTATATCTTTTGCTTCTATGTATTCTTTGCAATGTATTTTATCTTTTACATTGCTAATCAAATCATCTTTTTTGAATTCTCCTTTGGCTGTTTTCTCATCTGCATTTAAAACCATTCCTATACTTATATAACAAAAATCCCCTAAGTTATTTAGATTTTGATGTTTATCTGCTTTTCTGTTTTGTGCTGTTGTGTTAAAAACTAAAGTTTTTTGGTCTTGTATTAAGTCATCATAAGTTTTTTCTAGCGTTGCTTGAATCTTTAGATTCTCATTTGCGTTTGATATGCTTATTTTATTTTTAAATTTTTGTTTTGAAACAAAAATTATACAATTTGTTACTACTGCACTATCAAAAACCTTTATGCCTTGCAAATCTGCAAGTTCATAAAGATTAAAACTTGTTGTTATCATATCTCTTAACACTTTTGCATAAAGCTGATTTGTAAAAGGATAAGGTATTATCATTGCACATACTGCATTTTCTTTGCAAAGCTTTGAAATACCAAGCTCTATAAATGGTATGTATAAATCCCATTTTTGATATAGGCTTTTGTATTTTTTTAAATTATTTATTGTTTGTCTTTGTAGGGCTAGATTTGTGTTTTCTAGTTGAGATGGTGCTGATATATACGGTGGGTTGCCGATGACTAAATCAAAGCCCAAAAAGTCGCCATTGTTATCTAGCACTTCTGGGAATGCAAATCTCCATTCAAAAGCATTTTTATAGCTCTCGCCACTTGTGAAAGAATCTAGCTTTTTACGCAAAGCCATTATTTTACCATAGGAGATGTAAGCCTCGTTTTCTTGCTCTTTGCTAAGTTGTGGATTGCCAAACATATTGAGCGTATAGGATAAGCCATCTAATAAACTTGTATTATCTAAAAGTGAAATGCCATAATTTGTGATATGCGTTTCAATGGCTTTTTCTAGCTCTTGTTTTGTTTTTGGGTCTTTGAGTGTGAGCGTGAAGGTTTGTTTAATCTTTTCAATTTGTGCTTCAATCTCTTGCTTTGATATATTTAGGGTGCTTTGATCAGCATTTTTGTAGCTAGAAACAAGCTTTTGGTACTTTGCTATCTGGTGATTGATATTTGGAATATGTTTGAGTGAATCTTTTAAATCAAAGCGACTTATAAGGCTATTGCCATATTTGATATTTATATCTATATTTGGGAGGGTTTGGAGAGTATTTGTGTTTTTATCATTTTCAAAGATATAGTAGCTATATTTAAGCAGCTCTATCCAAAGGCGTAGCTTTGTGATTTCGCATGAGTTTGGGTTAATATCTACGCCAAAGAGGCAAGATTCTATAAGTGTGCGTTTGTTGTGAAATAATGCCTTTTGAATCCTATGAGATTGTATATTCTCATGAGAGGGGATTTGATAGGTATGTAGTGAGTTTGTAGAATCTTTTATGAGTATTTCATCATTTTCTAGCTTTAAATTTATATCTTTTAAGCGTTCATATTGTCTTGTGCCGCTGCTATCAGTGTGAATCTCGCATAGAATCTTGAGGTGAAATTTTAGCTCTATCATAGCATTTAGCATAGAGACTAGGAAGTGTCCGCTACCAACTGCAGGATCGCAAACTTTTATGGAATCAAATATTTCATTTGCTTCTTTATAGCCACCTTTAGAATCTGTGAGTTTATCTAGTCTTAGCTTTAGAGATTCTAGATCTTTGCAATCCCATTCTTTGGCGGTATTAAACTTTTGTATCACAGCCTTTTGTAAAGACTCTTTGCACATATAGCTTGTAATAAAGCTAGGAGTATAGAAGCTCCCATCTTTATAGCCATTTAGCTTTTCAAACACAAGCCCTAAAACAGCGGCATTTATGAGTTTGTCATGATTTATCTTAATATTATCTTGTATATCTTGTGGCGTGGTGGTGAAGTCATAGGCATGTAAAAAACCAAACAAATACTCTAAAAGAGGCAGGGAGGAATCTTTATTCAGATTATAGCTTTTTTGTAGATTCTTATCTTTGTAGAGGATAGATTGCGGATAGAGCTTGAGTGGTTTAGAATCTAAAAGCTTTATTTCTTTGCCCTCTTTTTCAAGATTGGTTTTATCAAAAAGACTTGAATTGAGATAAGGGATAGAAGCTAAGTCTTTTGGGATATCTTGGCGTTTATCTTCCTTAATCGCTAAGACTTCAAAAAAGAGTGTATTTAGCTTTGTAAAATTCTGCAATACATCTATAGTTAAAAATGGTTTATCTATATGTTTGCAGCTTAAAAGCATGGATTCTAACAAACGCAGGAATAAAAGGCGATTATTCCATGTGGTAAGAAGTGAAAAGATTGTCTCAAAGTCATCTTGTGGAGATAGACTAAAAGCTTTTAAGATAGAATCTAATAGAGTATTGTTTATTAAGCTTGGGGATATACAAGACTTTTTATTTTGGCTTATTTCTTGCAATCCTAAAATATAAAGTAGCTCTTTATAAAAGCTTTCATTAAGCGTATTTGCATCTATATATGTTTTTTGCTTTAATAATGCTTGTGGGCTTAGGACTTGGTATATTAGAGATATGGTGGTATTTGGGTTTGATGAGCTTTTGCTATGGATATGAGAGATTATAGAATCTAGTCGTATGTGGGTATATTTAATTGTGTCTGTCATAGATTCTATGATATTTTGTGCTTCTTTATAAAAATTATTGGTGCTTGTGTCATTGCCTTCTTTATCATCGCAATTCTTATAGGCTTTTTGTAAAGCTTTGTGATGTTTAAATATCTCATATTCTTTTGCATCGATTATAAATAACTCATGTATAGTAGCAATTATTATATGCTTTATATTGTTATTTGTTTTACTTTCCCTTAGATAATAGAGTATTGTTTCACATAATGCCTTGGAGTGCAATGTGTCAGAATGCTTTGGGAATTCTTGTGTATTATTTATTGCCTTAAATTCAATTATTACTTCTATGTCTTTATAATCATTATATATGGCTAGATCTATACGCCCCTTTGTGTTACAATCATAATGAAAAGATTCTCTTAAAAAGTCTCTAAATTTATTCTTTTGATATTCTTCGCTTTCATTTGGATTGGTGGCTAATAGCTGTTGGGTATTATTTATAAAGCCTTGCAATATCTCTTGTGTTGGAGTTATTGTATTGTAGCTTTGTAGGTATTGAGATAGCTCTGTGTTATGATATTGCATGAAAGATTGCCTTAAGATTTATTACCTACTTTGTATTTGCAAAAGGCTTGGAATCTAGCTGTTCATTATTTGTATCTTTTGTGTTGGAATCTTTACTAGAAAGATTTGTAGAATCTAGTATCGCTTCGTTTGGATTAAGCTCATCATAATGCTTACAATAGACTTCAAACATGTCTTTTTCAAGTTGCTCATACCAATTTGTATTAAAGTCTGGTGTGAATGCAGGCATACATACTACTCGTGCAACATTTGATCTTACGCTAATTGGGTTGCTATCATACACTTTTCTTGTATTGACAAATACGATTGGCTGCACTTTTAAATTGAGTTTCTCAGCTAAGATTTTAGCTCCTGGTTTAAATGGTAGAAATGCTCTTTTGCCTGGTCCTCTTGTGCCTTCGGGAAAAATGACTATAGGTCGTTTTTGATTGATTTTTTCTTTTGCTTCTTTTAAGAGCTGAATAATGCCTTTTTTATCTTCTCTATCAATGAGTATCATTTCGGGTAATTTTAGGGCGTAGCCATAGAATGGAAGCTCACCTAATTGCTTCTTTGCTACCCAACAAATATTTAAAGGATGATCTCCCTCAAGACATATAATATCTGAAGCACTTTGATGATTGACTATAACCAATTGCGCATCTAAATCATAGTCTCCTACTCTTTCCATCTTTAACCCATTTGCGGGAAAAAAGTAGCCACAATATCGCCGTGCGACTCTCCCATTATTCTTATTTCTGAAGAAATAAATACCAATAATAACACATGCAAGTCCGAGTGCTATGGTAAAAGTAGCAAAGTAACCGCGTAATTTTTCCATGTTTATCCTTTCTTAATAAAATGACTAAGTAATGTGTAATCGTATAAGCTTAACGCTTGTTTGTGTCATTACGACTAATCCAGCCAACCTTAGAATCAATATTTACTTTATAGTAGCCATTCTTTTTATCTATTGCCTCAAGTTTTGTCGGGTTTGTAATTACAAATAGTTCTGTTGAACTATGCGTTGGTTGTATAAGGACACGAGCATTTGGCAATGTTTTGATACTATAAGTATTTGAAAAGATTCTATATACGATAAAACCGAGTAATAAGCATGAGGTAATGGCAGCAATGTATGAGCGTTTTATTAATGTGATTAATAAAAAGATCCCAAGCATGGCAAATAGGATTATATTTGTGATTTTTATGAATGAGCTTTTTGGGTTGAGGTCATCTCTAATCTCATCATCAAAAGATTCTATATTCACCGCATTTTTAATACTTAAAGGTATAAATTCATGTTTATTAATATCAAAGTAGCTAAACTCTATAGAATCTAGCTCTTTTGGAATCCTAGCAAGCACATTTACACGTGCGACATCATCGCTAAATTTTGTGCCTTGACCAAACTCTTGATCTTTAATATTTGGTAATCTAAAGTCTTCTAAATTACTCCCATGCCCTTCAAGCTCAATAAGTATCATATTATTGTTATCATCATAATTTTCAAGGGTGTAATCAATGATTTTTAGGCTATCTGCTACAACACCGCTATATCCTTGAGTCTTATCTAGGGCTTGTGCTTGAAGATTTATAGGATCTGTTTGCATGGAATCTTGCAAATAGTTGTTTTGCACATGCACAACGAGTGAAGGGATAGTTATCTTTGATTGTATAATCTTGAAGGTATATGTTGCTGTATAGTAGTCATCTTCTTTTTGCCAAGCACTTTCTTTTATGAGCTGCACACTTTGGGATTTTGCATTTTTATCCTGTTTATCAAGCGATGGATTAAACTCCGTATAGACAATACGCGCTTCATCAAGCAGCACAAGACGATATGTGATAGTAATGTATTGCCCTATGTATAGAGTTTGTTCTCTAAGGCTATCTATATCTGTTAGCGTTGTAACATTGAGAATCTTTACTTGCTCTGTATTATCTGTTGTAACCATCGCTTCATCATTCTCATCATTGTTTAAGGCGCTATTGGCTATATCACTTGGAATCTCATCTACTGCATAAAGTGGATTAATGCACATGTATATGATTCCAACAGACAAAATGATATGTTTTAGATGGTTGAAATATGTGTGAGCGTTTTTGCAAGTGAGTATATTTTTTATAAAAATTAATGATATAGATATGAAATAGATGGGGTTTAGCACCGCGTAAAAGCGTGATGGCATTTGTTATGTCCTTTTATATTCTTCAATGATGTTGATAAAGTTTTGTATTATAACATATTGTTATCATTAAGCTTTAAAAAACCTTAATTTTTTATATTTGCTTTTCACAATGTAGTTTAAACTAGATTTATTACAAAATGTTACTGCAATCTACACTTATTTTAAAAAGATAAATTGATATGTAGAATTTTTACCATTTTGTATAATTTACAGACTATACTTTGGACTTGTAAAGGCATAAGTGTCACACATCTATATGTTCTTATGTATTGCATTTTACTTCAATTTAGTATTTATTTTTTATTTTGTAAGGAGCAGATCATGAAAGAGTATTTAGGATTTGGTATCGCAGGTAATTTTGCAAACCATCTAGAACAAGCGGGTGAGGCTAATGATTTTGTGCATGTTGTAAGCGATGAGGAAGGTGCACCAAAGGGCATATTCCCATTTTATATTCCAAAAGATAATACATTTTTAGGACGCTACTGCATTGATAACAAAAAGATTCTGCTCCCAAAAGATACAGCATTGCATGCACAAGCAGAACCAGAAATAGGGCTTGAGTGTGAAGTTGTATATGAGCAAGGAAAAGTAAAGACGCTTATCCCGAAGTTTTTTATGGCATTTGATGATACATCAATACGAAATGATAGCAGTGCGACAAAGATTAGTCAAAAGAAGAACTTTTCTACCGCTTCAAAAGGCTGTGGATTGCGATTACCTATTGATAAATTTGAGGAAGGTGGGATTTGCGATAATTATTCCTTAACTTCCTTTCTCATTTGTGATGGCAAAGCACATCAATATGGTGATAATGCGAAATTGACGCATTATAGCTACTTTTATAAAAAACTCATTGATTGGATAATAAAGAAACTCAATACACAAGAAGATCATGCGGTTCTTGAGAATCTTGATGAGATTATTAAACGAGCTGATTATCCATCAAAGATACTTATTGCTATTGGTGCGACAAGCTACACAGAGTTTGCAGAAACAAGATTCTTACAAGAGGGCGATGAGGTATGTGTGGTCGCCTATAATCACAACAAATACAGCAATGAAAAGATTAAAGATTTAATAGAGCAGGGTGTATTAAGCCTTAAGGATGCATCAATCGTACGTCAGGAAGTGGTTCGCAGTGCGGATTGATATGACGTAATTGATGTGGACTCTAGGGTTTGTAGTTAGAATACACACGTGTGCATATGTGTTTGTGAGCATGAATACTTCAGTGTATTGATATAATTCAACTAGATTGCTATAAAAGATTGCTTGTATTATTTGCTAATTTATTGAACATAATATGCCCAAGCAGTAGGTATAGATCTCTTGCAGAATGTAGTTGCGATGGTAATACTAAGAATGCCTATTTTTAGCTTTATACATTTTTTTGCATAATTGCTATTTAAAATGCAGATTCTAGGGATTTAGATTCTATGTCGCATGATGTAGACCATTATTTTGTTAAATTCTAGAATCTATTAAGTAAAATTCCTCCCCTTGTGTGTTACATGCAGTAGCATAACACAATAAATGTAAGTCCAAATAGCAATATAATGTGTTTTTATCAGCATATATATTACAATATGTAGAATAACCTTAGCGATTATGTTCTTGAGGTGAAAGGGGATAATGTGGGACAGCACATGCAGACGACACAAGAAGAGCAGCAAAAAAAGCTAAAAAGGCTTTATGGGATAGTATGTATAGGTATTATGATTTCTTTTTGGATTATTCCCGCTCCAGAGGGTATGAAAACAGAAGGTTGGCATTTACTTGGGATTTTTTGTGCAACAATCTTGGCAATTGTTTTGAAGGTTATGCCAATAGGTGCAATAAGCATGATAGCCATTGCTATTGTAGCAATCACTTGCGTAACTGCACCAGGTGATACGAAAGCAAGCATTAAGAACGCTTTGAGTGGTTTTAATGAAAGCCTCATTTGGATGATAGGTGTGGCGATCATGATTAGTCGTGCGATTATTAAAACTGGGCTTGGCAAACGTATCGGCTATTATTTTATATCGCTCTTTGGTAAAAATACGCTAGGTATTGCCTATTCTCTTGTGGTCAGTGAAGTTATCTTAGCACCTGTTACACCATCAAATACAGCTAGAGGTGGAGCAATAATTCACCCTATTATGCGTTCTATTGCACACACTTTTAACTCTGAACCTGAGACAAATACGCAAAATAAAATAGGTAAATATTTGGCACTTGTAAATTTTCAAATAAATCCTATTACTTCTGGTATGTTTATTACTGCAACTGCACCAAATCCTATGGTTGTAAATAAAATTGTCGAGGTGGCAAATAATCATGGTATAGAGATTGACATGCATATTACTTGGGGGCAGTGGGCATTATCTATGTTTTTACCTAGTATCGTGGTATTATTCTTGCTGCCGCTTGTTGTGTGGGCTGTCTATCCGCCTGAAATAAAAAAGACAGAAAATGCAAAAGACATGGCTACACAAGAGCTAAGAGCAATGGGTGCTATGAGCTTTCAAGAAAGAATTGTGCTTGGTATATTTGTTATCATGCTTGCATTATGGGCTGGAATTGGTAATTTCTTTGGTTTTAAGATAGATTCTGCTGCAGTTGCATTCTTAGGGTTGGCATTAATGCTTATTAGTGGGATACTAACTTGGGAAGATGTCCTTAAAGAAAAAAGTGCATGGGATACTGTGGTATGGTTTAGTGCGTTGGTGATGATGGCAAGTTTTCTTGGTAAGTTGGGTGTTGTGAGCTATTATGCGACATATCTTGAAAGCGGCGTTAATGCATTAGGTTTTGGTTGGTTTGGTGCGTGTTTGTTGCTTACCCTTCTCTATCTTTACATGCATTACTTTTTTGCCTCTACAACTGCTCATATAGCTGCAGTGTTTGCGGCATTTTATTCAGCTGGTTTGGCAATTGGTGCACCACCTATGTTATATGCACTAATGCTTGCTGCAGCGGGTAATATTATGATGAGTTTAACGCACTATGCGACAGGGACTGCCCCTGTTATCTTTGGCTCTGGATATGCAAGTGTTGGAGAATGGTGGAAAATGGGTGCTATTATGAGTGTTGTTAGCGTGATTGTATTTGGTGTCATCGGTGGTATTTGGTGGAAAATCTTAGGGTATTATTAAAGAATTCTTGCCTTAGAATCTTCTGTATACAGGCATTATGTTTTACACTAATTAGTTTTTATGCGGGTTGTAGTGTGCAGCATACAAAAAAAGATGATAGGGTGGTGTATCTAGGACGACTACATAATTTGCAAATATTGCCAAATACATTACCAAAAAAACCACAAAAAGAGCTTGCTAGAATCTGCGTAAGTTTTACACCTTTTAACGCATCTAAACAATATAGGATTCTAACATTTGAGAATCTTTTGAAAGAGGCATACAAAAATACCGCACAATACACATTCACACAAGTTGGTATATGGCAGCAGAGTTGGAATATGCTTATATGGCAGAAAAAATGTCTTATACTGGGGAATGTAAATGCGAAATAAGTTTTCTACACGAATAGTGTTTTTGCCTATGTTTTTTATGATTCTGCTTTATTCTGGCTGTTATAGCCCATTGCTTCAATTGCAAAGTATTGGGTTGGCACACGATAATGTAATGCCAACTCAAGATAAACAATTACAGAATCTTGCATATGTAGACAATGGTAAAAGTAATGATGCACTCATTTTTTATAAAGAGTGCAGTCATAATGGAAATGCGTGGCTTTTTGAATGTCAAAGTGTAGGTTTAGAATCTATACAACAAGCAGTCTATCTTTACTACCCAAATGCACTTTTAAATCACGTTGCTATGTATTTTTACCCACAAAAAACATACATACGATTTGAAGTGCGTGACCCAAGTTTACTTCAGGATACGCCATAACAAGTCTTGCAATACAATAAGATGTAGGCAGGAGTTTTTGATTACTATTTGTGTGATTTAGAAATGTATTGGGAGCGGCATAGTTTGGATATCTTTAGACAGATAGCCATTCTTGTTTATTTACACTTAGGTATCTACAAGGGATTTGGTGCAAAAATAAGTGTATCCCAAGGTTTATCAATACTAAGCTAGGCCACATGGCATAATGCTTAGTTATTAGGTAAGAGTATGGCACAAGAGGCTTAATATGGCCAGTTTGATTCGATAGCGTCTGTGGTTGGCTTCTTTGCCAAAGTTTCAGAGATTTTGCCAACACTTACAATAGAAATTTTACTATCAGCAATATATTGACTTTCGATAGTGTTATTTTGCTGTATATCGTAGGGGCGGATAACACCGCTTATTTGTATAATCTGTTTTTCACCATTTACAAGCATTTCTTGTTTGCCATAAATAAAGTAATTACCATTTTCCATAACTTTTAAGATTCTCGCTGTAATTGTTAAGGCAAGATTCTGTGATTGAGAATATGTGCCCCCGCCTTGAAAGTTAGTCGCATTGTTAGGTTTTGTTAGCGTATAATTGACTTGATCATTTAGATAAACTGTGTTTGCTTGCTGCTGTGCGTCTTGTCCATTATAAGTCATTTGCGCAGGAGTAATGTTTCCACCACTACTTCCACTATATTTTTTGTCAATTTTAAAATCATTGGTAATGTTTTCTTTGATTTTAATGGTAATCAAATCATCAACGCGCATCGCTCTGCGATCTGCAAATAGTGGTCTTTCTCCCTGTCCAAATAAAGAACCTGGTCTTGAAAACTCTGGCACGAAGTCTTTTGATGGCATATCATTTACATAATCTGGTGCATTCATATCAATTTCTGGTTCATATGCACAAAGCAGTGCAGGGAGCAATAACGCCAAACCTATTTTTCTCATACTCATCCTTTAGTAAAATATTGTATAATTAAAGCAAATTACATTCCCAACAAGGATTTATATGAGTATCAAAGATTCTATAATGGCAGACATTAAAGAGGCAATGAAAAATGGTGATAATGTAAAGAGGGACGCGTTAAGGACACTACATTCAGCGTTAAAACAAGTTGAAATTGACAAAAGGATTGTGTTGAGTGATGAGGATTGCATAGGTATCTTAAAGACAGCATTGAAGCAAAGAGAGGATGCAAAAGAGAGCTACTTAAGTGCAAATCGGCAGGATTTAGCGGACAAAGAGAGTTATGAGATTGAACTTATTATGCATTATTTGCCTAAACAACTTGATGACGATGAGTTGGAGAGCGCAATAAAAGAGATTATAGAAAAGGTTGGCGCAAAGGATTCTAAGGATTTGGGTAAGGTTATGGGTGCAGCAAAAAGTCTTAATGCGGTGGCTACGGGCAAAAGAATATCGGATATGGCAAAAAAGCTATTGCAATAAAACATGATTGGATTGATATTTTGGGAAATAAATAAAAAAGATAATGCAAACAATTTGCATGAGAAGCTTTCATAATTTTTAGAATCCTTAAGATTAATGTGTTGTTTTAGGTGGCTCGAAGCAGGGTTGGCAAGACAAAGAACATTTCAGTTAGTTCATATTGATAGGGCTTTTAAGAAGCCTATATATAATTGCATATTTTTAGAGTTTTATTTTAAACTTATTTATGTCTTTCTACAATAAGATAGTTTGTTGGGCTTTATATATTGTGTTTGCGGTTTGATTAAGGTTGTATTTTGTGCCATGACGGTGGCTCACCCCCCCCCCCCCCTTTTTTTTTATTTTTTCTCATAATAAGTTGTTCTTGCAATACTTCAGTGATATATCTCACTGCATTAGATTCTATATTGTTTTTGAACACATCTTTATTGTTTATGCGGATTTATTGAAATTTGTCATGTTTGATTTATTGTATTTCCTTGTTAAATTATCTATTTTATATCATAGTGTTTTAAGCTTATTGTACTAATCGCTTCTTGACCCATTTTATGCCTTGATTAATTCTTTGATATTAGTGCACATTGTATATTTTTGTTTGGGTTTTATTGTTGAGAAATTTTTGTTGCACAGCTATTGGAGTTGTATCTGATCGCTCTGCTTTTTACATAAATGTTTTATTGGATGTGGGTGAATTTTTCCATATAAACATTATAGTCTTATCCAATTATTTCTGAAGTTATTCATGGGCAAGTAATTTTTAAGCCTCAAACATCAAGTTTAAGAAGCATGTGATTGGTGATGAAGTCGTGTATTGTCTAATAGCGTAAAGAAGCAAATAAACAAAGACTTTATCATAAAACGAGAGATTAGAATAGTTATACACAAAGAATGGTGTCCCGAAAGGGATTTGAACCCATGACCTTAAGATTAGGAATCTTACGCTCTATCCAGCTGAGCTACCAGGACAGTATAATTAATATAAATATGGATGGTGCCGAAGGTCGGACTCGAACCGACACAAGGTTGCCCTTACTAGATTTTGAGTCTAGCGCGTCTACCAGTTTCACCACTCCGGCTATAATGTGGTTTGAGTATTTTTAAGATGGTGCGCTGAGTGAGACTTGAACTCACACGGGTCGCCCCGCCACCCCCTCAAGATGGTGTGTCTACCATTCCACCACCAGCGCAAAACTCATCTCCCTTTCGAAAGGGAGGTGAGTAAGTATTCAGGAATCCCAGATCGCAAATAATTAAGGAATATAAGGATTCACATATATTGCAATAACAGCGAAAACAAGCGTATAGATAACTTGTGCTTCAATCAACGCAATCGCAATAAACATCGTTGTTTGTAATTTAGAACCTAATGCAGGATTTCTTGCAGTTCCAGAGATTGCAGCAGCAGCAGCATGACCCATACCAATACCACCACCAAGTGCAGCAATACCTAAACCAACAACACCAGCAAGAACAGATAGAGCCATTACTACATCGGCACCATTAATACCATCAAGACTAGCTTTCGTGTCAGCAGCTAACGCAAAACCAACACATGCGAAAAAGAACAAAAGCAACTTTTTCATAATCATTCCCTTTTAAAAATAGACTCACACCTTTGTTTTCGGATATGCCCCCTACTTGCAAAGCATGGGGGTTATTCTAACTTTTTTTACCTTAAAATTTGCTAAATTATTGATAAATATGATCAAACATTGTTATAAAATTACTTGCAGGTTAATGTTTTATAATAGAACCAAGGATAATAATAACTTTGTTTCTTTGATAAGTTAGGTTAACTGGCAAGCGTGCTTAAAAGCAGACGCAAAGCTTGCAAACTAGCCATTTTTTGCACAAAGATTCTAGAATCTTTGCTTTCTATATTTGTATGTGACAGATAGTTATGGACAATATTTATTGGCATCCTATCACGTATGAGAACGCAAGTAAAAACCGTGCCAGCAGGTAAATGTAAAAAGTTATCCGGACTATCATCGTGTGTTGCTAATCCGCTCGTAGCAATGGCAATATCAGCTTGAAACAGATCAATTGCCCCTCTTGCCATAGCGCTCACACACGCTTCAGAATATACGCTATGTTCTTTAAAAATAGAATCTTTTATACCTAATATTTGTTGTTTAGATTCAATACTATAAGTTGTTATGCCGCCTTTAAAAACAGAGCTTGCACCACTAATAGCAGTAATCATGGCACTCAAAGTTCCACCCGTACAAGATTCAGCAACACAAAGCTTGTAATTGTGCTGCTGTAATTTTTTGAGTGTGAAAGTTGCAATATCTCCTTTCACAAGTCGATCTGCAAATAAAGATTCTAGAATCTTGAAAAATGCTGCTAAATCATGTGTAGAGCCTTGTGCTATTATGCCATATTCTTGTGATAATATAGTGGGCAAGATACTTTTGCCTAGATTGTCTTGTTGTTCTAGATTCTTACAATCTCCTTGCATAGAAGTATGATGTAAAGGCAAAGAATTTGCAAGTTTGAGTAGCACAGAGCAGTCTTTTGCATATTGCGAAATTATCTGCATAGCACTACTTTGTTCAAAACCTATAATTTCGAAATACATTTCATCATTGTTAAGTTTGTCAGTTTGCATGTTTCAAATCTTTTATAATATGATTTTCAAGAAAAGAGTATTTTTTGCTGCTTGTATGAGAGCACTACTAACATCACTGGTTTTATCCCTAGCCTTTTATTCATTGGATAAGGACATTACATCTTTTCTAAGTGATGAGAGCATCTCCATGATATATTTTGTATAAAACATACCCTACTTTTTCTCGTCTTCTTTGCAGTCTTTTTTGTCTTTTTTATCCTTCTCTTTATCAAAGATTTTGAAGTCTTTATTTTTTTTAATAAAGTTTGATTGTTGAGAGTATAAATGCACAATATTAGGATCAGCAAGTAAACATACAGAGTTTTGATCCTTATCTTCATAATCCACTTTACTTAATAAGTCTCTAGCTATATTGAGTCTTGCACGCTTTTTATCGTTAGAATCTACAATCATCCATGGGCTATATGGTGTGTGTGTGCGTGAAAACATTTTTTCAAATGCCTCCGTGTAATCGTCCCACAGGTTTAATGATTTTGCATCAATTGGGCTTAATTTCCACATTCGTAATGGATCGTTTTTGCGTCTTTCAATACGTCTTTTTTGTTCTTCTTGTGAAACATTAAGAAAATATTTAAAAATCATTGTACCACTTGCAACAAGCATTTGCTCTAAATTACTTACTTGATAAATAAATTCTTTGTATTCATCTTGAGTACAAAAGCCCATAACCTTTTCAACACCAGCACGATTATACCAGCTTCTATCAAAAAATACGATTTCACCACCTGATGGCAAATTGGTGATATATCGCTTAAAATACCATTCAGTTTTTTCTTGCTCTGTGGGCTTATTTAATGCAACAATGCGACAACCACGAGGATTAAGGTGTGAAGTAAGCGCCTTGATCGTCCCTCCTTTGCCAGCACCATCTCTACCTTCCATTATAATGACAATTTTTTGATTTGTCTTCTTAACCCAATTTTGTAACTTCACAAGTTCGATTTCTAGCTTACGCAATTCTTTTTCATAAAATTCATTTTTGAACAAATGGCGTTTATTAATTACTTTCTTTTTGCTATATACGTCTTGTGGATCCATTGACTCTTCAGGTCGAACGACAATTTGCTTTTTGCTCATTATAAGCCCCTTTATTTTTAAAGTAAATAGAGCATAGCATACTCAATATTTTATTAAAATCTACTTAAAATAGCTACGAGATGGTGCGTAGGTGTGCGTTTTTGGATAAATTATGGAATCATTTTTTCTTTGTAGTTTTGTTTGACTTATGTTTTGTGTTATTTGGGGTTTCGTGAGTTTAAATGATTGAGATTGTTTGGCATGTGTCCCAATATCTCTCATTTACACTCTTTGTCTTATTGTGTTTCATGGGTTTAGCTATCATGGTGAAATAGCAGTTAATTTTTTGCAGCCTAGATAAACCCATATAAAGTGGATATTGCATGTTTTTGAGATAGGTATTATCTTATTTAGGTATGCTTAAAGCAAGATTTTATCCACAAGTTTATAAACAAAGTGGGCACTAATCTTTGCACTAGATTCTAAAAATTCATCAAAACTTTGGCTAGCCTCTCCGTCTGCACTATCGCTAATAGAGCGAAAAATGCAATATGGAATCTTGAAATTATCGCATACACACGCTACGCTTGCACCCTCCATTTCCACTGCAATTGCATCAAATTCTTTTACAATAGAATCTTTTATTTGTTGGTTGGCAATAAATTGATCTCCGCTTGCTACAACACCCTCTTTTATACTAAGATTCATATCTTTTGCGACTTCTTTTGCTTTGTCACACAGATATTTATCACTTTCATAAAACAGCTTACCCTCTGGTATAAAACCCTTAGCATGTCCAAATGCTGTGATATCAACATCATGTTGGCAAAGTTTTGTTGCAAGTAGCAAGTCTCCGACATTTAAGCCCTTTGCTAGGCCGCCTGCAACACCGCTAAAGATGATTTTTTCGCAGCCAAATCGCAAGATCATTGTGGTTGCACTGATTGCTGCATGCACCTTGCCTATCTTGCTATAAGCGATAATAATGTTTGCATCTTTGTATGCAATTTTATAATACACATTCCCAGCAATCTCCATGCTCTCATACTCTTTATACAGTGCTAAAAGCGGCACGATCTCTTCACGCATAGCACCTATGATACCTATTGTCATGTTGTTCCTTTTTGCAAAACTAAACTCTGATTATAACATAATATAAAAATCCTTTGATTTATGTTTGGTTTTTGTGTATTTTGCACCCCATTTTAGCGTGAAGTAGAGTTTGGCATGGGACTAAGAAATAGTAAGAACTTGTCTAAAACTATGCTAAAATAAGCCCTGCAAGACTTTTTTGGCTTTATTGGCCATACGACTATAAAAGGAAATATTTATGAAAATTAGTCCTCGCTACGTTTTGCCTAATCTTTTTACGGCAGGTAGCATATTTTTGGGTATTATGGCGATTTTTATGGCACATAAGGGCTTGGTTCAAGCGGATTCTAAGGCTTTTACAACAGCGTGTTGGTATATCTTGTTCTCCATGGTGCTTGATGGGCTTGATGGTCGTGTGGCTCGTCTTACAAATACTGCTAGTAAGTTTGGCGTTGAGTTTGATTCTCTTGCTGATATTGTCGCTTTTGGTGTTGCCCCAGCGGTGCTATTATACTTTTATGTGGGGTATGATTATGGTCGTTATGGTGTGGCAATCAGCGGTCTATTTGTAGTGCTTGGGGCGATTCGGCTCGCAAGGTTTAATATCACAACAAATGTTGAGACAAATTCATTTATAGGTTTGCCAATCCCCTCTGCTGCAGCTATTTTGTGTTTATGGATTATTGTGGTTGAGCAGCACAAGGTGAGTTTTTTTGGCTGGATTGAATTTTTACGCACACATACTTATATTTTTCTTGTATTTGCTTTTTTCATCGCAATTCTTATGGTAAGCAATATTCGCTATCCAAGTTTTAAAAAGGTGCAGTGGAATCTAAAATATTTTGTCGTGCTATTAATTGCTCTTGCATTTGTTGTAGCACAGCCTTCTTTGGCTTTGTGTATATTCTTGAGCATGTATATTTTTTATGGAGTTTTGCGTTGGATTTTTATTGTTCTTTTCAGGATTGTAATGCGAAAGAATGATAACGAGGAAAGTACAAGGAGGTTAGGGGAGGATAATGCTAAACACAAAGAGTAGTTTAAATCTAGCCAATGATGGTATCCCAAAGCTCTTTTTTAATTATTTCATTCCTATGCTTTTAGCCATGCTTGCCATGGCTAGCTATTCGACTATTGATGGTATTTTTGTTAATAAGAAGCTTGGCGATGATGCTATGAAAGCAATCGTTGTAGTATGGCCTCTTTTTCCTGCAATGATGGCATGTTCGCTTATGTTTGCTTTAGGTGGAGCAAGTCTTATTAGCTATTATCTTGCAAAAGGCAGAGCACATATTGCAAGAGCTATTTTTAGCAGCATTGTATATTTATTATTGCCATTATCCCTGATATTTGGTGCTTTGGGCTATATGTATGCGAGCATTGTAATTGATTTTTTTGCACAGAATCTAACACCAAATGTGCATGGCATGGCAGTTGATTACTTGCGTGGGACATGTGTAGGACTTTTTGGAATTATTTTGCATCCTGTGCTTGATATGTGTGTGGTAAATGACAAACGTCCTAGATTTGCCATGTTTGCCATGTTTCTTGGGGCGATTTGCAATGTTATATTTAATTATCTTTTTTTATTTGTGTGGGAGTTTGGCATTATTGGTAGTGCATACGCTACAACCTTAGGACATATTATTGGGTCTTGCGTATTGTTGTGGCATTATGTAGAACCCAAATATAGAGCATTAATGCTTGGCTTTTTTAATTGTAATTTTGCAAGTAAAATACGCATTTCATTGCCTTTTATTTGTGAGAAAAAGGGGGAGCTGTATTTTGTAAAAGTATTTGATTGGAAACTACTTGGACGTGCAATTAAATATGGTTCGCCCTATGCAGCAAGTGAAGCAAGTGTTGGTATTGTCATGTGGCTTTATAATCAGATTCTAAAGGATACTGGGGGAGAGTCTGTCCTTGCGGTATATAGTGCTATTCTTTATGCTGGATTTAACTTCTTTACTATTACGATGGCACTTGCAGAATCCATACAGCCCATTGCGAGTTTCAACTATGGTATGCGGCTTTTTAGTCGTTTAAAAGAGGTTTTAAGATTCTATATTTATGTGGCACTAGGTTTATCTTGCGTATTGTATGCGTTATTTTTTATTTTTAGTGATTTTATTATTTCTTTGTATTTAAAGGATTTGGAGCTCAAAGAACAAAGTAAGGTAGCATTGAATATTTATTCTATTGGTTATATCTTTATGAGTTTAAATCTTGTTATTGCGCTTTATCTACAAGCATTGCAACAAGCTTTAGCCTCCTTTATAGTTACAATAGCCTACACACTTGCATTCATCATTGTATTGTTGCCAGTTATGACGTATTTTTATGGAATCATGGGTGCGTGGATCGCATATCCTATATCAGAATGTTGTGCCTTATGCGTGAGCGTGGGCGTGTTGTACTATGTTACAAAGCGAATGAGCAGGTAGGTCGTTTATATTTTATGTGACTTATATTGCATAGATATGGGGAGTTAGTTGTACTCTTGTTCTTGCTTGTGCTTTGGTTTGATTTAAAATGATTGTTATCTTGTGGCTCTAAACTATGTAAGAACGAGTGTTAATTGGATGCTTCTAATATAATCCTTATATTAACATCTTTGCCTAAAAGTTCTTTTGGTGTTGTCTTGGCAATATCAAAATCAAAGCGATTAATGCTGCCATATAACTCTACCCCTATGACATTATCTCCATAGCTAATATAACAACCACAATCTGTATCAGAATCATTTGTCTTTAAGTGTGGATTTTGTAATGGCGTATTTGTTGCTTGTGGCATAAAAGGATTATCATTTTTGCTTTTTTCTTTTAATACTAGGCTTGGGTTACGGATCGGTCCTGTGATTTTTACTTTGAAAACCACCTCTTTTGTGATATTGTTTATGGTTAGTTTGGTGCGTAAAAGATTATTTTTGAATGAGATAGATTGCAAGGTTGCCTTTTTGGTGCTAAAAAAGTCTGTTGTAAGTAACTCTTCATCTCGTGCAGCATTATAGGTATTAATGCTTGCAATTACAACTTCACCTTGCAGCTTTTTAATTCTGTTATCTTCAATGTCAAGTGTGCCAGAAAACTCTTGGAAATGTCCTATAGTGTCTGCTACACTTAAGTGCTTAACACCAAAACTAACGCTTGAATGTGTCTCATCGATAACGTATTCTTTTGCATAAAGAAATAAGCAAGACAATAGATATAAAGCAAAAAATTTATTCATATGGACACTCTTTGGAATTTAAAATGCTAGATTCTAACACATCTAAGTATAAAAAAAGTTAATTCACTATTTGAACCAATAGACTAAAAATATATAAAGATATGCAAAGAAAGCTAAAGCTATTGCTGCAAAAAATAGCTAATTGATGCAAATCCAGCTAGACCACATGACTTAATCTCTTCAAGCCTTGAGTCATTATTTATTCCACCTAAAGCAAAGGCATTTCTTTTTAATTCAATAGGCAATGCTTGTAGATATGATAAGCCTAATGCCTTGTTACCTTTGTCATAAAATATAGGGCTAATTGTAGCATAATTGACTCCAAGAGATAGGGCATTAGAGAGATCTTTTGTGTTATGAGTGCTTACAAATATAGGGCAAGGTTTCCTATCTAGCCTAGACTCTATTTTTTGGTAATTAGTTAAGGTGTGATGAAGTGGAGCTATAAGGCGTGAAAGCATTTCTGTGTTAGATAATAACTCAATAGCTTTTGTGCCACTTTTACATGAATGCAGGAATGAATCATGAATAATTTTTAATTTATCTTGTAATGTGATATCGCTCTGCAGAGAGCATAACGCAAAATAGCTTTGTTGCAATGCTAGACATATATTATCATGCAGGAGAGGCAAATCAGATTCCTTAAAATGTATGCCTAGTGCAAAACCATGCAGCCACAAGAGCACAAGAGTTTCTATCTTATACATAGAAAGATTTAGCAAGAGTGTTATATTATGACTTTTACAAAAAGCAAATATTTCAAGTAACATACGATATTGATCTGAAGATAAACTATCATGATTGTCATAACGGAATGCAACAAAGTTCAATGTCATATTCTTAGATTCTAGCATCATATAAGCATGTTGTAGCTTTGTAGAGATTTGTTTTGTGGCAGTCTCATCCATACATTCATAATACGCAGGTGATAGAATAAGATAGGTTTGCATCAAATTAAAAGGATATTGTGTCAAATATTAAATCGTGGTTTCTTAACACAAGATAAAAAAGTGTGCCACAAAAGATGCTAAATAAGATATTTTTAAATACAATGTGTAAGAATAACACAAAAACAATACCAACAAGACCATAGATTCCAAGCTCTATATTATCTAATTGCAACATATCCTTGCATGAATAAATAAATATCATGGCAATAAGACTGGGGGGCAACAGAGTGCCTAAATCTGTAATAACCTTAGGAGTCTTGTTGCGAAAAATAAAAAATGGTAAGAATCTTGTTAATGCGGTAAGAAATGCTATAAATAAAATCGTTATATAAAGCATGTTATCCTCTCATTTTTAGAAGCTAGAAATTTAGAACCTAATCTCATGTAAAACCCTTTAATCTTATCCTTGACTTAGAATCTTCCATAATACTTTCATGCCTTCACTTAAATCGTGTCTAAAATGTTGCATAATGCCTGGCACAATGATTGCCAGAATCACTAAAGCTACCCCAATTTTTACAGGGAAACCAATCACAAGGAGGTTAAATTGTGGGTGCGTCTTCATAATCATACCAAAAATGATATCAGTTAAAAGTAATACAGCAATAATAGGAAATGCCATAGAAAAGCCAATAAGAATCATATTGGCAAATGACTTTGTAAAATATGCGACAACATTATCGCTTAGCATGAAACCTCCAAGAGGTGTATCATTGAGTGTGCGTGCGATAATATCGAGTAAAAGGTAGTGAAAATTAAAGTGCAATGCTACAAGGATTGATAAAAACACAACAACTTGAGAAACTATGGGTTTTGTAGTCCCACTCATAGGATCATACGCACTAGCCATTGTTAATCCCATAGAAAAACTTGCTAAATCACCTGCAAATACAATTGATGAAAAAATAATTTGCAACACAAGACCGCAGGTAAAACCTAAAAGTATTTCAAATAAGCCGCCAATCATGAAAGTTGTCAATGTGGGATAGGCAATTATGTCTGTTACCATTGGCATAAATACAACCGCAAGTACAAAGGCAAGTGCAGCACGCACGCTTACAGGTAGAATCTGATTATCAAAGAAAGGAAAAAACGCAAGAATGCCACCAAAACGCAATAACAGCATTAAGAAAGCCATAACATTTGCATTTGTGATATAGGGGAGAAAATCAAGCATAAACAGCCCTCAAAGCATAAGATTTCATATTCTACGCATTATTCTTATAATTGCCAATTATTAAGTGTGAGATTATAGCATGAGATTATAAAAGTTTTTTAGAGTTTGGCTGTGGTGATAAAATGCAGGTATAAACTCTTGATTTCAAATTTACACTTGTTAGATTTAAGATCAAATTTTAGCTTCTTTATGCATGTTACAATGGCTTTGTGAGGCTTATTGTTATGTTTTTATTCAAATAAATTTTTACTTGATATGTATTTTGTGCAAACATTTTATGGTTTGTATAAAGATTCTAGAAATGTGTCTTTGTGAATCTGAATTTATCTTATCGTAATTCTTGCTTTTTTAATGATTAAGTGGAATAGTTATTGCATGTAACGTACAAAGGTCTTTGGTGTTGTAGTCTTGGGGTTTCTTTATGTAGTATGAAACTCGTTTTTATTGACAAAATGTGTTTCTAACAATAAATTTATTAATTTTTTGCTAGAATCTCACTTTTAGCAGAATCTCGCAAGATAACAAAGAAGTAGGGCGTGAACAAATGACAGGAAGTTTAGATTGATAGATATACCCTTTTTGAGTAAGCAAGGAAGTTGAATGATTGAGAATCAGGCAAAACAACTAGAAACTATGATGAGGAATAAGGTCAATACAAAGTATATTGCTATTACCTCAGGTAAAGGTGGGGTTGGTAAATCTACCCTTAGTGCAAATCTTGCATATAAGCTCAATAAGCTAGGGTTTAAGGTTGGAGTATTTGATGCAGACATTGGGTTAGCAAACCTTGATCTTATTTTTGGTATCAAAACGGATAAAAATATCCTCCATGCGATGAAAGGTGAGGTAAGTATCGATGAGGTTGTGTATGAGATAGAGCCAAATTTATACCTCATACCTGGCGACAGTGGTGAAGAGATTCTAAAATATGCTGGCAATAATCTTAATATTGTGGAGAATTTTATACAAGAGAGCAATATCCTTGATACATTGGACTTTTTATTAATTGATACTGGAGCTGGTATTGGTCCGCTTAACCAATCTACATTGCAAGCATGTGAGCACATCATTGTAGTTACTATGCCAGATCCATCAGCAATTACAGATGCATATGCCACTATTAAGCTTAATGCACACACAAAGAAACAAATTTTTATGGTTATTAATATGTGCAAAAGTCAAAAAGAGGCTCTTGCGGTTTTTGATCGTATGGAGAGTATTACAAAAAAACATATACCACACCTCACACTCAAGTTTTTAGGCGGACTTGAGTTAAACTCTGCGGTAAATAAAGCTACACGGAATCGCGCATTGATTACAAAGATAGAGCCATTTAACAGTGTGTCTGTAGGGATTGGAGATATAGCTGCGCTTCTAGCACATGAGATTACAGACATAGAGCATAATATGCTTTTAGAATCTAAGGGATTTAAGAGTTTTTTCAAGCGTATGCTTGGGTATCTATAAGTCTACATGTTGCCTAAAGAATGGTAGTCATGAACATAGGATTCTACCGAGCAGGTTTAATTGGTGATAACATAGTGGTGCTGCATGCTATCTATGCCCTGCGATATTTATATAAAGATGCCAATATAGTAGTTTATACTAATTCCGTTGGAGGAAAAGGGATAGACCTATATAGGCAATTTACCTTCATAGATTCCATAGTAGATGTGGAATCTATGAGCAATGAAATGCTCATCAACAATATTAATCTAAATAACTTCGATGTATTTATCCTTACACAACCAAATAGATCCAAATGCAAACTTTTAGCACAAACGACATGCAAACGTATAATTACTTTTATGACTTTCACAAATAGCCTTAATGATCGTTTTGAGAGCATCTTTGTTTCCAAACTAAATCATATGCCACAATATAAACGCATGTTAAAGCTTGTTAGAAAGATAGATCCTAAACACTACGATGATAAGATAGACACGATTGATTACTCTCCGATTAGATTCAAAAGCAACGATAGTAATAAGGCGAGAATACAATCGTTTGTAAAAGCTAATAACATACAGCAAAAAATTGTTATAGTTAATCCATTTGTGCGTAGCACGTTTTGTAATCTCACTTTGCACGGCTATAAAATACTATTGCACAAACTATCAGAAATGTATCCAAACCTACATTTTGTTATACCAACATATGAGGGCAACAATAAAGGTAATATGGAATTATCAAACCTCCAAGTATTGGATAATGTATCTATATTTTATAATAATGACGATATTATAAATCTCGTGGCATTGTTAGAAGAGAGTATAGCTCTTATTAGTCCTAGCACTGCAATTAGTCATCTTGCAAACAATCTTAATGTGCCCTTAATTTTGTTGTGTAGCAAGAGAGATAGCCATCTATGGTCTGGTGATAATATGAATCCTAACTATTTTGTGATTCTACATAAAGTCATGCAAAAGATGAATGAGACTGATGATGCCGTAGCGATTAAAAAGATTGTAGAAAAGCTAGAGGATATAATTCACTTGACACAATATAATAAGATTGTTTAATTTAATGTTGCAAGGAGATTGCATTCTAATTATTTTGACAAACACTAGGATGTAGATTGCTATCAATTAATATCCTTTTGTTGTTAAAGGATGTCCCCAATGCAAGTTAAGATACAATACGAATGATGTCCAACCTACATTATTTATATCTCCGAATTGTTTCAAATAAGATAGTCAAAGGGTTATCCACCCTGGTGATAACGAGTGACAATACGACTATTATACTGATACTTTAAAAAATTCATATAGAGCAGTAGTTATTGCAAGAGTTAGCATATAACAATGATGTATGATGGCTGTTATCACTAGGATTGAGTTGAAATGCTAATTTTGGGAATAACCAACTTATGTCCTATTTACGCCTTAGATAGCCTTCTTGTGCCAATAAATCAGCGATTTTTGCAAATACTGGTGCAGCAGTTTGTCCTGCATAATAATCTTCATTTGCCTGTGAACCATAGGTGACTACACCAATAGTATATGTTTTATTACCATCGCTTGCGTATCCAAAAAATGAGCCATTATAAATTGTTTCCCCATCTTTTTTCTCTCGTGCTGTTCCAGTTTTGCCCCCTATAATAAGCCCTGCAACATCAGCCCTTTTACCTGTGCCTTCTTTGACCACACGATGCAGAATTTTTTGCATATATGCAGCATTTTCACGACTAATAATTTGCTTAGGTGTTTCTATTGTTGGATAGAAAATCTTTGAATCTGGGGCTATGAAATGCTTTGTTACATGCGGAGTTACAAGAAAACCGCCATTATTAAAAGGTGCATAGCTGCGTAGCAATTGTATAAAAGTCATACGTAGCCCATACCCATAGCTTGCAGTCCCTTTTTCTACCTCTCTATTAAGGATGTTTGGTTTGGGTAGCAGACCTGTGGCTTCGTTGGCTATATCGATACCTGTACTTTCTCCAACGCCAAAGGTTTTAAATAGATCTTGCATTTGCTTTCCGCTTAAATTGCGTGTAAGTTTTGTCATGCCAATATTGCTTGATTTAATGAGAATCTGTTCAGCTGTTGCACTCTTTAATGGTGTGGTATCTCGTATGGTGTAAGTGCGTAATTGATAGATCCCATCATGCAGATCAAATGTTTCTTGAAAATTAATCCATTTTTTGTTTGCAAGATATGCAAATACAAGTGGTTTAATAGTGCTTCCTGGTTCAAACGAGCGTTCAGCAGCTGCTACACGCATTTTATTTGCTATATCCTTGTCCCTTTTGCCTATATTTGGATTAAATGATGATGATGAGGCAAGAGCCAAAATCTCTCCTGTGGTTGGATCCATAATGCCTGCTACAATTTGTTCGGCTTTATATTTTTTGTGTGCCTCATTGAGTATATCTTGTATTCTTGATTGTAGGGTCAGTGGTATGGTAAGTTGCACTTGAAATCCATCTGTTCTTTCATATGCCTTTGCATGATGGTTTAATATGATATTTCCACCTTTGTCTGCCATACCTACAATTTTACCATCACGTTTTGGAGACAAGATTCCATCACGATATTTTTCAACACCTGATTGTGCTATAAGCTTCATTTTATCATCATATGTTCTTTCATTTAATGTTTTTTTGCCATAGTTCGTAAAACCTAATAATGGTTGCATAAGATTTGAAAATGGATATGTTCTCTCTATTTGCTCAACAGCAATATCAAGCCCTCTATCAATTCTTGTACTCGCATTATTTTTCACATCAGAATTGTATGTAAAAATTGGCGTATAGCATTCCCTTGATAAATCTATATCTTTATTTTTATAATCCACTAATAGTATGTTCAACTTTTCAAGTGCTTTGTTTTTTGTTATCTCACCATTCTCAAATGATTGCATGGTGCGTAGGACTTCCACATCAAGCGGTGTTTGGCTACCTTTTTCGTGTGTAATTTGAGCACGTGCATACAAAGTTTTAATTTCTGAATCTTGCAAACTTGTTTTATTAATATATGTAAAGGTGCATTTTTTGTACACACCTAAACGTGCAAGTTTTTGATTTAAAATACGTAGATTTGCCGCGTCAATAGCATTTACGTTTGTGGCAATTAATGTATTGCCGCCTTTTTCTATCGAACGTTGCAAGGCTTTTATATCAAAGTCAGCATAGAGATGTAGGAGTTGAAATAATAATTCTCTTTTTTCTTCGTAGATGGAAGGAACATATATATTCACTCTATACAATTTTTTGTTTGTCGCAAGGACATAGTTGTCTAGACTTGAGATTTGCCCACGCATCGCAATATCTACATCTGCTTTTGTAGACCAAGGATAATCTCTTGATGCTTTGTTGTAGGGGTCCATATTTGGTGGTTTTGCAAGAATTTTTGCATATACTGCAAGTATAAACACAAGAAAACAAAGACCAAAGACTATAAGCACTAAAAAAAGTCTCCATGCTTTTTGTGTTTTTGCCTCCTCGCTTACTTCTTCATCTTCATTTTCACGTTCTATCTCTTGGGCTTTTGGTGCTATAATCTTGTTTTGTTCAATTTGACGATTCTTGCGTTCAGTCTTTGAAAGAGATGTGATTTTAAATGAGTTTTCTCCCGGTGTATCATATAAACGAAATCTGTTTTCTGCAATCCCATCAAGCATAATTGAATCGATACTATCTTGCTTGTTATCCCCTTTTATTTGGTTATTGTGGAGATAATTTTGGGTGTCTCGTGGTGTTTTAATACGAACAGAGTCTGCTGAGGTATGCACTTCATCATTGTCCAAAAGCAGATTGGTATTTAGATTATCGCCAGTGAGAAGATGTATATTTGCACCGCTACCCTGTAGCCTTTGTGTTGTCGCGAGAGCCTCATTGGGAGTGTCCATTTTATCCTTATTTAAGGAGTGTGTGTATGCTAAATTACGAGATGAATCTTCATTGCTTTTGGAAGCTACAATTTTCTCACGCATCTAAAAGCAGCAAACCACTGATGTCTATATAAATAATTAAATTTGTGTGCGTAAAATTTCTTTATACGCACTGATTGCTTTGTTTCTCACCTCAAGCATAAGTTTCATGCTAGTCTCTGCCTTACCGATAGTGATAGCTGCTTGATGCAAATCCTTAACCTGCCCACTTGCCATATCTGCTAATGCCCTATCTGATACTTCTTGTGAAGCGTTGAGTTCATCAAGAGACTGCTTTAACAATGATGAAAAATCGCCCTGCTTTCCTCTAACTTCATTGCTTACATCTGTTAGAGAAATATCAGCAATACCAGGTGCTGCAATATGTGTAACTTGTGCCATTATTTCTCCTTAATACCAAAAATTATGCTTGAAACATAGTGATAGCATTGCTTGCCATGTTTTTTGCACTTTGAAACGCTGCTACATTTGCTTGATATGCTCTAGTAGCTTCCACTAAATCGGCCATTTCGACAACTGGATTAACATTAGGGTATGCAACATAACCTTGTGCGTTTGCATCAGGGTGCGTTGGATCATATTTCATCAACGGCTTATTGTCATCTCTTACGATTTTGTCGATATATACACTCGTAATTGGTGGTACTGGCTTTTTTCCATACTCACCTTCTTCGAGTGGATCTTTATATTCCATAAGGTTGTTGTCCTTTGCTAGTCTCTTATTGAGTTGCTTATTAAAGTCAAAAGCACGAAACACAACTTCTTGTCGCCTATATGGTCCACCTTCATCGGTTCGTGTAGTGTTTGCATTTGCAATATTTGCAGAAATAACATTTACACGCACTCTCTGTGCTGATAACCCATAACCACTAATGTCAAAAGTACTCATAAACATAACCAATCCTTTATTGCTAACCTAAATATATTACGTATTTATACATTACAAATTCTTACTAGATTCCAAGGCATACGCAAAAATTCCTTTATGTTTTTTCAATGCCGAAGTAAGTGCTTGATACATAACAGAGTTTTTACCCATTTCGCTTGTTTCTACGTCTAAATCTACGCTGTTTCCATCATTCCTTGCGAGGTGTCCATCCCGAAAAAACAACGAACCAGTCAGAGGATCTGTAAATCCACCAGGCAAGTGCTGAGGCAAAGCTCGGGTTAGTTTTAAGGTTTCAGTTCGAGACTTATTGTCAAAAATCTGACTCGCTTTTTCGGCAAGCATATCCTCAAAATGAACATCTCTAGGACGATAGAAGGGCGTATCCACATTTGCCATGTTGCTTGCAATAAGGTCTTGTCTCAAAGAGCGATAATCAAGTGCACTATACACTAGACCATATGCCTTCGATGTTTCAAAAGAAGTCCCTAATGCTTTCGATAGACTTTCCATAGTATTCTCCCTAATATCCATGTAAAATTCAGAATTAAGATGTGCTAAGCAAATCCAATTCCAAAAATACACCTAACCGAAAAACTACAACATTCTATCCCTTTTTTGTAAATAAGGCAATAGTTCGTAGTTGGAATCTTGCAAGGATTGTTGCTAGAGGTTGATTCATTGCGTGTTTTAAAGTCGCATCATGGATGTTCTGAGTTTTTTAAAAAGAGAGGGGGCAAGCAAGATGCTTATGGAGTTGTGTTGATATCTTTAATGTATATAGAGTTGGTGATGGATTTATGCTTCCAATTACTGTTGTGATTGTATGCGGACACAGCCTTCTTCATGCAGAAACAAGAATCTTGTTTGGAGTATTGAATCTCAGAATAGCATATGGGAGGTGTGTGTTGCATGGTGTAATTGCTAATCTATAATACAGTCTAACCTTGTTAAGAACTATATTGATAATGTAAAAAACACCTTTTATTTCTCGTGTTTAAATGTTTGTTTATATTTTTCAATTAATACTTAGAGGTATTGAATCAATAATGAAACAATGCAAGATGAGATCAATAGTTCTAGCTGTTGTATATTTTGAGACAAATGGATTCTATGTAAATTCAAGTGAGGCCTATTTTTCAATATGATTTCCTTTTTATAAGGAATAAAAAAAGTAAAAATAGAGTTTTTTGTACCCTTCATATTGACTTGACAGCCTTTTTTTATTAGAATTTTGTTTTTGTTTTTACAACACTGCGATATTTTACTTTATGATAGCAATTGGGCATGGCAATGCAATGTATAAGGTTATCTATCGGCAGTGCCAGTCTTCAACTATATTATAAAGGAAAAATATGCAAAAGATTAGGCTCAAATTAAAAGCTTATGATCACAGGGTGCTTGATCGCTCGATAGCAGCTATTGTCGGTGCGGTGAAGAGAACAGGCTCTGAAATTATTGGACCTGTACCATTGCCAACTAGAAAAAGACGATATACGGTTTTACGGTCTCCACATATTAACAAGGATTCTAGAGAACAATTTGAGATACGTATACATAGTAGGATTATTGATATTATGTCTGCGACGGGAGAGACTGTTGATAGCCTCATGAAACTTGACTTAGCCCCAGAGGTTGATGTTGAAGTAATGTCAATGGACAAATAAGTTTTAATATCTATCAATAAGGAATAACATGGAATTTATAGTGCAAAAAGTAGGCATGAGCCGTATTATTGCTACACCTAGTCAAGCTGTAACGCTACTAAAAGTGTTAAATGCTAAAGTGTGTAAATTAGAAGAGAACGGTAGAGCTTTAGTTGCTTACTCAAAAGGAAAAACATATAACAAGAGTATCGAGGGTAATCAAAAAAAGTATAATCTAAGTAAAGAGTTTAATCGCTTTGCTACATTAAAAGTTGCGAATACCGAAATTGGTGATTTAGATACATCTAATCTTGGTGATGGCGGTATTGTAAAAGTGAGTTTTAAGACGAAGGGTCGTGGTTTCAGTGGTGCTATGAAGCGTTGGAATTTTCAAGGTGGTCCGGCTGCACATGGTAGCAGGTTTCATAGAAGGCTTGGTTCAATTGGTAATAGGGAATGGCCAGGTCGTGTACAACCTGGTAAGAAAATGGCAGGACATTATGGTGATGAGCTTGTGAGTGTACGTAGTGAAATCATTTCTTTTGATGCACAAAGCGGTATTCTCGTGTTGAAAGGTTCTGTAGCAGGATACAATGGTGCTTACGGAAAAATCACTATTTTAGATAAAAAAGGCGGCAAGTAATGAGTAAGGCAATTATGTTAGATAGCAAGTTTACCAAAGGTGCTGAAATAGCATTACCTGAGCGTTATGCAGAGATTAAAGAGCACAATTTATACCTTTATGTAAAATCATACCTCGCTAGTCTTCGTGCGAATAATGCACAGGCAAAAACAAGAGGTAAAGTAAGTGGTGGTGGCAAAAAGCCATGGGCACAAAAAGGTGGTGGTAGAGCTCGTGCTGGTAGCATTACATCTCCTGTGTTTGTTGGCGGTGGTGTGAGTCATGGTCCAAGTAACAATAGAAATTATGATTTGAAGATCAATAAAAAGCAAAAAAGATTAGCACTTGAGTATGCTTTGCAACAAAAAGCTAATGAAGGTAGACTCTTTGTTGTGGAATCTATCAATGTGGAAAGTGGTAAAACAAAAGATGCGTTTGCACAATTTAAGGCATTAGGGCAAAGAAGTGCATTATTCGTTACGCAAGTAAGCAATGAAAAAACATTTCTTGCATTCCGTAATTTACAATCATGTTATTTGGCTGATGCGAGTGAGTTAAACGCATATCTTGTAGCAGCATTTAGAAGCGTTGTGATTGAAAAAGCGGTGTTTGATGAACTTGTAAAAAGAGGTTAAAATGGCAGATATAACAGATATTAAAACGATTTTATACACAGAAAAATCCTTAGGATTGCAAGAAAGCGGTGTTATGGTTGTCCAAACTTCTACACGCATGACAAAAAACAGATTAAAGCAAATTTTTAAAGAGTATTTTGGTTTTACACCTTTAAAGATCAATTCTTTAAAACAAGAAGGCAAAACAAAGCGTTTTCGCGGGAAAGAAGGTCAGAGAGCTGATTTTAAGAAATTTTATGTAAAGATTCCAGAGGGTGCGAACATTGATTCGCTCGCCGTATAGTTTTAAGGAGTAAACATGGCAGTAAAAACATATAAACCCTATACACCTAGTAGGAGATTTATGTCAGGCTTGAGTTCTGCTGATATTACAGCAAAGCCTAGCGTAAGAAAACTCCTTGTTAAACTTCCTGTAACTGCAGGACGGAATAATAATGGTAGAATTACGAGCAGACATAAAGAGGGTGGTGCAAAGAAACTTTATAGAATTATTGATTTTAAACGCAATAAATTTAATGTTGAGGGGCGTGTTGCCACAATTGAGTATGATCCATATCGCAATTGTCGCATTGCACTTATTAATTATAAGGATGGTGATAAGCGCTATATTATTCAGCCAAGTGGTTTGAGAGTGGGCGATTTGGTTATTGCAGCTGAAGGTGGACTTGATGTAAAAGTTGGTTTTGCCATGAAGCTCAAAAATATCCCTATAGGAACAATTGTTCATAATATTGAGTTGCATCCAAAAGCAGGTGGTGCAATTGCAAGGAGTGCAGGCGCATCTGCGCAAATTATGGGACGTGAAGGTAAATATGCAATCCTGCGTATGCCAAGTGGAGAAATGCGTTATGTTTTAGAAGAATGCATGGCGACAATTGGCAATGTAGGTAATGAAGATTTTGCAAATATCTCTATTGGAAAAGCGGGTAGAAATCGTCACAGAGGTATTCGTCCACAGACTCGTGGTAGCGCTATGAACCCAGTTGATCACCCACATGGTGGTGGTGAAGGTAAAACTGGTTCAAGTGGGCATCCTGTATCACCGTGGGGTACACCTGCCAAAGGCTATAAGACAAGACGCAAAAAAGCAAGTGATAGACTTATCATATCAAGACGAAAAAAATAAGGAAATAATATGGCAAGATCGGTTAAAAAAGGTCCTTTTATAGATGCTCATCTTGAGAAAAAGGTAACAAAAGCAAAAGCTGCAAAAGATAACAAGCCAATTAAGACGTGGTCAAGAAGAAGCACTATTTTACCAGAAATGATAGGATTGACCTTTAGTGTGCATAATGGTCGCACTTTTGTCCCTGTGTATGTTACAGAGAATCATGTAGGCTATAAGCTTGGTGAATTTGCACCAACGCGAACTTTTAAAGGACATAAGGGTAGTGTTCAAAAGAAAATTGGTAAGTAATGAGGGATAACAATGGCTAAAAAACAAAATATGAAACAGACAAATGGTGGCGTGGCAATTTTGCGTTATGCACGCCTATCGCCTACAAAAGCACGTTTGATAGCAAGAGAAGTGCAAGGCATGAATGCCGAGGTTGCACTAGCAAGTTTGGAATTTACTCCAAATAAAGCAGCAAAGGCTATTTACAAAACATTAGCATCAGCACTTGCAAATGGCGGGTTTGAACCTACTGGTGCAGAAGTTACCTCGTGTAGAGTTGATGCAGGTCCTGTGTTGCGCCGTTTTATGCCGAGGGCTAGAGGTAGAGCAACTCCAATACGTAAGCCTATGGCACATATTTATGTGGAAGTTAATGCAGTGAAAAAAGTAGCTAAACAAACAAGCAAAAAAAGTAAAGGTGAGGTTAAGTAGATGGGTCAAAAAGTCAATCCAATCGGACTAAGATTAGGTATCAATAGAAATTGGACTTCAAGATGGTTTCCAAGTGCTCAGAACACACCAGAGAGAATTGGAGAGGATCATATTATCCGTAAATTTCTAAAAAAAGAGCTTTATTATGCTAGTGTAAGTGAAATTGTTATTGAACGTATGGCAACAAAACTTCGTGTAACTGTTGTGGCGGCAAAGCCAGGATTAATTATTGGCAAAAAAGGTGCTGATATTGAGAAAGTGAAAGAGACATTAAAAAAACTTGTTCACAAAGATGTTGCTATCAATATTAAGGAAGTCAAAAGAGCCCAAGCGAATGCACAACTTGCAGCAGAGAGCGTTGCAATGCAACTTGAGCGTAGAGTTGCGTTTAGACGAGCAATGAAGAAAGTTATGCAACAAGCAATGAAATCTGGTGCAAAAGGCATTAAGGTGAAGGTTTCAGGTCGTCTAGCGGGTGCTGAAATGGCACGAACAGAGTGGTATATGGAAGGTAGGGTTCCTTTACATACACTACGTGCAAAAATTGATTATGGCTTTGCTGAAGCAGCAACGACTTATGGAATTATTGGTGTGAAGGTTTGGATTTTTAAGGGCGAGGTTTTGCAAAAAGGTATCCAGACCGAGAGAGAAGAGTCGAGAGATTCTCGTGCAAAAGCTAAAAGGAGATAGATTATGTTAATGCCAAAAAGGACTAAATATAGGAAGCAGATGAAAGGTAGGAATCGTGGTAAGTCTTACCGCGGTAATGCCCTTGCATTTGGTGATATTGGTATCAAAGCACTTGAACATGGCAGAATAGATTCAAGACAGATAGAATCTGCAAGGATTGCTATGACTCGCCATGTGAAGAGGGCTGGTAAAGTGTGGATAAGGGTTTTTCCTGATAAACCTCTGACTGCGAAGCCACTTGAAGTAAGAATGGGTAAAGGTAAGGGTAGCGTTGAAAAGTGGGTTATGAATATTAAACCCGGTCGAATTATTTATGAAATGATTGGCATTGATGAAGCTACAGCACGTGATGCCCTTGCATTGGCACAGAGTAAATTGCCATTTAAAACAAAAATTGTAACGAGCGAGAGTGAAAATGAAATATACTGATTTGAAAGATAAGGAGTTGTCTGAATTGAGACAGCTATTAAAAGATAAGAAAACAGAGTTATTTACTTTAAAAATCAAGCTTAAAACAGCACAGCTAACTAAGCCTAGTGAAATTAGCATTGTGCGTAAGGATATTGCTCGTATTTCAACAGCGATATCAGCAAAATTCAATTTAGAAGAAACTAATTAAGGAATTCGCTATGAATGAGAAGCAAGCGCATAAAAGAGTAATACAAGGCAAGGTTGTGAGTATTGCGGGCAACAAAAGTGCGGTTATTTTGGTAGAACGAAAGGTTGTGCATCCAAAATACCGCAAAATTGTAAAAAGATTTAAAAAATATATCATTCATGATGAAGATTGTAAGACAAGAGTTGGTGATGTGGTGAGTGCAATTGAATGTAAGCCTATCTCTAAACATAAAGCTTTCACATTGAAAGATATTGTAGTAGTAGGAGTGTCAGAATGATACAAAGTTTTACAAGACTAAGCGTTGCTGACAACAGCGGTGCAAAAGAAGTTATGTGTATCAAGGTTTTGGGTGGTAGCCATAAGCGTTATGCAAGTGTAGGCGATGTCATTGTCGTGTCTGTTAAAAAGGCTATCCCAAATGGTAAAGTAAAAAAGGGACAAGTATTAAAAGCTGTTGTAGTTCGTACAAAAAAAGAGATCTATAGAGATAATGGCTCTCTTGTGCGTTTTGATGATAATGCGGCAGTGTTGCTGGATGCAAAAAAAGAACCAATTGGTACTCGTATTTTTGGTCCAGTTAGTAGAGAAGTGCGATATGCGAATTTTATGAAAATAGTATCGTTAGCTCCGGAGGTATTATAGTGAATAAGATAAAGATTAAAAAGGGCGATATAGTAACAGTCATCGCTGGTGATGACAAAGGTAAAAGCGGCGAAGTTCTTGCTGTTTTTCCAAAGAAAAATACTTTGATTGTTAAAGATTGTAAGGTAGCAAAAAAGGCAGTAAAACCGACAGATGATAATAAAAAAGGTGGTTTTGTTGCAAAAGAGATGCCTATACATATTTCTAATGTGAAAAAATCGTAGGAGTGAAATATGTATGCTTTAAGAGAACGATATAAAAATGAGATAAGAGAAGAACTTAAAAAGGCATTGGATATTAAAAATCCCATGCTTCTACCGAAATTAGAAAAAATTGTTATAAGTGTGGGTGCTGGTGAGTATGCCAAAGAAGCAAAGATTATGCAAAATATTGCTGACACTATCTCTTTGATTGCAGGGCAAAAAGCGATTATTACAAAAGCGAAAAAATCTGTTGCTGGTTTTAAAATGCGTGAAGGGATGCCTATGGGTGTGAAAGTTACACTACGTGGTAATATGATGTATAACTTCTTGGAAAAACTCATAGTTATTGCATTGCCTAGAGTGAAGGACTTTAGAGGGATACCCCGCAACGGTTTTGATGGTCGTGGTAATTATAGCTTTGGTTTGAATGAGCAGCTTATGTTTCCTGAAGTTGTTTATGATGACATTATGGTAACGCATGGTATGAATATTACACTTGTAACAAGCACGAATGACGATAAAGCAGCCTTTAAGCTTTTAGAATTACTTGGTATGCCGTTTGCAAAAGGGAGATAATTTATGGCAAAGAAATCTATGATAGCAAAAGCAAAGAGAAAAGCAAAATTTAGTGTTCGCAAATATACGCGTTGTCAAGTGTGTGGTAGACCACACTCTGTATATCGTGATTTTTCTTTGTGTCGTGTGTGTTTAAGAAAGATGGGCAATGAGGGATTAATCCCTGGTTTAAGAAAAGCAAGCTGGTAAGGAGATATAAGATGGTCAATGATATTATTGCAGATTCTCTTACACGAATTAGAAATGCAGCAATGAGAAAACTTGATAGTACTGAGTTGTATTATGCAAAAATTGTTGCAAGCATCATGGAAGTTTTTAAGCAAAGAGGCTTTATTAAAGACTACAAGATTAATGATAAAGATGGAAAACAAAGTATTTTTGTGCAACTTGCTTATGATGATTCTGGTGTTTCTGTTATTAACGAGGTTGCCCGTATCAGTAAGCCTGGTAGAAGGGTGTATAAAACTTCTAAAGAGTTGAAAAGATTTAAAAATGGTTATGGAATCATAGTTGTAAGCACAAGCAAGGGTGTGATTGCAAATGATGAGGCTTATAGGATAAATGTTGGAGGCGAGGCCCTCTGCAGTATTTGGTAGGAGTAGAAATGTCAAGAATTGGTAAGAAGCCTATCAATATCCCAGATGATATTGAAGTGAAGGTTGATAACAGTAAAATTATTTTTAAGGGTAAAAAAGAGAGCAAAGAACTCGAAACATATGGTCGAGTTGGTATTAAGTTTGAGGATAAACAGCTATCTTTTTCATTACTTGATGATATGCCTCAGTCTCGTGCATTTTGGGGGACTTATCGTGCATTGGCAAATAATATTGTCATAGGTTTACACGAAGGATTTACAAAAACACTTGAGATCAATGGTGTAGGTTACAAGGCGAATGTGAGCGGTAAAGTTTTGGAGCTGGCACTTGGTTTTTCTCATCCAATTAAGTACCCTATTCCTGAAAATGTTGAAATTGGTGTCGAAAAGAACATTATTACAATTAAAGGAAGCGACAAACAACAAATTGGGCAAATTGCTGCAGAGATCAGAGAATTTAGACCGCCAGAACCATACAAAGGTAAGGGTGTAAAATATAGTGATGAAGTAATATTGCGTAAAGCAGGAAAAACTTCTAAAAAGTAATAAGGTGAGGATATGACAACTAAAGTTTTGGAGAAGAAAAAGATTTTAAGAGAGAAATGTAAAAAGCGTATCCGTTCTCAATGCAGTGGAAATGCTATAAAGCCAAGAGTGAGCGTATTCCGTTCGAATAAGTATTTCTATGCACAAGCAATTGATGATAGCAAAGGACATACAATTGTAGCAATTGATAGTCGAGCGTTAAAGGTCGGTAACACGAAAGAAGATGTAAGTAAGATGGGTGCTGAATTTGCTAAGTTACTATCGGAAAAAGGTATTAATACCGTTGTATTTGACAGAAATGGCTATTTGTATCATGGCGTAGTTGCTGCATTTGCTGATGGCTTAAGAAATAATGGCATAGCTCTATAAGGAGAAAAAAGTGGAAATTAATAGAGAAGAATTTAGTGAAGTTGTAGTAAACATAGGACGTGTAACTAAGGTCGTTAAAGGTGGTAGAAGATTTCGATTCAACGCGCTTGTTGTTGTTGGTAATCGCAATGGCTTAGTGGGATTTGGTCTAGGCAAGGCTAAAGAAGTCCCTGATGCTATAAAAAAAGCAATTGATGATGCATTTAAAAATATTGTACAAGTTAATATCAAGGGGACAACTATAGCACATGATATTGAGCATAAGTATAATGCAAGTAGAATCTTGTTAAAACCTGCAAGTGAGGGAACTGGTGTTATCGCTGGTGGGAGTGCACGTCCTGTTATAGAGCTTGCTGGTATAAAAGATATCTTGACAAAATCACTTGGCTCTAATAATCCATATAATGTGGTACGTGCAACTGTTGATGCTCTTGTGAGAATCAAGGCGTAAAGGAGAATATATGTTGGAAAAAATTAAACCAGCTGAAAATAGCACAAAAGATATTAAGAGAGTAGGTCGAGGACAAGGTTCTGGGATGGGCAAAACTGCCACTCGTGGTGGTAAGGGGCAAACTGCTAGAACTGGCTATAAAGCAAAAAGAGGCTTTGAAGGCGGGCAGCAACCTTTACAGAGAAGATTGCCAAAAATTGGTTTTAACTCACATGTGGAAAAGCCATTTGTTATCAATGTTGAAAAACAAAAAAAAGTTGCAGCATTAGATTCAATTACTCTTGAGAGTTTGCGTACAATCTGTACAATCCCAAGATATGTTACAAAGGTTAAACTTATTGGGGTGAGTGCAAAGAATCTTAAATCTAAGATCAGTGATGAAAGTGTTGTAGTAACTGGACAAGCTTAATGAACAAAAGTATTCTTAATAAAATTCTTATTACTCTTGCATTCCTGTTTGCCTATAGGATGTTATCTTATGTCCCTGTTCCTGGTGTTGATGCTGAAGTTTTAAAACGCATTTTTGATAGCAATGCGAGTAATGCACTTGGGCTTTTCAATATGTTTAGTGGTAATGCCCTAGAGCGTGTCAGCATTATATCGCTTGGTATCATGCCCTATATTACAGCATCAATTATTATGGAGCTCTTGTCAGCAACATTTGCAAATATTGGTAAGATGAAGAAAGAGCGTGATGGTATGCAACAGTATATGCAGATAATCCGTTATCTTACGATATTTATTACGATTGTACAGGCAATCAGCGTATCTTATGGTCTGCAGAGTATTGATGGTGGCAGTGCGATTATGCTGCACAACATGACGCTGTTTGTTTCTATTGCTGTGGTTTCTATGCTTGCTGGGACAATGCTTCTTATGTGGATAGGTGAACAGATTACGCAAAGAGGCATTGGTAATGGCATTAGCCTTATTATTTTCGCTGGTATTGTATCTGGAATTCCAGGTGCGATTGGTGCTGAGTTTAGTGCAGTGAGCGAAAATGAGAAGAGTATATTGCAGTTATTGCTTGTGTTGGCAGTGATTCTTGTCACCGTATTTGTTATTATTTATGTTGAGTTGGGTGAAAGAAGAGTTCCAATTTCTTATGCACGTAAAGTTATTATGCAAAATCAACATAAGCGCATTATGAACTATATTCCAATTAAAATAAACCTAAGCGGTGTGATTCCGCCTATTTTTGCTTCGGCTTTACTTGTTTTTCCATCAACCATATTGCAACAATTTGCAGGAAAGCAGGTTGCTGAGAATCAAGCTAATAGCGATTCTTGGCTTGTTATGATTGCTGATTATATAAGCCCATCATCTTATTTTTATAACATCATTATGTTTGTATTTATTATATTTTTTGCATATTTTTACTCATCTATTGTCTTTAATGCAAAAGATATAGCAGATAATCTTAAGCGACAAAATGGGTATATCCCTGGACTTAGACCGGGAGAAAATACGGCAAGTTATCTTAATAAGGTGGCTGGACATTTGACATTTTGGGGTGCTCTGTATCTCGCGATTATCTCCACTATTCCATGGATTTTACTAAAGGGTATAGGGGTGCATTTTGTATTTGGCGGTACGTCTGTGCTTATTGTTGTTCAAGTTGCTATTGATACGATGAGAAGGATTGAAGCACAGCTTTACACGAGCAAATATCAAACCTTAAGTGCAGTGGGAATCTAATCTTATCATGGGCATTGCAACGCGAAATAAGAACGAGTTGGCATTGTTAGCACAAGCCAACAAAGTGGTCGCTTTGACACTTGAATATGCAAAAACAATAGTAAGTGAAGGTATGAGTCTTTTAGAGCTTGACAAGGCTATTGAAGACAAGATTCTATCTTTAGAATCATTGCCAAGCTTTAAAGGATTATATGGCTTTCCTAATGCGGCATGTATATCTGTTAATCAGGTTATTATACATGGCATTCCAACAAACTATCGTTTGAAACAAGGGGATATTGTTGGTATAGATATTGGTACAAAATATAAAAATTACTATGGGGATGGTGCAATCACAATTGGTGTAGGCAAGGTGAGCGAGAAGGATATTAAGCTTATGGAGTGCTCTTTGCGTACGCTTTATAATGCGATAGATTCCATAAAAGTGGGTATGCGTTTTAAAGAGATCAGTGCTATTTTACAAGAAAATATTGAAAATATGGGGTTTGTTCCTTTGCTTGGATTTTGCGGACATGGTATAGGCACGAAGCCACATGAGGAACCAAGCATCCCAAACTATTTAGAAGATGGAGTGAAAATGGGTGGTCCCAAAGTTAAGAACGGAATGGTATTTTGTCTTGAGCCTATGGTGTGTCAAGAAAGTGGTAAACCTGTTATTTTAGATGATAAGTGGTCGGTTGTAAGCAAAGATGGCTTAAATACCTCTCATCATGAGCATACGATTGCAATTATTGATGGGAAAGCAAGAATTTTAACGGAGTTATAAAATGGCAAAAGATGATGTGATTAAAGTAGATGGTAGAGTAATCGAGGCATTACCCAGTACAACCTTTAGAGTAGAATTAGAAAATAAGCATGTGGTGCTTTGTCATATTTCTGGTAAAATGCGTATGCATAATATTAAGATTCTGCCTGGTGACAATGTGCAGATAGAATTAACGCCCTATAGTCTTGATAAAGGCAGGATTGTTTTGCGTTATCCACGTGATTAAGCTCATTTTGATTGATAGATTACACCAAAAAATGAGTATGCATTGGTAGTGAGGTAACACTGCTATTCGTGTTTTCGCCTTTTAGGCTGTTATGAGTCTATGTTGAATGCTTTAGTTCATTGTGTTAAAAAAGATTGTAAAGAATTGAAAATAAATAATTAGGCAATACGTAAAGTGTTTTATGAATTCTAATACCTTAATATCACGCTTGTCTGTAATAAAAATAGGCGACTTCTAAAGTAATTTTCAAGTTAAAGCAGTCGTTTCTCATAAGTATTACTCATTTATTGTTTTCTAGCTCTTGTTATCAATTTTTATTGCTAATTCACTTGTTGTAATTAGATTTAACAAAAAAAATGATATAAGAATAAGATGATAATAAGTAATTAGATACTTATTTTAAACCATAAAAGATAAGTAAGTGTGATAATCATGAATTTCTATAAGTAAAAACAAGAGTAAATTGGTATAGAGATAAGTTTTGATATCGCACTTTACTAAGCACTCGCAGTCATGAAGTAACGACTAATTAAGATTGTGCTACTAATCACAGATTCTCTTAATATTTTTAAATCAAAAGATAATCCAAAACCTCTCAAGGATGCATACGTTGTATCGATGAATTGTAAGATATAATGTGTTATTAGATGAGGCTTATACATGTGAGACATGTGGTAAAAGGTTTAACTAAAAAACCGCAAGATTCTAATTTAGAATAATACGAGCTGCATATCAAGGTGAGTTTATTGTCTTTTGCGCCTATAATCTATTGGCATTGAAGAGCAATATCGATAGATGTAGATTTGTTTTTTGATTGTTGAAATGATATGAGTTTTAAGCGAGGGATTATTATGAGGTTTCAAAATACTACTTAAGTGGTTCGAGATTTATGTAGTTTGTTATGATGTTTGGAGTTAGAGGCATTATTTTTTAAATAAGTAATAGAAAATATATAACCTATAAATTAATTTTTTGCATTAATTCTAAAAATTACGAGAGGTTAGATCCTAGATTTGTTGTGTCACAATTGGTTGTTAAGGATTCAAAGAGTTATAAGACAATATTTATAGTGCTGTGAGATTGTGGGGTAGCCTCTAGAATTAGAATACCAACTAGTTGATATCAGAGTGCTTGAGGTTCATATGCTGTGGTTATTATTGAATGGCACAGTGTAGCATGTGGTGCCATTGCTTGGTTATGTTTCCAATAAAATTAAAAAAATATTGTTTAGATATTGACAAATATGAAAAAATGTGATAAAATTCACTCTCCAATGCATGTAATTCTTTAGTTGGAATATTGGTTCTATAGCGATATGTGCTGGTTTAGCTCAGTTGGTAGAGCAGCTGCCTTGTAAGCAGCAGGCCGGGGGTTCGAGTCCCTTAACCAGCTCCATTTTTATCAAACTCTAATATTTTTTAAGTTCGGTTATTTTAACTTTGAATAAGCATCAGTGTTTGACCAGTTTTTTAGCATTTGTGGTGAGTTACTCAAGTGGCCAACGAGGGCAGACTGTAAATCTGCTGACTATGTCTTCCGTGGTTCGAATCCACGACTCACCACCATTGTTTATTTAGTCGCGGGAATAGCTCAGTTGGCTAGAGCATCAGCCTTCCAAGCTGAGGGTCGCGGGTTCGAGCCCCGTTTCCCGCTCCATTTATGTGAATAGATTGTTATCGATTTATTAACGACTGGGAGCTGAAAACTTAGTAACTTTAGGATTTTTTCTAAACGCTTTTGTTTCTCTCTATGTTTTTCGTTTTAAATCTCTATGATTTTCTAATCAGAATTAAAATTTATTTATTTCTTGCCCATATAGCTCAGTGGCAGAGCACTTCCTTGGTAAGGAAGAGGTCGGCGGTTCAATCCCGCTTGTGGGCTCCAGTTTTTCGTTGGTTTTTGAATTTTTTATTCAATAGTTGTGTTTAATTTTATTTTAGGAGATAGTTATGGCTAAAGAGAAATTTAATAGAAGTAAGCCGCATGTAAATGTGGGAACTATTGGGCATGTCGATCATGGTAAGACGACTTTAAGTGCTGCAATCTCTGCTGTATTGGCAACTAAGGGTCTTGCAGAGCTTAAGGATTATGACAATATTGATAATGCACCAGAAGAAAAAGAGAGAGGTATCACGATCGCTACTTCTCATATTGAGTATGAGACAGAGAATAGACACTATGCACACGTGGACTGCCCAGGTCACGCGGATTACGTAAAAAATATGATTACAGGTGCTGCACAGATGGATGGTGCAATTTTGGTTGTATCTGCTTCTGATGGTCCTATGCCACAAACTAGAGAGCATATTCTACTTTCTAGACAAGTAGGTGTACCATACATCGTTGTATTTTTGAATAAGCAAGATATGCTTGATGATCCAGAACTACTTGAATTAGTAGAGATGGAAGTAAGGGATTTATTGAATGAGTATGAGTTCCCAGGAGATGATACACCTATTGTTGGTGGTTCTGCATTGAAAGCCCTTGAAGAAGCAAAGGCTGGCACTGTTGGTGAATGGGGGCAAAAGATTTTGGATCTTATGGCTGCCGTTGATAGCTATATACCTACACCAAAAAGAGATGTTGATAAAACTTTCCTTATGCCTGTGGAAGATGTGTTTTCGATTGCTGGTCGAGGAACAGTTGTTACAGGTAGAATTGAAAGAGGTGTCGTAAAAGTAGGTGATGAAGTTGAAATCGTAGGTATCCGAGATACTCAAAAAACTACTGTTACTGGTGTTGAAATGTTCCGCAAAGAGATGGATCAAGGTGAAGCTGGCGATAATGTTGGTGTACTTTTGCGTGGAACCAAGAAAGAAGAAGTAGAAAGAGGGATGGTGCTTTGTAAACCTGGTTCAATTACTCCTCACAAAAAGTTTGAGGCTGAGATCTATGTTCTTACAAAAGATGAAGGTGGAAGACATACTCCATTCCATAACAACTATCGTCCACAATTCTATGTGCGAACAACAGATGTTACAGGTGCAATTATCCTACCAGAGGGAACTGAACTCGTAATGCCAGGAGATAATGTTAAAATCACTGTTGAATTGCTAAATCCTATCGCGTTAGAACTTGGGACAAGATTTGCTATCCGTGAAGGTGGTAGAACAGTTGGTGCTGGTGCTGTAACAAAAATTATTGAATAGGAAAAGTTATGGCAAAGGGTAATTTGGTTAAAATTGGATTAAAGTGTTCTGAATGTGGCGATATTAATTATAGCACCACGAAGAATGCAAAGACAAATACAGAAAAACTGGAGCTTAAGAAATTCTGCCCAAGATTGAATAAGCATACAATACATAAAGAAGTGAAGCTAAAAACAAGTTAATTTTTTATGGTTTTGTATGTTATGTCCCATATTATGGGGCATAGGAATTTTAGATTTCTAGTATTTGTTTGTAAAGGTCAGTAGCTCCAATGGTTAGAGCATCGGTCTCCAAAACCGAGTGTTGAGGGTTCGAATCCTTCCTGGCCTGCCATTATTTGATTGAATATCAAGGTTTTTATAGTGAAAATAAAAAAATATTATAAAGAATCTAAGGATGAGTTAGGAAAAGTTATTTTTCCAACAAAAGAGCAGGTGCGAACCGCATTTGTTTCCGTTGTTGTCGTTGTTTCTATAATTGCCTTGTTTTTGGCGGTTATAGATGTTTTTTTTCATTATACGATTTCACGTATAGTATCTTAGGAATTGTTGCTGATAAGTAAGGAATAACTAATGGAATTTCAATGGTATGCAATACAAACATATTCGGGGAGTGAGCAGTCTGTAAAGAGAGCTATAGAGAATCTTATTGAGCAGAATAATGCCTCTCACCGTTTGAAAAACATAGTTGTTCCCACTGAGGATGTTTTTGAAATTAAAGACAAGAAGAAGAAAACAGTGCAAAGAAGCATTTATCCAGGATACGTGTTCGTATATATTAATTTGGATACAGAGCTTTGGCATATGATTCAGTCATTGCCAAGGGTTGGTAGATTCATTGGAGAGAGCAAAAAGCCCACACCTTTAAGTGAAGCAGACATTCAGAATATCTTAGATAAGATTGAGAATAGACCTGCACCTCGCCCTAAAGTTTCATTTGTTACTGGCGAGTCTGTTCTAATTACAGATGGACCTTTTGCTAACTTCACTGGTGTCGTGGAGAGCTATGACATAAAAACTAAGAAGTTGAAACTTAATGTTTCTATTTTTGGTCGTAACACTCTCACAGAGATTAATGATGTGCAAGTTGAAAAAATTCTTTAACATTTTTTAAATAAGGATAGACAATGGCAAAAAAGATTGTTGGCGAATTAAAGTTGCAGATTCCAGCTGGCAAAGCAAATCCATCTCCTCCAGTGGGTCCAGCTCTCGGACAAAGAGGTGTTAATATTATGGAATTTTGTAAGGCTTTTAATGAGAGGACAAAGGATATGGGCAACTTTAATATCCCTGTTATTATCACTGTATATCAAGATAAAAGTTTTACATTTATTACCAAAAAGCCACCTGTGACAGACTTGATTAAGAATGTTGCAAAATTGACAAAAGGTTCTGATAACCCTTTAAAAAATAAGATTGGTAAACTTACGCAAGTGCAACTTGAGGAGATTGCAAAAACAAAGATGGAGGATTTAAATACCACCGATATTGAAGAGGCAAAAAAGATAGTTGCAGGTAGTGCTAGAAGCATGGGTGTTGAAATAGTAGATTAATTTTGGAGAGTTGTATGAAGAAAAAAATGTCAAAACGATTGCAAGCTTTATCTCAAAAAATTGATTGTGATAAAACTTATGATATGGAATCTGCAATAAACATAGTAAAATCTCTTGCTTCTGCGAAATTTGATGAAACTGTGGAAGTTGCTTTGAGGCTTGGTGTTGATCCACGTCATGCTGATCAGATGATTCGTGGTGCAGTTGTGTTGCCACATGGTACTGGAAAAACAGTGAGAGTTGCTGTGTTTGCCAAGGATTTAAAAGCTGATGAAGCACGCAAGGCAGGTGCTGATGTGGTTGGAGATGAGGATTTAGCAGATCAGATTAAAAATGGCAACATAGATTTTGATATGGTAATTGCTACGCCAGATATGATGCCACTTGTCGGTAAAGTTGGTAGGATATTAGGACCAAAGGGTATTATGCCGAATCCAAAAACAGGAACCGTTACTGCTGATGTAGCAAAGGCAGTTGCAAATGCAAAGAGCGGACAAGTCAATTTCCGTGTAGATAAGAAGGGAAATATTCACAGCCCTATTGGTAAAGCGAGTTTTGATAATAATAAATTGCTTGATAACTTGGTTGAATTTGTAAAAACTATTAATAGGTTGAAGCCAAGCACTGCAAAAGGAAAGTATATTAGATCAAGCAATCTTTCTTTAACAATGAGTCCATCAGTCAAAGTGGATTCACAAGAGCTTATGGATGTGAAATAAAGACCTATAAATCTTTTTATCTTGGGCTAGAGACTACTGGGGCGTAAAGCTTAAAAATTACCCCGTATAGGTTTGAAGGCTGAAAGGAGGATGTATGACTAGAGAAGAGAAAGGGCAACTTGTAGCAGGTTTAACCGAGAGTTTCAAGAATGCTAGTGCAATGATTATTTGTGATTATAGAGGATTGCAAGTAAAACAATTAGAAGCTTTACGTAGAAGTTCTAAGGATTCTGATATTTGTGTGCAAGTTATTAAAAATAAACTTGCGAATATTGCACTAAAACAAGCAGGTTACAAAGAAACTGAACTTAAGGACACAAATATTTATATTTGGTCAAATGATCAGATTTCTTTATCGAAGGTTGTGTGCAAATTTCAAGAAGCAAATAGCGAGAAATTTAGTGTTAAATTTGGTTATTTCGATGGCGAAATCGTGGATTCTAAGCATATTACTGCGGTGTCTAAATTGCCAAGCAAAGATGAATTGATTGGCATGTTGTTGTCTGTATGGACGGCACCTGCAAGATATTTTGCGACAGGATTAGATAATTTAAGAAAACAAAAAGAAGAGCAAGGAGCTTAATATGGCAATTTCAAAAGAAGATGTGTTAGAATATATAGGTAGTTTGTCTGTTTTAGAGTTATCAGAGCTAGTAAAGGCTTTTGAAGAGAAGTTTGGCGTAAGTGCCGCACCAACTGTTGTTGCTGGTGCAGTGGCTGGTGGAGGTGCTGGTGCTGCAGTAGAAGAAAAAACAGAATTTGATGTTGTACTTGTTGATGCAGGTGCGAATAAAATTAATGTTATTAAGGCTGTTAGAGAAATTACTGGTCTTGGCTTGAAAGAGGCTAAAGAGGCAACAGAAAAGACACCAAACACGCTTAAAGAGGGTGTAAGCAAAGAAGATGCTGAAAACTTTAAGAAAAAACTTGAGGAAGCTGGTGCAAAAGTAGAAGTAAAATAACTTTTAGCCTTGCATTGTAAGCTTTTGTAAGCCTATCTTTGGTGGATATCTCATCTACCTTTGGATAGGCTTTTTTGCATTTTTATAAATATTCTCTCTATTGTATTATGTATAGTAGGCTAGCGAGAGTATTTGGCTCTTAAAAAACTTTGAGGTAAGAGGGTTAATATGGGCAAACGACTAACAAACACGAGATTAAGAGTTGACTTTTCAAAAAGCCAAGATGAGCTTGATGTTCCTAACTTATTGATGTTGCAAAAGGATAGCTATGATTCTTTTTTGTATTCAAATGATAATAGGGAAAGTGGGATTGAACGTGTATTAAAGTCTATTTTTCCAATTCAAGATAGTGCTGGTCGTGTGACTTTGGAGTATGCAGGCTGTGAATTCGGTAAACAAAAATATACTATTACCGAAACGATGGTAAGAGGATTAACTTATTCGATTCCATTAAAAATTAAGATTCGTCTTGTATTGTGGGATAAAGACGATAAGGGTGAGCAAGTAGGGGTTAAAGACATTAAAGAGCAAACCATATATGTACGTGAGATCCCTCTAATGACTGATAGGGTATCATTTATTATTAATGGTGTTGAAAGAGTTGTGGTAAATCAGCTTCACAGAAGTCCGGGTGTTATCTTTAAAGAAGACGAATCAAATACTTCAGCAAATAAACTGATATACACTGGACAGATTATTCCAAATATGGGTGCATGGCTATATTTTGAATATGATGCAAAAGATATCATGTATGTAAGAATTAATAAACGTAGAAAAATGCCTGTTACAATTCTTTTCAGAGCTTTAGGTTATAGTAAGCAACAAATTATACAAATGCTTTACCCTATACTTGATGTTTCTGTAAAAAAAGATAAATTCTACATACCTTTTAACCCCAATGACATTGAGGGGAGTCTTGAATATGACTTGATAAATGAGAAAGGACAGGTTGTTTTACCTGCAGGGAAAAGATTCAATAAGAAACGTATAAGAGACTTGAACGAACAAAATATCAGTTATGATAAAGTAGAGTTTTCCATAACCAACCTTTTAAATACTTATCTTGCAGAGCCAGTTGTTGATAGTAAGACTGGCGAGGTGATTCTTGACACACTTTCACCTTTGAATGAGGCCAATGTAAAGAAATTATATGATAATAAGATAGTGGAGTTTAAAATCATTCATGATACTGCACCAGGCTATGATAACTCGATTATCAATTCATTCCTTGCGGATATGGAAAGCTTAAAAAATATTCGTCAAACAGAGAAAATTGATGATGAATGCGATTTAGCAGCTATCAGAATATATAAGGTTATGCGTCCAGCAGAGCCTGTAACAAGAGAAGTGGCACATAAGTTTATTGAACAGTTATTCTTCGATCCTTCTCGTTATGACTTAACAGGTGTTGGTCGTATGAAGATGAATCATAAATTAAACCTCAAAGTGCCAGATTATATAAGCGTTCTCACTTATGAAGATATTATTGAAACTGTGAAATATCTTATGCAGGTTCGTAATGGTAAGGGCAGAATTGATGATAGAGATCACTTGGGGAACCGAAGAATTCGTGCTATTGGTGAGTTGCTTGCAAACGAGCTTCATGCTGGACTTGTTAAGATGCAGAAATCAATCAAAGATAAACTCACACAACAAACTTCTTTTGAAAATGTGATGCCACACGATTTGATTAGCTCCAAGATGATTACAAGTGTGATTATGGAGTTTTTTGCAAGTGGTCAGTTATCGCAGTTTATGGATCAAACAAACCCATTATCAGAGATTACACATAAAAGACGGCTTTCAGCATTGGGTGAGGGCGGTTTAGTTAAAGAACGCGTAGGCTTTGAGGCAAGAGATGTGCATCCAACGCATTATGGTAGAATATGTCCTATTGAAACACCAGAAGGGCAAAATATTGGGCTTATTAACACATTGTCAACTTTTACAAAAGTAAATGATTTAGGCTTTATTGAAGCACCTTATAAAAAAGTAGTTGATGGAAAAACAACAAGCGAGGTGGTATATCTCACCGCTACACAAGAAGATGGCAAGGTAATTGCACCTGCAAGCACAAAGCTAGATTCTGAAAATAAAATTGTTGAAGGTCTTATAGAGACACGTTGTGGTGGTGAGATTTCTTTGCGTAAGACAGAGGATGTTGAGTTAATTGACTTGAGTGCGCGTATGCTTGTTGGTGTTGCTGCTTCTCTTATTCCGTTTTTAGAGCATGATGATGCTAACCGTGCGCTTATGGGTTCTAACATGCAACGTCAAGCTGTGCCTTTGCTAAAACCAGATGCACCTATTGTTGGGACAGGTATTGAGAGTGTTATTGCACGAGACTCATGGGCAGCGATTAAGGCAAGACAGGGCGGTGTTGTAGAAAAGGTAGATGGTAAGAATATCTACATACTTGGTGAAAATGAAAATGGGGCTTATATTGATAGCTACTCTATGCAAAAGAATATGAGGACCAACCAAAACACGAGTTTTACACAACGACCGATTGTAAAAGTTGGTGATAAGATTGAGGCTGGACAGATTATAGCAGATGGTGCAAGTATGGATAGCGGTGAGCTTGCATTGGGTAAAAATATTCGTGTCGCCTTCATGCCTTGGTATGGTTATAACTTTGAAGATGCGATCGTTGTGAGTGAAAATATCATTAAAGATGATGCTTTTACTTCTGTGCATATATATGAAAAAGAGATAGAGGCACGAGAACTTAAACATGGAATTGAAGAGATTACTGCAGATATTCCGAATGTACGAGAGGATAGTATTGCTCACCTTGATGAAAGTGGTATTGTAAAAATTGGAACTTATGTAACAGGCGGCATGATTCTAGTTGGTAAGGTAACTCCAAAAGGGGATGTTAAGCCAACTCCAGAAGAGCGATTATTGCGTGCAATTTTTGGAGAAAAAGCTGGACATGTTGTCAATAAGTCTCTTTATTGTCCTCAAAGTATGGAGGGTTATGTTGTAGATGTAAAAATCTTTACAAAGAAGGGCTATGAAAAGGATGCAAGAGCAAGACAGGCATATGAGGATGAGAAATCTGATCTAGACATAGAGCATCATGAGCGTTTAACAATGCTTAATAAAGAAGAAATGCTTAGAATCTCGTATGTATTGTCAAAAGAACCACTAAGTGCTGAAGCAAAAATTAATGATAAGGTCTTTAAAAAAGGCGAGTGTATCCCCAAAAAAGAGTTTGATGATATCAGTCGCTTTGCCTTAAATACGCTGATTAAGAGTTATTCTAAAGAAATCCAAAATCAGTATGAGCATATCAAGAATAATTTCTTAGAGCAGAAGCGTGTTCTAGGTGTTGAACATGAAGAAAAGCTTGCAATTCTAGAAAAAGATGATATTTTGCCAAATGGTGTTGTAAAGCTTGTAAAGATTTATATCGCAACAAAGAGAAAGTTAAAAGTCGGCGATAAAATGGCGGGTCGACATGGTAATAAGGGTATTGTCAGCAATATCGTGCCAGCAGTTGATATGCCTTATACAAAAGATGGTAAGCCAATAGATATTATTTTGAACCCTTTGGGTGTTCCAAGCCGTATGAATATTGGGCAAATTTTAGAAGTGCATTTGGGGCTGATTGGTAAGCGTTTTGGTGAACAGATTGAGGATACATTAAGAGAATCTCAATATGAATTTAGTGCAGAGCTTAAATCCAAAATGATTGAGATTGCAAAAGCTGTTAATGAAGATGATTCTGTAGTGAAAATTCTAGAATCTGCAAGCCATGATGACTTACTTGCATACGCAAGAGATTGGAGTAAGGGTGTAAAATTTGCCATTCCAGTATTTGAGGGTATATCTCAAGAAAAATTCAATAAGTTGTTTGAAATGGCAAAGATTGATATGGATGGTAAGACAGAGCTCTATGATGGTAAAACTGGTGAAAAAATCAAAGAGCGTGTTAATGTTGGTTATATGTATATGTTAAAGCTTCACCATCTTGTTGATGAAAAAGTACATGCAAGAAGTACTGGACCTTATTCACTTGTAACGCAGCAGCCTGTTGGTGGTAAGGCACTTTTTGGTGGACAACGTTTTGGTGAAATGGAAGTGTGGGCATTGGAAGCTTATGGTGCAGCACATACACTCAAAGAAATGCTTACCATCAAGTCTGATGATGTCAATGGAAGAAGAGAGGCTTATGAAGCAATCACAAAAGGCTATCCTATTGGAGATTCTGCAATACCTGAAACTTTTTATGTTTTGACGAAAGAATTGCAGTCTTTGGCACTTGACGTTAATGTCTATGGCGAGAATCAAGATGAACCTTTAGTAATTAGTGAAAAAGAGAAAGAGAGACCAAAAGATTTTAGTTCTTTTCAAATAGTTTTAGCAAGTCCAGAGAAAATACGCTCATGGAGTAGAGGTGAGGTTAAGAAACCAGAAACGATTAATTACCGGACATTGAAGCCAGAGAGAGATGGATTGTTCTGCACAAAGATCTTTGGACCAGTGAGGGATTATGAGTGCCATTGTGGTAAATATAGAAAAGGACGCTATAAAGACGTAGTATGTGAGAAGTGTGGCGTGGAAGTTACGACTGCAAAAGTTCGTCGTTCAAGAATGGGGCATATTGAACTTGTAACACCAGTAGCACATATTTGGTATGTAAGCTCACTTCCTAGTCGTATAGGCACATTGCTTGGTGTGAAAATGAAGGATTTAGAGCGTGTGCTTTATTATGAGGCATATATTGTTAAAAATCCAGGTGATGCATATTATGATAATGAGCTTACCAAAAAAGTCATGAAATATGATGTGCTTAATGAAGAGCAGTTTAAGAATCTTAATGGACGATTTGAGCTCGCAGGATTTGAAGCGCAAATGGGTGGTGAAGCAGTAAAAGAATTGTTAGAAGAGCTTGATTTAGTAGCACTATTAGAATCATTGAAAGCAGATATTGCTTCTACAAATTCTGAAGCAAAAAAGAAAGCATACATTAAACGCTTAAAAGTCGTGGAGAGCTTCTTGCATTCAGGTAATCGTCCTGAATGGATGATGCTTAGCGTATTGCCTGTATTGCCACCAGACCTACGTCCTTTGGTAGCCCTTGATGGTGGTAAATTTGCAGTAAGTGATGTAAATGACTTATATCGTCGTGTTATTAATCGTAACTTGCGATTAAAAAGGTTGATGGAGCTAGATGCACCAGAGATTATTGTACGCAACGAAAAAAGAATGTTACAAGAAGCAGTTGATGCGCTTTTTGATAATGGTAGAAACTCAAATGCCGTGAAAGGTGCAAACAAGCGACCATTGAAATCCTTATCAGAAATTATCAAAGGAAAACAAGGAAGATTCCGCCAAAACCTTCTTGGAAAGCGTGTGGATTTCTCTGGTAGAAGCGTTATTGTTGTTGGACCAAACTTACGCATGGATCAGTGTGGGTTACCTAAAAACATGGCTATTGAACTATTTAAACCGCATTTGCTTGCAAAGCTTGAAGAAAAAGGACATGCAAAAACCATTAAAACTGCAAAACAAATGATTGATCAAAAAACCAATGAGGTTTGGGAATGTTTGCAAGAGATTATTGAAGGGTATCCAGTAATGCTTAACCGTGCACCGACATTGCATAAGCAGTCAATTCAAGCATTCCACCCAAAACTTATCGATGGAAAGGCAATTCAGCTGCATCCGCTTGTATGTTCTGCATTCAACGCGGATTTTGATGGTGATCAAATGGCGGTGCATGTGCCACTTTCAAAAGAGGCTATTGCAGAGTGTAAGATTCTTATGCTTAGTTCAGTAAATATTTTGCTACCAGCAAGCGGTAAACCTGTAGCAGTGCCAAGTCAAGATATGGTTTTGGGACTTTATTACTTAAGTCTTGAGAAGCCAGATTCTAAAGGGGAGCACAAACTTTTCTCAAATTTCAATGAAATTGAGATGGCAATGGAGTTTGATGAGCTTGATATACATAGCACGATACGTGTGGTGCATGAACGACATGTTATTACCACTACTGCTGGTAGAATGGTCTTACGTTCCATCTTGCCAAGCTTTGTATCGCCACATTTGTGGAATCGCGTTCTGAAAAAGAAAGATATATCAAACCTTATTGATTGTGTATATAAAGAGAGTGGTATCGGCGGTACAGCTGTGTTCCTTGATAATCTAAAAGATTTAGGATTTAGGTATGCGACTAAGGCAGGTATTTCTATTGCGGCAGCAGACATCATCATTCCAGATTCTAAGCCTAAAATGATTTCAGAATCTAAAGAGCGTGTGCATGAGATTCAGTCTCAAGCGGAGCAGGGTGCCTTAACCATACAAGAACGCTACAACAAAATTATCGACGTTTGGACAGAGACGAATGATAAAATGGCAAAAGAGATGATGGAAATTGTAGAAAAAGATAGAGGTGGTTTCAACCCTATTTATATGATGGCAGATTCTGGAGCTAGAGGTAGTGCAACACAGATTAGACAATTGTCTGCTATGCGTGGTCTTATGGCAAAGCCTGATGGTAGTATCATTGAGACACCTATTATTTCAAACTTTAAAGAAGGTTTGAATGTGCTTGAGTATTTTACTTCAACGCATGGTGCAAGAAAGGGTCTAGCAGATACCGCACTTAAAACTGCAAATGCTGGTTATCTTACAAGAAAGCTTATTGATGTTAGTCAGAATGTGAAAATTACAATGGAAGATTGTGGTACGCATGAAGGCGTAGAGATCACTGATATTGCTGTTGGTAATGAAATGATTGAAACGTTACAAGAGCGTATTGTAGGAAGGGTTACTGCTGCAGAAGTGCATGATGGAATCTCAAAAGAAGTATTGGTACAAGAGGGCAAGCTTATTACAGAAGAGATTGCAGAGCAGATCAAAAATGCGGGTGTACGTGCAGTAAATATTCGTACGCCTATTACATGCAAAGCGCCTCGTGGTATATGTGCTAAATGTTATGGACTTAATCTTGGTGAAGGTAAGATGAGTATCACAGGAGATTCTGTTGGTGTTATTGCTGCTCAATCGATTGGTGAACCTGGAACACAGCTTACACTTCGAACATTCCACGTTGGTGGTACAGCTAGTAGAAGTCAAGAGGAAAATCAGATTATTGCCAATAAAGAAGGCTTTATTCGCTATTACAATATCAAAACCCATAAGAATAGGGAAGGTAAGAACATTATTGCAAATAGGCGAAATGCATCTGTGTTGCTTGTTGAACCAAAAATTAAAGCACCTTTTGATGGTGAGTTGCAGGTTGAAACTGCACATGATAGAATCATTTTAGTTTTAAAAGGTGCAAAAGAGCAAAAAACCTATGAGCTAGGTAAGGCTGATATTGCGGCACAAAGAGAATTGGCAGGTGTTATTGGTGAGATTGAGGGAAAAATTTATATTCCACATAACACAGGTTATAAGGTGAAAGCTGGGGATAGTATCGCAGATGTTATAAAAGATGGCTGGAATGTGGGTAATCGCATTCCGTATGCGAGTGAATTGCATATCCAAGACAATGAGCCAGTTTCACAAGATATATATGCGAATGCAGATGGTGTTGTGAAATATTATCGCCTTGTGTCTGATGAATTGGAAAGATACCATGAAGTAAGCGTTGGCATGATTGTGAAAGAAAAGGGTATTTTTGCGGTGATTGCAGATTCCAATGATAGAGAGGCATGCAGACATTACATTGCTAGAGGTTCTCAGATTGAGACCGAAGATAATGCGCATGTGACAAAAACAACTCGTATCTCAAATAAAAATAATGATAAAGATGCGGTTGTTGCTTCATGGGATGCTTACAACACGCTTATGATTGCAGAGCAATCAGGAACTATACGATTTAATGATGTTGTAGCGGGTACGACAGTGATTGAGAAAGAAGATGAAAAAACACATATTAAATCACTCACTGTGCAAGAGTACATTCCGCAAGGGTATAAGCCTGCAATTGTTGTGACGGATTGCAATGGTAAAGAGATAGTCTATAACCTTGAGCCAAAAAGCGTGTTACTCGTGAGTGATGGAGAGAAGGTTGAGGTTGCTGATGTATTAGCTAAAGTGCCAAAAGCAACTGCAAAATCAAAAGATATTACAGGTGGTTTGCCGCGTGTTTCTGAACTATTTGAGGCGAGAAAACCAAAAGATATTGCAGTGTTAGCAGAGATTGATGGACATGTGAGTTTTGGTAGGGCGATACGTGGTAAAGAACGGATTGTGATTACTGCTGATGATGGTAGACAGGCTGAATACCTCATTGATAAGTCGAAGCAGATTTTAGTGAGAGAGGGTGAGTTTGTACATGCAGGTGAGATGCTTAGCGATGGAACTATTAGTAGTCACGATATTTTAAGGATTAATGGTGAAAAAGAGCTGCATAAATATGTTGTGGGTGAAGTACAACAAGTATATCGTAGACAGGGTGTTGGGATTGCTGATAAACATATCGAGGTTATTTTATCCCAAATGCTTCGCTACTACAAAGTGCTTGATAGCGGAGATACAAAGTTCATTGAAGGAGATCTTGTTAGTCGTAGACATTTTAAAGAAGAGAATGAAAAAATACGGAAAATGGGTGGGAGTCCAGCGATTGCAGAGCCCATCTTGCTTGGTATTACTCGTGCTGCAATTAGCAGCGACTCTATTATTTCGGCAGCTTCTTTTCAAGAAACTACGAAAGTTCTCACAGAGGCAAGTATCTCTGCGAAAAAAGATTTCTTAGAGGACTTGAAAGAAAATGTTGTTTTGGGTCGTATGATTCCAGTTGGAACGGGCTTGTATAAGGATAAAAAAGTGATGATTAGACACAATAAGGATAATTCCTAAGTTTAATCTAAACATTTTTTAAGTATAATAGCCAAAAGTTTTGTAAATTTTATTATAAGGATGGATGTGTGCCAACAATTAATCAGTTGATTCGCAAAGAAAGAAAAAAGGTTGTCAAAAAGACAAAGTCACCAGCGTTAGTAGAGTGCCCTCAAAGAAGAGGTGTGTGCACGAGAGTTTACACAACAACGCCAAAGAAGCCAAACTCAGCTATTAGAAAGGTGGCTAAGGTACGCCTTACAAGTAAGTTTGAAGTCATTAGTTATATACCGGGTATTGGTCACAATCTGCAAGAGCACTCTATAGTATTAGTGCGTGGCGGAAGGGTTAAAGACTTACCAGGTGTTAAGTACCATATTATTCGTGGTGCACTTGATACTGCAGGTGTTGCAAAACGATCTGTTTCACGCAGTAAGTATGGTGCTAAAAAAGCAAAAGATGCAAAGAAATAATTTTGAAGTATAAGGAGCAGTGATTCAATGAGAAGAAGAAAAGCCCCCGTTAGAGAAGTTTTGGGCGATCCAATATATGGCAATAAAGTTGTAACAAAGTTTATCAACAAGATGATGTATGATGGCAAGAGAAGTGTAGCAGAAAAAATTATTTACGCAGCTTTTAATAGAATTGAAGAAAAAAGCGGTGAAAAAGGTATTGAAGTTTTTGAGAAAGCATTGACAAACATTCGTCCTCTTGTAGAAGTGAGAAGCAGAAGAGTAGGTGGGGCAACTTATCAAGTACCAGTGGAAGTACGTCCAGAGAGGCAACAAAGCCTTTCTATTCGTTGGCTTTTGGAGGCTACAAGAAAACGCAATGAACGTACAATGATAGAACGCTTGGCGAATGAACTTATGGATGCAGCCAGTGACAAGGGTGCAGCATTTAAGAAAAAAGAAGATGTGCATAAGATGGCAGAGGCAAACAAAGCGTTTGCACACTATCGCTGGTAGTTTAAGGATAATAGATGGCTAGAAAAACCCCTTTACATAAGATACGCAATATTGGTATTGCTGCACATATTGATGCGGGAAAAACGACAACTTCTGAAAGAATTTTATTTTACACAGGCGTAAGCCACAAGATTGGTGAAGTACACGATGGTGCAGCAACCATGGACTGGATGGAGCAAGAAAAAGAAAGAGGTATTACTATTACTTCCGCGGCGACCACTTGCTTTTGGAAAGATCATCAAATCAACCTTATAGACACTCCTGGGCACGTCGATTTCACAATCGAAGTGGAACGATCTATGCGTGTGCTTGATGGTGCTGTAGCGGTATTTTGTTCTGTTGGTGGTGTACAACCGCAGAGTGAGACTGTATGGCGACAGGCGAACAAATATGGTGTGCCTCGCATGGTGTTTGTAAATAAAATGGATAGAATCGGTGCAAATTTCTATAATGTAGAATCACAAATTAAAGAGCGATTGAAGGCTAACCCTGTACCAATCTGTATTCCTATTGGATCTGAGGATTCTTTCAAGGGCGTTGTGGATCTAGTGTTAATGAAAGCTATCGTATGGAATGATGAGTCTATGGGTGCGAAGTATGACATAGAAGAGATTCCAGCAGATTTAGTAGATAAGGCAAATGAGTACCGAGAAAAGCTTGTAGAATCAGCAGCTGAACAAGATGAAGCTTTAATGGAAAAGTACTTGGGTGGTGAAGAGTTGAGTGAAGCAGAGATTAAAAAAGGGATTAAGATAGGTTGTCACAATATGAGTCTTATCCCTATGCTTTGTGGCTCAAGCTTTAAGAACAAAGGTGTGCAAACATTGCTTGACGCGGTTGTTGATTATCTTCCAGCACCAACTGAAGTTGCTGAAATCAAGGGTATTGAGCCAAAGACAGAAGAAGAAGTGCTTGTAGAATCTAGCGATGATGGCGAATTTGCAGGACTTGCATTTAAGATTATGACGGATCCATTTGTTGGGCAGCTTACATTCGTGCGTGTGTATCGTGGTAAATTGGAGTCTGGTAGTTATGTGTATAACTCTACGAAAGGCAAAAAGGAAAGAGTAGGGCGACTTTTGAAAATGCACTCTAACAAGAGAGAGGACATTAAAGAAGTTTATGCTGGGGAAATTTGTGCTTTTGTTGGCTTGAAAGAAACATTGACAGGTGATACACTTTGCGATGATAAAAATCCTGTGATTTTAGAGCGCATGGAGTTCCCAGAGCCAGTTATACACATTGCGGTTGAGCCAAAGACAAAGGCAGATCAGGAGAAAATGGCAGTAGCGCTTGGTAAGCTTGCTGAGGAAGATCCTAGCTTTAGGGTAAGCACACAAGAGGAAACTGGTCAAACACTTATCGGCGGTATGGGAGAGTTACATCTTGAAATCATTGTTGATAGGTTAAAGCGAGAATTCCGCGTTGAAGCAGAAGTTGGACAGCCTCAGGTTGCTTTTAGGGAGACCATCCGAGGTACTGTTACACAAGAATGTAAATATGCAAAGCAATCTGGCGGTCGTGGACAATATGGACATGTGCATATTAAACTTGAACCAAAAGAAGCAGGTAGTGGTTATGAGTTTGTAAATGAAATCAGCGGTGGTGTAATTCCAAAAGAATATATCCCAGCTGTTGACAAGGGTATTCAAGAAGCAATGCAAAATGGTGTGTTAGCTGGTTACCCAGTGGTAGATTGTAAAGTAACGCTTTATGATGGAAGTTATCATGAGGTAGATTCAAGCGAGATGGCATTTAAGATTGCAGGTTCAATGGCGTTTAAAGACGCGTGTCGTAAAGCAAATGCTGTATTGTTGGAACCTATGATGAAAGTAGAAGTAGAAGTGCCAGAAGAGTATATGGGTGATGTTATCGGTGATTTAAACCGCAGACGTGGGCAGATTAATTCTATGGACGATAGAATGGGATTAAAGATTGTTAATGCGTTTGTGCCATTGGCTGAAATGTTTGGTTATTCTACCGATTTGCGTTCAGCAACACAAGGTAGAGGCACTTATACAATGGAATTTGACCATTATGGTGAGGTGCCTAGCAATATTGCTAAGGAAATTATGGATAAACGTAGCAATTAATTTTATCTGACTGCCTTTATAGGCACTTTTTATGATACGGTCTGCAAAAAATCTAGACTTCTTAAGATAAGATTTAAGATTTACTGGTTTAGCTGCAGTGTCAATCTTCTTGGGGAGCTGTGTCTCCCTCATATCTTTTCACTCTTTTTTATTTTGATTACTAACTCATTTTATGGTGATGTTGTGCATTAATGTTGTATAAAAGTTTAGAGTTAAATATATGATAAAACTTTTTACTAAAATTCATAAAAATCGCATAAAACTCTTGATAAATCGTTTTTTCTTCTTCTTGCATGATTATTGCATGGCTTAATACCAACTTTATGATTATATTGTCTTAATGTGTGATATTATCTAAATTTTTATGAAAGGATTTTGCATGAGTGGTAAGATAACTCCTCAAGATAATTCTGCAAATCAGCAGAATGTAAATAAGGGAACTTCTAGCGTAAATAGACAATATTCTCAAGCTCAAGGGAATAGAGGTGCATAGCTTAACCCTAACAATCAATCTAAGAAGTAACCAAAATTTAATCTGTGTTGTTGAATTATAATATGGCAGTCGGTTTGATTTTTAAAGATTGCCATATTTAAACACAGCTTAAGATAGTTTCTATCTGCTTTATAGCTTTGAGCAGCATATTCTAGCTTAATGATAACAGCATAGTTTTGAAACTATACATAAAATTTTTATCTATCCAATCAATTCATATATATACAGATATCGAGATGCACCACATATTTAAACTATCTGCGTATGACTTAATTGCAATTTTATATACCCTAAGGCTTGTTGTATTTATTATTTGATTATGTAGTTACATATTTCATGTTTATTTTTAGATTCATGGAGGATTTAAGATCTTAATCGATAGTTTTATATGTTGTTTGAGTTTTGCCTTATGCTAGCTAAATATATTTGATAAGATGGCGACCCTTGAAGGATTTGAACCTTCGTCTCCGCCGTGAAAGGGCGGTATCCTTGGCCTCTAGATGAAAGGGTCAAAAAAGATTTATATTGTAGCAAAATCTAATTAATATAAAAATAAAGTCTTTAAACTCAATGTTATGAAAGTTTGTAATAGAATATTATTCGAGGTTAAGAATCTGTAACCGAAGTTACAGATACAAAACAAGAAAAGACATAAAGTCTCAATCCAACATAAACAAAAATCATTCCAAAAAATACTACATATATAAAATAATATGATTTTTTACATCGTAACCCTGTTATAAAAACTTGTTTTTTGATATTTTAAGCCTGTAGTCTTGCATATAAGAATGTTGTGTAAGATCATAAATCTTGCAAACACTTAAAGCCAATATAATTTAAAAAATAAAAATAAATTAAGCTTAAATGCTTTTTATAGCCAATATAGAATGTTTTTCTCTCTTTAATTTTGCGTTATTTCTCTAGGGTTTAAGACTAAAGATTAGTTTCTAAATTCTTTAATATATTAGACCATTAGTTTAGTTTTATTAAGAAATATATGATATAATTTTTTGTATCAATTGTTGATTAAAACCTTATTTGCGCTTGAATAAAAAGATATGGGATTTAAGTTCCATGAGAAGTTTTATCAGCCTTATACCTTGAGAGAAGTTTTTTGTGAGATTTTTCAAGTTATTTATGTAGGTTTTATCGTCGAAAGATTTTGATTTGTAGGATAGCTATTCCAAACTAAAATAAGTAAAAGTTGTTTAAGTATATAATGGAGAAGATATAATGATGACAAAAGATCATATCTTGCAAGTTGCCATTCCTATGCTATATCAAAAAGGCATTTTGCATTTCTCACTTAATGAATTTTTGCAGAATCATCATATTTCAAAAGGCTCCTTTTATCACTTTTTTAAGGATAAGGATGCTCTTGTATATGAGGCACTTTGTAGGGACGCCCAAAACTATCGTTATAAGACAGAAAAAGAGCTCTATGCTTGTAAAACCCTAGAATCTAAGATGCGTAAAATATTTGAAGCATACTGCATTGATAATACCTATAATAAGCAGTTTTGTAAATTTTATGAGGATATGTTTTTATATGCGGTTACATCGCAAAATACACTTTTTACGCGTTATATTGAAAATCTCAAAGAGCATACACATTATCTGATCTTGCAAAGCATTGAGACCACGCAAGCAAGTAAGGTAAAAAAAAGCAGAATGCGTGATTTAAGCGAATTTTTATCGCTTGGGATTGATGGCTTCTGGCTATTGCAAGGCGTAATAGGTAAGACTTGGGAGGAAAAAAATGTAGAAATTGAACGTTTTATCAAGGCGTTGTGCGTGTTTGTAGGACAAAATCAAAGTTTTGAAGATTTGAAATTGGAATCTAGCTCTACGTAATAGTAGGGCAGCATGTTTAGATTCTAAACTATAATAAAAAGGTGTAAGCATGATTCAAAAAATTATAATAAGTAAAAATCTTGCATGGATTTTAATTCTTATTGGCGGAATTTGTGAAGTGGCGTGGGTAAGCGGACTAAAATATGCTGATACATTGCCTTTGAAGGTTTTAACAGGTGTTGGCATTGCTTTTTCCTTTACTTGTGCGGTATTGGCGATGAAAAAGCTAGAGGTTGCTATTGTGTATAGTGTGTTTGTGGGTATTGGTACAGGCGGTGTGGTGATCGCTGAGATTGTGGTGTTTGGGCAAGAGGCTTCGTTGGCAAAAATTGCTCTGATTTCAACACTTATGCTGGGTGTCTTGGGTTTAAAATATAGTGTAAAGGAGAGCGAAACTATACAAAAAATACATGATCATTTGCCCGAAGAGCTTGAATCTATTGTAGTAGATTCTACATTGAGCGATACAACTTCTAAGAGAGATTAACTCATGTTGAATCTCAAGCATATAATCTAGATTTTAAAAAGGATGATAAATGATATATTGGGTTTTACTTGTTATTTCTGGTATGTTTGAAATAGCTGGTGTATGGACGATGAAAAAGATTATTGATACCAAAAATAAGCTTTATATTCTGTGTCTTGCTGTAGTGTTAGCTGGGAGCTTTAGTTGTTTATCTATCGCTATGAGAGAGATTTCTATGGGTGTGGCGTATGCAATCTGGACTGGTATTGGTTCTGCTGGTGGTGTGCTTGTAGGGATTATATTTTTTAAGGAGGATAAATCATTTTTAAAGATTTTTTGTGTATGCGTGATTATTGCCTCTAGCGTAGGATTGAAGGCATTGAGTTAGACTTCATATAAACTCATTGTATATTCTCAAAATAGCTAGGAATGACAAGTAGGGTTTTTGAAAGGTTAGTGCAGGCTTGCGTGCTTGTTAGTTGGAATTATATGAAGTTTATATAGCGATCTTGCACTAAAGAACGGAGATGTAAGTTTTATTGCATCATGAAATTTTAAGTCAGACTCTAAAGTGGATAGAGATTTATCTTAAAAATTAGCAATCTATTACTAATTTTTATAAATGCAATATTAATTATGCAGAGTGTAGGTTTATTTTCTAAAGATAAAAACTAGGCTAATTGATTGTTTGTTGGGTTTAAGTAGATGTTAGATTCTATAGGATTTTTAGGTATATATACAACCGCTTTATTGACTAGATTGTATCTAAGAATGTAGTCTAAGCAATTTATTATAAATACCAATTACAAACCCTAATCCATACAAATTAATGAATTTGCATACTAATGCAATGTAGACTCCCATGTTGTTGTATTAACGCTTCGCAATTTATGCCAATGACATTATAATCAGGCAAAGCTTTTTTAAGTGTTTGCAATGCAGCAAGATCTGTAGGCTTATTATAAGTTGGCATAAGCAAAACTTTTTGATTTAAAAATAAAAAATTCACATAACTTGCAGGAAGATTTTTAGTGGGCAGGCTATTTGCAGCTTGGTTTTTAGCATTTCCAGATTTAGGAGAATCTTCATCTTGCGATACTGCATAATCGCAAAATGGTAGTGCTACAAGCTTTAGATTATGTGTTTTTGCAAGCTGTTCTAGCTCATGCTCCATAGCATTTAGCTCACTAAAATGCGGGTTATTTAAGTCATCACATTTGATATAAACAATGGTATCTTCATTGATAAATCGTGCGAGTGTATCAATATGGCTATCTGTATCATCGCCAAGTAAAAACCCATGATTAAGCCATAAAATATTATCTACATGTAACGCATTTTTTAAGCGTTCTTCAATTTCTTCTTGATTTAAATGTGGATTACGATTTGCCTCAAGTAAGCATTGAGTATTGGTAAGCAAGAGTCCATTACCATTGTAATCAATGCTTCCACCCTCAAGTATCATACCATGAGTTTCCATGTGTTCAAAAAAGCCTATTTCATGTAATTTGCTGTTGAGTTGATTATCAAGGTTTGCGGGATATTTTAGCCCCCAACCATTAAAGCCAAAGTTTGCATAGCTTTGCTCTTTTTCTGTTGCGTGGTTGATAAATTTATCAAAGATTCCAAGTGTATTTGTCTTTGTTTTGTTGCCCAAGACTGCATTTGTTATTTGCGTTAAAACCTGTGATTGCTGTTTCTTAACAGAGATTGCGATGCTATCTCGAGCCCATAAATCATTACTTTCTAATTCAATAATTTTACATGGATATGCTTTTGTTTCCAGCATAGATAGAAAATCTTGTAATCGTGTTTTTGCTTGATTGTCGTTTGGATGCACGATAAGGAATAATGGCTCAACTTTTAGAATCTCTGTAATCAAGCTTTCATAGCATTCTTGCACATCTTCTAAATTTGCATTAAAATCACAAAACATATGTGGATAGATTAGGACTATCCCCTTTTGCTCTTCCCATTCTGCAAACATATCATACCTCCCATAAATTTACATAGAAACGCTTATTCTTTGATACAATTATACATTAAAGCAATAAAGAAAATATAGAAATTAAAGAGAAAGTATGCGGATTTTAAGTATTGAATCAAGTTGTGATGATAGTGCACTAGCTTACACAGATGGCAATAATGCAAAACTTTTGTGGCATGAAAAAATTTCCCAAGAGGATTCTCATAGTTGTTATGGTGGGGTTGTCCCAGAACTCGCCTCAAGGCTTTTTGCACGTGATTTAGTCCAATTATTAAATAATTTTAAACAAAAATTTTCTTTTAGCAATATAAGCTATATTGCGGTGACAAATGAGCCAGGTTTATCTATTTCCCTTTTAGAGGGGGTGATGATGGCTAAAGCTTTATCCCTTTCATTAAAGATTCCATTATTAGGCATTAATCATTTAAAAGGGCATATTTATTCTCTCTTTATAGAATCTTATAAAGAGATTTTCCCTCTTTGCGTTTTACTTGTATCAGGTGGGCACACTATGCTAATTGAGTGTTACAGCTATAATGATATGCGAGTTGTTGCAAATACACTTGATGATAGCTTTGGGGAGTGTTATGACAAAGCAGCAAAAATGTTAGGACTTGGTTATCCAGGTGGTATGATTATAGATTCTCTAGCTAAACAGGCCTTGAGCGAAAACATTGCTCCAGTAGCCCTACCTATTCCGCTTATTAATCAAAATATGCAATGTTTTAGTTTTTCTGGTTTAAAAAATGCGTTTCGATTGCAACTTGAAAAGATGGCGTTAAAAAATCTTATACAAGATTCACAATTATATGACAAAAATGAATATGTAAATCAGATAAAAAATAGTATCGAAGCAAAGGCGTTGGCATTAGGATTGCAAGAGAGTGCTACCACCCATCTTATCCATAAATGTAAATTTTATATGAAACAAAATGATCACATAAAGCATTTTGCTATTGTTGGTGGTGCGAGTGCAAACTCGATGTTAAGAGAAAAGATACAAATATTAACAGCGCAATTTCATAAGACTTTATTGATGAGTGAGTTAAGATATTGTAGCGATAATGCAGCGATGATAGGCAGAGCCGCGATAGGCAAAATCAGACATGAAAACGCCATGAGTGCATATAAACAAATAAATCATGGACAACCAGATTCCAAAAAAGATACCTTGCCTTTAAACAAGATTTGGCATGACAAGGACACAGAATCTAAAAATTTTGCTCCAAATTCATCTAATTCATACGCAATGCAGAAGTTAGATACCATCAATTTACATACAATATCTCATGCACACGCCAATAGCAATGATAGAAACAATCAATATAATCCACTCTCTCTCCAAATCTCTCCACGTAATACAGAGATCAAGATAACATCTTAAAAATGGAAAGTTTTTTGCTTATAGTTGTAAAATACTTCTAAGGATAGAAACATGCAAACAGGATATTATGGCGCAACAGGCGGTATGATTACGCAGTTTAATCGACTCGATGTTATCTCAAATAATTTGGCAAACCTTAATACAAATGGATTTAAACGTGATGATGTTGTAATCGGCGATTTTTTGCGTATGGTGCAAGGACACCAAGATACTTTGCCTATACCAGATGAGACAAAGGCAGCAGCGAAGTTTATAAACCGCACAATGACTCGCGTCCCTATAATAGCAGAAGAATACACAGATTTTAGTGTTGGCGCGATGGAGCAAACAGAAAATACGCTCGATTTTGCATTAAAAGCTCCAAATACATTTTTTGCAGTGCAAACACCAAATGGCATTGCCTATACAAGAAATGGTAGTTTTAGCATAAGTGATGATGGCTATCTTGTAACACAGGAGGGATTCCATGTGTTATCGCGTGATGGTATTGATAATGAGGGCGGAATCTTAATGAATGCTAATATGCAAATTAGTGTAGATGGAAATGGAAATATAAGCTTTAAAGAGCTTAGTAATGAGGGCATGGCTGATAATATTGCTGGTGGGAGTTTAGCCATCGTTACTTTTGATAATCCGAAGTTTTTGAAAAAGATTGGTGGTAGTCTTTATATTGAAGAGAGAAAGGAGCCTAATAATACAGATTCTGAAGGTTTGGCAGGGGCAAATCTCGCCTATAATAGTGGTGCGGTTGCGCAAGGCTTTTTAGAAAAAAGCAATGTCAATGCGGTGTTAGAAATGACAGGCATGATTGAGACAAATAGGCTTGTTGATATGTATTCTCGTGTGATGAAAACTCACATGGATGAATTGAATGCAGAGGCAATAAATAAGCTTGCTGCTAGAGGATAAGTGATTTAAAACATGGGGTTTTACGCCATTTTATTTAAGAAAGACTTAAGTGATTTTTAGCAAGAAAATTCTACTTTTTTGCTACAATTATACAATTAAGATTCTAAAAAGGCGTGTGTTGCAATGGCAAAGTTAAGGCAGAATGTCGCTGTTAAGTCAAAACTATCATCAACGCTAAAAAGTTGGTTGCCTATTCTCCAAAGCCCTATTAATGAGCTAGAAGAAACGCTAGGTAAAATTAGTGAGGATAACCCATATATAGAGATTCAATCAGCACTTACTTCAAGCCTACAAACAAAACTCACACCACTTAAATCTCCGCAAAGAGGTATGCATAATACTAAAAATTCGATGGGTGATAAGATTGAACTGCTTACGATTTATGAAAAAGGACTTATCGAAACATTGCAAGAGCAAATCAATCCCCCACTTTTTCCAACAAAAAGAAGCCAAGACATTGCATTCAGTATCATTGATAATCTCAATAGTGAGGGCTTTTTTGATTGTGACATGGAAGAGTTATTAGCTGATTTAGAACATATTGGCATACAGAGTGATAGCGATGAGGTAGAGAGGGTGCGAAAACGATTTTGTCACCTAGAGCCAGGGGGGATTGGTGCAAGAGATTTACAAGAGAGCCTTATATTTCAGCTTGATGCAAGTGATTTAGAAGATGGGGATTATGATCTTGCTTTACGGATTATAGAGAATCTTGAAAATCACATAAAATACAAAAAGTATAAAAATTATGACAAAGTTATGCAAGTTATTCGTGGTTTTAGGCGTGTTCCTAGCCTTGATTTCCATGAAGATTCTAGTGCAGTCATTGCTGATATTATCATTACGCAAGAAGAAAATAGTATTGAATTAAGCCTTAATGATTCCTATTACCCAAGTATGATTATTGAAAAACCGCATTTTAAAGATGCACAGGAAAATCCGTATTTTAAAACTAAACTCAAAGAGGCAAGAGATCTTGTTGATGCACTCGATATGCGTAAGGCAACGATACGCAAGATTGGACTTATGATTATTGAATATCAATATGATTTCTTTATGGGTGGAGAAATAAAACCTATGAAGCTTAAGGATCTAGCCGATGAGTTTGGACATTCACCAAGCACAATCTCTCGTGCTATTGCAAATAAATTCTTAGAATGTAATCGTGGCATATTCCCCATTAAAAGCTTTTTTACAACTGCTGTTGATGGTGATACCTCTAATGCAAGTATTAAGGATTTCTTGCTTGAACTCATACGAAATGAAGATAAGAAAAAGCCGCTATCAGATATAAAGATATTGGAACTAATAGAAAAGAAGTTTGAACTAAAAATGGTGCGTAGAACGATTACAAAATATCGCAAACAGCTTGGGATATTGGGCTCAAGCCAACGTAAAAGAATGTATGCAATAAGCATGTAGTCATATTATTTTTATGATTTGCTGCTACATATTGTCTCTTACATAAACGTTTTTGCAAGATTCTACCTGCAGATTTTAAAGACATAAGATTTAAAAAAGATTAAAGAATGAAGGGCTTATTAGAAATCAAACATACATGTGCCTTTAGTCTGCTTGAGGTTTTAATCTTTATAATCTTGCTTTCAATACTATCTACTATCATGTTAAAGCCCTATACAACAGAAGCCCTAGCTCTACGCCAAGCAGGGTTACACATTCAAACTTTACAACAACAGATAAACCAAACGGCATACTATGCGTTTTTACAAAAGCAACCTCTAGATACACAAGCTCTACAGACACTCTTACAAAATGCTCAAATAAACACACGATTCTTTTCGTTTACATGGCAAAATAATCGCTATACTCTGCAAATAGGAAAAAAGAAGCTCAATATGTCAGTAAAACAAACAAATGCAAATCATTATGTCATCACCTGTAATCCTGCACACGAGCTTTGCAGGAAACTATACCATAGAAAACATGTCAAATAACATGCAAAAAATCACATGAAAACTACAGATAGAAATATTCTGTTTGTAAATAATATGGTTTATTTATTATGAGCCTATCCACTTTTTACATCATTTAGCTTCAATAAAATGTTTATATAAATCCTTCATCTAGCCCATGCAAATTAACTACGACAATAGTAACTTACCATACTTGTTGTATTATTATGCTATAATGCAGAGTTTTGAATTTTTCCCTATTTAATTTATGATTTTGCAACATAGAATCATAAAAATAAGGACTTTAGATTTTAATATATAAGGAATTAATAATGCTTCGTTCATTAAGCGGAAAGCTCACCCTTGGAGCAGTAGGACTATTTTCTGTTATTATTGTTATCATTAGTTTTTTTAATTTTAATAAGACGATGAATGACGTAGCACAGCTGTATCATAGCATTCAAATGCAGACATTAGAATCAGCTTATCGCACCATATATATTAGCATGGTTGATGAAGGCCAAGAGCATTTGAGAGTATTGGCAAGAGATATTGTTAATACTGATAAAAACAATATTGTGCAGCAAAGAATTCTCTTGAGCTCAGTTTCATCACTAGTTAAGTATCCACTGGTATTTGTTGTTTATGAGGACGATGGAAAGGCGATTTTGTATGATTATAGTCCAGATGGCACAACAAAGCTTTCAGCAGAGTGGGAAGATGTAGATGGTAAAGATTTGCGTAAGCGACCATGGTATGTGGAGACAAAAGCAAAACAAGCAGGCATTATCACATCTGTATATGCAAGTGAAATAGGTAGGTATAAAGGTGAGCGTTTTGTGACTGCTACTGCACCACTTTTTAAAGATGGGAAGTTTATTGGTGTTGTTGGTTTTGATATTAATGTCAACAATTTTCAAGAGAGAATTTTTGTGAGTCCAGAACTACCTTCAATGAGTGTGTTTTTGACAGATAGAGATGGATCGATTGTTTTACATGAAGACATGGAATTTGTCAAAAGTGGAGCAGGAAAAGAAGTGGAAGATACCCTCAAAGGTGCACTTGCAAAAAACAAAGAAGGCTCTATTGATTATTATTTGACCTTGAGAAATGGGCAAGTGCTTGATAAATTTGGATACTATAAACAATTTCCATTTGGTTGGACAATGGTTGTCACTGTCGATAAAGCTGATTATGCAGCTGCCATCACTAAAAGCCTTGTGCAGACAATGATTTTAGCAGCAATTGCGATTGTGTTAGGTGCTATAGCAATTTTCTTTTTCATTAGATTCTTTACAAATCCAATCAATGCGATCAAAGATTCTCTTGTTACATTCTTTAAGTATCTTAACCACGAAGTCAAAACTGCCCCACAACCTCTTACAATTAATTCACGCGATGAAATAGGTGAAATGGCTCATGCTATTAACGAAAACATTGAAAAAACAAAACTTGGATTAGAACAAGATTCTAAAGCGGTTGCTCAATCAATAGAAACTGCAAAAACAATAGAGGCAGGAGACTTTAGAGCAAGGATTATAGAAACACCACATAATCCACAGCTAAATGAATTAAAAAATGTGTTCAATCATATGTTAGATGACTTAGAGAAAAAAGTAGGAAGCGATACAAATGAAATCGCAAGAGTATTTGATAGCTATGTGAGTTTAGACTTTACTACAGAAGTAAAAGATGCAAGTGGTAGAGTAGATATAGTTACAAACACTTTAGGTGAAGAGATTCGAAAGATGCTTTATACAAGTCAAGGCTTTGCTAAAGAACTAGAATCTAAATCAAAAGATTTAGAAGAAGCAGTAACTGCACTT